>CAUZFZ010000004.1:0-139017 GCA_963579025.1 Planctomycetota bacterium | reverse complement strand
GCCGCTTTCTCCAAGACCACTTCAACTCACGGCAAAAGCCGAAGAACTCCAACTCACAACTCCCACGTGTTGTCGCCTCAGAGAGATCACACCCGTTCCCGCAGCCGATACGGTCGTCGCTTCGGCAACTTTTCTCGTCTGTGGGGTTGCAGGTCGAAACCTTCGAAACTGCCAAAAAACAAGGACAGGTATTGTTAGGAACTGTATGGCAGGAAACCTCCGGCGGCATCGTGCACTTCCGCGGATGAAACAGCTGTGCCGACCAGCCCAGCAGACGCAGATAGCTCGCCCGATTCACCTGCGTCGAGATTTCCGCCCGCTCACCGCCGCGTTCCCGGCGATCCTCGATCGGAGCCAGCCAGAACGATTCGTCCACCAGATTCTGATCCACACGCGTGCGATCGGCTGGCTGGTCCGCGACGTCAGCCAGCACACCCCGAGCCCGACAGTCATTGACACACGCCTTGACCGACGTATGCGTTTGTTGTGGCGACTTGTGCCGAGACTCCGCTCAGGCGAGTGGCAGGTGGTGGATTCGGATTCCACGGTCCGTCACGCTCACGGCCGCCCCGGATTCGAGGTCGGACTCTGCGGACGCGACGACCTGCTGAAGAACGTCTGTGACCGCGTCACCCTTCAGGCCTTCGATTCGTATGCGGATTACCGAAGGGTGCCGGGCGTCTGCTGCGGCAAGAATTGAGTGAATGTCGGAGTCAAGAGTCACGACGACGGCATCACGTTTCACCGCCTCGTCAATGATCTCCTGGTCCGTCGCCGTGGCCATTCCAAGTTCGCCGACATGGACCGCAGTGATACCGTGGTCCGCCAGTCTCGCGACGGTTGTGCGGGGCAATCCCTGGTCGAGAAGAAACCTGATCATTTCAGTGTTAACTCGACGAGCCGGTCATCAAGGCTGGCGGCTACGAATGCGAGTGCCTGACTCAGGTCTTCCTCTTCCAGTTCCGGATACTCGGCGAACAGCTCCTCGCGGTCCGGGTAAGCGGACATTGCCTCGAGCACTCGCCGAACAGTCAGTCGCATCCCACGAATGCAGGGTTGACCGTTCATGACTTCTAGATCCCTGGTAATTCGATCAAGCGTCATTCGAAGTCCTCTAGCATTGCAGGCCGGTATTGAACGATTCCAGCAGTCGACTGCTCAGCGCCAGTGTAACACGCCGCCACGTTTCACTCATCAACCAGACTGACGACGACACCTGGGAAGCGCGCAGCAGAAAACCGACGTCGGGAACTCATTTCCTCGACGTCGGTTTTTTGTCTGGTAGTCAGCTCACGAACGACTTAGCTATTCGCGGTGTTGGCGGCTCGGAGCCGTGCCGACAGTCGGGACTTGGTTCGTGATGCTTTATTACGATGAATCAGGTTCTTCGCTGCGGACTGATCAAGTCGCTTTGTGACCTGTCGGAACAACTGTTCGCGATCGTCCGGGGATGCGTCAGCATTCTCTAATGCCGCCTGAAACTTCCTGACCAGCGTGCGCAGAGCAGATCGCTCCGACCGGTTACGCAGGCGGATTTTGTCGCTCTGACGGAGAGCCTTCTTAGCATTTTGTCTGTGTGGCATGGCGAATCTGAATTCCGAATCCTGATGAAAGTCCCGCCCCACGGCGGTCCTGCGGGCCGAGGAGTCTAGCCAGAACCCCGCCGAGTTGCCACCAAACAATGTGGCTGCAAGGTCGCGTCGTCATTCCGGTCGGCAGGTCGAGCCGTCCATTCTGTCGCGTCAGGCTCCCGGGGCAGAACATGGCCTGGCGGGCAACAGGAAACTGCGTCACATGCGGCAGATTCTGAAACTGGCTCGAAACTTGAGTATCTGCACGTGCGGAAGGTACCGATTTCGTCAGACTGGAGAGTAAAGTGACGCGACGATTCTCCCAGACGAGCAACCAGTGAGGCTTCCTCTGACCACAAATGTCCCCGAGCACTGGAACCGGGCGACCGGTCCATCGAACTGGTTCGAGCTTTCGCATCCGCCTGGGTGGGAAAGTGAGATCGACGGGACGATTCTGCATCTGACGTCGTCCGACGGGGTCAACACACTGACACTTCACTGCATCTGGTTCGAGGATGGTCCGGCACAACTCGACGCGGACAATCTTTCGCTCAAGGAGATCTTTCCGGTCCGGCGAAACGTCACGCAGGTCGAACCACTCGAAATCGCGTACGAGAATATCGGGCTGCATGGCGAGGCGGTGCTTGGCCCGGAGACGCCGTGGTGGAAGCGGGCCGTAACCCGCAATGAATGGCGACACTGGCGCGTCCGCGCGATCCGAAGCGACTCGCTGTGTGTCCTGGCGATTTCGCTGCAGGCTCCGGATTTTGATCCGGAAGCCGACACACTCATCCGCATCATGCTGGAATCGTTGCAGTTTGCAGTGCCGCTGGCCGACCCACCGTCGCTGTTCGCGGATCATGTGCTGGCCGTCGCGCAGGCGCGTTTTCCCGACCACGATGTGCAGCTCGATGAGCGTCTGCAACTGCGGCTGGGTGAGTCGATCGTCAACCTCCTGAATCTGTACCGGACCTACGTAACTTCGCCGAACCAGTTTGACGAGATCGTCGAGTCAGCCTTGAACACACTTCTGGAAGTGCAGAACTGGAGCCCGTCCCGACTGAACCCGCAACTGCATGAGGTGCATGGTCGCATCATGCCGATGTTGTACCCGGAATCGGTCTGGCAGGATCACTTTTCCGACTTCGCAGCTCAGCCCTGGGTGGCGGGCCTGGTGATCATGTATGTGGTCGATGAGAGCGAGTCGTACTGGTATATCCGCAGCGATCTGTTGGAGCAGTGGTCGGTCTCGATTGAAGAACTTCACGAATTGTCACTGCAGAATCTCGACGGGTACTTCGAAGAGAACTCCATGGAATTCATGCTGACGGGAGATCCAGAGGGCCCGCGTCTGCTGCTGCCTCATCGGGCCGATACGTACAACACGGCGCGTCTGCTGAGCGGGTCGTTCCACTCGTCAGTGCAGGACATTCTGGGTCGCGAGTTTGTGGTGGGTGTTCCGAACCGCGACTTTTTTGTTGCCGTCAGTATGCACTCGGACGACATGATCGATGAGATACGCCAAAAAGTGGCCGCCGACTTTGACCGGATGGACCATCCCCTGTGCAATCGGCTGCTGCTGGTCAGCTCGGACGGGGTCAGCGAGTACCCGTCGGAAGTGTTGTGAAGTGAAGCAGACCGGGGCTCAAATGCGGGCCGCCTGCTGTGAGTTGTACTGCCACCAGGCGTTGACTACGCTCGCTGAACGACTTCATTTCGAGCGTACGCGGCATTGATTTTCCCGCCTGCTGGTTCGATTGAACCTCCCTCCCTCCCGCCGTCCAATCCGCGGAGATTCCGTATGACCGCTGCGACGCCCGCCGTTAGTGTCGATCGTGAACGCCAGATGCTTGAAGACGCCAACGCACAGGGCGGCGGCGCCAAACTGATGGCGTGGGTCAAGCTGTCCGGTCCGGGATGGTTGCAGTCCGCCATCACGCTCGGTGGTGGTTCGCTGGCTGGCAGCCTGTTCCTGGGCATGATCGGTGGATACAGCCTGCTATGGCTGCAGCTTCTGGCGATGGCATTCGGCGTCGTCATGCTGGGAGCGATTGGCTATGTCACGCTGTCCACGGGCGAGCGACCGTTCGGACTGATTAATCGACACGTCAATCCGGTGCTCGGCTGGGGATGGGCACTCGCAACGCTGGCGGCAAACATCGTGTGGTGTCTGCCTCAATTCAGCCTGGCCAATGCGGCCGTGACACAGAACCTTGCCCCCGGACTTGCCGATTCAACGGGGATCGTCTGCTTCGTCATTCTGGCCATCGCCGTACTGATCACGATGGTTTACGACAGTGGCGGGAAGGGTCTGAAAGTCTACGAGAACACTCTGCGCATTGTCGTCGCGTTGATTGTGCTCAGCTTTTTCGGCGTCGTGGTCAAGCTGTTTGCCAATGGCAATGTCTCGATTGGACAGATCGCCGGTGGGTTCATTCCCGACATCAGTATGCTCAGTCAGCCGGCCGCAGCATTCGAATCGACTCTGGCAGCGACCGGAGCGTTTCGTGATTACTGGACGAACTACATTGTCAGCATGCAGCGCGACGTGATGATTACCGCGGCCGCGACGGCTGTGGGCATCAATATGACGTTCCTGTTCCCGTACTCGCTGCTGAAGAAGGGTTGGGGTCGGTCCTTCCGAGGACTGTCGATCTTTGACCTGTCAACGGGCATGGCGATTCCCTTTGTCCTGGCGACGGGATGTGTTGTGATCGCTTCGGCGGATCGGTTTCACGCGACGCCGGCGCCTGGCCTGCTTGGTGAACGCGACGTGAATGGAGCCATCGTCCAGCCTGACCCGACGCTCAAAGGACGCTACATCGACCTGCTGGCGGCGGCCATCACAGTGGAGACGCCTGATGCCCTGGATGGCCTGGTTGATGACGCGCGGACGGCAAGAGTCGAAGAACTGGCCGCGAGCATGCCGGAAGGCAACCGGCGGATCGCGGCCATGCTCGTCAAACGCGATGCCAAACATCTGTCGGCATCGCTGGCAACTTTGATCGGTGATGACTTTGCGAACTATGTCTTCGGATTCGGGGTGCTGGCGATGGCCTTGTCGACGATCACCATCCTGATGCTGATCTCGGGCTTTACGTTCTGTGAAGTGTTTGGGCTGCCCCAGGGCGGCGTGTACCACCGAATCGGATGTCTGTTGCCGGCAATCGGTGTGCTCGGTCCGTTTGTCTGGAGGGGTAAGGTGGCATTCTGGCTCGCTGTCCCGACCAGCATCTTCGGCATGACGCTGTTGCCGATCGCCTACTTCACGTTCCTGTTGCTGATGAATAATCGAGCCGTGCTGGGCGATGATCTGCCAAAAGGCAATCAGCGTGTCATCTGGAACGTACTGATGGGCATTGCCTGTGCGCTGGCCACTATCGGTGCCGGCTGGGCGATCTGGTCGAAGGTCGCGTGGATTGGCGTCGGGCTCGTGGTGGCCTTTGTTGGACTGGCAGGAATTGCCCATTTGATGCGCCCGCCGTCCACAAGCGTCCCACGGGCGACGGCCGTTGATTAACCGCCCACGCGATATTGCCACGACCAGCCGAATCTGTGTGGTTCTGAAACTGTGGAACACGAGAATTCGAACCTTCCGCCACCTGCCGACGCTCGATTCCGCTGCTATCAGCGACCGCGGTGGTGGGTCATCGGAATGTCCGCGTTGCTCGCGATCGCCGTAACAACCAGCGTTGTGCCGCGATTGCTGCTCGTCCAGCGAACAACGCGGGACGTCGTGTCACTGGGCGGCAGACTGACTGTCAATCAGCAACGTTTTTCACTTCTCGACCGAATGACCGGCTGGGGCGATGCCGTTCATGTTGAACTGGAAGGCTCACGGACCAGGGATCAGGACGTCGAACGGCTGGTCGAGTCGTTGTCTCAACTTGGGAGCGTCAAGTACCTCAATCTGTCTGGGACTGGAGTAACGGATGGGTGCCTGCCATCCGTGGCGGAATTGACCGGGTTGTCATCTCTGCAACTGGCCAATACACGGGTCAGGGGTCACGGATTCGAACGTCTGCAGGCACTGAAACTGCTACACGAAGTCAACCTGGACGGTACTTTGATTGACGATGCTGGTGTCGCCAGTCTTGCTCGAATTCCGAACCTCACGACGCTCAACATTGACAACACGAATGTCACCAATGAGGGCGTCATGCACTTGAGCCGGCTTAGCGGTTTGGAGACCCTCAGCGCTGCCAACACAGGACTCACGGAGTCTGGCGTGTTACAGCTCGTTGAGTCGCATCCGGAACTTGCCATCTTTGACGACTGACAAGTCATGTTTGATCTGATCGTGTCTGGTCCCGAACCAGGCCAGCACTTGCGGCAATCTCTCGACGACGGCAATGCGATTGTTGCCGGTCGCGAAGACGGTGTGGATGTCTGCATCGACTGGGAATCGCGGCTGTCGCGGCAGCACGTGCGAATCACGAGCAACGGCGATGACGTGCAGGTCGAGAAGCTGGAGGCGGCCACCAATCCCGTTTTTCATGCTGGCAGTCCGGCGGATCAGTTTCTGGTGACGGGCGGCGACAGTTTCGTGATTGGCTCAACGGTCTTCAGGATCGTGAGCCGCAGTACTCAGGACTCGCCACAGCACGATGGCGTGCTCGAAGAATTCCGCTACGAATCCGGTCAGTTGCAGCACATCCAGTTCAGTGATGCCGACAAACGCATCGAAGTGCTCACGCATCTTCCTCAAGTCATTTCCGACACCGGCACGGAAGCTGATTTCTATCTGCGGATCGCCCAACTGCTGCTGGCCGGAATTCCCCAGGCCGAGGCGGTGGCCATCGTCACACTCGACGGTGACGGCATCGGCGTGCTGCATTGGGATCGCCGCAACGAAACTCAAGGCGCCGTCCGCCCCAGCACTCGGCTGGTCCGCGAAGCCGTTCGTGCGGAAGGACGCAGTGTGCTGCACGTGTGGGAACCGGACCGTGAGAATCCGCAATACACGGCGACCGCCGGCTTCAACTGGGCATTCTGTGTACCAGTGTCCTTCGTCGGGGAACGCTGCGGACTTTATGTGGCCGGTCAACTCGATCCAGCCAATGTCAGTGACGCGGCGGCTGGTCGCAATTCACTGCTTGAGTCTGACGTGCGTTTTACCGAACTGGTCGCAGAGATTGTGTCGTCGCTGCGTCGACTCAGTGCGTTGGAGCGGCATCAGGCAGGTCTGCGTCAGTTCTTTGCCCCACCAATTCTGGAAGCGCTCGGCGATGATCTGAACTCCGAGATCCTGGAACCGCGTGAGTGTGAAGTGACCGTGCTGTTCTGCGACCTGCGAGGCTTCAGTCGACAGGCAGAAAGTCTCGCCCACGACCTGACCGGCCTGCTCAGTCGCGTGAGTCAGGCGCTGGGTGTCATGACAGAGCAGATTCTCGAATTCGGCGGTGTGACAGGCGACTTTCAGGGAGACGCCGCCCTTGGCTTCTGGGGCTGGCCATTTGCGTCAACATCCGCTCCGGTCGACGCCTGTCGTGCGGCTTTGGGGATTCGGGCGGCATTCGAAGAGTTCTCGTCGCTCCCGGATCACCCACTCACCGATTTCCGTATGGGGATCGGAATAGCCCACGGACTCGCGGTGGCAGGCAAAATTGGCACGCGTGAGCAGGTCAAGATCACGGTGTTCGGCCCGGTCGTCAATCTGGCCAGTCGGCTGGAATCCATGACCAGTCAGTTGCGGGTACCCGTACTGCTCGACGAACTCAGCGCCGCGTTCGTTCAGGACGGGATGTCTCGTTCAGAAGGACGTACCCGTTGCCTGGGACGTGTCCTGCCGGTCGGGATGGACACGCCAGTGACCATCAGCGAACTGCTGCCACCCGAAGATCAGTACCCTCTGCTGACGGATGCGCACATAGACCAGTATGAACGTGGAGTAAAGCACTTTATCGCAGGGCAATGGGAGGAGGCGTGGCAGTGCCTGCACAGCATGCCCGCCGGCGATCGAGCCCAGGATTTCCTCTCCATCCCGATCGTGCAGAACAACCGTCAGGCACCTGCCGACTGGGATGGCACACTCCGTCTATCAACCAAATAGTGCTGAAAACCTGTCAGTTGGGCATATTGCCAGTCGTCTGATCTGTAAATCCTGGTTTCAGAAAGCTAACCTTTGGCGAACATACGCCACTTAGTTTTTGTCGTGCAGTGGCGCCTTCATTTGGCCTTCCGTATGTTTTCACGTCCGAATGTTGTTGCCAGGGCAATGAGTCGCAAACCGCCCTCGCAAGGTGATGTTCGGTCGATGCCGTCTGCGAATCGAGTTTGCCAGGTATTTCAATTCCTGGCGAGTCTTTCAGACGTGTTGGAGTTCAGGCGGTCAGGACACGACTTCCGGGTCTCGGGATGACAGTAATCTGTCAGGGAGTGAATCATGTCCGATTCCAAGCTTGCTGAAGTTGCAGAGAAAATTGTGACTGCTGAGGAAGAGAAGAAAGCGGCAGCGCCAGTGCAGCCGGAAAAACCAAAACGCACGATCCACTGGGACGATGAGCTGATGACGACGCGCCAGCTCATGGAGTTCTTGAGCTTGTCTCGCACGAAGATTTGGGAGCTGGTTAACAAGGAACAGCTTCCAGCATTCAAGATCGGTGGCGACTACCGCTATCGGCGATCAGAAGTGATCGAATGGCTGGAGCGATACCGCGTCAAACGCGGTTAGTCGCTCGCAGCGGTCAGATTCAGAATTTGGTCAAACTCAGAACACGGCTATGTCCGCGCCTTGCGGTCAGCCGTGTTTTTTATTGCGCCATCGGTGGCAGTCGCCTGCAACCAAATCCGCTCTATCTTGTGTCCGTACGCGTCCGGACCCCAACATCTCCCACTGTCCTCTGACTGTATTGGCCTTCCCCGAATTCAGCGCCGTAAGCCGTTGCGCTGACGCCGGTTCCAGCAGCAACGAATTCTGTGAGATTGCTGATGGATGCGCTTGACCAAATCATTCCCGCGACTATCTTGTGGTCCTAAATGGAGCCAAGTGGGGCATTGTGGAAAGACGGGGAATAACGGGTGATGAATGGCACTGACCGGAACCTGGCCGAGATCGCTGGACGACAAGGGGCGGCTCGCCGTACCCAAGCGAGTCCGCGAGTCGCTCGGCCAGAGTGTCGGGGAGTTGTTCGTCGCACAGGGCACCGAGAAATCTCTCACTCTGTACACGCCCGAGTCTTTCGAACGACTGGCACAGCGGTACTCCGAGAAGTCAGGCGCGAAGGCCGACATACGTGGCTTCATGCGACTGTTCTACGCGCGGGCCGAGCGGCTCGACGTGGATTCTCAGGGTCGCATTCGCATTCCAGACCGGCTGAAGAGCTTCGCAGGGCTGGATCGCGAAGTCGTGCTTCTGGGGGTCAACGATCATCTTGAATTGTGGGACACCGCGCACTGGGAGGACTACGTCGCATCGCTGAATCCGCAATTCGACGACATTGCAACACTGGCTTACGAATGACACGGGACTTTGACTCACCGGGAAGGGATCCCGGAATCGGGTACGTCCGCTGGCTGACCGGGCTATGCGGATTCAGACACTCGACGGATCGAGTGCAGTTGGCACCGGGGCATCTGGGTGTCACTGACGGTCGACTCTGAGCGGGTGCAAGGATGCTCCGGGAGTCGTTCCGTTCTGCTGCGTTTAAGGACGAGCGCTGGAACCAGGTGTCACTCACTCAGGCCGCCCTGGATTGGATCCAGGGCGGTTCTTTTTGTTGCTCCTGCATTCCGTACGCTTCCGGTTAGAATTTCGAACGAACGCCTAACTCGCGACACTAGCGCCGGCTTTTCACGAATTCGGCATGCCATATGAACATCGTCATCTTTGGGGCAGGCACGGTCGGGACGTCGATTGCCGAACTGTTGTGTGCTCACAATCACAACGTCTGCCTGGTTGACTCATCGCAGACGGCGTTGCAGCAGATCGAAGAACGGCTGGATGTGCGCACGCTGTGCGGTTCGGCCTGCGATTCAATCACGCTGTTTCAAGCCGGCGTGTTGAGTGCTGATCTGTGTCTGGCCGTCACGGCGACAGATGAGATCAATCTGGTTGGAGCGAGTCTCGCCAAAGCCATGGGCGCACGACGCAGCGTCGCCCGCGTCTTCAATCCGGCTTATCTGGACGCCAGCACGTTCGACTACCGCAGGCACTTTGGCATCGATCGGCTGCTGAGCCTCGAACACTTGACCGCACTCGAACTGGCCCGCGCGATCCGCATGCCCAGTCTGTTTGCCGTCGAGAACTTCGCACGGGGTGGAGTTGAAGTGCAGGAGATCGCCGTTCCGGCAGGCTCGAAGGCTGTCGGCGTACCACTGAAAGATCTCAGGATCCCGAAAGAGGTGCGGATCGGCCTGATCTCCAGTGACTCGCGATGCATCATCGCAGGCGGCATGGACGTTATCGAAGCTGAGGATCACGTCACTCTGATCGGAACGCAGGAGACCATCGACCAGGTCCGACACGACGTGTTCGAATATCGCCATCCTCCCAAGCTGAATGTGATCATCGGTGGCGGTGGCGAGATTGGATACAACCTCGCGCTCATCCTGCAGAAGGGCCGGTTTAATACCGTGCTAATGGAATCCGATCCGGCGCGCTGCGAGGAACTCGCCGGTAAGCTCCCGAATACGACAATTCTGCGTGCGGACGTGACGCGGCAATCCGAGATGCAGGAAGCCCGCGTGGGCAAGGCCGATATCTTTGTCGCTGCAACGGGGCACGACGAAGATAATATTGTCTGCGGCGTCGAAGCCCGCGAGGTCGGCTGCCCGCGCATTCTGTCCGTCGTCCGTCGTCCGGACTATGCCAACGTGCTGGCCAAGGTCGGCATTGATGTGGCAGTCAGCCCGCGCGAGGTGACCGCCCGACAAATGCTGGGGATGGTGCAGGGCGGCGTCATCATTGGCGGCTCCGGAATCTCTGGCGGTGAGGCGGAGGTCTGGGAAGTCGAGATTGTCGAGGGAGCACCGGTCACACGCGGACCGCTCAAAGACGTCTCTCTGCCTGGTTGCCTTGTCGCCGCGATCGTGCGAGAGGACTTTGTCAAAGTCCCCGGCGCCGATGATCAACTCCGCCCGGGTGACAGCGCTGTCGTGCTCGTGCATCGCAACAGCATCGGCGACGCACTGGCTCTGTTTGAGCACGCGTAGGGCCGGCGCCGTGAGGCCGATCAGCACTCAGTCCCGTCATTCAACAGTCATCGGTCGGATGCTCACGCGGATGGCCTGGACCTGGTCGATCGGGATGCCTCGGCATTCGACGCCGATGCGGCCCCAGTCACCGCGTCCGCTCATCGCACCTGCGAGACCTGGCTCGGTCGACTGCGGGCTCGTGGGCATGGGGACGAATTTCACTTCGTAGTCGCAGACCACGGGCGCGTTTATGAACCATTTGATTGTCGTGAATTCGTCCGGTTGCAGGTCGCCTGCGGCACGTTCATGCAACTCGAAACCATGCGTGCCAGATCCGAGACCCTTGTAAAGGTTGCCAGGCAGCGTCTCGCATCGGATCGCAAGCGGTGCAAGTGCCTTCGATGTCTGATGGCCCGCCTTGCCACCCACCGGAAAGACAACGTCAGGAATGGCTTGCTGGAGAGCGACGGCACGTGCCGGCAGTCGGACGTTTTCGAAGCAGATGCGTTCCGGTTCGACGTACGGCAGCACCTCGAAGTGGTCGATCTGGTCGAGCGGAATAGAGATACGCTCGAGAATCATTCCGCCCGTGTTGATCGAGTGCCAGCCGCCGGTCTTCAGGTTTCGCCTTCGGCCGTCTTTGAGCACGACCCACAACGACACTCGCTCCTGACTCTTCCCTTTCAGGTTGATCATCAATTCGGACGTCGAGGCAACGGACTGTGGCTCGCCGTGGAAGCCCGTGCTCGAACTCCAGCCGACATGGTGCCCGGCAATCATATGGGTGACTGTGAGCGTCAATCCGGGACGCTTCACCGTGGCGCCGACCTGAGGTGCCATCGGCAGCCGGAATGCGCCCGCGCCGTAATTGTGCACGTCCATCACCAGATCGACTGCGCCCGGCAACGGTTGCCACATCGACATCAGGTGCACACGCCCGCCCTGCTGCAGGAATCCGGCACCAGACTGAAACGACTGCAAGCGAATCTTTGTCTGCGAGTCGAGGACGTCCGTCGACGCGATGTCGAATCGCGAGCTGTCCGGTGACGTCAGTTGGATGATGCCGTGATCGACGTACGCGGCGTTCTCAATGTCGGGCAGCACCACAACCTCGTGTGATGCGGCGGCCCGGGCGGTTGCGTGACTGGTAGCGTCGAGTGTGAACGTGCCATCGGCCTGAGCGCGGGCGACAGTTTCAATCGCGTACGTATTCGAGCCAGCGGTGAGCGTTCGCGATTCCGTGCGGATGGCGTCGCTCAGTTTCGGGACGTCGCTGGCGTCACGTGTAAAATAGCGCGGCCGCGACCAGCGTTTCCAGACCAGTACGTGCGGTATCACGCCGATGCGCGCATTCGTCTCGAAGAAGCCCAGCGACTTCGATTCCGTGTCGTAGCCAGCCGGGTAGGACCGCGAGCTAAGCCGGTAGACCGTGTCGTAAACCGGCATATGAATCTCACCATTGGCATCTGTGATGAGACCGATGAATGTCAGTTTGAGGGTCTGGTTGATTGCCCCGTCGGCGTCGCGAACGCGATTGCATTCGATTTCCATCCGGGGAATCTCAACGCCGACCAGTGGATCATCGTTTCCGAAGTGACACCGCTGGGTCAGCACCGCCGGCGCTGTTCTTAGTGCCTGTTCCGTCAGACGCCGGCCTTCCTCAAGGTTGCCGTTCATTCGGTGCCATGAACCCAGTAGATACTGTGCATAGAAGTAACCGGGCCGCTGCTTGAGAACTGCTTCCAGACGATCGCGTGCCGCGTCCTCAAGAAATACCGGCCCGTCCCGGCGCGTGTGAAAATACTCGAAAGCGACGCTCTGACACTCGGCCAGAACCGCTTCCTCGTCGGCATCAATCTGGAACGGCAGGTTCCGCCGGCCGAAGACACCTTCGAGAGATGTCGGCGACACGTCCTGCCGTTCGGGACGCATGCCCGGAAGCACAATCAGTCCGAACAGCAGCGTCATCACGATGGCCGGACGTCGTAATCGATCGCTACGCGAGAGAGCCGAATCCATGAGTCGACGAATCCGCCGCGCCGCCGCGTGTTCACGGTGAGCGAAACCCAGAGCCACCGGTTCCAGCACAGCGGTCGTCTGCCTGGCCGCCGCATCGATCAGCGTCTGGCAGTACAGATCCGGTTGGGCCAGATTGTTGGCCAGCAGCACGTCATCGCAGCAGTCTTCGCGCGTCTGCCTCAGCGACTTGCGCAGCCACCACAGGGCGGGATGAAACCACCACACCAGACTGACCAGCGTTTCGCCCCAGCCGATCAGCAGATCACGCCGCCGTACGTGAGCCAGTTCGTGAGCGATCACGATCGCCAGTTGCTCCGGCTGTAGCAGCGTCACGATGTCTCGCGGCAGCACGATGACGGGGCGCATGGCCCCAACCGCAAACGGCGCGTCCGTATCGTCTGAGAGACGCACCTGTGGGACCGTGTTCATTCGCAGACTCGCGGCGATCCGCGCCACTTCGGACCGCAGTGATTCCTCTTGTACGATTTCGCCACGAAGAACGATCCTCCGCAGGTCGAGATACCGCCGCAAAAGCAATGTGGAGAAGACCGCTACACCGCAACCGTGCAGGATCATCAGAAGCGTCGGCCACAGACGGACCTCCGGCCTGTGCGGCTTTGGTCCCGGCACCGGTTGTGCCGCCGGGACATTGGCTGGTTCACTCTGAGGATCACTCGCGGCCGGACCGGTCGCCGCCGTCAGGTCCGACAGGGCAGAGCTCGGTTCAGTCGGCTGTGATTCTGACTCGGTGAAGTCGGTGAACGGTACAGGCGCAAGTTGTTCCGTGATCGCTTCCGTCTGTGAGAAGACGCCGGTCGGCAGCGTCACAAACGGCGGCGTCGCGAACTTCAACAGCACAATCAGCAGCACGGCATGTCGCAGTTGAGAACTGGCTCGTCGACGGATCAGCAGCACGATGAAAAACGCCACCGCCGCGACGAGGGCCGCCTGCCAGCCGGCAGCGGCAATCCAGTGACTCCATGTGGTCGACATCGAATTAAGAGCGTTCATTTGCTGTCCGTCCCTTTCTGATCCTGATCGGCCCGCAAACCGTCCAGCAGATTCTGCAGTTGCGCGATCTCGTCCCGCGACGGCTTCTGCGTTTCAAAGAACGAAGCCATGAAGGCCAGCGTGTCGCCGGCAAAGACGCGCTGAAACAGGTCCTTCATCAGGTGCCGGTACGCGCGAGCCGATTCGGGCGTCGGTCGAAACACGAAGGCCTTGCCCTTATCCGCCTTGCGACGCGTGACAAGCTGGCGTGACTCGAGCCGCTTCAGCAGCGTCAGCACGGACGAGGCTTCCAGCTTTCGGACCGGCTGGAGCGCTGCGCGAATTTCTTTGACCGTGGCCTCGCCAAGCTGCGTGAGGCAGACCAGCACATCGCGTTCCGCGTCCGGTATCTTCTCTGTGCTCTGAGTCATACATGACATTTAAAACGACACGCGTCGTTTTACGCAAGGAGAAAAACGACAAATGTCGCATTTAGCATCGTTGCGTTGTCCGGTTTCGCCGACAAACAGCGACGTCCGTCAGACTTCCAGCAATAATTAGCGAGTTGAATCAACAACGACTGAGGCCTAGAATCCTCGCTCCCCGGCCGGTTGCCGGGCTGAGCCGTCTTTCGCAGACGGACCGCAGGATACACCAGACACGATCGAAAACTGCGTTTCTGGTTGGTCGCGGTAATGCGACGCGGAAAGTACCGAAGTTCTCCGTCGCGTCGGATCTAGTCCACTCGGAAGTCGGTTTGCAAACTGGAGCGTATCGTGAGCATCGACAAGAGCCTCAAACGTGGAAACCGGCTGGCCCGGGCCCGCAATGTAATGAAGCGTGATGAGCGAATTGAGAAATTGAAGGACGAGGATCGCTGGGACGAATCCAAGAGCGTGCTGGGTTTGCCCAAGACGTTAGTGCCGAAAACGAATGTCGGCCGGAAGAAGAAAAAGAAGACGGAAGAAGAGGGAGAAGAAGGCGCGGACGCAGCAGTCGAATGAAAGTCAGCGGTTTCGTCGTGACATCCAGGCCGGTGGTTCGTGTATTCGAGCTGCCGGCTTTTTTCGTTTGTCACGTGAATCGGCGCGAGCTGTGCCCGGCAAGCTGTGGCTCACGAGTGAGGAGTGACTCGGGTTGTCTGGTTTCTCCATTCTCTGCAGAATGAATCGCCCTGCCTTTTTCCCCCACTCTTGCACTCCGCGAGTCTCGCCAACCAGAAACGCAGACGCCTCCCACCGGGATGGTCCTGTCTGAAATGCCAAAGACATCATGACAATTTCCGGTCATCTGCGATCTTCTGCCGGGCTGCTTGTCCGATTGCATCTACGGCATAATCGGTCGAAGTTCCTTGCGAGTCTGCAGGACTGCCAGGCGACTCAGGCGAGGGTGTTAGCTTCCCTGCTGGACCTGAATCGAGATTCCAGGTTCGCTGCCGCGCACGGTTTGGATCGGGCACGTTCTGTCACGGACCTTCGCAACTGCCTGCCCGTCACGCAGTATGATTTCTACTCTGACGCGATCGAGTCGTTGAGGCAGGGTGACTCCAGAGCCCTGCTGGGAAGCCACAACCCATTGCTGATGTTTGCACTGAGCAGCGGAACGACGTCCGGTTCCAAGTTCATCCCGGTGACACAGCGGTTCTACGACGACTATCGGCGCGGCTGGCAGGCCTGGGGCATCAAGGGGTTTGATGAGTTTCCGCTGCTGAAGCGGCTGAAGATCTTCTACATCGCCGGCGACTACAACCGGTTTCGAACGGACGGCGGCACACCGTGTGGCAACATCTCGGGCCTCGTTGCCGTCATGCAGCGGCGCGCGATTCGGATGCTCTACACGTTGCCGGCTGCAATCTCGCAGATCGCTGAGCCCGATACGAAGTACTACACCGCGTTGCGACTGGGTCTGGCCGATCCGGAAATCGGGATGGTCATGACGGCCAATCCCAGCACACTGATCCGTGTGGCACAGGTCGCCGAGCAGAATCGAGAACAACTGATCCGAGACGTCTTCGACGGCACTCTGAACTGCCAGGACAGACTGCCCGGTCCGATCGCAAAAGCTCTGTCACGACAGATTGCGAAGCGCAACCCGGTTCGCGCCCGGGAGCTGGAAGCCTGTGTTGAGCGAACGGGGCACCTCAGCCCGAAGGACTTCTGGCCGCTGTTGCAGTTTCTCGCCGTCTGGACGGCCGGGAGCTGTGCGGCTTACCTGCCGTCTCTCCGCGAGCACTACGGGCAATCCACCGCGATCCGCGATCACGGGCTGTCGGCCAGCGAAGGTCGGATGACGATTCCGTTTGATAGCAACTCGCCCGACGGCGTGCTGGACATCTCGTCCCACTATTTCGAGTTCATTCCGGAGGACGAGTACGACACGCCCGATCCTGTCGTGCTGGAAGCCCACGAACTGCAGCCGGACCGCAATTACTACATTCTGCTGACGACGTCGTCGGGGTTGTATCGCTACGACATCTGCGACGTCGTGCGTTGCGTTGGCTTCACTGGGACAACGCCGGTATTGCGGTTCCTGCACAAGGGTGCCCACATCTCCAGCATCACGGGCGAGAAGCTGTCCGAATCACAAATCGTCAGCGCGGTGCAGGAGACGCTGGCAGAATTTGACCACCGTGCCGACCGCTTCACCATGGTGCCGGTCTGGGGCGAGCCTCCTCGGTATGAGCTGCTGTTCGAGAACTCGGACATGCCCGCCAGCCATCAACTCACCGCTTTTTCAGAACAGGTCGAGTCTCGACTCAGTCAGTCGAACTGTGAGTACGGTGAGAAGCGAACCACAAGCCGGCTGGCTGAAATCCGCACCCGTTCGGTTCCTTACGGTGCCTGGCAACACCTTGCGGAAATGAGGCAGAGCGAAATTGGTGGGAGCTCCGAGCAGTACAAGCACCCGTACCTCATCCCGGACATGAAGAAGGCGGCCACCGTGCGAAAGGAGTTTGAACAACTCCCGGCTGCGGATTGCGTCGCAACTTAGGGCTCTGTCAGCCGTGAACTGATGGATGTAGCCGAACTCGCCAGAGTTTGGTCTCCCCAGGTCCGGCCAAAGTCTGGCGACTTCGGCTACCCCTCGGAAGCTGATCTCGGCACACGGCCCGGGTGATTACAATTCCGGACATGCCCAAAGAGCGAATCCTGTTTGTGACCGGCCGGCTGGCCGAGCAATCGCTGCGACGTGTCGTCGACCAGCTCGCCGAAGAAGTCGACTTCGACGGCGACATTCACGTCACAAAAATCAGCGTCGCCGCGCTGCTGCACACGGACTGGCTGGCCCGGCAACTCGAAATTGGTGAGCACTTTGACCGTGTCATTTTGCCGGGCTGGTGCCTGGGTGAAGTGACACGGCTCGAAGACAGATTCGGGCTGCGGTTCGAACTGGGCCCGAAGAGCCTGTTTGATCTGCCACAGTTCTTCGGCCAGGCCGACAAAGAGCCGATCGATTTGAGCAACTACTCGATCGAGATCCTGGCCGAGATCAATCACGCACCGCGGATGAGCGATCAGCAGATCGTCGAACTTGCCGAACACTTCCGCGGCAGTGGAGCAGACTTAATTGATATTGGCTGCATCCCCGGCGAATCCTGGTCGCGCGTTGGCGAAGTGACGCGCATGCTCGTTGATCGCGGCCTGCGGATTTCCATCGACAGCTTCGATCGCGCGGAGGTCGAAGCGTCTGTCGCGGCCGGAGCGGAACTGGTGTTGAGCTGCAACACGTCCAACATCGAATGGGCAACACAGCTCGACGCAGAACTGGTGGCGATCCCTGACGCACCGTTTTCGATCGATAGTCTGGAGCCGATTGTTGAACAGCTCGACGCATGCGATGCCCACTACCGCATCGACCCCATCATTGAACCGATCGGTTTCGGATTTGCGACCTCGCTGAGCCGCTACTTCGACGCCCGACGCCGCTGGCCAGACGTTGAAATGATGATGGGAATCGGCAACCTGACCGAGCTAACCGAAGTCGACTCCGCCGGTGTCAATTTCCTGCTGGCGGGCATCTGCGAAGAACTGGGAATCAGAAGTGTCCTGACAACGGAAGTCATCAACTGGGCGCGATCGTCCGTGCGGGAATTCGATCTGGCGCGTCGACAGGTCCATCACAGTGTGCAGCATCAGGCGTTGCCCAAGCATGTTGACTCGAGTCTCGTTGCGCTGCGTGATTCGCGCATAACCGAGCAAGGCGACGAAACGCTGCAGGCACTCGCGGCTCAATTGAAGGATCCGAATTACCGGATTTTCGCCGAGCGTGGTGAACTGCACGTGATGAACCGTGATGGTTACTGGCGCGGCACTGAACCGCTCGAATTGTTCAAACGTGTGCGTGCCGATGCGACAGACACGTTGTCCGAGGGCCATGCGTTTTACCTGGGCGTTGAACTTAGCAAAGCCGCCACGGCTCTCAGTCTCCATAAACAATACATTCAGGATGAAGAGCTAACGTGGGGCTTCCTTTCGGCCGAATCAGTGCAAGAGGGATGGTGTCATCCCGGTACGAGTGAGCAGACCCCGGCGGCCGAGTGACGAACTCGCCCTGCCAGTCACTCGGCCGACCGGGCGTCATTTTTTATTTGACCGGAACAATCCTGACAGAGCGAACGTCTCATCGTTCGTTTGAGGGGTATGCCTCGTTTTACGGGTCGTTCACGACGTGACGAAGGGTAGAGTTCTCCGCAACCGAACGGGCATCCCGGGTGAAACGGTTAAGGCCGAATGCCGAGGGACGTAACAGCCGATTCGGAATTGTCTGCGGCCGGTCTCAGGGGAACCCGGACGCAGGGGAACAATCCGAGAGACAGCAAAACGGGAGAGGGAAATGGTCTCCAGCGTCAGACACGAATTGATGTGCGAGAGCTTCTGGGAACTGCGCATTCCAAGCCGACTCGAAGTTGCTAACGATGTTGTCGAACGATTCGTCGAACGGGTCGAAGCGTGCGGCGTGTCCGGTTCTGAATCACTGGCGCTGCGCCATGGGATTCACGAAGCGATGGTGAACGCGGTTCTTCACGGCAACGGAGGTGACTCCAGCCGGCATGTCCGCGTGGCCTACGGTTTCTGCGGCAACGAAGTCTGGATCGAAGTGGAAGACGAAGGTCCGGGATTCAGGGCCGAGCGAGTCGCAGACCCGCGTACGCCTCAGAATGCACAGCGGCCGGGTGGTCGTGGGTTGCTCATGATGAATCACTTCATGAGTTCCGTGGAATACAACGACCGCGGCAATCAGGTCACGATGCGTCGCGACTGCTGCCTCGGAGCCAACTGAATCACGCGGCAGTCACATCAACGAGCCCCAGTCCGACAACGGCCTGCGGCTCGTTTTTTGTGTTTATATGCAGGCGAACGTCATAGCCGAACTCGCAAGAGTTTGGTTTTCCGTTGGTGATCACTTCCGGCCACCCGCTCTACTCTTCGAATTCCGTATCCGGCTTGTCTAGGTCGAGTTCTTTGATCCAGATGTTGCGGTAGCGGACATCGTGACCTTCGCACTGCAGCTTCAGACCGCCTGGTCGATCCGTGATGCCCCGGCCTCCGTCATTGCCACCATCGATCCCGGAATTCGGACCGCCCCAGACTTTGTTGATCTTCTGGTTCGAGTGCGCCTTCTTTCCGTTGAAGTACATCGTCACGAACGCTGTCTCAGCACGCTTGCCGTCTTTGAATCGCGCAGCCCGAAACGTGATGTCGTAGGCGTTCCATTTTCCCGTGCCGTTATACAGATCGGGCGGCGCCGCGCGCTCGTTGATCACCGCTCCCATGCCGTGAGCTGACGTGTCGCCATCGAGCACCTGGATCTCGTAGCGGTTCTGCAGGTAGACACCGCTGTTGCCGCCTTTCTTCATGGCCAGAAACTCGACATGCAGCCGGAAGTCGCGGTACTTCTTTTTCGTAACGATGTCCGCGGTCCCATACTTCCCTCCGGCAGCGACGGGATCGTCGGTCATGATGACGTTACCCTCATCGATTGGATCGTCCACAACCTTCCATTTGATCGGCAGCGATGACTGAAACCGTGGGCCTTCCCAGTAAGTCCACTTCTTATCCAGCATCTTGCGACTGCCATCGAGAATGACTTCCGCCTCCTTCAGCGGCTTTGCTCCAACGCCAACCTCGGCCAGCGCGACCTGGCACTGATTGGAAGCCAGCCCCAGTAACAGAATCGTTGTCAGCCAGCAGCGACTGTTGTTCATGCGAGTCACTTTCATGTCGATAGACGCGTGGTCAGAATTCGCGGACAACCTGCGGCTCGTTCCGCTGAGTCCGCCAGAGTCTCACGAACGACGAAGTTCAGCAAGTGTCACGGGGCGTGGGAAGAGGTCACCTATAAATACCGCCTGAATGCGGTGCCAACCACGACAGACGCATCCGAGGGGACAGCATGCTTACGAAACAGCTCACGATCGCAATGCTTACAGTCGCGACTTGCAGTGCAGGTCTGTGCCCGGCCCAGGAAGCCGGAACGGACATCGATCCTGTTCCACGTCTGCTCAAGAATCTTCAGGCCGACAGCGTCAAGGTGGCCGCCAGTGCTGCGAAGTCATTGGGCGTCATCTTCTCTCCCGGAGGCAAGGCTCGTGATGACCGTGATGCCGTCATCGAGGTACTGATCACGAAACTCGACGCGAAACAGGGCGGCCTGCTGCGAAAAGAAACAGCAACCGCACTCGGGAACATCCGCGCAAAGGCAGCGGTTGAACCACTCAAGGAGGCGCTGAATGACAAGGACATCGAGGCAGCCGTCGAAGCAGGCAAGGCGATCGCGAAGATTCTGCCGGTCGACGCAGCACGCGATTATCTGAAGGCACAGGCACCGGACGCCTCGGAATCGGTTCTCGTCGCGGTCCACAGCGCAATGGCGACGATCGCCAAAGCGGAAGACGCCGAGTTTCTACTGGCCGGCCTGCCGTCCGAAAACTGGCGCATTCAACAGGCGATTGTGCAGGGAGTCGAACGCTCCGCTCGCGCGGGTGCCCGTCTGCAGCCTGACGACTACGAGAAGCTTGCCGGAGTGCTCGGTAGTGAAATTCTGAATGCCTCCAACGCGGCCGTCCATTTCTTTCAACACATTCGAAACACCGACTCAACAGCGGCCGTGCTCAATGCGGCCGACACTCATGGGGACGGTTCCGAGACCGACGAATCGTGGCGGATGCGGACGTATGCTCTGCGGACAATCTGGAACTGGGGCTGGCCGTCAAATCAGGAAGCGCTGCCTTATGTCATTCGCAACCTCGGAGACCGAACGGTCAATGTCACGAACGAGGCACGGCGCATTCTGAACGGGCTGCGGAAGGATCAGCACATCGGACAAGCGGAACTGTATCCGTTGCTGCTGACGGAACTCGAAAAGGCCGAGTCGCTGAAGACACGTGCCGGGATCATGCGGGAATGGGGCGGCAATGTTGATCGTCAGTTTGCGTCCCGCGTGGCGGCCGTCGCATCGAAGACGTTGACCGAATCGATGGAACAGCCGAAGGAATGGTCCGCCCGGGCGTATTCCGTGAAACTCCTTGGCGCCAGTGGTTTCACCGGTGCAATTGAGACGATCGCCGAGTGTGTCAGTGACGACACGTCGAACGTCCGACAGGCGGCCGGTAAGTCTCTGGAACAACTCGCTCCACTGGCCAGCGAAGATGAACTGGCGGCCGTCTCACCGATCCTGCAGCCATTACTTGAAAAACCGGTCGACTGGCGAAAGACGGCGATCGCCGCTCGGGCAACCGGGTACTACCCGTCGGAGGCGGCCATTCAGCCGCTGATCGGACTGCTGAGCCACAGCGTTCTGAATGCGCGCGATGCGTCTTCCTTCGCACTCGCGCGGGTCGCTCGCACCAATCCGGAATTGAAAGCAAAGATAGAAGCCCCGCTGTTCGCCGAAATTAGCGAAGTCTCCGGTTCCTGGCAGTACGGAGCCCGGGTTCTGGGAGCTTTGCAGAATCCCAAGGCTGTCCCACTTCTGACAACGATCCTGTCGAAGGGCGACTGGCGGTCACAGGAGAGCGCTGCACGGGCCGTCAAAGAGATTGCGGCAGTGGCCGCTATCGAAGACGACGCTCTGAACCAGGCGTTGATCGGAGCGGCACAAAGTGAGGTCGTTCAAGTACAGGACGCCGCGAATCTCGCGCTGAGGGCAGTGGCGAAGAAAGAAGAGTAAGCCCGTTTGTAGTTCGTAGTAACCGGATTTATCCGGTTTGTTGCGACTCGGAAATGAGTGCCAACTGTGCTGTCTGGTTGATTGTGGACCGGACAGTGCGCGCCGCGGTGAGAATAACCGCATGAATGCGGTTACTACGAACAACGGTCGCTACAAACGGCGCTTGCGACGCAGGCGTGTTGCCGTTTTGCAACATGGCGCGTGCCCGTCGGTTGGCGAATGACCCGCGCGTTCGACCGCTCTGGCAGTTCAGAGTTTCGTCGGCGTTGCCGTCAGTCAACACATCGCCCGTTCTGATTCAGACGATCGTCATGCAACGTGTCGTTCGTGCCACACCGCGGCCGGTTGTTCGGTCTGATTAACTTCCTGTTGCGATCATTGCGCGCCGGTTTCGAAGCTGCTGAGGAAAGAGCACGTTGCCTGTGTCTCGTCCTCGACTTCGAAAGGTCCGGCCACCATGAAAAAGACCACCGCAGTTCTCGCCCTGCTTCTGTGCAGCTCGGCCGTGACATTCGCTCAGGATGTTCCGGCGTCGCCGCGTCCCTGGGGGCCCGCCTACTCGGGATACGGGGCGTCACAATACACGCGAAGCAGCGCTCACTATGTTCGAGGCAAGACGTACGGTCACATCGGCACGGCCGGGACAGCCTTTGACTATCGACCGAACTACCCGTACCTCGACGTTCCCGAGCAGGGCATTCCTTTCGAAAACCTGGTGCTGGCTCCGCTCGTAATCGGCGATCCCTACATCCGACCGGCACGGAATTTCACTGGCGATCTGGTCGAAACGTATTACGAGATTTCGCCAGTGGACGACGCAGCGCGATACCTCAATGTGTTCGATCCATCTTCGCTGGTGCAGTTCATTCGCGGTCGATGAGCTGCGAAGTCACAGCCGGTTGTAGCCGTTCAACGCAGCAACTCGATATGCCTCGGCCATTGTCGGGTAGTTGAATGTCGTGTTGATAAAGTACAGCAGCGAGTTGTGCGGCGCGGGCTGGGACATGATGGCCTGGCCGATGTGGATGATCTCCGATGCATTGGGGCCGAAGCAGTGGATGCCCAGAATCTCCAGCGTGTCGCGGTGGAACAGTAATTTCAGCATGCCGACCGCACGGCCCGCGATCTGGGCTCGGGCAAGGTTCTTGAACATCGAGTGGCCGACCTCGTAGGGAACCTTGTCCTCGGTGAGTTCGCGTTCGGTGGAGCCCAGTGAGCTGATTTCGGGCATTGTGTAGATGCCGGCTGGTATCTGGTCGATGCGAAACTGCCCGCAATCGCCTTTGCACAGATGCCTCGCGGCGAAACGGCCCTGCACGTACGCCGCGCTGGCAAGTGCGGGTGGTCCGGCAACGTCTCCCACGGCATAGATGTGCGGGACGTCTGTTTGAAAATTCTCGTTGATCTTGAGTTGCCCGCGCCTGTCGACGGTCAGACCGGCGGCATCGAGGCCAAGAGCATCGGTGTTACCGGCGCGTCCATTGGCCCACAGCAGAACATCACTGCGGAGTTGCTTACCGGACTTCAAATGCAGGATGACACAGTCGTCAAGCGGTTCAATCCGTTCGCAGACTTCGTCGTGCCGCAGACGGACGCCGGTGTCACGCATGTGATAGCTGAGAGCGTCGATGATCTCGTCGTCCAGGAACTCCAGCAGTTTGCTGCGCGTGTTGACGAGATTCAGTTTCACGTCCAGGTTGCGGAACATCGACGCGTACTCGCAGCCGATGACTCCCGCCCCATAAATCGTCATCGAACGCGGCGTTTCTTCGAGATTCAGAATCGTGTCGCTGTCGAAGACACGCGGATGATCAAAATCGACGTCGTCCGGTCGATAGGGACGAGATCCAGTCGCGACCACAAACGCATCCGCCGTAAGTTCGGGCGAAGCATTATCGGGACGCGTCACTGTGATTGACTGCGCACTGTCGAAAGCAGCGTCACCGCGAATGACGTCGACGCCGTTGCGGTCGTAAAAACTCTGACGCATCTCGACTTGTCGACTGATGACGCTGGCAGCGCTTCGACGCAGGTCCCGCAATCCAAGATGGATCGAGACGCCGGCTTCGCGGAAGAACGGGTTACTGTTCACCTCGGTCATCCGAAAGATCGCCGACCGCAGCGACTTACTCGGGATGGTTCCCAGGTGCGTGCAGTTGCCCCCGATCTGCGGGAGACGCTCGACAACGGCAACTCGACGTCCCTGTTTGACAGCTTCCATCGCGGCACCTTCACCGCCCGGTCCGGTGCCAATGACGATGACGTCGAAATGTGACTCCTGCGATTGCGACACGAAAACGGCTCCATCTTTTCTCTTCTTGACCTTTGCGTCCTTCTGTCCTCAATAACGGCCAAGGTCGCGAAGTGGCGACCGACGTACAAGTGAGCCGGCCTCTCAACCGTCCAGTTGAAGTTGAGTTGATTACGCGTAACCTGTGCGGCCCGATGACCCACTGACTGCGGAGAGCCTGTATGCCCAAGTCTTTGATTTTGTGTGTGGCGGCATCAACGCTCGTTGTTTCAGCAGCATGCGCCGACGAATCACGGCAACCAAACATCGTGCTGCTGTTTGCCGATGACCTGGGTTACGGAGAACTCGGGTGTCAGGGGAGTCCTGAAATCCCCACGCCGCATATCGATTCCATCGCGAAGAACGGCGTCCGGTTCACCAGCGGGTACGTCACGGCTCCGTACTGCAGCGCGTCTCGTGCGGGGATCATGACCGGGCGTTACCAGACTCGCTTCGGATACGAATTCAATCCGATCGGCCATCACAACGAAGATCCGGATGCAGGTCTGCCTCGCAGCGAGATCACGCTGGCTCAGCATCTGCATGACGCGGGATACGCGACTGGACTGATCGGCAAATGGCATCTGGGTGGACATCCGAAGTTTCATCCGCATCGCCGTGGGTTTGACGAGTTCTTCGGGTTCATGCACGAGGGACATTACTTCGTGCCGCCGCCGTACCACGGCGTGACGACGATGCTGCGCCGGCGCACGCTGCCCGGTGGTGGCAAGGGACGCTGGATCAGCCGCGACGGCAAGCTCGTGCTGTCGACTCACCTGGGTTACGACGAACCCGCTTACGACGCGAACAATCCAATCCTGCGAGCTGGTCAGCCCGTCGTCGAAACCGAGTATCTAACCGACGCCCTGACGCGCGAGGCGGTCGACTTCATCCAGCGAAACAGCGAACGGCCGTTCTTTCTGTATCTGGCCTACAACGCGGTCCACAGCCCGCTGCAGGGAGCCGACGCGTACATGCAGCGATTCGAGCACATCGACGACATCCATCGCCGCATTTTCGCCGCAATGCTGGCCAACATGGACGACAGCGTTGGAACCGTGCTGAAAACGCTCAAAGCTCAGGCGCTGATGAACAACACGCTGATCTTCTTCATCAGCGACAATGGCGGGCCGACTCGTGAACTGACTTCAAGCAACGCCCCGCTCCGCGGCGGCAAGGGGCAGGTCTACGAGGGCGGAATTCGGGTTCCGTTCATGCTGCAATGGTCAGGTCATCTCCCAACCGGTGTCGAATATGACGAACCCGTGATCTCGCTTGATGTCTATGGGACGGCAGCGGCGATCGCGAAACACCCGGTTCCCGCGAATCGGCCCATCGACGGCGTCGATCTGTTGCCGTTTCTGACCGGCAATCAGCAGGGATCACCGCACAGGGAACTGTTCTGGCGACTGAGTCAGAAGACGGCGATCCGCGTCGGAGATTGGAAGTTGCTCCGGAATCCACAACGGCGAGGGCAGCAGGACGCCGCGTGGGAGCTGTACAATCTGGCCGACGACGTGAGCGAATCAAACAACCTGGCCGCCGCGGAACCCGAACGGGTCAGCCAGTTACTTGCGGACTGGACTCGGCTAAACGGCGAGATGATCGACCCAATCTGGAGCCCGGCGCGTTGATCTTAGTAGGGTGTGACAAGCGGGCCGATTGGCCGTTCGTGGTGTGCCGGCGCGGAGGATTTTCGAAAGATGTTGAGATTCAAGCGATTCGAGACCGCCCGCGCCGGCACACCAGATGAACTGTTCGTTCCGCTTGTCACACCCTACGCCAGACTGATTCTTCCTGCGTCAACGCCGTTGGGTATTCTCGTTCCAAGGCTCTGCCTTGGAACGCACTGCCTGTGAGGCTCAGCCTCACGTTCATCGCTGCGAGGCAGAGCCTCGAAATCATCGCGTTCCCGGGCAGAGCCCGGGAACGAGGGCGTGAAAACAATTAACGGCGTTACCCTTGGGTCGGCTTCTGGAATTCCTGTTACCTCAACCTCGGACTCACGCCCGAGGCTATTGGCTTTCGCCGCTTCGCGGCTGGACGTTGATCTGACCATGGCTGGCAAGAAGAAAAAGAAGCAGGAACCTGCGGACCCGAATTCGAAGCACGTCTGTCGCAATCGCAAGGCTCGGCGCGAGTACGACGTGATCGACGAAATCGAATGTGGGGTCGCGCTGCTTGGCAGCGAAGTGAAAAGCATCCGCAACGGGAAAATGTCAATCGACGAAGCCTACGCGCGCATGCGCGATGGCGAACTGTGGCTGATCGGATCGGACATCGGCGAGTATCCACAGGCCAACCTCATGAATCACGAGGCGAAACGGCCGCGCAAATTACTGCTCCATCGTCGCGAGCTAAGCAAGTTCGCCGAGTCCGCCGAGCAACAGGGATTCACACTGGTGCCGCTGGACGTGTACTTCTCGAAGGGAAAAGTCAAGGTGCGAGTCGCGTTGGCAAAAGGCCGCAAGCTGCACGACAAACGCGAGAAGCTGAAGAAGGACGACGACCGCAAAATCATTCGTAGCGCGATGATGAAACGGCAATAAGTCGCGTCCGGCATAACCAGCTCCACTCTCAGAAGAATCCGCCGCCTGTCTGCGGAGCTGCTTTCGTCGGTGACACACCGCGCGTCGTCAATCCAAGGTTGTGCATGAGGTCATCGACCTGACTATGCACGGACCGCGAATTGCGAATGATGAGAACGGTCTCCTTGACGAACGTGCGCTGTTGTCGGCTGCTCACCTTGCTACCGGCCTTCTCGTCCGGTTCGTTGCTGGCGGGGGGCGGAGGTTCAACGACGCGACTGCCAACGTCGACTGTGCGAATCGAGCCGGTGGGCTGGTGTCCGTTCTCGCTGATCCAGGTTTCCGGAGCGACCAGATCGGGAATCGTGGACATCAGGTCCTGAGCCGACTCGGTTGGCACGCGGTAGAAACGAGTTTCGACCTGTGTCTGCGACGGCCGGACAACGCCGCCCAATCCGCCACCCTCAAGCAGCTGTCGTTGCGCGTGCAGCAGCTCGCGAATCTCATCATGAACCCGGTCGGTATGTCGCACGACCAGTTGTCCGCCGCCAGGGGTGAGCAGGTCTCCGCCGGACCCTTCTGTACGCTCCCAGGGATCAGTCGTGTTCTGGATCGCTTCTACCAGAGCATCGATTCGCGACTGTTCAAGATCCCGAACGTCATACACAACTGTGTGCAGCGCCGCTGCATACTCAGCCAGGGACAATGTCGTCACT
Organism: Planctomycetota bacterium; assembly: GCA_963579025.1. GTDB lineage: Bacteria > Planctomycetota > Planctomycetia > Planctomycetales > Planctomycetaceae > CAUZFZ01. Next base: position 111,599 of record CAUZFZ010000004.1, on the reverse strand, counting down.
GTCAAAGTTCCCTGCTGGACGATCACCGTAAGCTGCAACGGCTTAAGAACCAGTTTAAGGGCCGTGCTCAAGGGACGTCCTGGAAGTCGCAGCGTCACCAGCTCGTCTCCGCTGATTCCCTCGTCCGCCAGTCCGCGAGCATCGATCCGAATCGGGCTTCCCCTGACCTCGGACATAAACTCGATGACGTCCGTGAGGGGCGCATCGACAAAGTCGATCCCTTCAACATTGACTTCCAGCGTTTCAAGTTGGTGGAGATGACGTTGCGGGTAAGCGACGTAATGCCAGGGTGTGTGGCGTGACAACGCGGCAAGCAGCGACTCGACCTGACGCTGCATTTGATAGGAGTGCCTGACCGACAGCACTTCGCCCACCAGTGAGAGTGTTCCGCCGGTACCGTCAACGACGGCCCAGTCCCCATCCGTCATTGTCTGCACGGTGTGAGACAGCGAATTCGCCGTGATTCCCGATCGCAGCAGGCTTCGGGCGTTGTACGAACGCACGATGTGTCGGCCCACCTCTGCATGGATTGTTGTGATGTGTAAGACCTCGTCTTCTACATACCAGCTCAGGTCGAGTGGTCGGAGCATCCAGTCCAACGCCTGATGCAACGCGACAAGTCTGTCCGTGAACGTCAGGCGGAGCTCCTCTCGCTCCTCCGGGGACCTGTCCTCCTTTTCGAGCTCCTGAATCAGCGACGGCGGATCTACGATCCGAATTGTGATCGGGATGTCGGCTGTAATCCCCATGTCGTCGAATGCCGGCTCATCCACAACAACCGGGTACTCGTGCTGCCGACTAATGAACTGAGCGACATCGATCAGCGGCACGTCAACGAAGTCGAATTGAGTCCATGATTCCAGTTCCCGGGGCAACAACGGTGGACCAGAGATGCGCGCCAGCGGTTCTGGCGGCGCTTCCTCGGGCTGGGGCTTTTCTTCCGACACGGATTCCGGTGCATCCGTCTTGTCTTCCTGAGCCGATGCGACCGTCGGACCGGGCAACGCAGGCCCGCCCGGCTGAACTGGTGCGAAGTCGGCCATGAAGAAGGCAACGACAGCGACCAGTGCAGTAACGGCAGCGGTCGATCGCATCATCAGTCTCCGGATTCGTTTCTTTGAAACGGCCGTGAAGTCGACGGCCAGACCGGCAGCGTCACCAAACTCGTCGAGCGCCTGTCGGATCGCGTCGTCTCGTGGGATACCCGACCGAACGAGGGCCTCGAAGCGTTCCTCCAGATGGTCCCGGAGTTCATCCGCAATGGAGTCCTTCTGCTGAGGACTCAGTCGCAGCAAACGACTGAGTACCGACAGATACAGTTCAAATTCGCGTTCGGGCATGATTCGCTCCCGTGTCGTGATCCGACGATTTACGCGGGCTGCGGCTCGACTCCGCTGACCGGTGCGATGATCCGCTGCAGACAGGCGACATAGTCCTGCCATTCCGCAACTCGTTTCTGTAACTGCTTCCGGCCCGCTGCGGTCAGTTCGTACCACTTGCGACGCCGTCCCGTTGAATCGTCCCAGCGGCAACTGACCAGACTATCGCTCTCCAGCCGATGCAGGATGGGGTACAGCGTCCCGGCCTTCAGGCTTACTTTTTCCGAGCTGGATTCGCGCAATTGCTGCTGAATCAAATAGCCGTACTTCGCACCGTCCGACAGCGCTGTGAGCACCATCAGGTCCAGGCTGCCTCGCATGAGTTCCGGATTCAGGCCGTCCATTCTTCGTACTCCATGACTCGGCTGGGTCGCTATCGCTCGTCCGATTCCTGCCGCTGCTGGCAGCATTCTCATTGGCACGTGGCTAATAGATAGCGAGTCAATGCATTGGCAGTCAATGCATGTTCCATCTTCTGGGGGAGAATGCAAAGGTTTGGCAGTCCTGGTCGGCCTTCGCGACCGCGATTCTCACACAGCCTGGAAATCTGCGCTGCCCGACCTGGAAAAGCAGGCGATCTGTAGCGATTCGACCGACTTTACTGAGAGTAGGGATTGCAGGGCCTGTGCGCCCGGAATCGGTACTGATCCCAATGATCCGCAGGGACGCGGAGTCCGCCTGATGATTCGTGCTGCATTGAGAAACCCGTATCTGGTCATCGTGGTCGCACTGGGCGTCCTCGTGGTCGGAATTGTCTCTGCGGGAAAACTGCCGGCTGACCTGCTGCCGATTTTCAAGACGCCAGCTGTCCAGATCGTCACCTTTTATCCCGGCATGCCGCCGGAGGTGATGGAAAAGGACATCATGAGCCGCTTGCAGCGATGGACCGGGCAGTCGGTCGGCATCGAGCATCAGGAAGCGAAAGCGATGCTCGGCGTGTGCATCGTGAAGGACTTCTTCCGCGAAGACATCTCACTGGACACGGCCATGAGCCAGGTGACCAGCTACGCGGTCAGCGACATGTTCTACCTGCCGCCGGGCACGGTCCCGCCGATGGTCATGCCATTCGACCCGACCGCATCCGTGCCGCTGTGCCTGGTCAGCGTGTCGCATCCGGAGATGACCGAAAAGGAACTCTACGACATCGCGTATTACGAGCTGCGCAATCGGCTGCAGTCGATCCGCGGCGTCATTGCGCCCGCTGTCTATGGTGGAACGCTGCGACGCATCCTGTGTTACGTGGATCGCGGCAAACTGGAAGCGCGCGGGCTGTCGCTGCTGGATGTCCAGAAAGCACTGCTCAAACAGAACGTGCTTATCCCGGCCGGCAACGCCAAGATGGGCGACTTCGACTTCCAGCTCTACACGAACGCGATACCCGACGCCGTTGAGAAACTGAACAACGCGCCGATCAAGATGGTCGATGGTGCTCCCGTACTGATCGGCGACATTGGCACGGTCAAGGATGCGAAGCAGATTCAGTCGAACATCGTGCGGACGAACGGATCGCGACAGGTCTACATTCCGATCTATCGCCAGCCGGGTGAGAACACGCTCGAAATCGTCGGTTCGATCAAAGAACGGCTGGCTCGCATTCTGTCGCGGCTGAAGGAGATGAACTCCGACAATCCGAAGATGCAGAGCCTGGTGCTGTCGGTCGTGATGGACCAATCGACCGGCGTGCGTGAAAGTGTGGACGGCCTGATCATCGCCGCGTCCTTCGGAGCACTGTTCGCCGGACTGATCGTCATTCTGTTTCTGAGAAGCTGGCGGCTCACAGCCATCATTCTGCTGTCAATTCCGCTGTCAGTGCTGGCCGCATTGATCGGCCTGTTCTACACCGGCGATACCATTAACGCGATGACTCTGGGCGGGCTGGCGCTCGCCGTCGGCATTCTGATTGATCAGTCGATCGTGGTGATCGAGAACATCATGCGCCACGCGCGACAGGGCGAATCCGTCACAGACGCGGCGATCAACGGGACACGCGAAGTGGCGCTGCCGATCTTCGTGTCGACCCTGACATTCATTCTCGTCTTCTACCCGATTGTATTCCTGTCGGGCATTGCGCGCTTCCTGTTCACGCCACTTGCCCTGGCAGTGTCGTTTGCAGTTGTGGCGTCTTTCCTTGTGGCCATCTTTTTCGTGCCGGTGTGTGCCGCAAGGATGCTGGCAGCCAAGGGCGTCCCGGACGAAGAGAATGACGGCGGCTGGCTGCAGCCGGTGATCAACGTTTACAGCCGCATGCTCAAGAGCACGCTGCGACACAAGTGGTTGACGTTGTTGGTTGCGTTCGTGATTTTCGTGGGCTCGATGTTTCTGTTCACTCAAACGGGAACCGAACTGTTCCCGCAGGTCGACAGCGGGCAGTTCACGATCTACATGCGCATGCCGTCCGGGACGCGTATCGAGCGCACCGAGGAAATGGTCAAACGCGTCGAACGCGAGATCATCGAAGAACTGGGCGATCCGGATCCCGGGTTTGCCATCGGTCTGGAAGAACGTCCCGACTCGAAACTCCAGATGCTGATTTCCAACATCGGCGTCCTGATGGACTGGCCGGCGGCTTACACGCCAAATAACGGTCCCATGGACACGTTCATGCTGGTGCAGCTCAAGGACAAGCCGGGCCGACGCGGTGTCTTCGATGTTGTGACTGCATTACGGGAGAAGCTGAACAATCATCCTGAGTTCGGCTCGGTCGACTTTGCATTCGATACGGGCGGAATGCTGACTGCCGCCCTGAACATGGGCGAGCCGTCGCCGATTCACTTCCAGATTGCCGGGTCAAACCTTGAGACCGCGCAGGAGATTGCTCGACACGTTCGCGATACCGCCGCGAGTGTCCCGGGAACGGCCGACGTGCGGATCGCTCAGCGAACGGACTACCCCGCTCTGGAGGTCAACATCGATCGCGTCCTGGCGGCACATCAAGGACTGAATGTTGACGACGTGATGAAGAATGTCGTCAGCGCGACGAACAGCTCGGTCAATTTCGAACCGGCGTTCTGGATCAGTCCGAAAAACGGCAATCACTACTTCCTGGGTGTGCAGTACGCGGAAGAGGACATCAACTCGCTGGATACGCTGCGTTATGTGCCGATCACTGGTGAAGGCAGCACGCAGTCCATTCCGCTGCAGAATGTCGCCACCATTGAGCAGACAACGCGGCCGGCCGTGGTCAATCACCGCAACATCACACGAGTCACCGACATCTACGTCAACGTGTTGCCTGGTTACGACGTGGGCTCCGTCTGCTCAGCGATCGAACGAAAACTGGAAGCCAGCACGCCGTTGCAACTGGAAACCGAAGTCCCGCCAGGCGGCTGGTTTGATCAACTCACACACCGACTCACCGAACCGCAGGTGTACGGAGTCAACGGGCCCGACTTCGCCGGACGCGGCTACACGGTCGAAATGCAGGGCGAAGTCCGCAGCATGCGTCGCGCGTTCTGGGACTTTGTCGGTGGATTGATCCTGGCGGCCGTGCTGGTCTTTCTGGCGATGGTCGCGCTGATGCGATCATTCACAACTCCGTGGGTTGTGATGGTGACGATCCCACTGGGACTCGTTGGCGTCGCGTGGATTCTGTGGCTGACCGGAACGAACCTCAACATCCAGACGCTGATGGGCATCATCATGATGGCCGGAATCGTTGTGGAATACTCAATCGTTCTTCTGGACTTCGCAGACCACAAAGTTCGCGAAGGCAGTACTCCGGAAGAGGCTGTCTACGAAGCGGCGATCGTTCGTTTCCGGCCCATCCTGATGACGTCGGTCACAACGATTCTGGCACTGCTGCCGATGGCAGTTGGCTTCGCTGGCGGCGACGCGGATCGACCATTGGCGCTCACGATTGTTGGCGCGGTGATCGCGGCGACGTTGCTACCAAAATTCGTTGTGCCGTGTCTGTATGCAATCGTCAAACGGCCTGAGAGCCAACTGGCGAGTGAGTAATAACGCCTTCGGCGTAAGGGGACTGACTGATGAGTCGCGTCTACTATCCTGTAGCGGTCGCCGGATCATTTCTGGCGTGCGGTCTGCTGACGTTTGCGGTCAGCGGATGTGGTCAGGCCAATGTCATGACCGACGCAAACTCCGCCGACGCCAGTACCGCGCGTGTCGAAACGATCACCGTGCCGGCAGTCGACCTGACGGAAGACGTCGTGGTGGCCGGTTCCGTGGAAGGATTCGAAACAGCGGACCTGTATGCCAAGGTCGGCGGGTATCTGGCAAAGATCGATGTGGATCTGGGGGACACCGTGAAGCGTGGGGATGTCCTGGCTCAACTCTACATCCCCGAAGTGCTTCAACAATTGAAACAAAAACAGGCTCTACAGAAGCAGGCCGCAGCCAGCCAGCGACGTGCGGCGGCGGCGATTACTGAAGCGACATCGCAAGTCACCAGCGCCACAGCCATGCTGGCGGAAACGAATGCAGAGCTGAAAGAGAAACAGGCGTTGATGCACAAGGCCGACGCCGACTTCAAGCGTTTAAGCGGACTCGCTGGTTCCGTACGTCAGGAACTGGTCGATGCCGCGAAGTTTGCGTTGGATGCCGCGAATGCGGCAATCGGTACTGCCAATGCCCGCGTGAATTCGGCGCAGGCAATGGTCGCCGCAGCGGCCGCTCATCAGACAACCGCTAAAGAAGATCAGTCGATAGCGGACGCCGGGCTGGAAGTGGCCGACGCCGAATTCGCCTATGTCGAGACGATGTCGAAGTATGCCTATATCGTCGCCCCTTTCGATGGAGCTGTCATAAAGCGGATGGCCGACCCGGGTGACTTTATCCAGTCCGCGGACGGGAACAGTGCCGCGAAGCCGGTGTTGCAGGTGGCACGTGTGGATAATGTCCGCGTGCGTCTTGATGTTCCCATGAGCCGAGTCGCTCTGCTTGGACTGGATGACATGGCCGTGCTGGACCGCGTAAGTGTGTTGCCGGGGGAATCGTTTGAAGGCAAGGTCTCCCGGTTCTCCGCGGGGTTGAATCCAGCGTCGCGAATGCTGCGAGTGGAAGTGGACCTGTCCAATGCAGAAGGGAAACTGCGACCGGGCTATTACGGCTACGTCACAATCACGCTGGCGAAACTTGAGGACAACCCGGTGGTCCCATCGTCGGCACTGGTGATCTCTGGAGCAGAGAAATACGTCTTCGTGGTGGAAGGCGATACGGTCAAAAAGAGAGTTCTCACAGTGAACTACGAGGACGGCAATGTCGTGGGCATTGCCTCGGGGCTGAATAAGGGCGATCGGGTTGTTCGGTCTGGTGGAGGCCAGTTGAGCGACGGTCAGAAGGTCGATGCAACGAACGCGGTGTGGATCCCGAAGGATTCGTAGCCGGGAGTTCGTAGTAGCCGGATATATCCGACTCACGTTGCGACTCGGTTTCGAGCTTTACGGTTCAACCGCATAAATGCGGTTACTACAAACGGCAGTTACTACAAACTAACGACGGCGACCAATGATGCGTATCACTTCAACCGCGACCCTGTGCCTGAGCGTACTGGCTCTGACCGGCTGTCGGTTCTCGATGCAGACCGGTTCGGGCTCGTTTGCCGTCGATATGCACACGGGATCGGCCGCCACCGCATCGCCTGTCGCAGAAGCTGCTCCGCCAGCCTCACCCCAAACTGTTCCGAGCATTTCGGCCTACCGATCACCGCAGAAGACTGTCGTGTCGCAGAATGCGACCATCGCAACTCCCGAGCCTCAGGTGATCCAACAAGCTGGCTGGCGCCCATCATCAAGCAGAGTTCCGCTCGTTCCGGGCACAGAAACAGAGTACACCGTTCCCGCCGTGATTGACGTGGGCCCGGTTGCTCAAACCGTCTCTCTTGAACGAATCGAATCGACTGGCGGTGATGGTGAATCGTTAGCGGCGGATGCTGATCTGTATCCATTGAATCTGACTACCGCGTTGCAACTGGCTGGCGGCAACAACCTGCAGATCGCCCTGGCTGGTGAACGGATTCAGGAAGCGATTTCGAAATTGAATGCCGCTGAGGTGATGTGGCTCCCGTCCTTGAATGCAGGGGTCGGATTCAACAGTCACACGGGTAAGATTCAGGCAACGGATGGAAGTGTCGTTGAGGTGGATCGCCAGTCAGTGTTTGTGGGTGGCGGCCCTGTCCTCGGCGGCGGTCCACTAGCGGGTGGAGCGGGTGGCCCTATTCGAATGGTGGCCAATCTATCTCCCGTTGATGCCTGGTTTGAACCGCTGGCAGCTCAGCAGACCCAGGTGGCGTCAGAGGCTGACCATTCCGCGGCCTACAACGACACGCTGTACCGAGTCACCGTGGCGTGGCTGGATCTGCAGGAAGCCCAGTCGAGTGTTGCGATCGCGAACGAAGCGATTGAGCACTCACAGAAACTGGCCAGGCTGACGCGGGAGTTTGCTAATGCCGGGGCAGGCCTGGAAGCAGATGCGCTTCGGGCCGATGCAGACCTGTCAGAACAGAGGCGGCGGAAATCCGAAGCCGAAGAACAACGAGATGTCGCGTCGGCCGAGCTGGCCCGATTGCTTCGTCTGCCCGTCGAAACAACGCTGTACGCGACGGACGCGCAACCCGTTCCCCTCGAGATCGTGGCCGCGGACGTGCCGTTGAGCGAACTGTTGTCTCAGGGCATGAACTATCGACCGGAACTGCTGCGGCAGCGTGCTCTCGCCAATGCGGCTGTTCAGCGAACCCGCCAGGAACAACTTCGGCCGTGGCTCCCGAATCTTCAGGCGGGAATGAGTGCTGGCGGATTTGCCGGCGGAGCGGACAGCGAATTCAGCAATCTGCAGGACCGCGTCGACATCGATGCTCTGGCGGTGTGGGAGGTTCGAAATCTGGGATTCGGAAACGCCGCCATGCTCGCGGAACGCGAGAGCCAGCAGCGGCAGGCAAGTCTGACTTTGGAGTCGTTCCAGGATCAGGTGGCCGTCGAGATCGCCCAGGCACATGCGCGAGTCCGACATCGCCGGGCACAGATCGACGCGGCTGCCGCGCAGCTCAAATCGGCCGAGGATGCGTTGCCATTGAATCTGGCAGGCATCGAAGGCGGTGAATTGCGACCGATCGAAGCGCAGCAGGCGATCAACAGTCTGGTGACAGCCCGGCGTCGCTACCTGCGTGCGGTTGTCTCATACAACGAAGCACAGTTCTCGCTGCTGCGATCCGTGGGTGAACCGCCACAAGCGAAGTAGTGCTTCGTCAACGTTGACTACTGGGATGGCTGGGGTCGAGCGTGTATGTGTATGGACCGGACACCCACGTGACCCGTGCGTTCGTCGCACCGCTGGGGGAACTCGGGAACCACGACCACGACGAATACGAAGCGGGCAATCGCGAAGTGACTGCCGAAGAAGCCAACCTGCTGTACGCCCGCCGTCTCGCCAGCCAGCACGGCTTCTGGCGTCAGATACTCAGCACGATGCAGGGCGTAGACACGCTGTACGACCTCGCCGTTTAACGGAGCATTGCCACGCGGCGATGTCCGACGAAGTAGAGGTCTTTCCGGTAGATATTGTCGTGAAGGAATGACGAGTCGAAAAACTCGCCGGGATGAAAGCGGCGTGTGAAGTCGCATTCCAGGAGATTCCGGTAGTAGTCACCACTGTGATCGGTCTCCGCGGTGAGTGACGCGGTCGCCCCCATGCGACACGTTCCGTGTTCGCTTCGTCCCATCGAGGCACACGAGACGATGCATAGACAGCCAGCCTTCAACATGCGGACCATGTTGAGAAACGTCTCGTGCCAGCACGGATTGTGCTCGAAGCATTCGCACGAAATCACCGCTTCGTAGGATGCGGCAGGATGATTCAAAACCTGACCGGGACAGACAACGTCGACACCCGGACCAGCGGCAATGTCGACTCCGGTGTAGTCACGGTTTTCAAAGAGCGGTCGCACGCTTCCGTTGGCACCCCAGCTTCCGACCTCCAGAACTCGACTGTTCCGGAAATAGTGCGGCAGGAATTGGCGTACTGTTTCGACGAAAGTGAATTGTTCGGAATGGGCCATGTGACATCCTTGTCGGTCAGATTTTGGGGCGTGTTTGGTTAGAATGCTCGGTAAAGTCCGAACCAGAAGGCGTCCGAACCTCGGTCCAGGCAGCGACCGTACTCCAGGCGAAACGTCAGATTCTCGACGAAGCTGAGAAGTGGAACTTCGAAGTAGAGGCCGGTCCCGAGGGCCTGCTCGAAACCGGTCGAGCGATCGAAGAGGTAGGACTCGCCGCAGTCGTAGAAGACGGCTCCGAAGACGGATCGCAGCGCCGCGAAGTTGTCGGCAACTTCGTAGTCGAGGTCCTGGAGAATCGGATAACGCCACTCTGCGGACGCGATCCAGAAGGCGTTGCCTTCGAGCCGGTTGGAATGCAGTCCTCGGAATCGGCCCGGTCCGCCGAATCGAAAGTGCTCGCCGTTATTCGGAAATCCGTAGCCGGCACCAAGCTGGCCGGCGAGTTTCGTTTCCGAAAGCCACCCGAGACCATCGGGCAGGCGCTGCACGATCGAACCCTGACCCTGAATGCGATCGTAGGCCTGTCCGTCGCCAAACTCGCGGAATCCGTGTTCGTATTCGGCGTCAAACAACCAGCCCGTATCCGGGTTCCAATACGGCAGCCGGGTGTCAGCATGAAAGGAAACTCCGAAGGCTCGGACGTCTCGGTAGTCTTCAACGCGTGGATCGGTCGGCGTCGTTGTGTCCTCGTCCGGAAAGAAGTTGTCACCGCCCCGGAAGTAGAAATCAAAATAACTGAGATTCGGGTAGACGAGGCTTGTTGTATAGGCCAGCACTTTTCTCAGATAGAGCCGCGTCTGACTGCCTGGATCGTTATCGAGGTTTGTAAATAGAGCGTGCTCGTAGCGGGCTCCGATCTGCCAGTTTGGAGCGGGTACGTTGTAGAAGATCGCGTCGACTCCGGCGGAGAAGTGCTCGTAGTTGGGTTCGAACGTGTAGGCCAGAAACGGCGAGATGCGATAGTCGTTTCCGCGAATCAATGCCGCACGCAGTCCAATGCGTGACTCCATGTCAATGTTCGGACCGAAGACGATCGACGGCCGATCGATCGGATGAACAATCGGGGCTTCGTCGATCGGTGTGAACAGCGGGCTGAAACGAATGGACGGTTCCTGTTTCCACCGATTGTTGAATGGGTAGCCGTCGAGAACACTTCCGTCGGGGTCGATTTCGACCTGCTTCGGTTTCGCATCCGACGTAAAAGTGAGTCGCCACTGTTGCGACTCATCGCGCTCTATCCACGAGGCGGATGAGCCAGCGAATACCTGCTGAGGATTCAATCGCAAACGCTGCAGCTTCCCATCCGCTGTGCGGAGCTGTACGTCGACCGGCTCGGCAATCTCACCGTGCTGATCGATCAACACAGTTGTGTGATGCTCATTGGCGTGCTGGTGAGTCTTCACACTTGTGATGGCCCAGTCGGTCACACCGGACGTTCGCAGCCAGCCATCAAAGAACTCGTCCCAGCTCTCGCCAGTGAAGTCTTCCAGCTCTCGCTGAAAGTCGGAGAGATGCACGATCCGAAATCGGTAGCGCTGGTAGATGTGCCTCAGGAATGCCAGGAACCGCTCGCGGCCGAGCCGGTTCTGAATCATGCCGACGACTCGGGCGCCGCGGTCGTAAACCAGAAAGAACAGGTTGTGGACGTGGCCGAGTGCATCGAGCGGCGTATCAGTTGGCGTTGTCCCGCCGCGGTCGCGGTACAGATCGAAGCCGCTGTGGACGAGCGTTCGATAAGGAATGTTCGGAAGCTGACAGATGCCGGAACCTGGCAGGGACAACACCTCCGCGTTCGCACCGTACTTGTCTTCAATGGCGACGCGGGTCAGCCACGTCACGATCGATTCATCCATGAACGGTTCACGAAAGCCGTCCGTGCCGACCGCGGAGTACCACCACTGGTGACAGATTTCGTGAGTCACCAGGTGCTCGACATATCGGCCTGCTCGGCGAGGCGCATCGAGAATGCGCTGGTCGATCATCACCAGGCCCGACGACTCGTTGCCGTTCCAACCGAAGTATGACTCGACGAGTTCAAATTCGCGGTACGGATAACGACCAAACCACTGTGAGAATCGACGGATTGATTCCGTCGCGATCTGCAGCGCCAGGCGTGCATTCCCCTGATCCTCAGGAAACGCGAGCACCCGAATCGGAATACCGTCGAACGCGGATTCGTAAACTTCGAACCGGTCGCTGGCCACGATTGTGAAGTCCCGCAGACTGCGCCCTTGAATCTTCAGCCCCTGACGGCCGTGCTGATCCTGCGTTCGACTGACGACACGGCCGCCGCTGGCGACTCGCTGGCCGACTGGCAACGTCAGAGTCACGTCGTAGTGGCCAACCTCAACGTGCCACGGTTGATGCCAACCGACGAACGGAGTCGCATCCCAGCCTTTCTCGCCGAACACGGCCAGCACCGGATACCAGTTGAGGAGATTCGTCACTCCGCGGAACTGCCCAACTCGTCCCTGCAGCGGAGGTAGATCGATCCAGTAGTCGAGCTGAACTTCGATGGATTCGCTCGGCTGCACGGTTCGACCGAGGGCCACGTGGAGGTGCGTGTCGGCCACCGCGTCGATTGACGTTTCGAGGTCTCTTCCGTCGAGAGTCAGTGACGTCAGATGAAAGCGTCTTCCCACTCGGTCAATTGAAGTCCGCGGGTTCAACCGAAGCGACTCGACCGTGCGTTCGTAAACTTCGAGCTGTTTCGCATTGGGGCGATGATTTGGCACCACATGAAACAGCATTCGGTCTGTCGCTTTCGGCCCGGGATTTGTCCAGCGGACCAACTGGCGAACGGCAACTCGTGAGGCGTCCGTGTCCAAGTCGATGTGCATGCGGTAGACGGCCGTCCGATCGGCGGCAGCGTTCGCCACCGCGCCAGGATTCGACGTCGCGATCGTCCTCTGTGCGACTGCCGATGGCAGCCACGCTTCGAGGATGAACGCCGCGATCATCACCAGCGGACAAGCACCACGATTCATGCCAATCGTTGCTCCATTCCACGGGAAATGCGGAACCCTGCTAATTTATTCGTAGTCAGGATCAGCCGAACGGGGCGCCTGGAGATTTCTGCTGTCATGAGGATCACTGCCGCTCCGTTCTAATGAATCGCTGCAATTCATGTGCTAACTACTTCGTAGTTATGTGGACGCTGAAGCCCTGTGCCTGGAGCGAGCTGTGGTGCTGTGACCTCGTGGCAGAGCACGGCACGGAAACAGTGCAGACGGTGCTCGGCCGAGTAGATCGCCTTCGCTGGTCGTTCCAAGTCGACGTCATTTGCGAATCGAAGTCCCGCGCGGCGAATGGCGTCACACAGATAACGGGGATTGATGCGAGGGAAGTCAAACGCCAGCACAATGAGACCGCCCGGGGCGAGGACTCGCCGAAACTCCAGGAGTGTCTCGTAAATGTCCTCGCGAACGAACGGCGGTAACGGTCGAACGTGCCTGAGGAATGGCCACTTGTTGAATCGATCCTTGAGGTGTTCCAGGACGGAGATGCAGAAGACGCGATCGAACGTTGCGTCTGGCCACGGGATGTCTTTCAAAGAGGCCACTGAGTAACGAACGTCGGGAGTTTGTGGCTCGAAGACTTGTCATGTGGTAGATTCGGCCGAAGCCTGCCCGGATCAACGATCTCATCTCGGACTGATCCAGAATTCTCTGGTCGATGTCACACGCGTGACAGGCCTGGCACATCTTTGCGAGATAGAACTTCAGGGGATGTTCAATTCCACAGGCCGCGTCGAGCACGGTCGCGTCGCGGTCGGCAAACTCGGCCGCACAGGCATATTCGTAGGGGCGGTTCCACCAGCACTCTGGCAGGTCAAAGACAAAGTCGTTCCTTCGTGCGTCGCGCGTTGTCACAAATCGCGAGATCAGTCGATCCATCGCGTTCTCCCTGGAATCCATTCCTCTCGCCGCCGCTCTGTCTGACTTCACAGCAAGCGGCATGCTCTTCGCGCGGACGATAGAAGACTGCTGAAGATTTCGAAATACGAATCTATTAGTTTTAACGAAGACGATCTAAAGCCGGCGTCGTCAGATCAAAGAAACTGGTATACGGCTGGATCGTTCCGCTGCTGGCGTTTCTCGAACAGCGCGCGACCTGCTCCGCTGCCTTCATCTGGCATTGAGGCCGCGCCCTGCGGCCCGGGCGGAGGACTTCATCGAATTCCATCCCGCAGCATTTCGACGGCGGCGTTTCGACCGCAGGCGCCCATGACGCCGCCGCCGGGGTGGGCGGCGCTGCCGCATAAGTAGAGTCCACCGACTGGCGTTCGATAATCGCTCCAGCCCGCTACGGGACGCAGGCTGAACAGTTGGTGGAGTGGCATGGCTCCCTGGAAGATGTTCCCGCCCGTCAGGCCGAATGTTCGTTCCAGGTCGAGCGGTGACAACACTTGGCGATGCAGAATTGAAGCCGGGACGTTGGGGGCGTATCGCGCGATCTCGGCAATGCAGTGGTCCGCGACTTCGTCCTTCAGTGTGTCCCAGTGCAGGCCCTCCGCGAGTTCGTACGGCGCGTACTGCACGAACAGGGACAGGATGTGATGCCCGTCCGGAGTCAACGTGCGATCGACGGACGTTGGAATCGTCATCTCGACGATGGGTCGCTGTGATGGGCGGCCGTATTTTGCGTCGTCGTACGCTCGTTCGAGATAGTCGGTCGTGCAGCCGATGTGAATTGTGCCGCGATGCTGTGGACCCGCTTCCGCGTTTCCCGGTAGGCATGTGAAGTCGGGCAGTTCGCTGACGGCCAGGTTGATCTTCATACTCGCGCTGGCATAGTCAATTCGCTGCACGGCCTGGAGGAATGGTTCCGGCAAGTCGTCCGCTGCGATGAAGCGTTCAAACGTCAGTCGGGCGTCGACGTTCGACGCGACGCGCTTTGCCCGAATCTCCTCGCCATCCGCAAGGATCACACTTGCGACGCGACCGTCGACAACAGGGATTGAGGCGACTTCGCATTCGGTTCGAATCTCAACACCCACCTCCCGACAGGCCGCGGCCATCGCCTGAGTCAATCCGCCCATGCCGCCTTCGACGTAACCCCACACCCCGCGAGCACCACCGGCTGAACCCATCACGTGATGCATCAGGACATACGCCGTCCCCGGCGCGGAAATCGGCTGAAACGTCCCGATCACGGCGTCGGTCGCCAGCGTGGCCCGCAACACATCCGATTCAAACCAGCGTTCCAGAATCGGTCGCGCCGCTCCGGTCAGTAGTTCGATCGCTTCAGGCAGGTCGTTTCCCAGCTTCTTCAGCGCGTGAAACAGTGACGCTCCACCACGCAGATCCCGCAATTTTTTTCCGATCGGCACGTCACGCCATTCGCGGGGCAGTGGCAGTAGATCCGGGGGTGTTTTGCTCAGCACCGGTTCGAGACATTCGGCCACTCGTTCCAGCAGGCGGTTGTATCGCGGATACGCCTCGGCATCGCGCTGTGAGAACTTGGAAATCTCGCGCCGATTTTCCGCCTCATCCGGCCCCAGAAGCAGATACCGCCCATCCTCCAGCGGCGTGAATGACGACGGCACACGCGGCAGGACTCGGTACCCGTGCCGGTTCAGTTCCATCCGCGATTCGATCTCGGGCAGCAGCAGGCTCACGACGTAGGACGCGGTCGAAACTCGGTAGCCTGGCCAGAGTTCCTCAGTCACAGCACAGCCACCGACGACCGATCGGCGTTCGAGCACCAGCACGTCCCAGCCGGCCCGAGCCAGCTCGAAGGCGCACACCAGTCCGTTGTGGCCGCCTCCGATGATCACGCAGTCCCGCATGAGTGGTCTTTCACTGATTCTTCAAACAAGCGACCAGTGCGACGATGCATCGTCGCTTTCCTTTGCGGCGAAGCCGCCTTCCTTCCATTCACTCGAAACGCTGGTCTACACGAAAATGGAAAAGCGGCTTCGCCACTCATGGAAAGCGGTGATGCATCACCGCACTCCAGAGCTGAGTGGCCTCTGTTGCAGGGCGGAACTATAAAGCCGCCCTGAACAACCCAGCCAGACCGGTCCCATCTACGGACGTCGATCCATGAGTACTCTGCACGACAACGATCCCGATATCTGGGCTGCCATTCAGAACGAGCAGACGCGTCAGCGTGACGGTCTGGAACTCATCGCCTCAGAGAATTACACCAGCGCGGCCGTCATGGAAGCGGCGGGCACTGTGCTGACGAACAAATACGCCGAGGGCTATCCGGATCGCCGCTACTACGGTGGTTGTGAAAACGTCGACGTCATCGAAGAACTCGCCCGCGAACGCGTGTGCGAACTGTTCGGGGCAGAGCACGCCAACGTCCAGTCACACGCCGGGTCTCAGGCCAACATGGCGGTCTATCTGACGGTCCTGGATCCCGGTGACACTTACCTGGCGATGAACCTTGCGCACGGCGGGCACCTGACGCATGGTTCGCCCGTCAATTTTTCCGGCAAGCTTTACAACGTTGTGCCCTACGGAGTTCGAGAAGACGACCATCGCATCGATTTCGACCAGGTCGCGGTGCTGGCTCGCGAGCACAAGCCGAAGCTGATTGTCGCCGGCGCGAGTGCCTATCCGCGCGAAATTGATCACGCGAAATTCGCAGAGATCGCGAAAGAGGTCGGCGCCTTGTTCATGGTCGACATGGCTCACTACGCAGGTCTTGTCGCTGGCGGTGTCCACAACAATCCCGTCGAGGTCGCTGACTTTGTGACTTCAACTTCGCACAAAACACTCCGCGGGCCCCGTTCGGGATTCGTGCTGTGTCGCGAGGAGCACGCGAAAGGCATCGACAAGACTGTGTTTCCCGGGATGCAGGGCGGCCCACTGTGTCACATCGTGGCGGCCAAAGCCGTCTGTTTTGGTGAGGCCAGCAAGCCGGAATTCAAGGACTACGCGCGTCAGGTTGTCTCCAACGCCCAGGCCCTCGCTGAGGTCCTACTGAGTGGCGACATCTCGATCTCTTCGGGAGGCACGGACAATCATCTGATGCTGTGCGACATGACGAAAATCGACCTGACCGGCAAAATTGCCGAACAGGCACTCGAACGCGCCGGAATCACAGTTAATAAGAACATGATCCCCTACGACGAACGGTCTCCGTTCGATCCCAGTGGTATCCGCATCGGTACGGCCGCGCTGACGACACGCGGTATGAAAGAGGACGACATGCGGCGTGTCGGTGACTGGATTCTTGAAGTCCTGCGTAACTCGGACAATCACGACATCGTGTCCGGTGTCAGGGAAGAGGTCCGCGGATTCGCACGCTCATTTCCCGTTCCGGGCGTGGAGTAGCGCCGGGCACGCCGTTCATTGGACCCAGTCGAGCGATCGTTCTACCGCCCGCTTCCAGTCGGCGTAGAGTGCATCCGGTTGTTTCCGGTCGCTAGCCGGCTGGAACTCGGCATCAAGTTGCCAGTTGCCGGTGATGTCGGCCTGATCGCTCCATACACCAGTCGCCAGTCCGGCGAGGTACGCGGCTCCGAGCGCCGTCGTCTCCTGCACGACGGGTCGTTGCACGGACACCCCCAGTTGATCGGCCTGAAACTGCATGAGCAGACCATTGGCACATGCTCCACCATCGACGCGCAGCACGTCGAGTCGTTCACTTGCATCCTGCTGCATGGCTTCCAGGACGTCGCGCGTCTGATACGCAATGGCTTCGACTGCCGCGCGGGCAATATGGGCCCGCGTCGTCCCACGTGACAGGCCGACAATGGTGCCCCGCGCATTCGGATTCCAGTAGGGAGCCCCCAGGCCAACGAAAGCCGGGACCAGATAGACGCCGTCAGTTCCATCAACTTCGCTGGCCAGCGCTTCGATTTGCGAAGCGTCTTCAAAGAACTGCAGGCCATCACGTAGCCACTGAACGACGGCTCCGGCAACAAACACTGATCCCTCCAGACAGTATGTGACTTCCCCGTTCAGGCTCCAGCCGATCGTCGTCAGGAGACCGTTGTTTGACTCGACCGGAGTCGTGCCGGTGTTCATCAGCAGGAAGCAGCCCGTGCCGTATGTATTCTTGACCTGTCCGACGTCGAAACATCCCTGCCCGAATGTCGCCGCCTGCTGGTCGCCCGCAATGCCGGCAATCGGTATGGCGGCACCGAACAGAGAGGGATCCGTCTCGCCGTAGATTTCGCTCGACGGCCGCACCTCCGGCAGCATCGCCCTGGGCACATTCAGAATGCCGAGCAGTTCGTCATCCCACTCCAACGTGCGGATGTTGAACAGCAGCGTGCGACTGGCGTTGCTGAAGTCTGTCACATGCAGCCGACCGCCGGACAATCGCCATGTGAGGAATGAGTCGACAGTCCCGAACAGAATCTCGCCCCGCTCAGCGCGAGATCGCAGACCGTCGATCTGGTCCAGCAGGTAGCTGATTTTCGTGCCGGAAAAATAGGCGTCGAGAACCAGACCGGTTTTTCGCCGAAACGTCTCGGCGTGTCCTTCCTGTTTGAGTCGGTCACACATGCCGGCGGTCACTCGACTTTGCCAGACGATCGCGTTTGCGACGGGCCGTCCGCTGTCGCGTTCCCAGAGCACGGTCGTCTCACGCTGATTGGTGATCCCAATGCCCGCGATGTCGGCGGCTTGCAGACCGGAATCGGCCAGGGCCCGTTTTGCGGTCGCCAACTGGCTTTCCCAGATCGCCTCGGGATCGTGCTCGACGTGCCCGGGTTGCGGGAATATCTGTGGAAACTCCTTCTGGGCCGTCGCAACGGACCGACCGTCGTGTCCAAACACAATCGCCCGACTGGATGTCGTTCCCTGGTCCAGAGCCAGAACATGATCCGCCATGATGAGTCCTCTCGATTCGTGCGCCTTACCTGCGGCAGTATGTCCGAGAGTCGCCGGAACGCGAACAGAATCGACGGAATCGCGGACTCCGTTTGATTTCTCACGTGAGAGCTCTCTGTTTGGCGGAGCTCATGCTGCAGGAACGCGGGAGTCCGTAGTCGATCGATGACAATCGCCGGTGGGCGTCGTGGAATCTCATGTTGCCTCGATGCACGCTCGCGTTCAGAATCCCCGGCTTGCGGGAACCCGTCGTCCGGCACGGGTTCTTTTCGACACGAACCATCTTCTCAGCGAGGCAGGGACCGCCATGCAGGGTTCGGAAACTCAGGCTACCGCTTCCGCTCATGCTCCACTCAATCGTGACGTGGTGGAATGGGTTGATACCGTCGCGCGACTCACGAAACCGGACATCGTTCACTGGTGTACGGGTTCCGATGAGGAGTACTCAAAACTCTGTGAGCTGATGACTCGCGACGGTTCGCTGCTGCCGCTTGACGAAGACAGGCATCCGAATTCGTTTTATGCCCGCAGTAATCCGAACGATGTGGCGCGTGTCGAAGACAGGACGTTTATCTGCAGCCGCAACGAATCAGACGCCGGTCCCAGCAACAACTGGATGGACCCGGTCTACATGCGCGAGCAGATGGATCGGCTGTTCGACGGCTGTATGCAGGGAAAGGTGATGTACGTCATTCCGTACCTGATGGGCCCGCCCGGCAGCAATCTGGCTCAGGTCGGTGTGATGGTCACGGACAGTCCCTTTGTGGTCGCCAACATGCGGATCATGACCCGCATGGGCAGCGTGGCACTCGACGAATTCCGGCATCACACCAAGTTCGTCAAAGGCATGCACAGTGTCGGCACGCTCGATCCAGAGCAGCGCTACATCTGCCACTTCCCCGAAGACCAGCTCATCATGAGCTTCAGTTCCAATTACGGGGGCAACGCACTGCTGGGGAAGAAATGCCATGCGCTGCGACTGGCGAGTGTGGCGGCCAGGAATGAAGGCTGGCTCGCCGAGCACATGATGATTCTGGGCGTGACCAGCCCTGACGGCGTGACAACCTACATCGCGGGCGCGTTTCCGTCCGCGTGTGGTAAGACCAATCTGTCGATGCTGGTTCCGCCCGACCCCGACCTCGCTTCGGGCTGGAAGGTGGAGACCATCGGCGACGACATCGCATGGCTGAAATTCGGCGAGGACGGGCGACTGTACGCCATCAACCCGGAAGCCGGGTTTTTCGGTGTGGCTCCTGGAACGAGCACGGAGACCAATCCGAATGCCATGCGGACGCTACATTCGAACGCGTTGTTTACGAACGTCGCGCTGACGGACGATAGATCTGTCTGGTGGGAGGGCATGGACGGTGATCCGCCTGATACCTGCACGGACTGGACCGGTCAGCCCTGGACGCCGCAGAGTTCAACTCCGGCCGCCCACCCCAACAGTCGATTCACGGTCCCGGCCAGTCAGTGCCCGTGTATCTCGCCGGAGTGGGAGAACCCGGAAGGTGTTCCGATCAGTGCAATCATCTTTGGGGGACGACGTTCCACGACGATGCCGCTGGTCTACGAAGCCTTCAACTGGCAGCACGGCACCTACCTTGGTGCAACGTTGACCAGCGAGAAAACCGCGGCAGCAGCGGGACAGGTCGGACAGTTGCGTTACGACCCCATGGCCATGCTGCCGTTTTGCGGCTACCACATGGCCGATTACTGGCAGCACTGGCTGGAGATGGGGCGCCGCGAGGATGCTCAGATGCCGCGCGTTTATCACGTCAACTGGTTCCGTAAGGACGCCGACGGTCAGTTTCTGTGGCCGGGGTATCGCGAGAACATGCGCGTTCTGAAATGGATCGTGGACCGTGTTCGCAATCGAGGCGGTTCCGTCGCAACACCGATCGGCATGA
This sequence comes from Planctomycetota bacterium, assembly GCA_963579025.1. Lineage (GTDB taxonomy): Bacteria > Planctomycetota > Planctomycetia > Planctomycetales > Planctomycetaceae > CAUZFZ01. The sequence continues at coordinate 91,507 of CAUZFZ010000004.1, read as the reverse complement.
CTCCGACTCCGCAGTCACTTGAGGTCGGTGGATTTGGCTGGACGCCGGAAGCGATCAACGAACTCCTCGCGGTGAATCCCGACGACTGGTACAAAGAGGTCGACCAGCGCGAAGAATTCCTGATGAAATTCGGTGCCAAGCTACCGACCGAACTGCTTGAAGAGAACCAGTCCCTGCGGCAACGGATTCAGCATGCTCAGACGCAACCGCGGAACGCGTAATCGTGAGTTTTCAGTGATTCCTGACGAGCCTCTGAAACGCGTTGTCGTATGTCTGCTCGCGGTGTGCTGCATAGCGGCGAACGCGTCCGCTCAGGAATTGCCGGTCAGGATCAACCCGCGACGCGCGTACGGGTACCTCGAAGAGATTTGCCGGATCGGCCCGCGTGTCAGTGGAACCGAGGGCATGCTTCTGCAGCAGCAGTTGATCATCGAGCATTTCCGCAAGCTTGGTGGTGACGTGCGGGCCCAACGATTCAACGTGGCGCATCCGCAAACCGGGAACCCGGTTCGGATGACCAATCTGGTCGTTTCCTGGAATCCGACGGCGCGAGATCGTGTCCTGTTGTGTTGCCACTACGACACGCGGCCGTTCCCGGACCGAGACCGGTTTCGCCCCAAAGGGAAGTTCATCGGAGCCAACGACGGGGCCAGTGGCGTTGCCCTGTTCATGGAAATGGCTCACCACATGAAGTCGATCCAGCCCAGGTATGGTGTCGACTTCATTTTCTTTGACGGCGAGGAACTCGTTTACCAGCAGGGAGACAAGTACTTTCTCGGCTCGGAGTACTTCTCCAAATGGTATCGCGACACTCCGCCGAAGAACTTTCGGTATGTGTGCGGGGTGCTGGTCGACATGATTGCGGACAAACAACTGGCGATTTACGTCGAGAAAAACAGCCTGAACATGGCCCCCAATGTCACACGCAGCGTCTGGGCCACCGCGAAACGAATGGGCGTGAAGGAGTTCGTCGGGGAACCCAAATACGAAGTCCGGGATGACCACTTGGCGCTGAACGAGATCGCGAAGATCCCGACCTGTGACATCATCGACTTTGACTATCCGTACTGGCATACAACACGGGACACCGCGAGTGCGTGTTCCGCCGCCAGTCTCTCCAAAGTCGGACGCGTATTGCTGCAGTGGTTGACCGAAGTGCCGATCAAGCCACCAGCATCCGGTTCGTAAGCATCGCCCTTGAATTAAGTGTCGTCTTTCGCTCCGCGAAAGAACGCACTTTCGCGGAGCGAAAGGCGACACTAAATGATCGAACGATCCTAAACTCTTTCAACTCGCGACCATCACGACTCGTCGGCGCGCGGAGCTTTCAGCGTCTTAAGGAACTCGATGATGGCCCTGCGGCCGTCATCGTCCAGTTCCTTCCTGAATCGCTTCGCCACGTGTCGGGCTTCGCCATGGTGAGCTGCGATCGCATCCGCAAGTGTCGCGGCTGAGCCGTCGTGCATGTACGGAGCCGAGTCGGCGACTCCCCACAACGGCGGCGTCTTCCATTCGTTGAGGGCCGGAACATTGTTCGGCAGGGGAATCTCCAGTTCACGGAAATAACCTGGGTCGTCCGGGGCGGCGATGTTGTAGAGGCACAGGTCGCTGTAGATGCCTTCGATCCCGCTCAGATTCGGGACGTGACAGTCGGTGCAGCCGATAGACGTGAACAGCTCTTTTCCGCGGTACGCCAGCACGCGTTCGTCGAGGGACTCGGGAAACTGTTGGGTCGGCCGGTCGAGCAGGCGGCAAAACGTGACCAGGCTATCCAACTGCCGCGAAGTCATATCCAGTTCAGCATCCGCGTCGGGAACATGCTCGCCCGGCGCATCCTGGCGACGGTACGAGTTTGACAGTCCGACCTCCACAGCACACGCCGTCGCGACGAACTCCTTGAGTGTTGCGAACTGAGCCTTCCAGCCGAACTTGCCGATGCGCCCATCCGGCAGGACATGAACTTTGCCCATCGATCCGTCGAATTTGCCGGCGAGTTCCTGTCCGACGGAACGCACGCCATGGCCCCAGGCCTGACTGCGAATCGACCAGCCGGAGATTTCATCAATCAAGCCCGCTCCGAACAGCGCCGGTGTATTGATCGTCTCGATCTGGACCGGATCAAAGTCTTCGAACCGCACCTGACAACCACCGATGACTTTGGTCCCCTGAGGAATGATGGGAAACAGCCGAGTGAGAGTCTCCTGTGTTTCCAGCAGTCGATCGATGGTGGCGCTGGCGTGAATCACGCCGCCGTGCATGTTCTTGTCGTTGCGGTTCGGCAGGACTGTGAACGCCGTCACGTTGTGCCTGTTTTCACCAGCTCCGCCGACTCCGCCAACGAAGTGGCAGGCCACACACGAATTCTGATTGAAGACCGGACCCAGTCCGTCGCCTTCACCGGCCAGCGGGTCGTCGGGCTGCCACTCGTGGACGAACAGTTCGCGCCCCTCGGTCGAAAGGACTTCCTGAGAGGGCCTGATCAGCCAGGCGAACGCCTCGACCGTACCCCAGGTCACCACGAGAGCGGCCACCACCGCGATAATCTGTCGACGCTGATTGAGCTTTGACCAGTGGTTCATGAGTCGTGTCCTCGTACACCTGTGCCCTGAATTGCGATGGCAGATTTGGAGTCGACAGTTCGAGCCAGCGGGAGCCGACCCGAACATTGTGAGGACTTCCGAACCGGATGCCAACAACTGTTCCCCGGCGCGTGCCAGGCTCTCGATTACGCAGCGATCGGCCGTCGGATCTCGTGCTAATTCATGTCGTTGCGTGGGAATCCGGCGCGAGCGTCGCGTCGCTGTTCTTTACGCACGGATTTCGCGGCAGGTACCATGCTGACGAACCGGACCGATGAGCGGCATTCCGGCAGGAGAGAGAACAATGAGTCGGTTTCTTCAAGACCTTCCGCAACTGCGTATGGCATTCCTCGTCACTGCCGTTTGTGGCAGCCTGGCGAGCGGCGCGTACGTTGTGGCAGACGACGCGGCAGATGAACTCAAGACAGCCCGGGGGCTCTTTCAGGACAAACGCTGGTCTCTGGCTGAGTTCGCATTCCGGCAATTCCTGGTCAAGCATCCGAAGGACGCTCAGGTGCCGCTGGGGACCTATTACCTGGGCATGTCCCAACTTCAGCTCCAGAAGCACGCCGATGCGCGAACGACTTTGCGTTCTTTCGTGACAAAGAATGCCAAGCACCCGGAAGTCCCGCACGCGACCTATCGGATTGCCGAATGCAGTTATCAGTTGGGCGATCTGGACGCTGCCATTACCGAGTTCGACGCGGCACTGAAGAAGCATCCGGAAGAGTCTTTTCGCGACTTCGCCTGGGCCTATCTGGGTGATGCCCAGCGGCAGACGAAGCAGTACCGCGAGGCCGCCGTCAATCTGCGGAAAGCTCTGACTGGACGAATGGCATCGGAGGCCCGCTTTGGTCTGGCGCAAACGAGCGAAGCACTCGGCCAGACCGACGAAGCGATCAAGCTGTACCGCGAGGTGTCTGCCGACGAGAAAGCCTCTCGCGCCGACGCGGCTCAGCTTGGCGTCGCCAATCTGCTGTTTGGAGCGAGTAAGTACGCCGAGTCCATCGTTGAATACAAACTCGTCGAGTCAAAGTTCGCAACCAGTGATCTGGTCTCGGTGGCACGCCTGAATTGCGGATTCGCGAACTATCAGATTGGCGAATTTCGGGCAGCCATGCTGCTGTTCGACCAAGCCGAGTCCGATCCGAAGCAACGGATCACCGCGGGCTACTGGAAAGGCCTGTCGACGAAAGCGCTGGGCGACCAGACAGGCGCCGCTGATGTGCTCGAAGGCGTGGCGAAGATCGCTGGAGACGATCCACTGTCGGAGTCCATCATTTATCAACTGGCGGACAGTGAATATCGATCCGGCGATCTCGATCAGGCAGAACGTCGGTTTCTGGAAGTCGTTGATCGCTGGCCGCGCGGGCGGTATGCGGACCACAGCCTCTACTTCGCTGCCGAGTGCCTGATGCGGAAGGCTCGGACGGCGAAGGGAGATCAGCGTGCGACACATCTCAAAGAAGCCGGCCTGCTTCTGGACCGATTCGATCAGGACTATTCAACCAGCGGCATTCGCCTGTCACACAACCTGCAGCGTGGACAGTTCCTGCGTCTGGGTGGCCGGCCGGATGAACTGGCTCGGGCCGAACAGATTTATCAATCGGTTCTCAGTTCGAGCCGCCAGCAGGCGACTTTGGACGAAGCGAGTTATCAGCTTGCTCTCGTGCGGCAAAGTCTGGGGAACACTCAGGGAGCTGTGGATGCCATTCGCCCGTTGGCCGAGGCCGTCATCGAGGACCCGCAGCGTGGGCTCCCGCAGTCGTTGATTCTGTATTCGCAGCTTACCCGTGAAACGGGAGACATCGCGCGTGCCGTGCTCGCCGCGCAGCGTTACCTCGATACACAGCTCAAGGGAGAACTTCGCGCTCAGGCCTACAGCAGCCTGGCCATGAGCGGAGCATTGGGCGAAGACTGGGCGGGCGCCGATGCCGCCCTGAATCGACTCATCAATGAACACCCTGAAAGCCCGCTCGTTTCGCAGACGCTGCTCGCAGTCGCTCAGAGCGCCGAAGACAGCAAACACTGGACACTCGCCATCAAACTTTACGAGGCAATGATCGCGCCGGGGAAAGACTCGCCCTATCACGCGAATGGTTTGTATGGACTGGCATGGTGCCAGCATAAGAACGGCGAGTTTGCCAAAGCCGAGCAGCTCTGTCGGGATTTCGGCGTCGAGTATCCGAAGCATGCCCTGGCTCCCGACGCGGCCTTCCTGCTGGGCCAGTCTCTGTACGCCGCAGGAGATCTTGAAGCCGCCGCGACGGCCTTCGACGAAGGCTTCCGGAACCACCAGCCGGCAAATCAGGCGTTTCTGTCCGGCATCGAAGCCGCTCGAGCTCAGTTCGAACTTAAGAAGACTGCCGACGGGGACCAGGCTTATGCGGCAGTCGTCGCCGCCTTTCCTGATGTCGCTGAACACGACAAGCTGTTCGACGAATGGGCCATGATGCTGTACAGGGCCGAACAGTTCGACCGGTCGGACGCCGTCTATCGCGAGCTGATTGCCACCCACCCGGAAAGCGACCTGGTCGATAATGCTCGCTACAGCCTGGCGGAAAGTGAATTGATCAATGGCAACAGCGAAGAAGCCAGGACCGAATTCCTCAAGCTGGCGAACGATGAGAAGTCAGACAGGCGTGTACAGGAAGAGTCGCTGTTTCGTCTGGTTGGTATCAATATTGAGGCCGAAGAGTGGAAGGATGCCATTAAGTATTCCGGTGAGCTGACGACGCGCTTCCCAGACGGTGATTACGCGGCTGAAGCAAACTTCTACCAGGGTGACGCGCACATTCACCTGAAGCAATACAACGAGGCGGAAAAAGTTCTTGACGCTCTGACGAAGTACGAATCGGATGCGGAGCTGTCGCAGGCGGACTGGTTCCCTCACACATGGGTGCTGCTGGCCGAAGCTCAACTGCAACTCAAGAAGTATCCGGCCGTCAAAGCAACCGTGGACCGAATGCGCGTATGGAATTCAGAATCTCCAGTTCTGTATCGAATCGATGAAGTGCTGGGGCGGGCCTTTAAGAACCAGGCGAAATTCGATGAAGCCCGTGAGGCTTTCAAACGCGTCACTCAATCCAAAGACGGTCGACGGACGGAAACGGCAGCCAAATCGCAGCTCATGATCGCCGAGACATTTTTTCTACAGGAAAAGTATCCGGAGGCCGGCGTCGAGTACTTCAAGGTCAAGGATGACTATAAGTTTCCATTGTGGGCATCGGCCGCCTTGTCGCAGCTCGGAAAGTGCTATGAATTGATGGATGATAAACCGTCGGCGATCAGCACTTATCGCGAGCTGGTCGACGCGTATCCCGACACGACGTACGCGGCAGACGCGAAAAAACGGCTGACGGATCTCGGTGCCGAGTAGACAGGCTCGAACAACAAGTCATGACCAGTCACAAGCCTCTGCTGTTCCATGCATCACTTGTCGCAGCGGTTGTTGCGGCGGGCAGCGTTCCGGTACGCGTTGACGCTCGTGACTCACCGCTCGCGACGCTCCTGTCCGACTTCTGCTTCGAGTGCCACAACAACGATCATGCGGAAGTTGGCATCAATCTGCAGCAACTGTCTGCGGATGGATCGTTTTCGAAGAGCTTTCGCACATGGCAGAAAGTTGCTGCCCAACTGGAAGCCGGCACGATGCCACCGCGGGACGCTACCCAGCCCACGAAATCACAACGGCAAACTCTGATCAGGAGTATCCGGAGTGGTATCCGTCGATCCGCTGAACAGCACGCTGGCGATCCTGGACATGTCGTGATGCGGCGTCTGACGAGTGCCGAGTATGCATACACCGTTCGCGATCTGACGGGACTCGATCTCAACCTGGAACGCAGCTTTGACAGCGACGCCGTGGGCGGAGCGGGATTCACGAATACAGGCATCGCTCAATTTGTGCAGGATTCGACACTGGAACGCTATCTGGAAGCTGCGAGGCAGATCGCTGATCACGCTGTTATCGGCGCCGGACCGCTGATCTTCTACCAGGATCCGGGACAAACAGGTTTGGAACTGTCGGCCGTTTCTCGAGTCAACCACATTTACCGCACACATGGATTCCGTACTGCGGCCGGTGAAGGCGGCGAAGCTTTCGGGATGCAGAAGTACCCGGATGCGTTCTACACGGCCTGGCAATTCAAACATCGGCAGCGATTGAATCTTGGAAATGAAACCATCGGCTCGCTGGCAAAGCGAAATGGTGTCACGGTTCGATTTGCTGAGTACATCCACCGTGTGCTGTCCGATGACTCTCACCCGTTTCCACTATCGGACATTACTGAGCGGTGGCAGCAATTGCCGATTCCGAATGGTGGGGATTCAAAACTACTCAAGGGCGTCCGTGACGAGTGCGATGCAATTGTAAAAGCAATGCTCGTTTGGCAGAACCGGTTTGGGGAAAACCCGGACGCCAAGGAAGAGGCACCAGTCTTGAGTGACCGATCGTTCGACGTCTCACAGACAAAATCCTTTGAGATGAACATCAACTGGCCAGAGGGAACCCGGACAGCGCACCTTGTTCTGTCCGTTGAATCGGCCAATCAGGACGGGGATCCGGACGCCGTCATTGTCTGGAAGAATCCTGAAGTTCTGTTTCGGATCGATGATCAGGTTCTGAAGGACCCGCAACCGCTTCGGAAGTTTCTTACGCCAACCGTCGTGCAACGGTTGAAGTTCGGGTCTCATCCGCGAGGCGGCACAGTCGGACCCGGCGACTTTGTGACGACTGGTACAAAACCGCCGGCCTTCGAATTGCCCATCGTCCCAGGCGCACGTTCTGCGCGACTGCTGGTGACAGCCCAGCTTGACATTGAGCACGGCGAAGACTGCATCGTTCGCTGCACCATTGCTCAATTGGAAGAGACGGATCAGGGCAAGTCCGTCTCTGGATTACTGGCGAATCCACACAGCCCGGCATTCCGGGCCTGGAAGTCCGGCGTGCTGGAGTTCGCGCGTCTGATGCCCCAGGTGTCACAACGAGAGCCGGCTCCATCTGACCGCGATCCAATCCCGCCACCATTCGACTCGTCTTACAACAACGCCGAGCGGAACTACTATCACGGTCACATCAAGTACCACCGCGACGACGCCTTCCTGGTAAGGAACATCCTCGATGATGCAACGCGTAAGCAGCTCGACCGGGCGTGGATCGATCTGCTGGGGTCATTCGAATTCCACGACCTGTGGCTGCGATTCGTGTGCACGAAATCGGGCATCGACTTTGACGGTCGCCGAATCAGCGACATCGATCCGGCCTGGATTGAGAGGCTTCCACCTGAGTCGCGCGAGTACATCAGCCGGTTTCATCGTGAATATCAGTCGATTCAGGCCGCATTCGAAGAGGCTCAGCGCGGGCATCTGGATGACGCGATGCGATACGCAGCGCTCGCGTGGAGACGCCCGCTGCGGTCTTCAGAAGAACAGGGCTTGCGGGATTTCTACGCGACGTTGCGGACCGAGTCAGAACTCGATCATGGCCCTGCATTGCGAGCTTTGATCGCGCGAGTTCTGGTGGCACCTGACTTCATTTATCGCGCCGAACCGGCGCGCGAGGACGGACAGATCGTGCCGCTCAACGACTGGGAACTCGCCAGTCGGTTGAGTTATTTCCTGTGGTCGTCTGTGCCGGATGGCGAACTACGGAAGGCAGCCGCGGCCGGCCGCCTGAGCGATTCGGATGAACTGGCTCGCCAGTCCCGGCGCATGCTGCAGGATCCGAAGGCCATTCGCTTCGCCACCGAGTTCTTTGGTCAGTGGTTTGGCTTTTACCGCTTTGACCAGCACCGAGGGATTGATCCGCAGAGGTTTCCAGAGTTTTCCGAGTCATTGAAGTCCTCGATGCATGCTGAGGCGGTTGCCTTCTTCAGTCACATCGTTCGGCAGGACCGCCCGGTCAGCGAGATGCTGTTCGCGGATTACGCCTTCCTGAATGCGGAACTGGTAAAGCATTACGGGGTCCAGGCTTCGTTCAATTCCCAGCCGAGCAGTCCATTTGAATTACAGCGAGTCGATCGCGTGAATGACCAGCATCGCGGAGGTCTGCTGCGTCTGGGAGCTGTTCTGGCTGTGACCTCAGCCCCGTTGCGAACCAGCCCGGTGAAACGAGGCGACTGGATTCTCCGTCGCGTCCTGGGCACTCCCGTTCCGCCACCGCCAGCAGATGCGGGATCGATTCCAGCCGACGATGTGCAGGCCGACGGCCAGTCCATTCGTCAGCGTCTGGAAGCGCACCGTCGCGATGCAACATGCGCCAATTGTCATGCCCGAATCGACGCGCTGGGCTTCGCGCTGGAGCAGTTCGACCCACTCGGCCGCTGGCGCGAGGAGTATCGAGACGGGAACAGGATCGACACGTCGGGCCAGTTGAAAGACGGCACTCGGATCCTCGGCGAGGCCGGACTGCGCAAGTACTTGCGGGACCAGCAGGACCTGTTTCACGGAACACTGTGCCGAAAGCTGCTCGGGTACGCCCTGGGACGACGCGAATCCATTGGCGATCTGCCGTTGCTGGATCAAATGACAGCAGACCTCTCGGCCGGCGGACCAATGTCACAGTTGGTGCAACGCCTCGTGAAAAGCCGCCAGTTCCGATTTCACGGCCGATCCGAATAATTCCGGCGCCGGAGAGTGTCCGCTGCCCCGCCCCTTCGCCCCGACCCGAGGAACCCAGCACTGGCCGGACGGCTCTGTCGGGGATACGTAGGAACGATATCTTCCCGAGGCACCTCGTATCCCCTCCTGGACTCGAGTCGCCCGCGGGACTCAAGGATTCGTCGGATGATGGACAAGCTGAAAAAGCTGTTGGAGCGATTCATCCCCGTCCTGTCGGCGGAAGAGATCATCGCGATTGGTGGGGACATGGACATCTTCGGCAGCACCGATCCTGCGAAAATGCCGGGGCACCTGTTCCACCAGGCCGTCGAACGAGACTGGTCAACCGCGGTCCGCGCGAATATCGACAACCAGAACTACACGGTTTGTCCCCGTCACTGGTATGTCGACGCGGTCATCCCCTGCGAAGGGTGCGGAGAGGATTTCACCTTTTCGGCGGAAGAACAGCGGCTGTGGTACGAGACGTACCACTTCTACGTCGATTCGTTCCCGCAAAGATGCCTGCAGTGCCGTCGCAGCGACCGCCGTATCAAGAGTCTGCGGCAGGACTACGACCGTCTGATTGCCGCAGCTCTCGCCAGCGACGACAGGCAACTGAAGGCCAGACTCGTCGGGATCATCGACTCGCTGGTCGAGAGTGGTACGAGTTTCCCGGACAGGATTCAGGAGAAGCGGCGAGTCCTGCTGAAGCAGATTGCGGAGTGATCACGTTCAAGCGGCGGGGAATGGTGTTTTTGTTTAACGGCAAGCGGAAGACGTCGGCTCTTGAGGCCGTGTCGGTGGAGCCATCATCAGTTCCCCCGGCTGCGAGCAAAACCGAGACAGCCAGTCTCGCCTGCGGTAACGCCTTGATTGCCGTGGGAGCAATCCTGCATGGCAGCGGCCGAGCCATGGTCAAAGCCGGCCCCGTTGAACCTCTTCCGAACTCGTTCCCAGGTTCCAGCCTGGGAACGCACTCCTCGAAGCTCTGCTTCGCCGGCACGGGCATCATGATCGCGGATTCCACTCCGACGGACGGGAAGCCGGAGCTTCCCGGCGGTGCGTTCCCAAACTGGAGTTTGGGAACGAGACCGAATAGTCACGGCGTGCAGCAGCAATTCTCAGCCAGCCATGACCAGCATGTGGACGACGGACTGCAGATCGGCTTCACACAGTCGCAATGCATTGCGTACGTCGTTCAGGTGAGCGTCGTCTCGCAAATCGTCTTCAGTCTCGATCGATGCCAGCGAGAAGACTCGCTTAACCAGGAATGCCGCCAACATTTTGTCAGGTGACTCCGCTGTTTGACCGGCGGATTCGCTGAGATCGTGTTCGAACGTCTCAGGTTGAATCGCACTGAGCCGTTCCCGGACATGCGGGAATGCCTGCAGCAGCACTGCACGAAGAGTTTCATTCGTGCCCGGTGACTGGCACCAACGGACAACCTGCAGCACCAGCGGCACCAGGTACCAGTTCGGTCGCGTCTGCCAGCGATTGAGCAGTTCGTCGTTCCCGCTCACTTCACCGAGCCGGCGTCGAGCTTCGGACTGGCCCAGCAGCAACCCTGCTGGCTGACGTGGGGCTACGGATTCAAGCTGACCGGTGAAGTAATCGCGTGCGGCGGGATACTTCCCCCGGGCGAGGAGCACCATCCCGCGAGCCTCGATGAAGGTCTCGAAGCACTCACCGGTCAGGGCATCCGGCATCCCGAGGAATTCCTCTGCCTTGTCGCAGAGCCGGGACTTCGCGGCAGCGGCGGATTCTTTATTGGCTCGCCAGAGCGCGAGCAGGGCACGTCCCAGTCGCTGAGCCGCACCCATGCGACCGACGTCCTGGTTCAGGAGTTGAGCGGCGGCCTGGGAGACGAGTTGCGGCTGATGTTTCGGTTGCTGGCGGCAGCGTCGATCCCAGCGCTGGTCAAAGGAGGCGACGTGGTCCCTCGCATATTTGTCGCCCAGGTCAGCGGCTTGTTGGAACAATTCACGAGCCTGCTCTCGTGCTGTTTCGTCCTGTGCCGCAGCGCTTCGATCGAACAACAGTTCTGCGAGCCCATTATGTGCGAACGGATCTGATGGGAAATCGCTGAGCGTTGCACAGTACAGCGTCTCGGAGCCGGCAAGGTCACCCTGTAGGCGTTTGACATCGGCGACGCCATTGCGAGGAACAGGATTGTTGGGAAAATCAGCAACGGCCTCGCTATAGAGTTCTTCAGCCATCATCAGATCCCCGGCCTCCTTGTAAAACTTCGCCAGTTCGTTTCGGATGAAAGCGTCGTATGGAAAGCGTCGCCGTGCTTCCCACAGGGCATCAAACGCTTCACTCTCGGCGACGATGGCTCGATCAGTGCTGTGCTGATGGATCGCCAGGTCGCGACGAGCCCAGTGACAGCGGGCCAGCACGGTCCAGTTCCGCGCATTCGATGGGTCCCAGTCCAGAGCCTCCTGAATGATGGCGATCGCCCATTCCGGGTCATGTTCCTTCGCCGCTTCCGCCAGGCGATTGAACGTCCGCACCAGGTAGTGCGGATCGTTCGTCCTGGTCGCGTAGTTGCGATGACGTGACAGGAAGCCCATCAGTTCGTCAGTCGCGGGACCGTGTGCGTCAACGGCAGCAATAATGCGATCACGCTCAGGAATCGTGTGCGGCGGATCCTCTCGTCCCTGGCGGGTCTGACCTCGCACGGACGACTCCTGGGAAGCTAGCGGAAGAATCTGATGGAGCCACGCCACGCCTTGAGTTGAGGCCCGCTGCACGGACACGATGTGCGCGAATTCCCGGACCCAGGTCTCGGGCGACAGGTAATACCCGGCCATGACAATACGGGTCGTGCGTTCCCACAGGGACTGCTCCATTCCCGGCACGTCGGCCAGGTCGAGCAATGTGGTAAGCACCAGTTGCGGAACCTTTGGTGGCAACTGGCCCTCATCGTCACGCATTCGTCGCAAGCCCAGCAGGCCGATGTCTGTGTACTCCGGGGTTTCTCCGCCGGTTCGTAATGCCAGATTTCTCCAGAAGCCTGCGAGGTGCCGATTCTGGTTGCACCAGGCCAGTGCCGTAAGAAATGCGGCCTGAGGATCAAGGCTCGGATCCCGCACCAGCGGCCGCAGCCAGGCCTTGAGACTACGAGCGCGGGTGCGCAATAGCTCAGCGACCTGCGGCAGATCGAGACTCGTCACGGCCCGAAACACATCCTGCAGGCAGACTCCCCAGACGGTCGGAGACAATCCCTCCGGAGGCACTTGCTGGACGTGACGATTGAGCCATGCCACGACGCCCGTATCAAGCTGGTCGCGATGCGTCTCGATCACGTCGAGGAAAATCTCGCTCAGCGACGCGCGGGACCACACCGCCACCCCGACACGTCCCGTGACGAGGCGTTCGACGGCGTCTTCGGAGTCGGTGGCAAGCTCGGTCAGCCACTGAGCGACTGAGGCATTCATCAAGATGGCAAATCCGAAAGAAAAGTCAGGTCGTCGGACAGCAGGTCGCGGTGTCGGGCTCGTGCAGCGGCAATGTCGTCATCGGAGACTACCGCAGTCACCTCACCAACGCGACGGATATCGTCCAGTTGGTAGGCAATGGGTGCGTGCAGAAGTTCCTGCCAGAAGTCACCTGGAGGTCGAAGGTCTATCGTAAAACCAAATCCGTCTGAAGAGGAACTCCGCGGTGCCGGAAAGAAGCACGGATTTGGACCCGTCGATGGCACATCATCCAGAACGGTCGGACTCGCCGCCCACGCGGGTCGGCTGCGGTGAGTCTGGAAGACCCGATCCAGACTGTACTGCATGAGCACGACCAGGCGGGGACGTCCTCCCCGGGGTTGAACATGCGCAAGGCCGAACGCATCCCTCAGCCGGTCCGCCCATTCCGGCTGGGCCAGCAGCGGTTCGACCTCCGCAAACGGCGCGACAAAGGCTGGCCGCCGATCACTCCGCAGATTGACCTTTTCCAGCCACCCGCTGAGCAGGAGTTCGTCGTTCAGGTCGAGGGGAGTCGAAGCCTCCCGTGCCTCGATGAGACGCCTCAGCAAATCCGCAACCCTGGATTCCCCGAGCCCCGCGTCAGTGCCGCGGCTGTTCAGTCCATCAAGAGTCTCGATTCGGACGACATCCCAGTCCGGCCGAATACCATTGAGCCAGTTCTGCTGATTCACGGGCTCGAACGTCTGGCTGATCCGCGAGGCTGGCTGGCACAGTCTTTCGCGAGCAAACTGCCAGCCGTGTTGAAACCAGTCATCCGCGGTCATTGCGGCGACCGGAACAAACGGATGGGCGAGGTAATCCGCTTCACGATCGTGAGGCACTCGCTCGTCGAGAATGAAGTTTCGGGCAGGTTCGGATTCACTGAGCACGGCAGATCCGGCGAACACCTGCAGAGCCGGGAAGAATGTTGGGGAGGTCTGAAAGGCCATTGGACGAGATGTCGATCGGGCAGGTGATTCGCGTCTGGAACAAACCCCTTATGGGGCCATTAGTCCTCAGGTGCGTCCAGTTGTGTACTTGTAGTCATTATTGAAATTCACCGTGGGAGTCAAACGCGGAGTAATTGCTCAGCCGCCGTGACGAGCGGCGGGCCGGACAGGTCGTCGAGGGCTTCGTCGTCCAGGCTCCGTCAGTTACCGCGTCGCAGGTGTCGCTGTAGGCTTTCATGCGGCAGTTGGAAATGCACGTCATCGTTTTCCTGGCGACCAGGAGTTGATGCATGATGATCAGTGTGTCTATTCCGGCCCGGCAGACGTCGACAAGACGGCGGGTGAGGACTTCGGATTCCCGCAGGAAGCGAATGAAGTTTCGTGGGAGTGGGATGTCTAATCTGGTACCGCTTGAAGGCTCATCTGGAAATTGCCATGAATTCCGTCCACGTCGTGCTGCTTGTTGTGGTATGCGTTGCTCTGATGCCTGTGCAAGCGCCCGCCGCTGAACGTCCGAATGTGCTGTTCATCGCTGTCGATGACCTTAATGACTGGATCGGCTGCCTCGGTGGGCATCCGGATGGTCAGTCGCCGCACATTGATGCTCTGGCGGCACGGGGTTGCCTGTTTACGCGCGCGTACTGCTCGGCTCCGGCATGCAATCCGTCGCGCGTTGCTTTGATGACCGGGATGCGGCCTTCGACGACTGGCGTGTATCTCAATCCGCAACCGTGGCGACCGGTCCTGCCTGATGCGGTCACGCTGCCGCAGCATTTTATGGAGCATGGCTATCACGCAGCAGGCAGTGGCAAGATTTATCACGGCCGCTACGACGATGATGCCTCGTGGAATGACTACTTGAAAAAGGGCGCCGATCCGAAGCCGACCCAGAAAGTTCTCAAAGACCCGCACAGCAGGTCTGGCGGCATTGTCTTTGGTGTACTCGATGTCGAGGACTCGGAGATGAACGACCACAAGATGGTCGATCACGCGATCCGTTTCCTTGAACGAGTGCAGGACAAACCGTTCTTTCTGGCCTGTGGCATTTATCGGCCGCACATGCCGTGGCAGGTTCCCCGCGCTTATTACGACCTGTTTCCGCCGGAGAAACTCACACTGCCGCAGGTCCTTGAGACTGACCTGGACGACCTGCCGGCAGCCGGAGTGCGGATGGCCAGGCCGCAGGGCGATCATGCCACGATGTTAAAGACGGGCAACTGGCGATATGCCGTACAGGCCTATCTGGCCAGCATCAAATTTGCCGACGCCCAGGTCGGACGATTGATCGCGGCTCTCCACAGCAGTCGTCATGCGGACAATACAATCATCGTTCTGTGGGGAGACCATGGCTGGCATCTGGGCGAGAAACATCACTGGCGCAAGTTCTCTCTATGGGAAGAAGCCTGCCGCGCACCGCTGATGATCATCGCTCCCGGTGTCACCGAGGCCGATTCAAAGTGTGTCCGCACCATCGACTTTGTCGACCTGTACCCGACGCTGGCCGAACTCTGTGGCCTGCCCATCGGCGAGCACCTTGATGGCGAGAGCCTGGTCCCGCTCCTGAATCAGCCGGATCGCGAGTGGCCACATGCCGCTCTGACGACACACGGCCGCCTGAATCACGCGGTTCGCACCGAACGCTGGCGTTATATCCGCTATGCCGACGGCAGCGAGGAGTTGTACGACCACGACAAGGATCCGATGGAATGGACCAACCTGGGCAGTCATCCCGACTTTGGCGATGTCAGGCAGCAGCTCGCCGCGCGGCTTCCGAAAGAGAACGCCGCCGATGCGCCGTTCGACAAGAACATTCGATCAAACAGCAACACGAAGAAAAAGAAGAAGTGACGCAGAGTGTGGGGCGTGCGCGGGGAGACCTTCGGTCAGGTCAGTGGATGGGTCAGGAGACCGATCCACAGCTTTGCGGAGACCCCGTCCACAGCTTGTGTTCAATCGCGGGGCGGTTCGTAGCCGGCGAAGGCTCCGATTGGTACGGCGACGACGCCGGACTCGGTCACCGTTAATCCCGCGGCCCGGTCTTTGTCCGCGTCGTATCCGATCTCGATCCCCTCGGGCACGCAGACGCCTCGGTCGATGATCGCGCGTCGGACCCTGGCGTGCCGGCCTATCTGGACTCCGGAAAACAGGATCGAATCCCGTACCTCGGACCAACTGTTGACCCGCACGTCATGTCCGACGAGTGAGTGCTCGACCAGCCCGCCCGAAATAATCGATCCCGCGCACACGATGCTGTCCAACGCTCGCCCGGCACGCGGATTGTCTCCCGTCGTGTCGGCGAACACGGTCTTGGGTGGCGGCAGGGGCGGGAAATATGTGTGGATGTTCCACGACTGATCGTACAGGTCGAGTTCGGGTGAGACCGACACGAGGTCCATGTTGGCCTCGTAATAGGCATCCAGCGTTCCCACATCACGCCAGTAGTTGGTGTGCCCCGTGTTGCGGTCGCGGAATGGATACGCCAGCACATGATGTGTGTTGATCAGCGACGGAATGATGTCCTTCCCAAAATCGTGCGAGCTGTCTCGGTCCGCGCCGTCATCGCACAGCAGGTTCAGCAGGAAGTCACGATTGAAGACGTAAATTCCCATCGAGGCGAGGAACTTCTCCGGATCGTCCGGCATGGGATCCGCCTGCGGGGGCTTCTCTTTGAAGCCGGTGATTCGCAGTGATTCATCCGTCTGAATGGCTCCGAATTGATCCGAGTACTTCAACTCGACCGGCAGACTGGCGATCGTGCAGACAGCTCCGGTTTCGGCGTGGGCTCGGATCATGTCCGAGTAATCCATCTTGTAGATGTGATCGCCGGACAGAATCAGAATGTAATCGGCGTCGTGCTGCTCGATCGTGTAGATGTTCTGATAAACGGCGTCCGCCGTGCCCTGGTACCACTGGTCATCGATCCGCTGCTGCGGCGAGAGCACTTCGACAAACTCGTTCAGCTCGCGCGTGAGGAAACTCCAGCCCTGGTTGATATGCCGGTCCAGACTGGCGGCCCGGTACTGTGTCGCGACCAGAATCCGCCTGAGATTGCTGTTGATACAGTTCGACAGAGTAAAGTCGATGATGCGATACGCGCCGCCAAACGGCACGGCCGGTTTGGCCCGATCACGTGTCAGTGGTTCCAGTCGGGTGCCCTTTCCACCGGCCAGAATCAGAGTCAGCACATTCTTCAAGGCGAGTTCCTCCTGAGTTGCCAGCTTCAAACTCCGCTTGCATGGGGGCGGGATTGTATCCACTGATTCCGTGCAGGATAGCGGGCGTTACGTCTGTCGCCGGGGAGTCGAGGAAACCAGCGACGGACGATACGGAATGTCGCTTCCTGTTTGGCGACGGGCGCGGGAAACTGTCATGTCTGAATAAAGGAACCAGGATGACACCGAATCGAGTTTCCACCTTCATCGCCTGCGTACTGTGCCTTGTGCTGGTTCGACCGGGTCAGGCTGATGAAAAGGTGCCGGTCTTTGAATCGGACATTCAGCCGATCCTGGCGCGGAAATGTGGCAAGTGCCATGGCGGCAAGGTCCGCAAGGGTGGGCTCGATCTTTCATCGATGGCGGGCCTGCGTGTTGGCGGCGAGTCGGGCGAGGGTGCGGTTGCTGAAACCGTCGCTGACAGCCTGTTGTGGATCATGATCGACAGCGGCGACATGCCCCCCAAGGGTCAGAAGCCGCTGACCGGCAAAGAAACAACGACCATTCGGCGCTGGATCGCCACTGGTGCGCGATCCGACGCACGAAACCGACCGGTCGAAAAAACACTGACTCAGCATGACGTGCTGCCGATCGTGCTGTTGCGCTGTGCGACCTGTCACGGTGCACGCCTCAAGCGAGGCGGTGTCGATCTGCGGACACCGACCGCGATGCGAAAAGGCGGAACGAATGGTCCGGCACTTTTGCCTGGCGATCCCGACGCCAGTCTCATGATTCGGCGGATCGAGAGCGAAGCCTGTCCGCCCCGGGAACAACTGTTGAAGTACTTCGTCAAGCGGCCGCCAGCTTCCGAGGTCAAAGTCCTGCGCGACTGGATCGCGGCGGGCGCGCCTGAGGCTGACGTTCCGCCGGATGTCGCCACGACCGAACCTGACCCGCTCGTCACTGACGAGGATCGTCAGCACTGGGCGTTTCAATCGCCGCGGGCATCAACGGACCGAGGATCCGTCGATGAGTTCATTCTTGAGAAACTGAAGCAGAACGGCCTGACATTTTCTCCCGAAGCCGATCGCGACACGCTGATCCGCCGAAGCTACTTCGATCTGGTTGGAATGCCGCCGAGCCTCGCGGAGTGGACGAGGTGGCGCGGCAGTGATGATGAGAACTGGTATCCAGCGATGATCGATCACCTGCTCGCGTCACCGCGCTACGGAGAACGCTGGGGCCGATACTGGCTGGACGTGGCCGGCTACGCTGATTCTGAAGGGGGAGTGTCCGCCGATCCCATTCGCGAGGTTGCCTGGAAGTATCGCGACTACGTCATTCGAGCCTTCAACAACGATAAGCCTTATGACCGCTTTCTGACGGAACAGATTGCGGGCGACGAGTTGCTCGACCATGAGAACGCACCGCAGGTGACCGCGGAGATGGTTGAGAATCTGGTCGCGACCGGCTTCCTGCGCATGGGCATCGACCAGACCGGCTCGCGCACCATGAACTTCGTGCCAGAGCGTCTGGGCGTCATCGGCGACGCGATCACCGTTCTGGGCTCGGGAGTCATGGGTCTGACAATGGGGTGCGCCCGATGTCACTCGCACAAGTACGACCCGATCCCTCATCGCGACTACTACCGGTTTAAGGCGATCTTTCAGGGCGCTCTGGACGAACACGACTGGCTTACGTTTAAGCATCGATCGCTGGACGTTGACGTCCCGGAGCGTCGTCAGCGCGTCGCCGAAACGAATCCACCCCTGATGGCCAGAAAGAAGCACATTGAAACTCGATTGAAGGCGGCCGTCATCGCAATGCGTGTCGAACTGCTTCGCTGGTATTACCCGTCTCAGCCCGAAACCGACCGCAGCGAAACGATCCGAGCGCTAAGAATAGCGGACAACAACCGTACTCAGCCGCAACGCATTCTCGTCGAGAAACTGCAGCGGGTTGAGGCACTGCCCGACTCCGAGCAGCCCGCATCCGTTCTCGAAGCCCGCCGATTCGTCGCCGACATCGAAGCGGAAATCGCGCAGGTTCGGCGGCAGATGGAACCGCCGCTGACGATTCGGGCGGTCTGGGATCGAGGCGAACCATCGCCGACCTACATCCTTCGTCGCGGCGAACACGACAAGCCGGGTCGGCTTGTGGGACCCGGTGTTCCGTCAGCGCTCACAGACGGTCGAACGCCGTTTACTGTCGAGCCACCGTTTCCAGATGGGACTCGGAAAACCGGCCGCCGACTCGCGTTCGCCCGCTGGCTCACTCAGCCGGACCATCCACTGACAGCGCGAGTCATGGTGAATCGTATCTGGTACCACCACTTTGGTTCGGGACTCGTGCCGACGCTGGAGAACTTCGGTGCGAAAGGCGAACGGCCGTCGCATCCAGAGTTACTTGACTGGCTCGCCGTGACGTTCATTGAGCGGGACTGGAGCATTAAAGAACTGCACCGGGTGATCATGAATTCGCGCAGTTACCGACAGTCCAGCCGCATCACCGACGAGCGACAGAAGCTTGATCCGCAGAACCGGTTGCTGAGTCGCATGACTCTCCGGCGGATGGATGCCGAGGCGCTGCGCGACTCTCTGCTGTTTGTTTCCGGACAGCTCGACGAGAGCGCTGGCGGTCCGCCCGATGCGGTTACCGTCAACCGCGACGGCCTGGTCAGCGCGGTTCCGACTCCCACAGGTCGCTGGCGCAGAAGTGTCTACCTGCAATATCGTCGTACCGAGATTCCATCGATGATGGATACGTTCGACTATCCGGAAATGGGGCCGAATTGCCTGTCTCGCAACGTGTCGACAGTCTCACCACAGTCGCTGATGCTGATGAACAACGAACACGTGCGCGATCTGGCGTCCTCGTTTGCGGCCCGCGTTGAAGCCATCTTGGAAAGCCGCGGCGCTGAAAACCTGGGCGACCCGGTCGACACCATTTATCAGCTCGCCCTGAGTCGTCCACCGACCGAAACGGAAAGGCGACTGGGGATCGACATCCTGAAGGAACTGCACAGCCTGTGGCAGGGAATGCCGCACGCCGCGCTCGAGACCTACTGCCATACGATCCTGAACTCCGGGGCATTTCTCTATATCGATTAGTCTGGTCTTGCCACATTGCTGCGAGCCAAATTGTTCCGTCACCTGTGTTTCTCGCCAGGATTTATGATTGGCGACGATCAGCGTTAATCAGTGTTCCAGAACTATGAACAACCAACCAACACGTCGCGATTTCTTTGCCCGCACCAGTGATGGTGTGCTTGGCGCGGCGCTGACCCATTTGTTGTGTCACGACTTCTTCGGAGGCACGTCCGCACTTGCCGCGGCGGAATCCGAAACGCTGAAACAACCGCAGGCCTTCAATCTCAAGCCCAAAGAGACCCATCACCGGGCCAAAGCGACATCGGTTATCCAGCTCTTTATGAATGGAGGACCGAGTCAAATGGACCTGTTCGATCCAAAGCCGGAGCTGAACCGGCTGGATGGAAAACCGTATCCGGGTGACGTCGAAGATATCGGGAATCAGAGCACCAACAACATCGGCGTGATGATGGGCGGGCGGTACAGCTTTGACCGACACGGGGAATCGGGGATGTGGATGGCCGACGTCCTGCCGCACACATCTCAAATGGCCGACGATATGTGCCTCATCAATTCGATGTGGACTGACCATCCGAATCACGACAACGCGCTTTACAAGATTCACAGCGGTCGGTTGTTTATGGGATACCCGACGCTGGGCGCGTGGACGGTTTACGGATTGGGTACGGAAAACAGGAATCTGCCGGCCTACGTCGTGCTGAACGATCCTCTTGGCCCACCCAAGAACGGAACTCGCAACTGGACGGCAGGGTTCCTGCCTCCACTTTTCCAGGGCACACGCTTCAGGCCGACAGGTTCGCCAATCCTCAATCTCAAGCCGCAGTATGAACAACCTTCCGCCGTGACCGAATCGGCGCGTGGGCTGCTGAATCGGCTGGACAACATTCACCGCAAGGATCGTCCGTACTATCCGGAACTCGATGCGCGCATCGATTCGTACAGTCTCGCGGCGCGCATGCAGTTGTCGGCGGGCGAAGCGCTTGATCTGTCACGTGAGGCTCAGCACACGCACTCGATGTACGGTGTCGGTGAAAAATGGACGGACTCATTTGGCCGACGCTGTCTGCTGGCGAGGCGACTGGTGGAACGCGGGGTGCGATTCGTACAGATATTCATGGAGGAACAACCGTGGGACAGTCACGCCGATCTTGCCTCGAATCATCAGGGCGCGTGTCTGCGGACGGACAAGCCGGTTGCTGGGCTGCTGCGCGACCTCAAGCAGCGTGGTCTGCTGGATTCGACTCTGGTTATCTGGGGCGGCGAATTTGGTCGCACTCCAACAACACAGAAGTCCGCTGCCGGTTACTCGGGTCGTGACCACAACATGCAGGCCTTCACCTCATGGATGGCCGGCGGTGGTGTGCGAGGTGGAACGAGTCACGGAACAACGGACGAATTCGGCCACAGCGTGGTTGAGAACCCGGTCAGCGTTCACGACTTTCACGCCACGATTCTCCATCTGCTGGGACTGCATCATCAGGAGTTGTTCTATTCGCGAAGTGGTCTGGAAGAGCGGCTCACGGGATTCGAGCCGCCACGAGTGGTGACCGAGATTCTGTAATGCCTGAGGTTGCTGTGGATTGCTCGATTAACAACTGACTGTCGGCTGC
Organism: Planctomycetota bacterium; assembly: GCA_963579025.1. Classification (GTDB taxonomy): domain Bacteria; phylum Planctomycetota; class Planctomycetia; order Planctomycetales; family Planctomycetaceae; genus CAUZFZ01. The sequence continues at coordinate 70,045 of CAUZFZ010000004.1, read as the reverse complement.
CCCCTCTCCCTAACCCTCTCCCCCGCAGGGGAGAGGGGACATGCGGCGAGCGAACACCATTCCGCCGTACGAGGAACGTCGTCCATGTTGAACCGCCGCGATGTTCTCAATCTTGCCGTTGCTGCTGGAACGACGTCCGTTCTGCTTCCCGTGAAAGGGAGATCGGCGGACGACAATGACGTACACCAATTCCGCATCGTCGACACCAACGTCAGCCTGTTCCAATGGCCGTTCCGGCGCTTGCCACTCAACGATCCCGACGACCTCGTTAAGAAACTTCATTCACTGGGAATCGCCCAGGCCTGGGCGGGAAGTTTTGAAGGTGTTCTGCACCGCGATATCACTGCAGTGAATCAGCGTCTGGCTGCTGTGTGCCGGAAGCGGACCGAGTTGATTCCCATCGGTTCGATTAACCTGGAACTGCCGGGCTGGGAAGGCGACCTGCGTCGGTGCATCGACGAACACAACATGCCAGGCGTCCGCGTGCATCCCAACTACCATGGATATTCGCTCGATGATCCGCGTTTCACCCGGCTTCTGAAAATCGCAAACGCCTCGGGTCTCATCGTCCAGATTGCTGCGGCCATGGAAGACACGCGAACTCAGCACCCTATGGTCCGAGTGCCCGATGTCGATCTCGCACCGCTGACCACATTGATGCCGAAACTGCCTGGCATGCGAGTACAGATTCTCAATCATCGGCTGCGGGGGACGCTGCTCGATCGGATGGCGGAGACTCCCGGCGTCTTCTTCGATACGGCTCGTGTTGAGTCAACGGATGGAGTCCCGAATCTGGTTAAGAGTGTCCCGGCAGGACGCGTGCTGTTTGGAACACACACGCCGTTTCTTATTCCGGAAGCGGCATTGATTCGCGTCCATGAATCCGCCGTACTGGACGAAATGGGACTGCGTGCCGTTCTTTCACAGAACGCCGAGCAGGTCCTTGGGAAAACCAGCTAATGAACGCGGCTGCCATACAACTCGGATTGCCATCACCGCAGCAATTAAGGGAATACCGTATCTGGGATTCCTACTTCACACCGTCCTATTCTCATCCCGGACCCGACGGTAGCAGTCGGCTGATTGCCGACATCGAACGGTCGCTGCCTGCCGTTAGAACGGGCGGCTTCGAAAAACTCTGCTACTTCCCGCATGTCGGCACCGGAACAACTTCCGATGCTGATTTTGAAGTGCTGGCTCGGTCGCGGCCGGACGTCATTCTGAAAGCGATCGACCGCTGGCCGGATCTTCTGCTGGGAATGATTCAGCTCAATGCGAATAACGTTCGCGCGTCGCTTGATGCTCTGAATCGCTGGCTGCGCGACGGACCCATGCTGGGCGTCTACTTTCCCGGAAGCGGACCGGGCGCAATGACTTGCACGCATCGCAATATGTACCCGCTGGTGGAACGTATCGCGGATCTGAGTGGTGTGATCATGCAGCACACGTGGTTCAAGACCGGCGGTAAGCAGGGGCCGGGAGAATCAACTCCGTCCGAGCTGGCCGAACTGGCCGCCAGGTATCCCGAACAGAGATTCCTGTGCGCGCATGCCGGTGGTGAGTGGCAGCGTGGAATTCGTGCCGTGCGGGATTCACCGAACGTGCTTGTCGAAACATCCGGCTTTGACGCAACCGCCGGCTTTATTGAAATGGCCGTACGCGAGCTTGGCGCCGAACGGATCGTCTTCGGCAGCCACCTGCCCTCGCGTTCGCTCGGTACTGAGCTGGGCAAGATCATCGGCGCTGAAATCACCGAAGAAGACAAACGTCTGATCCTCGGCGAGAACTATCGGAAACTCCTGAGCCCGATACTTCGCAAGAAAGGCCGGCAGCTTTAGCGACTCTTATTCATCAAGGCATGTTGCAGTTGAGTCAAGTTTCGTTCCCGGCCAGAAACGAACACTAATGGACACTGATTTTCGCTAATCCGGGTGAGAGTCGTCACGTGAATCACGAGCGCCAATTAGTGCAGATTAGCTAGTGGTGCGGCAATCTACGAGCTGATTCCATTCAAGATCAACCTGGGCTCAGGATCAGCCCCGGCCCCGTGTTTCACAGCATCAGGGCTTTCTGCTCGGCACCTGCGCGTTGTCGGCACTGAGGCCAGTTTCAGTTGTTAGCCAGTCGCGCATCGATCACGCATGCCTGCTTTGTCGAAGAGCCATGCTGCTGGTGCTCACCCCGCGCGACAGCACACTACGCGAGTCGCGGCCCGCTTTCGCCGGGCCGAAAAATGGCCATGTCAGGCAACGAAGTCTGATCAGACCGGTCGCGCAATTTCCTGGAATGTAACGATAGGTCAAAGCATTCGGGCCAATGTGAACGGCCTGTACGGGCTAACCGGACCTCGGATGCATTTCGTCCGTGGATCGATCCCAAAGTCGGGAAATCGCACTGATTGATTCCAGTCGCCGACCGATGAAACGTCAGTGGCCGATCGAAGTTCCGGCATGGACGGTCGGGATCACATTCAAATCTGCATGTCGCTGACGAACGAGCGTTGGCTTCGCAGGCCTGTCTGGAGCAATCTATGAGTCTCAATCTTCCGACCCGTCGCGAGTTTCTGGGTGGTCTTCTGGCAGCCGGCAGTGTTGGCGTACTTGGTGGAGTTGCTTCCGCCGCCGACACGCGGATTGCCGCTCTGGTGGCCGGAGCCACTCGGACCGGGCACGATCTCGCACCGCCCCTCCGACTGGCCAGTGAGACTCTGCAACGACTGGATGAAGTCAAAGACTACTCCGCCACATTCTTCAAGCACGAAAACGTGCGTGGCGGACAGGTGATCCACAACATGAACCTGAAGGTTCGCGAAAAGCCTTTCAGCGTGTATCTCGGCTTCCTGAAGCCGCATACCGGACGCGAGGTAATTTACGTGGCAGGGCAGAACGGTGGCAACCTGCTGGCACATGGAACAGGTATCGAAAAAATTGCGGGGACTGTCAGCATCGCGCCGAACTCCGCTCAGGCCCTGGAAGAGAGCCGCTATCCGATTACAAAGATTGGTATGCGGAACATGGTCACGGCGATTGCCACGCAATGGGGAACTGACCTGAAGTACAACGATCTGCAGGTGAAATACTACGCCAACGCCAAAGTGGGCAACGTCTCCTGCCGCGTCTACGAGAGTACGCAGCCGCGGCCCCGCAAAGGTGTGGTGTTCTATCGATCGCGACTGTACGTCACTCGTGAGACTGAGTTGCCCGTGCGGGTCGAACAGTTCGGATTCCCGTCGGGCAAGGGTGTGCGACCGCCCATGATTGAGCAGTACACCTACATGGACCTGAAGACGAATATCGGCCTGCGAGACATTGACTTCAGCACGTCTAATCCGAGCTACGATTACTGATCCAGCGCTCGGCAACGTCATAAAGAAAGCCCGGTCCTTGAGAAATCAAAGGCCGGGCTTTCCGTTTTTTGACACATGGTCAGCAGAGACGTGAAGGAACGAGCTGTTCAGCGAGCGTCCCACCACCAGGAGCGCGGAGCCACATCGTCGGAAGATCTCGCGGAGTCGACGGTGCTCTCCATTCGCTGACCTTCGCGAAAGACTTTGGCATTCGCAAACACGCGACTCAGATCGGCCCGCACACCGCCGGCTACCTGAACGACGATGTCGCGTCCGCCGAAAACACGGTGATTCACAACCGAGTCGACTTCCAGTGGAGCATCATGCCGCTGTGTGAGGTACGAGCCGGCGTTGCTGAAGACTCCGTAGTCGTCCCAGCCTGTGCGACGAGCGGCGCCTTCGTTGTGCACGATTGCAGCCACCAGGGCCAGGTCGAAGACGTTTCTCAGGTCACCAAACACAAGGTCCTGGGCTGCCAACTGTTCATAGTGAGCGGTAAAGGTTTCGGCGAAGACTCGATTCGAACCTTCCGACTTACCGGTCAGAACCTGCTGTCCCTGAGCGTTCAGAAACTGGTTCTCGGACAGACACAGCACGGACGAACCAACAAACTCGTATCCGTCGCGGTCTGGTGTATGCAGGACGGAGTCGTACTGCATGGTCAGCCACCACCGCAGCGCGTCCAGCTTCGACGAGCGGCGTTCTTCGGGAGTCATCAGGTCGAAGATACTGGGAATTCGCGAGCCGTTCTCGAAGTCGTACTTGCCGATTCCGATCATCTTCATGCGGTAGTCGGCCTCGACGATAATCCGCGCCACTCGTGACTCGGGATCGATTCCTTTGAAGACGATGTCCTGCCGACCCAGCTCCGTCTGCAGTTGGCTGACCCAGTTGCGGACTCCGGCACCCGGACGCAGCGGACTGCTGCTGGTCGATTCGACGAACGACTTCAGACGCTTCAGACCGTCCGGTCGCGGGTTGATCGAGCACGAGAAGAACCGCTGATCGGTTGCGGAAAATGTCCGCAGAATCACGACCAGATCATCAAGCTGCAGAATCGGACGTCCGGACTCCACGCCCACCGGCAGGCCGTCGCTGTTGTACTTCCAGGCTTCCGCCGGACCGGCAATCACGATCTCGCCGTCTTCGGGATAAACAAAAACGTGTTTGATTGAAGTCAGTCCGCCGAGGAGCTTCTGCGAACGAGTCGGCTCGCGACCTTCACTCAGACGTTGGGCCACGGCACGTTCCAGACGTGGAAGCGAGATGACACGCAGATCGCTGACCTGTGCCAGCTCATCGTTCAGCAGAGCATTCCGTACGCGAACACCCACGTCCTTCAGCCGCTCGCTTTGTTCTTCCTGAGTCAGTTGCTTGAGCACTCCCGTTGGATCGACGCGCACACCCTGTTCGAACTCAGAGATCGTTCCGCCAGAACCGTCGATGTCTTCCCACAGTCCATCGGTTTCCTGCATGATCAGATCGATCAGCGGCTGGAAGTTGGCACCCTGTCCACCGGCCAGGGCCAGCTGCTGGCTGTGCCGGTCGCGGGCAATACGTCGTTCGTTGTAACCCGGCATCGTTCGGATGGAGCCGAGCGCGGCACCCAGATCGCCAATCTTCATCTGAGCATCAGCCACCAGACTCAGCAAAGCCGATCGTTCTTCAGCATCGTCGGCACCTCTTGCCGCCTGGACGGCCCGTTCAAACTCCCCGAATTCCAGGTGAGCTACAACCAGTTCCCGTCGCTCAACAACAACGCCAGCACGAGTCGTGTCAGGCAATGCCGTGACGTAAACGGGCTCGCCCGGTTCCGGTAGCGAAGCGACGGGGACGTCGAGTAGCTCGCTGGCGTCCTCGTACGTATTGGCGTCTGCAGATTCGGAGACGCTTTCAGGAGCTGTCGTCACGGCATCGTTACGAGCCGAACGCGCGTGCATGCTGGCTGCCTGAGCCTTAAGTTCCGCCACGGCGGCCTGGTGACGAGACTCGTCGGACTGGCGAACTGCGCTCAGCCGATACGTGAAAAACCCACCCGCGATGAGCAACGCCACACAGACGCTCGCGGCGATCAGCACTGTGTCGCCGGATCCCCGCCGACCTCGGGTACTCGAGTCTCTCTGAATTCGCAACGACATTCGGTTTCTCCTGAGACAGCCGGCAGCCGCCGGCCGCACGACAGTAGGACGCGTCAGTCTGGATTCTGTAATAAGCAGGATAGGCCGGACGCAGTCTAACTCTGTGAGTCTGGCACGACACAGCCGTTTGACGCACCAGAACCGAAGAGCTTCACGACGCCTACCGGAATTCCGCAATCTATCCTGCCTCAGGATCATGCGTTCGTCCACGCGCCGTCAAGGACTTTCATCACCTTGAGGTCAGGCCATTCGTTAGTCCGGGAATCGGACAGTACAACGGCACGGGTTTGTCACGATACGCCACCGTCAGTGTGTGACGCTGGTTGATTGTCGCACCCACGATGGCAACGCAGACCGCCGAATCCGCTCAACAGAAAATCCCGCAGAATCCCTACAGTTTGTTTCGCCATCAGCACGAGCAGGGCACACCGCACTCATCACTGCTCCTCCGCAAGCAGCCTCTGTAGTTCGGCCAGCTTCGCGTCATGCTCGAACAGATACGCCTGCTGCGCACGGTAGGCGGCAGCCCGTTCGTCGATCAGCTCTCTGAAGGCTGGATCATCCTGCACGGACTTTCGCTGCTCGTTGCGGAATTCTGTGATGTCCGCGTCCGTTCTGAAGAGCTGCGGGTAACTCCGCTCCAATACCACCTGAGCGGCATCGCGTTGGGCCACCAGTTTCAGATACGCGCGATCATTCTGGTGACGCACACGCAATCGTTCGATCTCTCGTTTGCGACGACTGTCCGGTAACTCACCGACATCGGGCTGCTGAGCGATCAGAAACGCGTCGATCGCCCGGTCGGCGCGATATGTCGCGAACAGGGTCTCTTTGTACTCGGGGTCTTCAGCGTGCAGTTTCTTCCGTTCCGCGGCGATTGCGTCCTGAAACTCCTTGTGTGATCGGAAGACGTCCGGATACGCCCGTTCGTTCCTCTCATCGAGTTCATCGACTCGCTTGACGAGTTTGCGATACGCCTCGTGACGCTGATAAAGCCACTCGTGCGCGTTGCTCTTCTGGATCGCGAACTGTTCCCCGGTGGACTTCGGAACCGGGTACCTGCCAGAAACCGCTTCGATGTGAGCCAGGTTGCTGCCGCGGCTGGCATGCTTCACCGCTTGAAGAATCTGCACATTATCGAATGCCGCAGAAGCGTCATCGACCTGAAACGCAAAGTAGTCTCGTTCCCTGTCCAGAATCGGATGTCGCGCATAGGCCAGGTGATCATGGTCGATATGCGCGACCAGCTCGTCCCCGATGAACTCGACGGTCAGCGTGTACCAGCGGCCTTCGTCGAATTCATACGCACACTCGCCGTGCCGGTAACTGAAGTAGGGCCCCGTCGGATCGAGCGCGGTCTGGACGTAGAAATGGTCCCGCTGAATATGCACGACCGCGTTGTAGTGCCCCGATCCTCCGGTGATCAGTCGAATGTCCCGAGCGTTCTGAAACTGGAAGTCGAAGCGGATCATGACGTCTTGGAAGGCCGCTCCCTTCAGAAAGATACGCCCCGCGTCCGTCGCTGCATCACTGTGTTGCAGGACCCCGTCTTCGGCCGACCAGTCCCTGGAAAAGAACCAGCGATCACTGACCTGACCGGGTGAGAAATGGTCCGCGAAATACAGTTTGCGTGGATCGACCAGCAGCGGTGGTGACGGGACGCGTGCTCCCACCTCATGCCGCCACGCCGCCAGTTTGGCCTTCAGGTCCGAAACCCGAGCGGGATGTTCGGCTGCAAGGTCCCGCTGCTCGGACCGGTCGTCCGCGAGTGAATAGAGTTCGGCTCTTCCGGTGTCAAAGTTTTCGATCAGCTTCCAGTTTCCGTCTCGGATGGCGCCCGCCGACTTTCCGCCGAGGAAATGCGGTCGATCCAGCGGGTAGTGCCAGTACATCGCGTTGCGCCCGCTTACTTCTTTCGGCTGCTTCCATGTCGCAAGAGTCGATACACCATCAAGCATTTGGCTCGGGTCCGTTGCGATTCGTGCGGCTTCCAGCAACGTCGGATAGAAGTCCACATTCATCGTCGGCTGATCACACACGGCTGCTGCCGATACAGAATTCGGCCAGCGCACGATCATCGGGACACGGATTCCGCCTTCGTAGAGCTGGCTCTTGCCACCGCGCAGCGGGGCGTTCGAAGTCACATTCGTCTCACCGCCGTTGTCACTCGTAAAAATGAAGATCGTGTTATCGGCGAGACCCAGGTCGTCGAGCTTCCTGGCAATCAATCCGATGCCTGCGTCAATGCTCTCCAGCATCGCCGCCAGGTGAGGATTGTGGTCCTGTGCCCAATGATTCAATGAGTCACCAGGATGACCATGATCCTGACAGAGATAGCAGCGATCCCGCGTGCTCTGACCCGGCGGATGCTTCTGGCGGTACTTCTCGACCAGTGACGGTTTGCCGTTCAGGATGGTGTGCGGGGCGTAATGGCTGAGGTACAGGAAGAACGGCCGCTCCTTGTTCCGCTCGATAAAGTCGACCGCTTCGATGTTCATGCGATCCACCAGAAACTCGTCGTCCCCCAGACGCTGTTGGGGAATGTCGAGCCAGCGAATCGGCTGGTCGCGAAAGACGTACGGCCAGAAGTTGGCCCCGTTTCCGACTCCTTTGACTTCGCGGGCAAAGTCCCACCCGAAACCATGATCCGCGGGCCTCACTTCATGTTCGGCGTCGTGATACTCGTAGCCCGTTAGGTGCCACTTGCCGACCATGCCTGTGGCATAGCCATTCTGTTGAAACATCTCGGCGAGCGTCACGTGTTCCGTGGACAGGGCATTAGCCGAATTCGGACGCAGATAATCGAGGATTCCAACCCGGGCCGGGTGTTGTCCGGTCAGCAACGCTGCCCGATACGCCGAACAAACTGGGGCCGCCGCGTACGCCTGAGTGAATCGCATTCCCTGCGCAGCCAGAGCATCGAGATGCGGTGTCTCGTTGAATTCGTTGCTATAACACCCCAGTTCTGACCAGCCCAGGTCATCAGCAAGGACGAAGACGACATTCGGCGGAGACGAAGCTGCGTCGGCATGCAGGTTCGCGCCGAGTATCAGCAGGCCTGACATTGCCGTCAGAATGATGTGCCCGGGATGGGGTTGTTTCATGTCCACTCGCGAATTCACAGATTCAGGGACTCGTACTTAGTTCACTAACCACAACACTCTCGCCCGTAACCAGGCCGGTTCAATCCGAGCCACTACGAACCGCAACGCACCATGCCCATTATTGATACTCATTGCCACCTTGACGAAGAAGCTTTTGCCAACGACGTGGACAAAGTCATTGCGGCGGCACAGGAAGTCGGCGTGACCGCCATTGTGACCATCGGCACCGACGCCGCGAGCAGTCGTCGCTCGGTGGCACTGGCCGAGCGGTTTGCCGGTGTCGTGTATTCGACTGTCGGAATTCATCCCAACTACACGGCCGAAGCCAAACCAGGCGACTGGGACGTGATCGAGGAACTAGCGGGTCATTCGAGCGTTGTGGCGCTGGGTGAAACTGGACTCGATCGCTACTGGGACTACGCCCCGGTCGAACTGCAGCGAGACTACTTCACGCGACACATCGAACTGTCTCACCGGATCGGCAAACCGTTTGTCGTTCACTGCCGTGAAGCCGATGAAGAGACACGCGGCATGCTGCGGGACGCGGCCGCAAAGCACACGTTAAATGCGGTCATGCACTCGTTCTGCCAGTCGCAGGCATCCGCCGAGGAATGCCTGCAGCTTGGACTGCACCTGTCATTCACCGGCATGTTGACGTTCCGGAAGAACGACGAACTCCGCGCCGTCGCCGGTTCACTGCCCCGCGACCGCATCTTTGTCGAAACCGACGCGCCGTATCTGGCGCCAATGCCAAATCGTGGCAAACGCAACGAGCCAGCATTCGTTCGCTTCACTCTGAATTCTCTGGCCGAAGCGCAGGGACTCGAACCCGAGGAAATGGCCCAGGTCACGACCGCCAACGCCTGCCGGTTCTTCGGAATTGAAACCAGTGATTCATGATCGCGACGGATGGGCTATTATCGAATCAACGACAGTGAATCGGGAGTTGCCTGAATGATTACATACCGCGCGATGTACAAGTTCGTTGATGGCGGGGTCCACGCCGAAATACTGGACTTTCCCGGTGTGATTTCCTGTGGGACTGATCTGGATCATGCGCGCAATCTGCTGCACGGAGCATTGGTGGATATGGCCGAAACCAATCTGCTCCACGGAGAATCTCTACCGACGCCGGACCCGCTGACGACCGACAGCGAGTCGGACCTTGAGGAGCCGATTCACTTGCTCCTGACAGCAACGTCAAAGGTGTCGCGACTTCCCCAGGATGCCGCACCTTAAGATCGCGTCCATCCAACGCGGCTTGTCACGCGACTACGCGGCATCGCGTTTGCCGAGGTCACGCACCTTCCGGGCGGGTTTCTCACAGGTCTCAACCAAACGCCGAGACTCGACTTCAATCAGTGCATTCAGCACGACCATGCGAATTAATCGACTGATGATCATGGCCATGGCGGCTCCTTCGAGCCCAAAGCCGGGAATCAGGAACCAGCACGCGATCGACGTGACGACGACGGACACGCCCGAGAGAACTGGCAGGATCGCGATGCGCCGCAGGGCGACCATGGCCATGTCCAGAATGCCCGACTGAAACTGCAACGCAACGGCAACGGCCACCAGCGTGAGTACCTGGTGATACGCCGCGAAGTCCGGGCGATAGACGATTGCCAGTAGAGTCTCTCCGAACAGCCAGGCACCGGTGACTCCGATGATTCCCAGACCGAGATACAGCAGTTGCATCTTCCGTAGCAGATGTCGGAAGCCCAGCAGTTGCCGATTTCGGGCCAACCGACCGAGTCGGGCGGACACGGACTGGTTGAGTGCCTTCGAGACTGTCGTCCCCGCGACAGCCAGTGCGGCAATTGGCCCAAACACGCCAACCTCAGCGAGACTACACAGTCCGACGACGAAGTATCGTGTGACCTGCACGTTCAACGAAACGAGCATCACTTTCACGGCCAGTGGCAGGCCGAGAATTGTCAGCCGACGTAGTCGCTGCCAACGGGCGTCAACGCCATTGATGAGCCTGATTGGCTCTCGCTCGACCGACAGTGCCACGGGCAGATCGACGATCAGTAGTGAGGCGAGTCGCACAACTGTGGCGAGCAGCACGGCCGCAACCAGATTCCCGGTCCAGGCGACAGTGACACCAAATGCAATCGCCGAGCTGACTCCACGAATCACCAGCGATCGCGACACGCGATCCATGCGCTCCGACTTCTGCATCAGTCCGTAAAGAATGTCAGCGATAACATCAAACAAACGGCCGAGCGCGACGCCGCTGATAATCAGCAGCGTGTCTCCACGGTAACCGATGACCCACGCGATGCCTGGAACTGCCAGCAGGGCGATGGCTCCACACAGGACACGGAGCGTCAGGTATTCATGAAACTCGAACGAGTTTTCGCTGTCGGTTGCCTGCAGCGTCCGCAGGTCGAGTCCGGCGAACATGAAGACCGGCGCACAGATTGACATGGCGAGCACGAACTGTCCGGTCGTCGCGTCCGATGTCGTCTTCGCGAGGATGACCAGCAGCAGCCACTGGCTGAACGCGGCAGTCAGATTGCCAGCCAGCGTCCAGGCAAAGTTCGCCTTCAATGACAGCGGAGCGAGTCGTTTTGGCGCACGGGCTGCGGTCAATTCAGGATGCCTCGTAGAGTCGCTCACGCGGCATTCACACCGGCATCCGACAGCGGATCCGGGTGTATGGAAAACACGGTCGTCAGGCCAAAGTCCTGCAGGGGAATCTCCCACACGGCTCGCTGTTCCTTCAGGTTGAACAGCCCAACTCGCGCCGGAAGACGGTACAGCCAGCGGAGTTCATTGAGCTTCAGCCAGCCAACGTTCTTCTGCCACTTCGTAGGCCGCAGTCGTGAGAAGCCCACCAGAACGTGTTCCTCATCAACCACATGAAGGCCTCGGCACCAGCCAGGGCGTCGTAAACCGGACATCATCTTCGACAGGTCATGATTCTCGCGGACCTGCAACGTGTCGCGGTCGACGATCGTCACGTGAGCATCGACCTGCGTGAAATAGATGCCGTGATCAGTGACGACGCCGTCGTGGATCGGGCGATCATCTCCCACCTGGAAGCGACGGCCGGGGTCGGTCAGACAAATGGCGTCGCGCTGCTTGCAGCGAGTGGCCCAGACGTGATCGTCCAGAAAGAAGACGTAATTGGGATGTGCATCGTGCGGTTTGGTCGTCGCGACTTTGCGGTAGTCGATGTCCGGTGAGTGGCGATGCCAGACGTCCTTGCCCTCGACAACGCACCACTGCCGCAGGATGTCTCCAGTGGCAGACATCTCGATCACCTGGTCGAGTCCCGTGCTGGCCACATAGAGCTTTCCGTCGGGGCCGGGTGTGACGTGATGCAGGTCGTTGAAACACGGATGCGAGATACGCTGTCTGAGCTGCATCGATGGGAAGTCGTAGATCAGGACTTCAGTCGCCGAGCAGGCAAGGAGTGTGTCCTGACGGAGCGTCGCGGCCTTCAGCAGAAAGCTGGGATCGGTATCCGGGCAACATTCTGGCGGTGACTGGTATTCAAGCACGCGCTCCGCAGTCTGGCTGTTCGGGTCGAGGCGAATAACGACTCCGGCGCGATGACGATGCCACTCATCTCGCCCGGTCAGGTCGTCCTTCTGCTCGCCTCCCACGAGGTACAGCGGCTGCATGTGCTGGCTCCGTCCATAAAATCCGACTCGTTCCAATGCTCCGCGTTGGAACGCACTTCCGGACGCTCTGCGTCCCGTGCCTTACAGGCACTGCCGTGTCCCGGGACGCAGAGCGTCCTGGGGCGTTCCAACGCAGAGCGTTGGAACGAGTTAGCAAGGCGTTATAGTTCTGCCCGCTTCTGAGCCTCAAGACGGATTGAATGCCCCCGCTAACTTCGGAGATTGACGGCATGACTGCTTTGACTCGCCGATGTCTGTTGCTGACTGTTGGTGTGGTCCTGACTGGACAGTCGCTGCTAGCCGCTGACTCGCGTCCGAACATTCTGCTGATCTACACCGACGATCACTCGCACCGCAGCGTGAGCTGCTATCCCGAAGCATGGGACTGGGTCGACACACCGAATATCGACCGACTGGCGAAGCGCGGCGTGCGGTTCGCACACACGTTCATCGGAACATGGTGCATGCCCAGTCGGGCGACCATGCTGACGGGACACCATCAGTTCGGTGTCGAGTCGATGCGGATGACCGGGCAATACCCCGGCAGTACCTACGATCCCGCTGAGTGTCCGTTCTGGCCGAAAGTGTTTCGCGGCGAAGGCTACACGACGGCTCAGGTCGGGAAGTGGCATACGGGAACCGACTCGGGTGCCGGCCGCGACTGGGACTATCAGGCCGTCTGGAACCGGCCGAAGTATCAACAGAATTCCGGTCACTATTTCTACGACCAGATCATGGACTTCAGCGGAGCTGACCAGAAAACAGAATCGAAACTGGTCCGCGGTTATTCCACAGACAACTACACGAATCTGGCTGAGGATTTCATTCGCGGCGAGCATCGGGACGAAGGTAAGCCCTGGTATCTGTGGGTCTGCTACGGAGCCGTGCATGGCCCGTTTACTCCGGCGGTTCGTCACCGCGATGACTACCCGGACGTGAAAATCCCGGTCCCCAAAGACATCTTTCCGCCGCGAGCAGGAAAGCCGGCCTACATGCAGAAAATCAACTTCTGGGAACCAGGACCGAACGGAATTCCAGAGCTGATCGGTGGGACATTTGGCGGGCGTACTGTCGAAGGAGCAAAGTGCATCCACGGGAACTCGCTGAACGACTGGGTGAGGCAATATCACCAGGGCGTGCTGGGACTCGATCAATCCGTCGGCCGTCTGGTCGGTGCCCTGGAAGAATCCGGGCAGCTTGAAAACACGCTCGTCGTATTCACGTCCGATCAGGGCTTCGCCTGGGGGCAACACGGTTTCCGGACAAAGCTCGCGCCATACGACGCCAACATCCGCTCGCCAATGATCGTCAGTCTGCCGGGTCGGATTCCGGAAGGAAAAGTCTGCCAGAGCCCGGTTGCTGGTGTCGACCTTATTCCAACGTTCTTCTCATATGCCGGGATCGACCTGCCGTGGGAAATGCACGGTCATGATCTGACACCCGTGCTAGAGAATCCGAACGCGGACTGGCCGCATCCAGCGATGGTGACATTTACCGGTCGGTCATACGGAGCCGACACAATCCGGATTCCCGATGACCCGGACCTGCACATGCTCAACGGAATCCCGTGGTACGTCTCATTGAGACAGGGACGTTACAAGTACATCCGGACGCTTGTGGAAAATGAGATCGAAGAGCTGTACGACATCGAAACGGACCCAGAGGAACTCACGAACCTGGCACTGGACGCCGGGCACGCGGGGCAACTCAAGGAATTTCGGGCAGGCACGATTGCCGAGATGCGACGCACAGGCTGGGAACTGGTGGATCACCTGCCATCCGTCAGAGACGCGTCGCGGTAAATCCGGTATCCGTTTTTTGGCGCACCCCCTTGGGTCGCGCAGAGCATGAGCCAGATTCAATGGTCGAATTCAATATCGTCCCGACGCAGGACGAACTGGATCAGATGGAACGCGACCTCCGTTTCTATCCGAGCCCAGTGAACGATCCGCAGGCTCTATCCGTCGAACAGACCGAGCATTTCAATCGACATGGTTATGTCAAAGGCATTCGTGTCTTTGAATCGGCCGAGATGGCCGGCATCCGGGACTACTTCGACGAACTCCTGAAGCAAACACTGGCGGCCGGGGGCGACAGCTATTCGATCAGCACGGCGCACATGAAGCATGGGCGTGTCTACGACCTGATTCACGAGACACGGATCGTCTCGCTGGTGCGGGATGTCCTGGGCCACGATGTGATCGGCTGGGGCTCGCACTTTTTCTGCAAGATGCCGCACGACGGCAAGTCGGTCGCCTGGCATCAGGACGCGAGTTACTGGCCGTTGACTCCTTCAAAGACCGTGACCGTCTGGCTGGCGATTGATGATGCCGACACGGAAAACGCCTGCATGCGATTCATCGCCGGGTCGCATCACTCCGGCCATCTAACGTACCGGCCGAGCAGCGATGACGAGGGCAACGTCCTGAATCAGACGATCGAGAATCCCTTGCAGTATGGAACGGAAGTGGACGACGTGCTGGCCGCCGGCGAGGCCTCGCTGCACTCGGACCTGCTGCTGCACGGGTCCGAAGCGAACGAATCGGACCGGCGACGCTGTGGATTAACGCTGCGTTACTGCACTCCGGATGTCAAAGCCGGAGTGAACTGGCATGCCAAAGGTGTTGTCGTCAGCGGCACGGACTTCTCCGGCAACTGGGCAAACCCGCCACGTCCGGAAGCCGATTAGCGGCTGGGCTAACCTGGGCGGGTCGCATGCCATGCGAGCAGAGCGTCGCGCGTCTCGCGAACGTCGTGGACGCGGATCATGTCCGCCCCCTGAGCAGCGACGCTGATGGCAACGCCGATCGTCCCGAACATTCGTTCTT
Source organism: Planctomycetota bacterium (assembly GCA_963579025.1). GTDB lineage: Bacteria > Planctomycetota > Planctomycetia > Planctomycetales > Planctomycetaceae > CAUZFZ01. Next base: position 54,994 of record CAUZFZ010000004.1, on the reverse strand, counting down.
CGACGGGTCGCCCGAGGACCTTTGCCAGAAATCGCTTGCGTGAATGTCCGATCACGACCGGGCGACCCAGGCTGCGCAGATCAGCGACATGCGATAACAGCTCGACATTGTGTTGAGCGGTCTTGCCGAAACCGATTCCCGGGTCTGTCGCGATGCGCTCTCGGGAGATGCCGGCGGATTCCAGCGCCGCCAGTCGGCTGGCCAGGAATGCGGAGACATCTGCGACGACGTCGTCATACTGGGGATCGTCCTGCATTGTCTGCGGCGTGCCTCGGATGTGCATGCAGATAACGCCGCAGTCGCTGGCGGCACACACTTCCGGCATCTCGGCGTCGAACGTCAGACCGGAAATGTCATTGACAATGTCGGCACCCGCAGCCAGAGCGCGACGCGCGACCTCCGACTTCGTGGTGTCGATCGAAATCAGTCGGTCTGTTCGAGTGCGAAGCAACTCGATCACACCGACGACTCGGCGCAGTTCCTCATTCGCAGAAACCAGATCTGACCCCGGGCGTGTCGATTCTCCGCCGATGTCGAGGATGTCGGCTCCGTCCTCAGCCAGTTGCAGCGCATGGTCGACGGCCGCATTTCGGTCGACGAACTGCCCCCCGTCCGAAAAGCTGTCCGGCGTGACGTTGACGATCCCCATCAGGAGGGGGAAATCGCCGGTTTCCAACGTGCGGTCGCCGACTTTCCAGTGCAGTAATTCAGGCATTTTCAAGGCCGAATGATGGTCTTTGAGTGGGATTCTCGCCGGCAGGCGACAGGGCACACGCCGTGGAGAGGGAGAGTCCAGAAAAAACGTCGAAAATCGTGAACAGGCCTGTTGATACAACAAATCAGCCTGCGTGTAGCCCTGTCAGGCCGGAATTTACCAAGTTTGCTGGCCCGGTAGCGTAATGCTGGACCGTTCGTGTTCACAGTTGCTGCAAATTCGGTCGAACGGAGTACCTCATAAATGAAACGGCATCGAAGCAATTCCCCGGCAGGTCTTCTTCTGGCGGCATCGATTCTGGTGACTGTGGCTCTGCCAGCGGCGGCCGACGTCAAACTTGAACTCGCTGTTCACGAGGCGGCCCGGGCGGCGCGCAAGCAGGGTTTCCAGAATGTGTTGCTCGTCGTACGGGAAGATGCCCGCTCGGCCCGGGATCAGGAGATTGGCGGTGTGCTGCGGACGCTCGAACGTGTGACCACCGAGGCGCTAACGCTTGAGCCACGCGTGAATCCAGTGGTGAGCCGGACTGTCCGGGTCAAAGCCCACAGTGCGAAAGCCCGTCAGGCGATGGCACCGCCCGAATTCGCCGCGTTTCGCGGCAGGTTGGATGCCGACGCAATTCTGGCTCTCGACTATCAGAAGCGGCGAGTCGCCAATGTGCAGATGACGCTGCTCGATGCGAAAGGTGTGTACTTTTCCGAGACCGTTCGACTGAGCGGACGCCCGCAGCCAGACGATGACCTGTTCGCAGCCGCCATGTCTGCCGCGGATGGTGACTCTCAGGATGAGCCCGCGGACCCGGCCGCGGACTCCGAAGACAAGAACTCCGCCACTGGGGCGCCTCCAGACGGCGCTAAGAAGCCCGGCAGCGGAAGTCCGTTGAAGGATGCCGCCGCGGACGCGAAGCGAGATTTTCCCGCCAGTGGCATGGTTATCACGAAAGATCTGACCGGGCAGCGTCAGGTCGTGCGTTCGTCCCCGCGAGGACGGCAGATTCAGGCGATCATCGATAGTCTCAACGCTGAAGAAACTCGCCGCGTGACTGAAACGCGTAGCAGCCGCGGCGATGAAGATGCTGGCCAGGGCGATGAACGTGCGACCGGTGGCCGAGCGGTCGGCGGACGGGCCCAGACCGGAAACGGGCAAGACGGCCATCCCGCCAACTGCCCGTGCCGACAGGGACAGACTGCGGCGGGGGCTGGCAGCAATGCTCGCAGGAATTGTCCACTGGCTTCAAACAACCAGGACGGTGGCACCCAAACGACAACTGCACGCGGCGAGACGCGTGGTGGCGGTGCCGGAGGCGCGGCGGGAGGTGCTGACAACGACGAAACCGGAAGCAGCGACGACCAAACGCCCGCTCCACGGCCAGCCGGCAATCTGCCGCAATTGAACGAGGGAGTTCTTAACTTCGCCGCCAACAACATCGGAAACCGGATCGGCCGCGGTGAATGCTGGGACCTGGCGGATCAGGCGTTGCGTGCAGTCGGAGCTGAACCCGCTCAAGGTTACACGTTTGGTGATCGCATCAATGTGAATGATGTCATTCCCGGTGACATCCTCCAGTTCACGTCGGTTCGATTTGACGAACCTGGATACTGGGTGATTATGGGCGTCCCGAATCACACCGCTGTAGTTCAGGCGGTCGGCGAGGATCGGCTTTTCATTCTTCAGCAGAACTTTGCCGGCAAACGATACGTGACAACGTACGACATCAATCCGGACAGCATGACCAGCGGGACTCTGGAGGCATTTCGGCCTCGGTTGCCCACTCGACGGCGGTAAGACGTCACTGTCATGAGTACGTGATTCAATGAACGCCCGGCTCTATATTCGAGGGAGCCGGGCTTTCTTATGTGCTTGACCAGATCGCTGGGTGGCGTTGGTCGCGTGATTCAGTTGACCGAAATCAGCCACACGATCGCTTCGCTGACGGCGACCGTGCCATCGGGGAGACGCCCCGTTCCGCGCAGTGTCACTTCCTGGGCGGACGACGCTGTCGTCGCTTTATCGAGACGAAGTGTGATCGTCTCGATCGACTCGCCGACTTCGAACTCGGCAGCGTCGGCTGAAACTCCAGGCGGTGGGTTCTGCAGCGTAACTCGCATGACGCCCGGGAAGTTCGAGGTCCGGTCGAGGATAATCGGACAGTCCACGCGACCATTCGCCGGCACAGTCAGTTCCGTGCGTTCCGCTTTCAGTTTCACGACCGGCGGCAAAGTGCGGAGCATGTTCCGCTTCTCTGCCAGCACCAGAACCGACTGTGGCTGATCGTGCTCGTCGATGAACGAAGCCCAGGCCTGCGAGTACAGTTGTGTCTGCGACTGCACGTTGATGGCCATCGATTCGGGCAGGTATATCGGGATGTCGACTTCTGACTCTCCGGGATTCAGCGTGGCATCGAGTATCTGGACGCCGTCCATGTCGCGATTCTGCCGATCACCCCGCTGCAGACGCACGACGCCGTCGAATCCGTTTAGTCGTTCGATCTCCATCGGGTACTCGAATACCGAGCCACGATGCGCGTACAGATACGCCTCTGCACACTGCAGCCGAAACAGTGGCTTGTGCTGGATGGAAAGAAACAGCCAGGGCACTGTCGTCGAGCCAATCGAGACGCCTTCGCTGTCGACGCCCAGGTGTTGGCAGCGAGCAGTTCGCGTCAGCCCCGTTTCAGCGATCAAACCCGAAACCTGCAACTGGTAACTTTCCACGCGAGCGGACTCGTCGATCGTAAACTGAACTTTTGCGGTGCTCTTCCCTTTGGAGATGACCGCCTTGTCGACCTTGATCCCTTCCGGTAACCCTTGGAATTTCAGTTCAATCGGGTCATTCAGACCGCCGTGCCGTCGGACCTTGACTTCAAGATTCGCAGTCTTTCCCTGCGTCGCGGTTAATGTGTCCGTCGCTACGCTCAATTCGAAGTCTGGTTCATCCGGCTGGATTTCAAGTCGATACACAAAGTCTTCGTCACCCTGAGCGCCAAACCGCAGATCGGTCAGTTGCAGTCCGTACAAGCCATCATCCGGAGCTGTCCAGGCGAGGCGTGCGATCATGTCCTCAGTTGATGCCGAACTCGCAGACGCGAGTGTTTTTCCGTCGGCCCCCGTCAGCTGCATTGTTGGAATAGCCGGTGTTCCTGGCGGCCAGGCCCGACACTCGATTCGCAGCCGGTCACCCTTGTTGCAATCAAAGGCGTATGTGTCTTTATCAGCGGCCTCGATAAAGCAACCGTACATGGTCGAGGGGACAGGCAGGCTCTGGCTGTCCGGCATTGTCGCATTTGGTTCCGTCTCGACGATCACAGGATGCCGATCGATGGAATAGCGAACTGGGGCCTCATGCTGAATCGGATTGTGCCAGATCAGGAATTCCTGCTCGTTGCCACCCCATACGATGGAAAGCTTCTCGGTGAGAAAACCCTCGCTACCGGTCATCCCTAAGAGGTCGATACTGGCCCCTTCATCACGTCGCAGGCCACCTGGCAGTGCGGCGCGGAAATACGGGCCTGGCCGGACATCGATCCGGTAAACGAAGCTCGGGTCGCCCCGATGCGAAACGTTGGCTATTCGCAACACAACGTCCTGATCTGTGTGCGCCGCATAAACAAGAACGGGGTCACTGCCGACATACACTCGCTGCGCGTCAATGGGGCGGCCATCGATGTCCAGAAGATCGACCACTGGATCGAGTGACGATCCCATGCGTCCGGCGATGACCTCAAACGAAACGATCTCCGGACCTTTGATTGAGAATCGAAAGTGGTCCGAGTCTCGCTCTCCGTGAATTTGACCGTTCACCGTTACTGGCAGCTCAACCTGCTCAGCGCGATCAAGCGTCGAGTTCGATTCGGATTCAATGAACTCTGGCAGATCACCAACGATGAAAGGTCGCGATCCCGTTCCTCCCTGCGCACAACTCAGCCGCCAGTATGCAGGCCCAAGCGGAGCGTCGTCGGCGATGCGAATCTCCGAAGCCCACTCGCGCGGATAGGTAATCGGGACGGTCTTCGGTTCCCGAAGCGCGGACGGCTCGCCACGATCATCGATCTCCCTCTCCAGCAGCGGATTGACTTCAACTCCATCACCGATCACGTGAATGCGCGTCCGCGGAGGAATGCACTCAGCACCGACCTTCAAGGCGACTGTCGTACCGCGCTGTCCTCCTGCCGGAAACACGTGCGTGCTCGATGGCAGGTATCCAGGTTTGGGCTGAGCGACAAGCGGCAGCGTATGCGTCAAGCAGGTCAGAGCACTGAGGCAGGCAATTGCCATGCGGCAAATCGAGGGCTGCATACGAATCTCCACCTTGGTGCCAGGCTTCTGTGTCCTGATTCAGGACTGCCCGAAGAGTTCATAAACCGGCCGGCCGCCGTTGGCGATTTCGATTGGGCGGCCCAGTGGTGTTCGCAGGACGGCCTCGTGGTTGATGCCGAGCGCGTGCAGGATCGTGGCGGTCATGTCGGGAGCCGTGATGGGTCGATCAGTCACTTCCGCGGCTGTACGGTCGGTCGCTCCGATGACCTGACCACCCTGGATACCAGCACCGGCCATGACGATTGAGAAGGCGTTTGGCCAGTGATCGCGTCCCGCCAGGTCGTTGATCCGCGGTGTGCGACCGAACTCCGTTGTGATCACAAGAAGAGTCTTTTCCAACAGGCCGCGGTCTGTCAGGTCGTTGATCAGAGCGGGGACGGCCTGATCGAATGCCGGACACAACAACTCACGCAGACTCCAGGTGTTCTTGCGGTGCGTGTCCCAGTGACCGTTCTCGATGCCGACAAACCGGCAACCGGATTCGACCATCCGTCGCGCCAGCAGGCAGCATTGTCCGATGCTGGTCATGCCGTACTTTTCACGCAGACTCTCGGGCTCCCGTGTGATGTCGAATGCTTCTTTGGCCTGACGCGATGTCATCAGGCTGTAGGCCTTCTGGTAGAACTGATCGAGATCCGCGACCTGTTTGCCGGCGGAGTCGACTCCGCGTTCAATCGCGTTGATCTCTCGCAGAGCGGTCTGGCGACGGGCGTTGCGGTCGCTGGTGATCGACGTTGGCAGCGTGATATCGCGGACGGCGAATTCCGGAGCGGCCGGATCCGCGGCAATCACGAATGGTCCGTAACTGGCGCCAAGGAACGACGGCCCGCCGCTGTCCAGATAGTTGGGAACCGAGATGTACGGCGGCAGGGCTCCCGGCTTTCCCAGACGAGCGACCATTGAACCGATACAGGGGTGCTGATTGTTGTTCTTCGTCGAGCGATCCAGATCACCAGACCGGGCTTTGCCGGTCATCATCACGTGGAAGCCGCTTTCGTGATCCGAATCGCCGTGCGTCAGGCTGCGGAGAATTGCCAACTTGTCGGTGACTGTTGCGATCCCGGGCAGGACATCTCCGATGTGCATGCCCGGTACGGCCGTGCTGATCGGATCAAAGTCTCCGCGGATGCCCAGCGGCGCGTCAGGCTTTACGTCCCACATGTCCTGCTGGGGCATTCCGCCGACGATAAAGAGGAAGATACAGTTAATATCGTCGCGTGATGCGGCTTCGGCTGCCGGGGCCATCTGCTGCAGACGGAACACGTCCGCCATGCTCAGGCCGCCAATGGAACCGATCTTTAACAGCTCGCGTCGCGAAACGCCGTCGCAATAACGGGGAAGCATGCCGTTGGTCTCCTCGATTGCCGCTCAACGTACAAAAAGAAAGTCGTATGAATTCAGCACTGCCCAGAGGAAATCCTCTGCTGCCTGTTGCGATGATGATTCCGCAACCAGCCGACGAAAGACATCCAGTTCCTTTTCTCGTGGATACCGGCACCACGCGGCCAGACAGATTTCCTCGGCAATGCTCTCCGGTGCCGCGTCGGCACGAATCAGCCGGCCGATCCGTCCATCCCCGGAAGAGACCTTAGCCGCGATTTCCGGTGCATTCATCAGATGCAGGGCCTGTGACATCGTCGGGTCGTCGGACTTGCCACACTCGCACGGTGACTTCCGTTCCGACCGGCCAAACGTATCCAGAAAATACGAAGGAAACCGGTTGTCCCACACCTGTATGGCTCGCGTGCCGATTGGCATGCCGGGGAAGTCTTCAGGTACGTCGGTCACATGGCAGATGGCATCCAGTAAGACCTCGGCGGGCAGTCGTCGCGCCAGAAAGTGCGAGAAGTTCTGCTCGTCCCGCTTGTTGGTTTCGTTCGATGTACTGGCGAGCTGATACACCCGCGAACACAGGATCAGCCGCGCGACCGCTTTCAGATTGAAGTCGTTTGAGATGACCTGCTGAGTCAGCCATTCCAACAGCGGCTCGTTGACGGCCGGGTTTGTGGAACGCAGATCGTCAACCGGATCAACCAGACCACGACCCAGATACTGAGCCCACAACCGGTTCGCCACGAGTCGAGCAAACCACGGGTTCGTCGGCGATGTCATCCAGTCCGCAAGCTGCACGCGCGGGTCAGCCGCGGATGTGTCGATCGGCTCGCCGCCCGGCGGACGAGTTGTGACCAGCTCGTTGGTCAGCGGCATCTTCGTCTGCTTCCAGCCGGTGTGAAAAACCAGCTCACGCGAGTCGGACAGCGACTTGCGTTGCACACCACCGAAGAACCCCGCCAGGCCGTAGAAGTCCGACTGGCCCCACTTCTCGAACGGGTGATGATGGCACTGAGCACAGTCCATGCGAATGCCCAGAAACGCTTGGCTGACCGCACGAGTCAGATCGTCCGGTGTGCGGAGTGCACGGTAGAAATTCACCGGACCGAACTTGCCCGAGTTCCCGCTTGCTGTGATCAGTTCGCGGACCCATTCGTCGTACGGCCGATTATTCGCCATTTGTTCGCGGAGCCAGCGATGGAACTCAAACGCACCGCGTTCCCCGAGCGTTTCGCGATCGACCATCAGCACATCGGCCCACTTCAGTGCGTGGTAATCGGCATAGCCTGCGTTGCTCAGAACGTCGTCAATCTGTCGCGTGCGTTTGTCAGGATCGGAATCGGCCAGGAATTGTCGAGTGACTTCTGGATCCGGCAACTGGCCCAGAACATCGAGATACAGACGGCGCAGGAATGCCGAGTCGTCGCAGGGGCCGGATGGGAGAATCCGCATTCGCTGCAGCTTTGACCACACGAACCCATCGATTGGGTTGTGCTCGGGCAGGGCAGGATATTCCTCAATGAGGTCCGCGCGAGGCACGACCACACGCGCGGCCGCAACCTGCCCCATGTAGTTGACGGTAACGGCAGACTCCCCCGGAACCTCTCCGGTTTCGACAAGGCCGGGGGAAACCAGATCCGCAACCACTGGCGAATTACTTGAATACGTTGACGCCGCTGTCACGTCCCGGCGCGAGCCATCTGAATAGACGGCTGTGACCAGTAATTGCTGGCGGGCTGATCGATCGACGACTCGACTGCCAGGCTCGACCTCAATCCCGACCGGTTGCGGAGCGTTCGCGGCGCCCCAGGGCATGCCTTGCCGAATCCAGTTTGCCAGCAACTCGTGATCGGGCGAATTCAGCTCAATCCGCCGTCCACCGCCGTGAGCACTTACTCCGGTCGCCTTTTGAACAAGCAGGCTGCGTTCGGGATCGCCGGGAAACACGCGTCGGCCGCGGGCCTCCTTCGCGAGCGCCGCGAAATCGGCGCGCGAATCGAATCCAAAGACCGATAACTTAAATCCGTTCTGCCCCGAGGCCTTGCCATGACAGCCGCCACTGTTGCAGCCGGATTTTGACAGCAGAGGCAGAATGTCGTTCTCGAAGTGAACCTCCGGTGTGTCACCAAATGCTGTGACGTGGACTACGACGCGGGCCTGGAATTCTCCGCGAGTCACTGTCAGCTCTGTGACTCCAGTACCGGTCGCGGAGACGATCCCATTGATTTCGAGTGCGACCTTGTGATTCGCCAGTTCGACTTTGCTGTCGCGAGTCACATCAACACTGCGGTCGTTCGACTCGTTGAGTGAGACAAGAATCTGTTGACGGGGGTTGAAGCCGGATAAATGTATTTCAGCCGGACGAACGACGAGCTTCCCTGCAACGTCTGAATTCTCGCCGGCAGAGCTCGCTGACACCACGATGCTGCTGATCAACGCGATGACGAGTGCTCCAGGAAGCGGATGTGTGAGTCGTGCCGTCACGGAATTCGCCATTTCGATTTTGTTCTGTTGAGACGTGAATCGTTGCCTCGATCATAGCCGGTCGAGGGAATTCAGATCATGCAGATCACTCAGGTTCGTTCCCGGACGCGTTCCCTACCGCGTGTGCCACGACTCGGTGAGCGGTTTGGCGCCATTCAATTCGGCGTACCCGGCACCCGTGGTTCCTGCTGGATCGGGACCGACATAGCGTTCGTCGATCGGTTCGGCCGCCGGTTGCCAGCGCACATCAACCGACAGACGCGTCCGGTTGATGGCTGAAGCATTGTCGAACGAGCCGTGCATGGTGGTCATGCCGAACACAATCACGTCGCCGGGCTCAAAGTTCTCGGTCAGGAATCGCGAGCCTCGCTGACGGGCAAACTCAATGGCGTTGTCGGTCATCTGAACCTGCGGTGAATACGCCGAGTCGTAGTCCATCTGCTCGGCGCCGGCGATCAGATCATCAAATCGGTGGGAGTTTTCCAGGACGAACAGCGGGCCCTCGGTCGTGGGGATGTCGCCGATTGCCATCCACGATGTGACAACATTACGCGTTCCGCGAGAAAAGAACGGAAAGTCATAGTGCAGAAACGTAAAGCGTCCGGGAACTCCTGGACGCAGGAAGATGAAGTCATACGCTCGGGCCGGTTGGCCCAGCACGTTGCTCATGAATTCTCGAATCGGTTCGCCATGCGTCGCGGCCCGCAAGGCAGGACCTTCACTAACGGACTGCCAGAATTCACCGGGACTCGCGACGCGTTCGAGTCGCTGGCTGCGTCCGCTGAAAATGCCTTGCTCGAATGGAGCGTCGATCTCGTCGACTTCTGCCAGTCGCGAAAACACTTCGCGCCGAGCCGCCGCGATGTTCTCGAGCGGTACGACACCGCGGACGAACACGTAGCCATCCTCCGCGAGACGGACCTGCAGGGAATCCGGCTGCGTCAGGGAATGTGTACTGTCGCGAAACGGAGCCAGCAGATCGCGAGGCACCGGCTCACCGTGGATCTGGCACTCGACCATGTGGTTCTTCTCAATCAGATTAGTGCTCATGAATAGGAAATTCCGCTCAAGCTCAAGTCACTCGAATCGCAGCAATGTGGATTTGACGAACGCAATTCTAACAGTCCGTTGAAAAAGTAGGTTGGGTCTCTGACCCGACCCTGGTGTCTCGGAGATTCGGTCGGGACGGAGTCCAACGGCTGTCCCGGCCTTAGCCATGATGCGTTGAGCAGGGACGTACTCATGTTGAACGCTGTATTTCAGGGCCAAAGGCCCGTTGGTTTGCCTCGCCCAGCCCATCGGGCTGGGTAAATTGGGAGCCTCTATCTCACCTCAGGGCCGTTGGCCCTTGGTTAAACGGGTAGAACGATCACCCAGCCCGATGGGCTGGACCAGGAGTCTGTCCGAGAATGGAAATCGACCTGGTTTTCTCGATGGAGATGCGCTACAGAAGGTGGAGTCGGGAATGGATTCCTTTTTGGGAGCCTGAATCTGTTTGTAGGAACTCTGCAGGTGTGTGCGGCGGCGGGACTGACCCGGCTCGGTCGTGTGGCACTGGATGGTGCCAGGATCAAAGCCAACGCTTCGCGGCACAAGGCCATGAGCTACGACCGCATGAAAGAGGAAGAAACTCGGCTGACGCGGGAGATCGCGGAGCTGATGGCTCGGGCAGACGCCGCGGATACGGCCGAAGACGAGCAGTTCGGAGATCGTTCCGCGCAGGAACTTCCTGAGGAACTGGCCCGCCGCAAATCGCGTCTGGAGAAGATTCGCGAGGCCCGCGAAGCGCTGGAAGAAGCCGCTTGGGAAAAGGCGGCCGCACACGTCGCAAAGATGGAAGCGGAAGGCCGTCAGTATCGCACCGATCCGGACAAAGCGGTCCCTCATGATAAAGACCAGCGAAACTTCACCGACCCGGATTCGAGGATCATGAGGGCTTCTAATAATGGCTTCGATCAATGTGGCAACGCACAGGTACTTAGCTGAAGTCACCCGACGCCAGGAAAGCGAGCAAATCAAGAATCTCGACAGCAGTCAACGTGTCGACCAGACCAGCCGGCATAGGTGACGTTTTCGACGGTTGAGAGATCTCGATGTCCTGCTTTTTGATTCTTGTGATTTTTCCGGGCTGCATTGAGTCCTCAACAATTCGCAACTCGGTCGCCCGGTAATCGCCGCCTGTGACGACGCGTCCATTGATGACTCGGCCATCCGTCGTGACGACCTGAGCACCACGATATTTCTCAGCGATGACCAGAGACGGGTCGATGATCGACGCCAGAATGTCACGCCGGCTGAATCGTCGACTCACCGCCGTCAGGTCCGGTCCGAGCACTCCACCTCGGCCGTTTAGTCGATGACACGCGACACATCGGACGTCTCGGAATAACGACTGCCCGCGTTTTGCATCGCCTGACTGGGTCGCCTGACCAAGCTGCTCCGTGAGTTCCGGCAGAGTCCACTTCTGAACCACGGGCCGGCTGATCAGCAGCGGCTCAGCGGAATCAACGGCCGCGGGCTTGAGTAGTTCTGCCAGGTGTTTGCGGTCTGAGTCAGTCACGTGATCTGTCGCCTGTTCACGGATTTGTCGGAGAAATCCAGGCATGCCCTGTCCGGAGAACGCTGTTCGTTCCAACTCGCGCAGCGCTTCGAAGTAGAGGCGGCGGGTTTCTGGCGACCAGCCGGACCTCTGGTCGCGCAACACAAACAGAGCGTGCATGCGTTCGCGTTGTGTTTCGCTTGAGTTGAGCAGTTCGACGAGCGGTTCAACGGCCCCCGTGATCTGGAGGTCGGCAACGAGTCGACCCAGTTCGCGACGGACCCCGTCACCCGTGCCCGTTGGTGCGGTCGCGCTTTGTGTTACACGGTTGAGCCATGTGAGCAATCGAGACCGCGATGCTTTGGCCACGGCGGAATCGAGGTCGTCTGGCTTCTGCAGACAAAGTCGGTAAGCGCGTACCAGAGACAGTCGCGCATACGCACTCAACGCGTCGGTATCGAGGTCATTGAGCCGAACCAGTACATCGTCGAGCAATGTTCGCTGTTCGCTCCGGGCTAGTGCCAGTAGCGCGGTGACAGCAACTTCGGAATCGGATTCCGTGAGCGCACGCTGACTCCATGAGGTCACGGGCTGATGCTCGACGGCAATGCGTGCGGAGTGTCGCACAACCGGATCCGGGTTCCCAAGTTGTGGCCAGGCGAGCGTGATCGCATTCGCGGATTGTTTGCCATGATGCATGGCGAGTTGGCGATTCAGCTTACGGGCCTGAGTCGAAAACTGTTGCCGTGCTGCGGACTGTTTTGTGGGCAGTGCCAGAACGGCCGCCGCGAGCGATCCGGTATAGCGAACGCGATAAAGAGCCGACTGTGTTTTTCGGCCACCAGTGACGACATACATGCTTCCGTCCGGGCCAAAGTCGAGGTCGGTTACGTTCAACGGTCGACCTTTGAGAAACGTCTCGACTCGGCAGGCGTATCCCGCGCCACGTGGAGAAAGATGACAGGCGAGGATCCGGCCGTACGTCCAGTCCAACGCAAACATCGCTCGACGATACCGCTCCGGAAACTCGCTCCTCAGGCCGGACTTCACGGCCGTCGGAGAGCCCTTGCCAACATCGGCGACCGGCAGCGAATTGTCCGCGTGATCCATGAAGTACGGCGGCCATTCTTTGGTCCGTCCTCGCCAGCCGAAGTCGGCCCCGGACACGAGCTGATCAATTCGCGTCGGTCGATACCACGGCGAACCCATGTCGAATTCCGCATCAGCGTCGTACGTGAACACTTCACCGTCGGCGTTGAAGTCGATGCCAAACGGGTTGCGAAGCCCGGCGGCAACCAGTTCCCAGTTCTGGCCATTTTTATCGCACCGCAGCAGACGTCCCTCCGTTGTGCGTTGTCCGCGGCGGGCGGCACGGAATGGGGACGTACGATCGGAGACGTTCTCGGTCGGCAGTTCGACCGAGTCGCCATGAATCGCGTAGATCAGGCCGTCCGGGCCGAGCGCCAGATCGTTGCGACCGTGACCAACTCCACCAGGAAACTCGCGCAGGACTTTCACCTCATCAAACCGGTCGTCGCCGGTCGTATCTCGCAGCCGGTACAGTGCCTTGGAGTTGTTCGCGCTGGCGTAGAGCATGTCGTGTGCATAGAGCAGACCGCGAGTTTCCAGCAGGGTGTCATTGATCATCTCGACCTGCTCGACCCCGAGACCATCGCCCGACAAGGTCACACGCAGCAGCCCTTTATCTTCGCGCCCGATTGTCACCCGTCCCTGCGGATCGAACGCCATACTGATCCACGAGCTTTCGTCAGACTTTGCCGATCGCACGAGTTCCACCTCGAAGCCCGGCTGTGTCACAAAAGTTGCCGGGTCGGTTCCCGTCTCGGCGCCTGTGGCCTGTTGCCACTGTTCGTAATCATCGAATGCCGAGACACGTGCAATCTGACCGACCCCCCACAGCTCCCGTGCCACGGCACCCAGGCTGGTTGCGGGTTGCCAGGACTTGTCGTCGGCTGAATCGATGCGAGCCTGCCACTTCGTGTCTGAAACAACGTAACGACGCGTTTCGTCCGACTGCATCACGCCCAGAGTCATCGCAATGGCGGCTGGTCCGGCACCACTGACGCACTTCAGCTCGAACGTGTTCTCGCCGGGCTTCAGTTGCTCCGTAACATCGAGTTCCAGCCACGGCCCGTACTCGTCGAGCTCCGTGAGCGTCTCACCATTCAACTTCACATGGCAGCGAGTGAAGTCGGCGGCCAGGTCCAGTCGAGCCTTTACTGCCTGGCCAGGCACACGGAATGTTCTGCGCAGAGTCACCGCCTGGCCGGCCGATCGTTCGGCACTCACCCAGATCCAGTGCGGTTCGATGTCGTCGTGTGCAGCGACAGTCGATCCGGCCTGGATCAGGGAAGATACGACGACGACAAGAATCGCAGGGACGCTTCGCATTTGACGGCTCCGACGGTCCAATAAACACTGAAGATCACTCGGTGACATGTCTTGCATCTCAATAAAGGGAGTCTATCGATGAAGCGCTCGTTCCTTCGACCCGCCGTGAGTCTGTTTCTTCTGACCGGGTTGCTCGTCTCCTCGGCCTGCAGTCATTACCTCTGGGTTTCGATTGATCCGAAGGCCGGCGAGCAAGGCACGACGAACGTGTACTTCGAGGGTGGTCCTGGTCCGGGTGATGGACAGTATCTCGATCCATTCATCCAACGTGGCACGACGTGGATTCGCACTCTCGACGCGGACAAGCCGTCAGAGCTGAAGATGGAAACAACGAAGTCGCCAGGCAAGCGGTGGCTGTCGGCCAGCCTGTCCGCGGGCGGTCCGCGCAGCATCGAGAGTTACGGCAAGTGGGGCGTTTACCGCTACGGCAAGACCGACGTGCTGCTGCACTACCATGCCAAACACTTCGATGTCAGCAGCTTCGCTGAACTGACAAAGCTGGGCCGGGCTGAGCAGCTCGACCTGGACGTCGTACCGGAACTCGTTGATGGACAGGTCGGTTTTCGCGTTCTGTGGAAAGGGAAGCCAGCTGCGGGTCGCCCCATGGCCGTTCGCGGACCTGGCGGATTCAAAGCCAGCCTGAAGACCGACGAAGAGGGACGCATCCATTTCGAGACGGAAAAGAAAGGCCGCTACACGTTGAGGACGAGCGTCGAAGAGAAAGAGACCGGCGAGTTCGAAGGCAAGGAGTTTCAACTGAAACGCTATCACGCGACCGTCGTCCTCAACCTGCCTGTCAGCCAGGAGTAAATTGCGAGCATCCATGCTCTTCGGCAGTGATCCTCGTTGAATGTCCCGCGTCCCGATGTTGCGGGGCGTTCGGCGAGATGCTCGTGAACTCAGCCGACGCATACGTCAGCGGGATCAGCCAGATTGGCTGATGTGCGACGGTTGAGTCTGCCGATGATAGCGGTTGTGCGGAATCGGACGCCGACCGCGGGCACACGACGTGTGCGCCGTCCAGTCGTTCGCTCGATTGAGAGGGGGACGCGAACGGAAGGAGCCGGGATGCGACGCGTGCGACTTCAGAGAGGCATTCTGGCAGGGCCAATCTGTCTGGCATTCATGTGTGGGATGCCCTTGACGGCGTCCGCGGATGACGGTCCGAATTCCGAACGTCGCCCGTCAAATGGTCCGAAGATCGAAGTGGATGTTTTGACCCGGGGCGACTCTTCGCGAAAAACGCAGACCGATGCCGTCTCGCGGTTGCCGATGAGGCATCTTTCACCCGAGCAATCCCGGCGCGTTCAGAGCATTGTTGATAACCGCAGCATGTTCCGCCGACTGCCGAATATTCAGATCGACGCCGACCCGGCAGTCTATCGGTACTTCACGCACAATCCCGAGGCTGCTGTCAGCATCTGGAGACGACTGGGAATCTCGAAGTTTCAGCTTAGTGAGACCAGCAACGGTGTCTGGCACGCCGACGCAGGCGATGGTTCGGTCGGCACGATCGAAGTGTTGCATCGGTCGAACAATGAGCAGTTGCTGCTATGCACGGGCAGCTACAAGAGTCCGCTGCTGACGAAGACGTTGCAGGCTCAGGCCGTCATGCATTTACGGAACGTCGGTGTTGTGGCGGAGAGCGACCCCGATGGACCGGCTCAAGTTCTTCATGACCTCGACCTGTTCGTGATGTTTCCGTCTCAGACGGTTGATGCCGTGGCAAAAGTCATCTCACCAGTGAGCCACATGATTGCGGACCGAAACTTTCGCGAGCTGAGCATGTTTGTCCGTTTCATGCATGTCGCCATGCAGCGACAGCCGGGATGGGTTGAGCAGCTTGCCGGACAACTTGACGGCGTGACGCCGGATCAGCAGGTGGAACTGCTGAAATTGTCTGCGCGGATATTCGTCGACGAACGCCGACGAAACGGAAACAAAGCAGGCGTGACGCAAACCGGACTCGAATCTGCCGTGGCGCCTTATCGGACAGCCGTCCCGGCAACGGACCGGTAGATGAGTGTCAGGCGAGAGTTGCGAGTAGCCACGCTGATCAACGTGCGGGAACACGCCGGATGGGCGTTCTGGCGAACGCGGTTGCCGAAAGGTTTTCATGTTCCGCTCGCGTTAAACGATCGCTCGCCATTGCGGCTGTGCCTTTACTGCGGTAGACAATGCGCCTTACCGCCCTGTTTCAGACCGTTGGAGAGGCTCATGCGAAAGGCGTCGCGACGATTTATGTTTCTGGCAGCCGTCTTCGTACTCACCGGCGTGACCGTTTCTGCTGAAGAGAAACCTGCTTCCGTGAACGATGTGCAGCGCAAACTCCTGAAGGTCTTCAGCTCCGAGTTCGTTGAGATCACACCCGGCAAAGGGGACTTTCCAAAGTCGTTTCAGATGGGCTCAACGCACGGACCTGCGAACGAACGGCCCGTGCGCAAAGTTACGTTTAATTACAGTTTCTCGATGGCTCGTTACGAAGTGCCTCAGAACCTGTACGAAGCCGTGACGGGGAGCAACCCCAGTCGCTGGACCGGCCCTCGGAATTCCGTCGAGATGTTCGATGTGCGAGATGCGGTGAAATTCTGCGGGAAACTGACCGCGATGCTGCGAGCCGAAAAGCTGATCGACAAAGACGAGGAGATTCGTCTGCCCACTGAAGCCGAGTGGGAATACTGCTGCCGCGCCAGTACCACGACACGGTATTCGTTCGGTGACGATGCTCAGAAGCCCGGCGACAAAGACAAGATCGCCTCGCTGCTGGACCCGTACGGTTGGCACACAGGCAATGCCGCGGGTAACGATCCCCCAGTCGGGGCGTTGAAGCCCAACCCCTGGGGACTGTATGACATGCACGGTTACCTTTGGGAGTTCGTCAGCGATCGCTGGAACGATGACTATTCGGACGCATCTGCCGATGGTAGCGCGCGTCCGTCTGATAAGGATGACGCGCAATACGTTATTCGCGGTGGCTCGTGGCGTGAGCGTTTCGAGATGCTCACTTCCACGGCAAGGCGAGCTGTGGACGTTGAATTCAAGCGAGCCGATCTCGGCGTGCGATGCGTCAAGGCAAAGGTGAAATAGCGGCGACAGTTTACGTCGCTGCCTGTTGCATATTGATCAGGTAATCCGGCAGTCGAACAGCGACTGCAGTCTGTGTAGTGAGACGCGGCTCGTTACGGGCCAATGTTCAGGACAGGTTTTATGAGTTCCGACGTTCCGCAGAGTACTGAGTCGTCAATCCAACCCGCTGCAACGGAATCCGCACCGCTGGAAACCGAACCGGCTGACGCGCCGGCGGCACCGGTGGAGTCAGCCGATTCGGCTGGCCAGGCAGCAGACGCGGCCGTTGCCGTTGCCGAAGAACCGGCGGCGGCTGAGCCCGTTCCCGTTTCGGAAGCACCGGTGGGGGAACAGGCCTCGCAGCCAACCGAAGAAAGTTCGGCACCCGTCGACGAATCCAGCGAGCCCACGGCCCTGTCGAGCGACGCAGATTCCGAATCGCGTCGAGTGCAGTTGAATCCAACGGGTGGCGACGAATTAAAAGCTGTCCCCAATCCGGTCTCCGAGTCTGCGGTTGCCGCTCCGGTGGAAGTCGGATCCGAAGATGGAGCTGTCGCGAGTACTGACGAAGAGATTCTGGCTGCCGCGGCCGACCTTGCGAGTGCCGTGCGGGACGTTGTTGAGATCGAGATTCCGCGTGAGGTCGAACTTGGTTCACTCGAAGCCGAGATTGAAGCGGCCATGGCCGGCGATGCCCAACAGGCGGAAGCGACCAAGGGAGCTGATGCGTCTCAGGACCTGCCCGACGCGGGAGCGCGTCTGGAAGGCGTTGTGCATTCGATTCACGGTGATGACGTGTTTCTCGATTTGGGATTTCGCATCCCGGGCATTCTGCAGTTGCGACAGTTCGAAGGCACGACTCCACCGGAAGTCGGAAAGAAACTGCGAGTTGCTGTCTCGAAAGTTGACGAGAATGAAGGACTCATCGCAGTCAATCTGCCCAGCGGGAAAAGTCGTCCGGGTGGAAACTGGGATGCCGTTGAAAAAGGCCAGGTCGTTGACTGCATGGTGCAGAAGATGAACAAGGGCGGACTGGAGGTGCAGATCGGCGGCTTACGCGGTTTCATGCCGGCAGGTCAGGTCGACATGCATTTCGTCGGTGATCTGAGCGCATATGTCGGTCAGAAGCTGCCGGCGAAGATCATTGAAGTCAATCAGCAGAAACGAAATCTGGTGGTCAGCCGCCGGGCACTGCTGATGGAAGAACGGGAAGCTCAGGAAGAGGAGTTCTGGGAGTCCATCCAGGAAGACGTCGAGTTCATTGGTCGCGTCAAGACGCTCAAGGATTACGGGGCGTTCGTCGACCTTGGCGGAGCAGACGGTTTTCTGCACATCGGGCAGATCTCGTGGACTCACATCAAGCACCCGAGCGAAGTGCTGACTGAGGGGCAGGAGGTCAACGTCAAGGTCATCAAGGTTGATCGTGACAAGAAACGCATCGGCCTGGGGATGAAGGAGCTTTCGCAGGACCCCTGGCTTGTCGCGGCCGAGACGTATACGCCGGAGTCAATCGTCACCGGCAAAGTCACACGAGCCACCGACTTTGGTGCGTTTGTCGAGCTGGAACCGGGTATTGAGGGATTGATTCACATTAGCCAGCTCGACTGGAAACGCGTCCGGAAAGTGACCGACGTCGTCCAGGAAGGCAAAGAGATTACCGCCAAGGTATTGGAGTTCGATCTGAGCCGGCGTCGTATCAGCCTTTCGGTCAAGGCGATGAGCCAGGACCCGCGCGTCCTGGAAGAAGCCGCCCGTGAAGCAGAACTGGCCGCCCTGCCGCCGATCGAGCGACGTGAGGATCTGAAGGGCGGAATCGGTCAGCCCGAAAGCGGTGGTGGCCTGTTCGGTAATCCGTCTGACTTTGGGTAAGCCGATTGAGCATGTCCGCCGCCGCGCGACTCACGGTGATCGCTGTTGCCGCCGCCGTCAGTATGGCGTTGCTCTGGCTCACACAGATCCCACTGGGGATTCCTGGTGAATGGGTCTGGAACCGCATTGAGTACATGGATGGTGCGACCGAGACGCTGCTTGGCATCGCACAGTTCGGGATCATCGGCGCGATCTATGTGCTTCTCGCATGGCAGGGGCAGCGACATGTCGACACCTGCAGTCGCCGGGAACTCGTTGCCTGGCTGAGCGGACTGGTGCTGGTGGGATTCGCATGGCTGGTCGCCGTGCAGGAAGGACCTCGCGACGAATACCGGCTGTCGAAAGCTCCCTTCGTGCTGTACTACCCCGCGTCATCCGGCTACTTCCACGCGGCCCGTTACGACATCGCCAGTGTTCCGCAGCTTCTGCGAACGTACGAACAGCGAATGGAAAAAGGTGACGTACTGCACGAGGGGACGCATCCACCTGGATTGTATGTCCTTTATCGATGGCTGATCTCGCTGGTCGATGGAACTCCGGCACTCGTCGCGGTCAGCGACGCCACCATGCCGAAGTCGTTTCAGGACGCATGCGACACGATCGACTACGCTCGGCAATTGTCGGCCGATCCGCTGAAGCCAGAAGATCGCACGGTCATGTGGCTGGCGTCGCTGCTGACAATGCTGTGCGCGGCGGCGGCGGTTGTTCCTCTGTTCGCCCTTGTACTGCAAACGGAATCACGCGCAGTTGCGTGGAAAACGGTTGCGTTCTGGCCGCTCATTCCAGTGCTGGCCATCTTCACACCGAAGTCCGATGTTCTGTTCGTGTTTCCGGCGGCGTTGCTGATCATGCTGTGGATGCTGGCTGTTCGACACCAGTCAGTTGTACTCGGCGCATTGGCTGGCCTGACCGGCTGGTTTGGTTTGTTTCTCAGTCTGGTGTTTCTTCCGATCGGACTCGTTGCGTTTATTGCCGGAATGCTGACGGCCATGCCAGCGGAGCGTGAATCGGCGCGAGCCGGTCTCTATCGGGCACTTCTGCGAATCCGCTCACCGGCTGTGGCGGGACTCGTGGTCGTCATGGCCGCGACAGCACTGCTGTATCAGTTCGCCGAGATCAACCTTGCTCGCGTCTGGTGGTTGAACTGGCAGAACCACGCGGGCTTCTATGATCAGTATTCACGTACGGTGTCTGGTTGGTTGCTGGTCAACCCCGTGGAGCTGGCATTCGCCGTGGGGGCGCCCATTGCGTGTCTCGCTGTGACATCGGTTGCGAACGCCCTGCGACCGGACCGCTGTGAGCTGCGCCCCGTCGTTCTTGCAGTGGTCTTTGTCTGGGGCCTGTTGTGGCTCAGCGGCAAGAACTCCGGCGAGGCGGCTCGCTTGTGGATTCCGCTGCTGCCGCTGTTGATGTGGGTCATGGCAAATGGACTGCGCGGTGAGGCAACACGCGGCGACATAGTTGAACCATCAGCTCGAAGCCTGCGCGAATCCGGATTCATCGTCGCGCTCGTGATTCAGATGATCGTCAGCGGTGGCACCGTTCTACGAGTCTCCGGCTTTCACTTCTCCGGGATCACGAATTGACGCGGCTGTTTGATTAGACGCATCGCTGGTTGCTCCGCGAGTCGGTTATTGCGGAATCCAAACGGACCAGGTCCCACATCGGCTCCGTCACGCCCCGCTGAGAGCCTCGAACGGTCCCGGTCAACAGGACTCTCCAGTAGGATTCCGCCAATACCGGAAACGTCCTGCCAGGAGACGCTCACATGATGTCCCGCTTAAGAACCTGCGATCCGTTCGTTCCCGTTGTCATGCTGTCCCTGCTGGTTCCGGTGCACGCCAGTGCCGCGGACGAAGTCCTGCCGGGAACGCGTCCGCTGACGATCGAACAGCCTCTGGACGAAGTCATGGTGGCCGGCATTGATCGCTTCTGCCTGCGAGAACTGGCGGCCTCTCCGCAACGTCGCGCGGAAATGTGGAATCGCAACTTCGACAGCGTGGAAGCGTACGGCAAGAGCATCGCTCCCAACCGAGAGCGTTTCCGTGAGCACATCGGCGCGGTCGATGAGCGACTGACGTCCGCACATCCGAAACGGCACAGCTTCGAACTGGTGTCGTCACTGGAACGCCCATCGGCCATTGCAAGATCGAATGGTGTGACGGTCCACGTCGTGCGCTGGCAAGTGCTTGATGGCGTGACGGCCGAAGGCCTGTTGCTGGAACCCGAAGGGATCCGTGCTGGAGTCGTGGCGATCCCGGATGCCGACTGGACTCCAGAGATGTTCTGTGGAGTGGCCGACGGATTGCCAGAGCAGGTGCAACTGGCACGGCGACTTGCCTCCCAAGGTTGCCTGGTGGCAATCCCCATGCTGATCAGTCGCAGTGACGAGCTGTCCGGCAGTCCGTACGTGCGGTACACGAAC
The DNA here is from genome assembly GCA_963579025.1 of Planctomycetota bacterium. Taxonomy (GTDB): domain Bacteria; phylum Planctomycetota; class Planctomycetia; order Planctomycetales; family Planctomycetaceae; genus CAUZFZ01. Next base: position 33,836 of record CAUZFZ010000004.1, on the reverse strand, counting down.
CAGACGCATCGCGAGTTCGTTTACCGCCAGGCATTTGAAATGGGCCGGCACGTCGTTGGTTACGAAGTCCAGAAAGTACTGGCCGCCGTCGACCTGCTTGAACAGCTTGGCAAACGACTTGGCGATCGGATTCCGATCGGCGTGGCTGGAATCGGCGAGGGTGGGCTGCTGGCTTTGTATTCGGCAGCGCTCGACCCGCGCATCGATGCAACGCTCGTCTGCGGATACTTCCAGCAACGGGAGGCCGTGTGGGAAGAACCGATCTACCGAAATGTCTGGGGCCTGCTGACCGAGTTCGGTGACGCCGAACTCGCCGGGATGATCGCCCCACGACGTCTGGTGATCGAAGCGTGCCGCGTTCCCGAGTCTGCCGGTCCGCCGGCTGCACGAGCTGGTCGCAGTGGTGGAGCCGCGCCTGGACACATTGCGAACAACACGTTGGGCATGGTCCGAGCCGAATTCGATCGCGCAGCTCCATTCTACAAAGCACTCAACAGTCCAGACGAATTCGTGCTTGTGTCCAGCGGCGAAGGCGACGGCAACGGGGGAACACAGTCTGCCATCGACGCATTCGCCGCCGGACTTGGTCTCCCCGACAGCATTCCTGCAAAGGCCGAGGCCTGGGAGTCCGTCAAGTCTCTGGTAGACAACGCGCATGCCTCGATGAATACAGCCGCCGAACGTGAGCATCGGCAGTTCGACGAATTGCAGGGGCACGTGCAGAATCTGTTGCGGCTGAGTCCGAAGGTCCGCGACGCAAAGTGGAAGGCGGACTACTCATCTGTCGATAAGTGGCTCGCGTCCGGCAACAGTCTCCGCGACTGGGTTTACGATGAACTAATCGGCCGACTGCCGGAGTCAACAATGCCGTTGAATCCACGGACTCGGAAGGTTCTCGAGACCGACAGGTACGTCGGATACGACGTCGTGCTGGACGTTTATCGCGACGTGATCGCATCGGGGATTCTACTTCTGCCGAAAGACCTGAAGCCTGGGGAGAAGCGGCCCGTGGTTGTGTGTCAGCATGGTCTGGAAGGCACGCCCATGGACACAATTTCTCGTGAGGCCCGACCGTTCGGTCCTTACAAGGCCTTCAGTGAGGAACTGTGTCACCGCGGTTTCATCGTCTACGCGCCGCAGAATCCGTATCGCGGACGTGATCGATTTCGGACGCTGCAGCGCAAGTCGAATCCGCTGAAGCGTTCGCTCTTTAGTTACATCATTCCACAGCACGATCGCACGTTGGAATGGCTGGCCACGCTGCCCAATGTCGATGCCGACCGAATCGCGTTCTATGGGCTGTCCTACGGAGGCAAGACTGCCGTGCGCGTTCCGCCGATGGTTGATCGCTACTGCCTTTCCATCTGCTCGGCCGACTACAACGAGTGGGTCAAAAAGAACACCAGCAACGAAGATCGCTACAGCTACGTGTTCACCGGCGAGTACGAGATTTTCGAATGGAACATGGGACATGTGGCGAACTATGCCGAGCTGTCCATGTTGATGACACCGCGACCGTTCATGGTCGAGCGAGGGCATCGTGACGGCGTCGCTCCCGATGAATGGGTCGCCTGGGAGTTCGCCAAGGTCCGCAGGCATTACGACTATCTGGGGATCGGCGACCGCACGGAAATCGAGTTCTTCAACGGTCCGCACACAATTAATGGCCAGGGTACCTTCCGCTTCCTGCATCGCCATCTGGAATGGCCGGAGCCGGCAGCTTCAGCGAAGTAAGCAGACGATTCATGCCTCAGCAGCTTCTTCTCGTCAGCAGTTCTCGCTGCCATCCGCACGGATATCTCGAGCACTGCGAATCTGAGATACGTCAGTTATTCGCAGCGACAAGCGAAGTCCTGTTCGTCCCCTACGCCCGTCCGTCCGGTCATTCACACGATGAATACACCGCCGTCGCGCGCGAACGGTTTCAGCAAATGGGACTGACCCTGCGCGGCGTTCACGAGTTCGAGGACCCACAGACCGCCGTCGAACAGGCACAGGGAGTCTTCATTGGCGGGGGCAACACATTCGTGCTGTTGCGAGATCTCTATGCCCACGACTTGATCCCGATTCTCCGAAAGCGGATTCAGGCAGGCATGCCATACATGGGTACCTCAGCCGGTTCCAACATGGCAGGCTTGTCGATCGGAACGTCGAATGACATGCCGATAGTTCACCCGCCGTCGTTTGAGGCACTCGGCGTCGTTCCGTTCAATCTGAACCCGCACTACCCGAGTGCTCCGCCCGATCCCAATCACAAAGGCGAAACACGCGACGATCGCATTGCAGAGTTTCACGTGTTCAACTCACAACCGGTCGTTGCCCTGTATGAAGACGGCATGTTGCGAGTCAGTGGACCAGACGTGCGGCTCATCGGACAGCGACACGCACTGCTGTTTCGACAGGGACGGGATGTCGAGCGAGTCGCCCCCGGACCAATTCCGCCGGAGTTGTTCCGCGTTGGAACTTCCACCAGTGCGTCGTCAGTCATTGATTGATGTAGTTCATCAGCTGGCACGCGCTCGAGCCATGGACTCATATCCGCAGTCGCCGAGCGACTGGCAAATAGGGCGTGCGGCAGTTGAGAATTCACCAACGCCCCCGACTTTACGTCGGGGGTTCTCGCGTCTTTGCACTACCGATTGCGTAGTGCAGAAACGCGAGAACCCCTGAGATAAACACAGGGGCGGTAAATTCGCATCCACCGCACGCTCGAGTGGAGCTCCGGTCGGCTGGCGTTTCGGTGCGGGGATCGGTATCAGACGCAGACCTTTGAGAATGCACGCGATTACTTCACCTCACAGAGACAGTTCATGCCCAGACCAACTCTTCTGTTTGCTGTTGCCGCAATTTTGATGTTTGGCCTGGACCAGCTGTCGGCTGCCGAGGCGCTGCAGGGATCGAAGCCGAATATCATTCTGGTGATCACCGACGATCAGGGTTACGGTCCGGTCGGAAGACATGGTCATCCATGGATTCGCACGCCGCACCTCGACTCGTTGTATGACAGCAGTGCGCACTTCACGCGATTCCTGGTTGCGCCGACCTGTGCGCCGACTCGGTCAGCACTCATGACCGGTCGGCATCCGATGCGGAACGGGGTGACTCACACAATCCTCGAGCGTGAGCGCATGACGCTGAACGCGACCACGCTGCCGCAAGTGCTTAAGCAGGCCGGTTACACCAGCGGCATTTTCGGAAAATGGCATCTGGGCGATGAAGAGCCGTATCAGCCGCACAAGCGGGGATTCGACGAAGCGTTCATTCACGGTGCTGGCGGAATTGGTCAGGCCTATGCCTGCAGTTGCGCGGATGCGCCTGGCAACAAGTATTTCGATCCAGTGATCCGTCACAACGGATCGTTCGTGAAAACGAAGGGGTTCTGCACGGACCTGTTCTTCACGTCGGCGCTCGGCTGGATCAAGCAGGTCAAGGAACGCGACGAGCCGTTCTTCGCCTACATCACGACGAACGCACCGCACGGCCCGTTTATCGCTCCGCCGAAAAACACAAAGCACTTCACTGATCTGGGGTTCAAGCCGACACAGGCGGGGTTCTACGGAATGATCGAGAACATCGACGAAAACGTGGGGCGTCTGCTCGGGCAACTTGATGAGTGGGATCTTTTCGAGGACACGATCGTGATCTTCATGTCCGACAACGGCATGACCGGCGGCGGTTCCGGACGCGGACAGCAGACGATGGGACGACTGGCCGATGGAACAGAGATGAAACCGTTCAACGCAGACATGAAAGGCCTGAAGGGAAGCGCCGACGAAGGCGGAGTGCGAGTCCCGTTTTTCGTCCGCTGGGACGGTCACATCAAACCGCAACAGGACATTGATCGCATCGCCGCTCACATTGATCTGCTTCCAACACTCGCCGCGCTGGCCGGAGTCACAGGTCCGGAAAAGCAGGTCGAAGGACGCAGCCTGCTGCCACTTATCGAGAACACGAAGACGGACTGGTCCGACCGTTACTTGTTCACACACAAAGGCCGCTGGAAGACCGGCGCCAATCCAGACGACTTTCAGTGGAAAGGTTTTGCGGTGCGCAACCAGCGCTTCCGATTCGTCGAGAACAACTCGCTTTACGACATGCAAAAGGACCCCGGCCAGAAAACGAACGTGATTGAAGCTCACCCGGATGTCGTCGAGGAAATGCGTTCCGCTTACGACAAGTGGTGGAAGGGGACACGACCGCTCATGGTCAACGAGGCAGCGCCGATGTCGCCCGTACGTCCGTTCCACGAGTTGTATCGCAAGCAAACCGGATCCGCGGGGATCCCGGACTGGGTCCCGCCCCAACTATTCTGATGATTTTGCCCTGCATGATTCTGACAAAAGCATTCGGTACAAAATCATGGAAGGCGGTTGCGGTCAAAGGCCGGGCCACGGAGCACCGCATTCTTCACACTCCGACCTGGGCACAACTGACAGTGTTTCGCTGACTGTTGCGAGCTGCAAATCCGCCAGAATCCGCATAACCGACACGGTCAACATTCGCCGGTTTCTCCGAATTCACTGATCAGACCGAATCCGTCGCTGATGCTCATCGCGACGAAGTTGACGGCCAGGCAATCCGTCGGCGCGACCGATCTGTCAGGTGAAGAAGTCCCGCGTCCGGGGACTGGACAGTATCCGTGCGAATGCATCAGTCAGGCTGAAATGCGGGCACTCGGTCTGCGTACTCTGCAGAACTTCGTACCACCTCTCTCATGTCCGCGTCTGCGAATGTGAGCCTGCGGTGCGCAGATCTTGAAGCACCTCTCAATTGACGCACATGCCAGCCACTCAATCACTCAGAACTGAATCGCCACGATTCCGGATCGGGCTTCCGTTTCAGCGTGGTCGCCGCCGAGGTCGTGATCGTTCCAGTCGATGCGAATGTCTTGAAAACCGTCTGATGCTGACATTCAATCCAAGTGGCATTGAGCAGGAGACGCTTGAGCACATCAATCGAGTTCGGCTGAATCCGCAGGATGAACTCGACTTCCTGTTCTCCAGCCACCCAAGTCCGCTGACAGCTCGCGACGCTGATGTGCAGGCGGCAATCGACTTTTTCAATGTCAGCGGAGCCACGCTGGAGAGTCAGTTTGCATCGTTGAATCCGGCGCCGGCGCTCGCGTGGAACGAGTCGCTGTACGATGCCGCGACGACTCATAACCAACTGATGATTGTGAACGACCTGCAGTCGCATCAACTTCCCGGCGAGGCCGACCTGCTGACTCGCCTGGTGGCTGCGGGATACAACTGGGAGAACTCGGTGCGCGTCGGCGAAAACGTGTTCGCCCACTCAGAATCGGCCCTGTTCGGACATGCGGGATTTGTCGTCGACTGGGGCTTTGGACCTGGTGGCATTCAGAGTCCAGCCGGGCATCGCATCAACATCATGGATCAGGGTTTCCATGAAGTGGGTATCGCGATCGCGATCGAAACGGATCCGACGACCTCCGTCGGCCCTCAACTTGTGACGCAGGACTTCGGTCGGCGTGGCAACTATGGCAACCCCGCCGTGCTTGGCGTGATTTATGACGATGCCAACGGAGACGGCCATTACAACGCCGGCGAAGGACGTGGCGGTGTGCAGGTGCAGGTCGCCGGTTCGAACGGGACCTTCACAACAACTTCGATGACGGCCGGTGGTTATCAGATCAAGGTGCCAGCTGGTTCTTATACCGTCACGGCATCCGGCGGCGGGCTGAGCGGTCCGATGGTCAGTTCTGTAACGGTGGGTGGCAGCAACGAGAAGGTTGATTTCGAGTCATCGAGTGTTCCGGCCGTGGCGACATATGTTGTCAACCTGACGAACTTCTCAGCACACACCGTTGTACTGTCGGACGACGGGGTTGCGGGGAATGGCGTTTCGCAAGTGACCATCGACGGGACGCCGACGGCGTTCGTTAGTCCGACGACGTCGATCGTGATTAACGGTGCCAATCGTGCGGACATGATCACGCTGGCTTCGCTCGACAGCAGCTTTACCGGTCAGGTGTTTGTGACTGGCGGAGACGGGAACGACGTGATCAACGCCAGCTCGTTCGGTCGCGCGGTTCAGATAGACGGTGGAGCTGGTTCGGACGTGATCACTGGCGGGTCGGGCAGTGACTTCCTGGACGGTCGCGGTGGCAACGACACGCTATCGGGCCTGGCGGGCAATGACACGCTGACGGGAGGCGGCGGCGCGGACCGGCTGGACGGTGGCGCGGGCAACGACCGGCTCTACGGAAGGGGATCGAGCAAAGACGTGCTCACTGGAGGGCCAGGCAACGACACACTGGACGGAGGAGCCGGTGTCGATCGAGTGGTCGAGTTTCCGGTCGGTGACGCCGAGGTACGCACGACCCGCCTGACCGGCGTCGGTGACGATCGACTGGCCGGAATCGAACGTGTCCTGTTGACGGGAACCAACGGCGCGAATCGTTTCGATGCGAGCGCATTCAGTGTCGGAGGGCTGGAGGAAGTCGTGTTCTTCGGTTTCGGTGGTGATGACGAGCTGATTGGTTCGTCCGGTCACGATCGCATTAATGGCGGCGCAGGCAACGACACTCTGCGAGGTGCTGGCGGAAACGACCGCCTGGCAGGTGGATCGGGAGCTGACCTGCTCGATGGCGGGCCTGGCAACGATCGCGCGTTTGCCCAGGGCGGTTCTGGAGACAGTGTGACTGGAGGACCGGGCAACGATACGCTCGACGGTGGCAGTGGTCAGGACCAGCTTGTCGAACAGGGGGACGTCAACTTCACGCTGACGAACACGGTTCTGACGGGTCTGGGCACGGACGTGTTGTCGGGCTTCGAACACGCGCGGCTGATCGGCGGTGATTCGGCGAATGTCTTCGATGCGACGGCGTTTACGATCAGCGGTGCCCGCATCACGCTGATGGGTGGTGGTGGTGACGACGATCTGCGTGCCGCAAACGGCAACGACCGGCTGTTTGGCGGCGACGGCAACGACACGCTGCGGGGCAACGGCGGCAACGATCGTCTGGATGGAGGGAACGGCAACGATGGACTCGCGGGAGCCGCTGGTAACGACGTGCTGAATGGGCTGGCGGGCGACGACACGCTGTTTGGTGGCACCGGAAACGACGTACTGAATGCAGGCGACGGCGCAGACACGGCGATCGGAGGCGACGGAGTCGACACGGTCAACGGGGGCAACGGTCTGGACGTGCTGGCGGGGAGTTCCGGCGATGGAACTCCGACGGGTGACACCGTGGTGGGCGATCCCTCTGAGATCGACGAGTTGTTTCAATTCGACCCGCTGCCCGAATGGGCCAACTAACGGAGCTCACTGAGCAACCGCCTTGCCTCGTCTGAATCGGGCGTTTCCGGGTCTTTGTCGAAACCGGCCAGGCAGGCTTCCAGCAGACTGCGTGCTTCGTCCGATTCATCTTCGAGACACAACAGCTTTGTCAGGCTGACCGCGGTGCGTAGTTCGAATGATCGGGCCTGCTGGTTGCGGGCCGTGTCGAGTGATCGTTCGAAACTTTCCCGGGCCGAATTCAATTCGCCCTTTTCTGTCTGGAACACGCCCTTAAGCCGGTACAGCTCGGCTTCGAAGAAACGTTCGTTGCGGTCAACTCGGCGAAACGCGTTCCGCAATGCGGACCAGGCCTGTCGATGTTCGCCCAGTCCCCAGTACGACTCGGCCAGGAATCCGTATCCGGCGGTCAGCACGATATCCGCGCCCGTGGCAGTCACGTTGCTGATGCCAGCCTGAATGGTCTCGACGGCTTCCTCGAAACGGCCTTCCAGGCAGTGAGCTGCTCCCAGACTGCACGTTCCCAGTGCAGACCAGAAGGCGAATCCCAGTTCGTCGCTGATGGCGATCGTCTGTTCGGCGCGGTGAGCCGTGCGTTTCGCGTCGCGCATCAGTTGTCCCTGCTTCGCTGCGTGCCAGTAGGTCACCGCCGCAGTGAACGGATCCTTGATTTCCTCGGAGAACTGCACAGCTTCGTCAATGCGTTGCATGGCATCCTGTGCGTGCCCCAGAGCCCACAGTCCGTTTGCCAGATAGGCCCGGGACAGTGGTCCGCTGTTCTGGAAGCTGACCTGTGAATGCAGGGCCGCCAATTCCGGATCGTAGGTCTCCTGCACAAGTTGCTCGTAGCGAACCGTGTCCGAGAATTGCCCGGTGAAAAACAAAGCACAACCCGATACCCAGTTTGCCTCAGTCAGCAAACCCTTGTCGTCGGATTCTGCCGCGTTGTCTCTCAGGATGCGTGTGGTTTCGACGCTGCGTTCATGATCACCTCGAATGAACGTCCATTGCCAGAACGGCATAAAGAGCTGACCGATTATCATGCGGTCACCGGACTTCAGGCCAATCTCCTGCACTCGATTGTGATGCGGCTCAATCTCAGGCGCGGCGTAACCGCGGGCTCCCATGAGGACAGCGATCAAAGGCAGCCGATAGGACATTTCAAGCGACTCGCGATCGTCGGACTCTTCGAGCGAGACGACCATGTCGAGCCCGGTTTCCAGGTGACTAATGGCCTCGGCGTTGGCGGACTGAGACTGCGCACGCTGCCCGGCGGCCAGCCAGTAGTCAATCGCTCGACGTGGCTCGCCCGCCTGGGTGAAGTGATGTGCCAGGCGTTCCGGTTCGGTTTCGGCGATGTCCGGAAACTCGCTTTCCAGCGCGGCCGCTATGCGACCGTGAAAGACGACCTGCTGATTCTTCAGTAGCGAATCGCTGGCAGCATCCTGAATCAACGCGTGCTTGAACGTGAACAGCGACTGCCCGTGCGCCGATTCCTCGAACAGAATCTCTGCGGAAATCAGTTTGTCGAGTTCCCTTCGCAATGTTTTATGATCCAGTTCAGTCACGGAGTGGATCAGGTCCCATGCGAAGCGACGGCCAATCAGCGCCCCGATCTGCGCCACGTCATGAGTACTCTGCATGCGGTCCAGTCGTGAGACCAGCAGGTCCTTGAGAGTGGACGGAATCGACTGCAGCGAGAACGTGTCCGCAAGACGGGTCTCGCCTTCGTGTTCGATCAGGGCTCCTGACTCCTGAATCAGCCGTGAGAACTCTTCAATAAAGAGCGGCACGCCTTCGGTCCGGCGAGAAATCTGCTCGACGATCTGCGAGCTGATGGAACGGACTTCCAGTCGCAGTCGGATCATCTCCTCGATCTGTTGCTCTGTCAGCCGGCTGAGTGCCACATGTGTCTGATGCGACCGGCTTCCCCACGGCGTTTCGAACTCCGGGCGGAATGTCAGCAGCGTGAGCATCTGGTCGTTCAGACCTTCGTCAACCAACCGGCTGAGCAGGTTGAGCGACGTTGGATCGATCCAGTGCAGGTCTTCGACGACGAACAGCACAGGCCGCTCGGTGACGTAGCGGTCAACCACCATCAGGACTGCATCGACGGTTTTTTCCATCAAACGCAGCGGGCTCAGCGTCAACGGCGGAAACCGGTCTTCGGTCGGAATTGACAGCAGTTGCGCGATCAACGTGATCGTCTGGTCGTCGGTGATGGACTGAGCGGCCAGGTGGTCGACCAGAAGATCCAGACGCTTCTCTGGTGATTCCTCATGGTCGAGGCCAAGTGTGCGCACGAACCAGTCGACCGCCGGATGCAGGCTGGTGTTGGAGAAGAACGGTGATGCGCGCCACTCGATGATCAACGCGTCCGATTCGTCCACAACGTGCTCACTGATTTCTCGAATCAGTCGCGACTTGCCCAGCCCGGCTTCACCGATCACGCAGACAATCTGACCAAGCCCGTCGGCAGCCTGATCCCACAGTTCCTCGAGGATGGCGGTTTCAGTCTCGCGTCCGACCAGCGGGGTCAGTCCGGCCGACTCAGCCGCATCCAGACGCGATCGGGCCGAGCTTTCGCGCACAACGCGCTGAATCCCGATTTCGCCGCCGGCACCAAGGACGGTGCGTCGATCTATTGGCGAACATTCAAACCAGCCTTCCAGATGCCGGGCCGTGTTGTCCGTCACCGCCAGACAGAACGAATCGACCGCTTCGTCAATTCGCCCGGCAACATGACGGGCTTCGCCGACCAGTGTCAGCGAATGACTGGTGGCAGACGAATTCTCCTGCAGGACGGCGTCTGCGGTATGAACCCCGGCCCGCCCGGTCAACGTAATGTCGTGGTCCGCCTTCAGTCGAAGCGACAGGTCGGCCAGTTCGGCCAGAATCCTCAATCCGGCCCCGACCGCGCGGCGACCAGCGTCTTCATGAGCAGCCGGGTAACCGAAGCAGATCGTCGTACGTTCGGCATCAAACTGAGAAATCGCACCACCGAACTGTCCCACGGCGTTTTCGCAGATCTGTTGGAATCCGAGCAGGATTCCGTGCTGCTCCTCGGGCTCGAGCTGCTCCACGAAGGCGGGTAGCTCGAACAGGTTGCTGCGACAAACCAGCACGGAGACCTGTCGCCGCACGGCCGCCCTCGCCAGGGGCCGCATCTCGACCGTGTCAGTCATGATGCTGGCACCGCGAGAAAGCAGGGCTCGCAAATCCGCAGCCATATCGGCCGCAGTGGTGTAGCGGTCCGCGATTTCACGAGCCATGGCCTTCAGGCAGATGCGCTCGGCTTCCTGGGGGATGTCGCGATTAATCTGCCGGGGCGGTGTTGCCACCTCTTCCCGGACGCGTCTCAGAATCTCGCTGGCCGATGTTGACGAAAAAGGCAGCGCCCCACACAGCATGCGGTACAGCACAACGCCCAGAGAATAGATGTCGGTTCGGCCGTCGATGCGATGGCCTCGACCACCCGCCTGTTCCGGAGACATGTAGTTCGGTGTGCCCACGACAACTCCGACCTGTGCCTGCTGGCCCAGCATTTCACTGATCGCTAAACCAAAGTCCACGAGCACGGGACGTATCCCGTCGGCACGATCGACGAGAATGATGTTGGCGGGCTTCATGTCGCGGTGAACAGTGCTCTGCGCGTGCGCATATCCAAGCGCGTCGGCAATGTGCGCGGTTATCTCGATGGCCTGTTGCCACGGGATTTCATGATCGAGCATCCAGTCATTCAAATCGGGACCGTCCAGGAACTCGGACACAATCATGCACGAGCCATCCTGCTCGTCAACTTCCAGTACTGTCACAATACCAGGGTGCTTGAGCCTCGCCAGGCTGCGTGCTTCCTCAAGGAAGGCGGCGATCAGACCGACCGAGTCCTTGTCGCCTTTCTTCGTGCGAGGGACTTTGATCGCGACGTCCCGGTCAAGCTGTTCGTCGTGCCCTCGATACACCGCGCCGAATCCGCCCTCGCCCAGACACTCACGAATAACGTACCGACCAAGTTTCTCGGGCAGGGGGAGCACCGGTGTGTCGATTGACTCGCCGTCGTCGTCGGTCGTGTCTCGAAAGATCGTCTCGCCATAGACGTTGACCGAGGACTCCTGCTGACCGAACCGTTGACCGGGACGGTCGACGGTCTTATCAAGCTCCGGTTCGGCATCCTCATCCGGCGAGTTGTTGTTTTGTGTGTTCATCTGGCAAGGGTGTACTTCGCGTGGTGTTCGATGAAGAGAGGGATGCTCCCGGTGAGCGATCGTATCTCAGAGAGACTCGTCGAATCGGGCTCCACTCCGGTGATCGACCCAACAAGTGCTGCTACGTGTTTCTTCGTGAGACGATTCAGCGCGATCTGAGTCTGATGGGCTCGACTTCCCCACGGCGTTTCGAAATCGGACCGGAATGAGAGAATCGTGAGGATGCGGTTGTTGAAACCAAGTTCAACCAGTTGTTCGAGGAATCGCAGGGTGGCCGCGTCGACCCATTGGAGGTCCTCGACCACGAACAGGACTGGTGTCTTGAGAGCCAAAGAACGCAGCCAGTCCAACAAAATCTGCCTGAGACGGTCCATGCGCTGAGACTCCGTCAGAGACTGTAGTTCAGCATCCGGTTCCGCCAGCCCCAGCTCAACCTCTAGCAGTTGCCCAGCCGACGGATCACTGATCTCCTGATCGTCGATCAAATTCGCGAGCGTCTGACGCCGCTCCTCATTTGACTGCTGTCCCTGTTGGCCCAGCACGCCTGCCAGCCATTCGAGCATGGGATGCAGGGCTCGACCTCGCTGGGACGGACGGCACTCGCAGTGAAGCACAACGTAGTCCGTCGGCGACTCGCTCAACGAGTCGTTCAAATCACAGATCAGACGCGACTTGCCCACCCCTTCGTCACCGATCACCAGGACAATCTGCCCCATGCCGGCACAAGCCTGCTCCCATCGTGATCGCAACATGGCAGAAAACGCATTTCGCCCCGTTAGTGGCGGTGGCTCGGTCGGCGACGCGATATGGACCGACAGTTCCGCACCATCGTCGCCAACGAGAACACAATTTCCCGACTGAGCCGGGATGCAATGCCGTGTCAGTCCACGCTGAAGAAATCGCAGGTTCTCGGGCGTGATCGTCACTCCGTCGGCGGTGAATTTCGCGTCGACCCGGAAGACACGCTCCCGGAATTCACCGGGCTCGGAGTCGGCCTTGGGAGGATCCCGACACAGACTGCAAATGTGCACGTTCCAACACGCGCCGTCAGTCTCTCCACTTCGCTCTCGTTCAGAACCAATCAGTTTCAAAACGTTCACCGCTGAATTCGCGAACCAGATCAGCCAGTCGGCGGCGTGCATGAGATCGGGCAATTGAAACATCCATGCCTGCATGGGCACGTCTATCGATCGCGCAGCACGCGCTTCAAGTGTCGCCGAGACAGCGCTTCGCAGACTCGGACTCGTGGCGTCCCCGTTCGCATCCGTTACCTCGATCAGCATGAAGCGTTCGGGACCGGCCGCCGCGGATGGGGCCGCACGGCGAAACGTGCCACTGATCGATCCGGACACCGAGTCGAAAGAATCGTCGTCATCGTTCATCATCAAGTCGCGCAAGTCACTGGCGACGGCTGCACAATCCTTCGGCCGCTCTTGCGGTCGTTTGGCCAGGCACTGCAGGCAATACTCTTCCAGTCGACGCGGGATATTGCGACTCAATTGTCGCGGTGGCTGTGGGGGGTCTTCGAGGACCTGCCCCATAAGTTCCATGCGACTCTTCGTGCGGAAAGGATATCGCCCACACAGCAGTCGGTAGAGAAGGACTCCCAGGCTGTACACGTCCATCGCCGGCGTGAGTGGAGATCGTTGACCACCCCATTGTTCCGGCGAGACGCACACCTCGGCTGCATCCGGTACGCCGCTGAGCGCCGCCGGTTCCACCAAAGCGACCGAAGCATCTGCTAATACCGGACCACCCTGACTCGACAAAAAAATCCGGTCCGGCCGCAGACCACCGTGAGCCAGACCGACCGCATGCAAAGCGGCCAGTGTTTCGGCCACCGGTAGGACGAGTTCGCAAACCCCCATCCATGGCTGCATCGCATTCGTCAGTTGCGACTCCAGAGATACCCCCGACGGCGCATGCATCACGACTGTGATCTGCTTCGGGGAAGGGGAAACACTGAGAAATGGCAGGACACCAGGATGAGCGAGATCGATGAGCGCCCGGACAGCTCGCTTGAACTCAGAAATCACGGCCGACGACGGTCTACCGAGTGAACACGGAATCTCAACGATGCGAACCTCGGCCCCGTCGAAATCTTTGTCGGTTCCACTGCTGGTAGTTGCCTGGGCGGCGGCTTCTGTCGGCTGATCGACTGACGGCGTGACCGGTGCTAAGTGTCCGAACGCACCTTCGTTCCAGGCGGCCGGTTCTCCAATCACCCCCGTCACAACGGTCTCGTCGGAAATCGCCTCCGCGGGACTGGATGTGGAGCGATCGGGTACGGATTGTGGCCGTGAATCAGACGAAGACCCACCAGCTTCCGATGATGAGGGCTCGGTACCGTTCACCACACGACCCCGTGATTAACGCAGGAGACTTGGGAACACGTCACATATGCTGCCAATGAAACCAGCATTAGCGAGGACATACAATGATGGAACACTCGTATTCACAGGCCGTGTGCTGAGTTTGTCCGAGAAGCGACGAAATACGCGGACATCGATTGCCGGTATCGGTGAATCCGAACGCCGACCGAGTTGACCGATGATCTTCTGTTCTGTGTGATGTCGCACCGACGGAGTCAGTCGTCTGCAGCGTATACTTCGCGCCGCTTCGAATGAGGCGATTCTCGACGAGCTGTCTGGTATCCGAGCCGCGGACGCAACGGCACGTCGGTGAGTGCGTGAGTCGTTCTAAAGTCTGGCGATAGACGACCTCGTTTCAGAAGACTACTTGTCGTAGGTTCCAAAGCATTCACCTGATTTGATGAGAGAGGGGATTTGAAATGAAGAAGTGTGATTTGAGTCGTCGCGAATTCAACCGCCTGACAGTGGCGGCCTTCGGGGGCGTCGTCGCCGGAAGCCTGGCGGGTTGCTCGGATGACCCGCCTCCAGCACCCGCCCCGGCACCGGCCCCAGCACCGCCAACCGACCCTGTGACTCCGGCTGATGTCGGCACCCCCACGGACACGGATGGGGAAGACAACCTGCTGATGGGCGAGAAACATGTCTGCCGCGGCCTCAACATGTGCAAGGGGCAAGGCGGAGGGGGCGGCAATGACTGTGCGGGTACGGGAGCGTGCGCAACCCTCGCAGAACACAAGTGCTCAGGTGACAACGCATGCAAAGGCCAGGGCGGCTGCGGAGAAAAACCCGGCGAAAATGCGTGCAAAGGCAAGGGCGGTTGTGCCGTGCCGCTTAAGCATCATGCCTGGGAGAAGGCCCGAGCGAACTTCACGGCCGCTATGAAAGCAGCCGGTAAGGAAGTGGGCCCGTCACCCGCGGCACCCGAGAAGTCCTGATCGCGATTGCATCTGCATCAAACGCGCGGCCCCGAATGCCTGGTCATTCCGGGGCCGCATTCTTGCGCCTGCGAGTCGTTACTGAATGGGACCGGCCGAGGCGAGAACGGCCGGCGAAACCTTCCCGCCATCTGACTCGCAATCATCTTCCACAGTCGCCGCGATCAGTTCGAGTGGTGGCCATCGGAAACGCTGACCTGGTTCCGGCAGACTTGATCTGCCATACCACCACGCGGCTTCGATCACCGATCGCACATCCAGCGCCGAAATTAACTCGGCACGGCGGCGTTCCAGTGTCCGTTCGCTGACGCCGAACTCGCTGGCGATCTGCTTGTTGCTGCCGCCACGAGCCAGCGCATCCAGCACGCTCACCTGCTTCACGGAAAGATTGCCAAGCCGCCTTTTGAAGTCCCGCATCCGGACACGTATCTGCTCTTGTTCCCGGGACAGTTCCAGACTGGCAGTGACCGCCGCCCGAATGAGCGGAAAGTCCTCAACCGGCACAAACGCAAGTAACCCGGCATCGAACAACTGGTCCTCCAGGCCGCTATGCGTCGCGTCACCTGCAACGATCACCGGCAGTCGTCCACTGTAGTTCTGCAGACTCGACAGCACGTTCTCGGACGACGGTGTTGTGGCGTCGGCAATCAGTACGAGGCACTCCGGTGGATTCCGCTGGTGCAATTCCAAGAACTGCTCAAGGTCGACGTACGCCTCCAACGTCGCCCCAATCGAGGGAGCTATCCGCGTCAGAAAGCGCGTGAGTGAGTCATCAACGCCCGCGAAATGGATAGCGTGAGTACTTTGCATAGACTGCAATCAAGACAGGGGCAGGCAACCACGGGAGGTAAGCAGGTCCGTCAAACGGCAGAAATTGGCCCCGAAGTGGTCCATGGTGAACGGCTGACGGGAGTTTGCAAGGATCGGACCAGAATGCCCACAGGTAATGCACGATAAAACACCTGAACCACGGCTTTCCGCACGAGATCCCAACGCAGAATCAGTCTTGTTTTTGTGCGTATAAGCATGCACGCGTCACAATACTAAGATATCCAACTCGCCCACTCATAAGGGCTGGAGAGCCCTCCGGAACGTATGCACACAAAACCTGCGGGCACCCGCATGGGTCAGTGGGTTTCTCGGTGGCAGTGGCTCGAGTTTGATGAGCCTCACGCACTTGATTGTGCGGGAACTGCCGTGGACGAGCCGTCGTGACACGTGGATCACGTGTTGCGGCACGACTCAGGCGGGCAGCAGGCCCGTCGTCTCGGGGAAGCCGGCCATCAGGTTGAAGTTCTGCACGGCCACACCCGCGGCGCCCTTGATCAGGTTGTCAAGTACGGCCAGCACGGTGACGAACTCCTTCGTGCGTCGGAGTGTGATGTGACAGTAGTTGGTGCCAGTCACATCCTTCGTCGCGGGCAGATGGTCAACCACATGCACGAACGGCTCTTGAGCGTAGAAGTCACGCAGAACCGACATCAATTCGGCTTCGGAAGCTTCGGTCGACGGTCGCGCATAAATGGTGGCCAGAATCCCGCGGTCCATCGGAATCAGATGCGGTGTGAACACGACATCAACGTTCTGCTCGCTGACTTCTGAGAGGACCTGTTCAATCTCAGGTTGATGCCGATGCCCGCCCACTCCGTATGCCGAGATGCTGTCGTTGCACTCGGCAAACAGTGTGTTCTGTTTAGGAGCGCGACCAGCACCCGACACTCCACTCTTGGCGTCGATGATGATGCCCGTCGGCTCGATCAGTCCGCGACTGATTAACGGTGCCAGAGCGAGAATTGACGTGCTGGTGTAGCAGCCAGGATTCGCGATCAGGTTCTGATCGGCGATGCGGTCTCGAAACAGCTCGGGCAAACCGTAAACCGTAGATCCCAGACGGCCGGGGTCCGGGTGTTTTACACCGTACCACTGCTTATAGACCTCGGCGTCGTTGAGTCGATAATCGGCACTCAGGTCCACGACTCGCACGCCGACATCCAACAGATCGGAGATAACCGCCGCACTGGCCGCGTGCGGCAGGCAACAGAATGCGAAGTCAGCTCGATCCGTGATCTGGGCGACAGACAGGTCTGCACAATTCAATTCAAGACGCCCGGTCAGCGACGGATGAATCGTGCCGATCGGGGTTTCCCCGTCCTTTCGAGTTGTCGCCGCAGTGATCTGGACTTCCGGGTTTCGCAGCAGAATCCGGATCAACTCCAGAGCGGTGTAGCCGGTGGCTCCGGCAACAGCAATTCGGACCATCCGTCCACGTCCCTTCATTCGTTGGAATTCCGCCGTCGGGCAGTTCGTAGTCACCGAATTCACCCGATTTGTCTCAAACACATCGCATCAGGCGCACGGGTGATCGCAGCCGGAAATCTCGCAATTCGGCATGGTATTCTCCCGAAGTCCTGCCACGATTGATGTGGTCGGACACCTCAAGAGCCCGACGGGTTCAATGATAGCGACCCATTCCGGCATCCGCCGTCATGGCAACGGGTTGCTGACGTTCCCGGGCACGCAATACATTGACCTCTCTCGCCGCCGAGGCGGATTTCTCACTCGTCATGGTCCGGCACTGCTGAGCCAGCCAATCAGGAACCGAAACGATGAATCTTCGAACTGTCTGCACAATACTGCCTGCTCTTCTCGTGTGTTTTTCGCTCGCCGGATGCACTCAGGAGGACGCCTACCGGGTACCAACCGTTGATGAAGCGGATGCGACGGTCCCTGACGAGCACGGAGGCCATCATCACCACGCACACGGACCACACGGGGGAAGCATCGTCGAACTCGGAACACACGACATTCATGCCGAATCCATTCTTGACGAGGACGACAGCCGTCTGGACATCTACATCCTGGGCAGCGACGCAGAAACCGCCCAGGCAATTGACGCCACATCGCTGACGCTGAGCTTCAAACACGGCGATGAATCAGAAGACTTTGAATTGACGGCAGTTCCCCAGGACGGTGACGCCGAAGGTAAGGCGTCAAAGTTCTCGATCACCAGCGAGGACCTTTCCCAGGAACTGCACCACCACAAGGAAGGCGCTGCTCTGCAGTTCATGGCCGATGGCATCGCCTACACCGGCACTGTGGTCCATGATGAAGAACATGCTCACGGGCACGGCGACGAGCACGGTGATGAAGACGGCGACGAACACGGCCACGAGGATGGCGAGGATTCGGACGAGGGACACGGGACTCCGAAGACAACCACGGAAGATCCCGAATCCACGAGCGATGCTCCCGAAACATCGGAAGCGAAGCCAGCCGCCCCGGAAGAGACGGAGTCCACGGAATCGACACCGCCCGCGCCCAAAGAAGCCAAGTGACGCCGCCCGGCCTGAAACACCATCCAGACCGGCAGCGGACAGTGACTGTTCGCTGCCGGTCTGATTTTGGCCGGTTCCCGAAGTTGCCGATTGGCCGAGTCCGTCGACAATCGTAAGGAAGCTGATCAAACCAACTTCCCGATGTCGTGCAACGAATGCGCCACTTTCGCACCCAACGGCCAACGGCACGAAATCCAGACTTCCGGAGTCAATTAGAATGAACCGTTTGACCAGATACGTCACCGCCCTGTCCTTAATCGGGGCCCTCGCCGTCAGCGTGTCTCCTTTGTCGGCACAGGTTGAGGCACAAAGCACGGCTCGGCGACTGCAGGCAAAGGGCATCCGCTTTCTTCGCCTCACACAGGGACGCGATGGCAGTTGGACGTCGCCCAATGTCCCGGGCATTGCGGCATTGTCGGTGACCGCATTGCTGGAAAGCGGAGTCCCCGCGGATGACGAAGCTGTCGCCAAAGGTCTCGCGTTCCTGCTCGCGCTGCAACAGAAGGACGGCGGCATTTACCACCCGAAAACGCTGCACCGGAACTACGAAACCAGCATCTCGCTGATGGCGTTTGTCGCTGCTAATCAGGACGGCAAATACGATTCCGCAATCGCCGGAGCGAAGAAGTTCCTGAAAGGTCTGCAGTGGGACGAGGATGAGGAACAGAAACCGGAAGACCCGGGTTTCGGCGGAGCGGGATACGGCAGGCATCAGAGGCCCGACCTGTCCAACACATCGTTCCTGATCGAAGCGTTGAAGAAAGCCGGCGTGAAAGCTGACGACCCGGCGATGAAGAAAGCTCTGATGTTCGTCTCACGGTGCCAAAACCTTGAGACCGAGCACAACAACACGCCGTTCGCGTCTAAAGTCGATGACGGCGGCTTCTATTACACGCCAGCCGCCGGCGGCACTTCTCAAGCCGGTGTGTTGCCCAACGGCGGGCTCCGATCCTACGCGAGCATGACCTACGCTGGTCTGAAGAGCATGATTTACGCAGGACTCAAGAAAGACGACCCGCGAGTTGCGGCCGGTGTCGCCTGGCTCCGCAAGCACTATTCACTCGAAGACAATCCGGGACTCGGCCAGCAGGGACTCTTCTTCTACTACAACACGTTTGCGAAGACGCTGGCCTCTTTGGGCGAAGTCGAATTCGAAGACGCTGACGGTGAGAAACACAACTGGCGTATGGACCTGGTCGAGACTCTTGCGGCGAAGCAAAGACCGAACGGAAGCTGGCTCAATCGCGCAGATCGCTGGTACGAGGGCGATCCGAATCTCGTGACTGCATACGCTTTGCTCGCTCTCTCTCATTGCGTCGAGTAGCTGCTGATCACGGGCAGCGACATTGCCCGAGCAGTCAAAGCGGAGCGCTCGACGGCACAGGCGTCTCAAAGCGTCAGGAGAGGAATCTGGCCACCGCCGCCCGCGCGAATCTCCAGATTGAACAGCTCCAACAGAAGGTTGAACGTCGACATCGAACCCAGATCCGTCTCGTCGACGTAAAACCAGTATCCGTTGTGCTGGACTGCGACAGCCGCGTTACGCGGGCGGAAGCGCTGCACGCAAACGCGGAACATGTTGCCGGTCATGTCGCTCCAGTCGAAGGGCTGCCCCTCCTGATCGTACGTCTGCCGAACAAGGCCCTTCTCGATGTGTGCTTCCGGAACGGAAATGCCGTGGCAAATATAGAACATCATCTCCTTGACCGAACGAGTGCTGATGACCAGTTCATCGCGGTCGTTTGTTAGTTCACCGTCTGCACTGCGACTTCCGTGCGGCCGCTGCAACTGGCCGTGAGTATCCGGCCGAATGCGGTACGCTTTTTTCGACGGAGCCAGTTCGAGGATCCGTCGAATTTCCTGGACCTCGTGTGCGTCTCCAACCTCTGGGGCGATACGCAGAACCAGCGTTTCTGCAGACGAGGGCCGAGTCCACAGTGTCTGTGATGTTCCATCGTCGGATGGCTCAAAGCGGTATCCCTTCTCCGCTGCGAGAACAACCGCCTCCATGCTGAGCTTGTCTGAGGGCACAGGAGCCGAGAGCTGGACGGCCGAGGAAACGGGTCTGTCCTCGTAAGCAATCTCGATGCGACGGCCGTTCTGCTGCAGATGCCGGAACAACTCGCAGAGGTACGTGAACTCTTCGAATTCCGGTTTCAGGCTGGGCGTCGGACCACCCGCGCTGGTGGCGTTGTCGACGTCATTGATATTGCGAACTGTCAGCCGCAGGACGCGATTGAATGCCCAGCCCTTCGAGGTCAGCAGATCGATCGTTTCAAGACTCGTGGGGGCAAGCAAACGCTGATTGAACTGCTGCGCCTGCTCCGGCGTGTAGACGATGGTCGGTTTGCTCGTCGCGCCGACGCCGAACGCGAGCCCCAGTTTTGCCGCGACGCCTTTTTGCCAATTACCCGATCCGCCGAAGTCGACATCGTATGAATACTGCCCGGTGATGCTCGGAATCCGAATGAACTCCAGCGTCTGGTGATACTTCAACCGAACCAGGTTGAGGAGTAATTCCTCGCGCGCCGTCTGTTGTACGGCTCGGTTGTAGTTCGTGCGGCTGTGCCGCAGGCTCCCAGGACCAAGAACGCAGCCGCTCACCAGCATGCTCAGCACGCAGAAGACGATGTTCGCTGGAAGTCGTTTTGGCATGACGTATGTCTTGTCACCAGGCACGCGTCACGACCCTTCAGGCGAACGCCCGAGCAGTTCATCCGGTCCGACGACTAACAGGATCAGCTTAGAAGCGGCGTGGCTGTTCGCCTGCAGCGAGCTGCGGCAGAAAGCTGGCGGGATCGGCTGCAAAGTCTTCCCGGTGTTCCACACTGTGGAACAGGATGAGTCGACCGCGATAAACGGCCACCGTCGCCGGGTCGCCAGTCCTTGCCGCTTCCTCTCGCAAAGACGCAACCGGACACCGACCGTCCATCATCGGCCAGTATTTTTCTGGCTCTGTGAGAAACGCACGACGGTGTCGTTCCGAGACGAATTGCAGCCGCTGGCCGTTGAAGACCGCAGTTACGCGTTCGTCACCTTTATCGAGTTTGCGATCGTCCAGTAGCGACACCAGGCACAGGCCGTCAAATCCAAGCGGGGGTTTCGCTTTGGGTTCTTCGGGCTTCGCCTGTTTTGCCAGTTTCGCGAGCCGGGCTCGGGTTTCGCGACAGTACGGATCGAGCTGGGTTTCAAATGCCGCTGGCTTGAAGAACCCCACGATTCGATTCGCAGACTTCAGGTCGGCTGAAATCACAACAGTGGTCGGGAACGCTTCGACGCCAAGTGCCTTGACGACCGGCCCGTTCTGGTCGGCGTCGAGGACAACCGGAATGAAGCACTCATTCACCTGCTGAGCGATCTCTTCGTTCGACAGGGTCTCGTCGAGCATCTTATGGCAGAACGTGCACCAGTCGGCGGTGAACTGCACGAGAATTGGCTTGCCAGTCTTCCTGGCTTGCTCGGCCGCTTTCTGAAGACTGTTGCCCCATTGGATGCTGACCGGTTTGGCCTGGCCGCGCAGAGCCGGTTGAATCGCCGGCCCGGCCGCATCCGCATGCGACAGAAGAGAACCACCAACCAGCGCCAGTATCAGTAGATTTGATTGAGCACGCATCAGCTCACCTCCATGAGACAAATTCCATCCGTGTATTCAGTTCTATCGGCACAATCGGGGGGGGTCTCTGTAACTTCGCGTACAGTCAAAGCCAGGTTCCTTAAGGTCCGATTCGCACGCGGCTGTCACGAAATTCGCGGCAACACGGCCTGAGGTACGCAAGGTCTACCTGGATACCCCAATCGGATTTCATTCGTCGATTTCGGTTGCCACGGAACGGTTTTGATTCAAGTCGTCCGACTTTGCTGATTGCACAGTGTTGCGACTCGGACGCGGCAACTTCATCATGGCTAGGCGCGACGAACGGCATGCCTTTGGGGCACAGCTCTGGCGCGGCAGCAAAACCGAATGCGAAAAGGTCTGGTCGATGAATCCCCGAATTCTGACAGCTCTGCCCGTCTACAACGAAGCGTCTCACGTCGCTCAGGTTCTGGCCGAAGTTCGCCGCTATGCGGACGACATTCTGGCGGTGAACGACGGATCAAGTGACGACACCGCAGCCGTGCTGGCGGATGTACCCGGCATCCAGGTGGTCACGCACGAGCAGAACATGGGCTATGGAGCCGCTCTCCGCACGGCTTTCTGCTACGCGATCCGGCACAACTACGATGTCGTTGTCACGATTGACTGCGACGGCCAGCACGAACCGCGACTCATTCCGGAAATCGCCGCTGCGGTGTTTCCTGACGACGGCGAGCCCGTCGACATCGTGTCGGGCAGTCGCTACCTGAAGACGTTTTCTGGCGACAGTGTCCCGCCGCAAGACCGCCGCCGAGTCAACGTCGAGATCACGCAGATTCTCAACCGCAAACTGGGGTTGAACCTGACGGACTCGTTCTGCGGATTCAAAGCGTATCGGACGCTGCCTCTGGAGAACCTCAACATCACGGAACTCGGATACGCCATGCCACTGCAATTCTGGGTGCAGGCCGTTCGGCTGGGATTCCGGGTGATTGAGTTTCCCGTTCCGCTCGTTTATCTGGATGAGGAACGTTCGTTCGGTGGCTCGCTCGACGACTCCGAACGACGTCTGACATACTATCGTGAAGTGCTGGACCGTGAGTTCGCGGCCGCCGCCGACATTGAAGCCGGTCGGACTTCGCAGCCGACCCTTTGCGATTAGAGACATCTTCGAAGAAAGTGAGTCGGCCGCCGACTGGCTTGCGCTTTCTGCGTTCATTCCAGCATCCCGCCCCCGCCCCCTTCTCACACATCGCCCTCCTCGATGGACCAGCTCCAGTTGTCCCCGCCTTCCGATCCCGTCGAAATACCGTGGGAACGCTCGCAGGTTCGAGTGCCCCGGGAAGACGGCGGCCTGCTCGCGATCCCCAACCTGTGCGATGCGCCCGAAGCGGCCGTCCGCAATCGAGAGCACCGTGCGTACAACGGCTGCCAGATTCTGGGCGTGCCACTCAAGCAGTTTCGGCAACACGCCTGTGACGAATCGCTCGTTGCCGCGGAGCGATACACATCACGCATCCTCGGTAGAGATTGCGGCCTGTCCCCGGCGGGGCCATTGATCGCAACGGGGCATCAGCCAGACCTGTTTCATCCCGGCGTATGGGTGAAGCAGTATGCGGCGTCCGAACTGGCCAGGCGGTGCAACGGAGTCGGCCTGAACCTGATCGTCGATTCGGACATGATGCGAAGTCACCGCATCCGAGTTCCGGTCGGAACACGAAACCGACCGGGCGCGGAATGGCTGCCCTTCGACGCACAGCAGGCAGTCGGACCATGGCAGGATGCCCGGATTGTGCATTCCAGTACTTTCGAGTCGTTCGGGAGTCGCGTCACGCAGGCGATGTCGCGATGGGATGTGACTCCAGTGATCGCTGAACTCTGGCCACACGCGGTCGCACATTCACGCGTCGACTCCGGGTTGGCGGAGTGCCTCTCGGCCGCCCGCATTCAGACGGAATGGAACTGGGGCGAAGGCAATCTCGAACTGCCACTGAGTGGTCTGTGCACCACCGATTCGTTCCTCTGGTTCGCAGTTGCCCTGCTGGATCGGGCCGACGAATTTCGCGAAACGTACAACGACGCTCTGAATCAATATCGCGCGATCAACCGCATTCGCAGCGAGTCGCATCCGGTCCCTGAACTTGCCCACACAGACGGCTGGACCGAAGCACCGTTTATGGTCTGGCAGTCCGGAGACATTCGCCGCTCGCATGTGTTTGTACGGCGTTCCGGAACTGAGCTATTGCTCGCGAGCGGCCCGGAAGAAGCAGCGATCTTTGGTCGCCTGCCGCTTGGGCCGGACGGTGACGCAAGCGACGCTGTTTCCGCACTGCGTGACGTCCAGTCCTCCGGCTACCGATTCCGCACGCGAGCGCTCACAACAACACTGTTCACGCGACTGTGCCTGTCGGACCTGTTCGTGCATGGAATTGGCGGAGCCAAATACGACGAAATCACGGACCGCATTATCAAAAGGTTCTACGGCATCGACCCGCCCGAGTTCCTCACCCTGTCGGCGACCGCATGGTTGCCGCTGGCGAAACCGTTTTCGGAAACGGCTGACGATGTCCGGCGCATCCGCGGCATGCTCCGCGAGCTACAGCACAATCCACAGCGATTCCTGCCGTCCAAAAGATCAGAGTCGGTTAACTCATTGGTCGATGAGAAGCAGCGACTCATTGCCGTGCAGCAGAGTTCTGACCAAACGAGACACGCGGACGGCCCGGCATTCAGTCATTCCGGCATCGGACGTTATCGACGTTTCCCGGAGATCAATCGGGAATTGACGAAACAATTGTCAAAACTGCAGCAACGACTGATCGGCGAGCTGGCCGATGTCGAGCAGCGTTTACTGGCCAACACCATTCTGACCGGCCGCGAGTGGTCCTTCTGCCTTTACCCGGCCGACCGAATGCACAGAATGATCGCCGACCTGCACGCGGCGTTTGACGCCTGACTGCACGAGCCCGGCATTCCGTCACCGTTCACAGTTCATCCACATCGAGATCAAACCATGCTGCACCACACCTTGATTCACCCAAAGATCAACGAGATTCTCGGCCGCGCCGGACACCATTCCAAAGTGCTGATCGCCGATGGCAATTACCCCGCGTACAACACCCTGGGACCGAACGCGGAACTTGTCAGCCTGAATCTGATGCCGGGAGTCATCAGTTGCACTCAGGCACTTGAGGCCCTGCTGTCGGCCGTTCCGATTGAAGCGGCCAATACCATGGGCATTCCGGCGGATGACCCGTATGCCCTCGACGGAGATCCCCCTGTCTGGAACGAGTATCGGGACCTTCTGAAAGCCGCCGATCTGGACATCGAGCTGGAGCCGATTCAGAAGTGGGACTTTTACGACGCGGTGGCGTCGCGCGATCACGTGCTGACGATCCACACGGCCGATCAGGCATTGTGGGCCAATCTGCTGCTCACAATCGGGGTCCGCAAGCCGTCTTAACTTAGTCCTGTCAAACAGGCCATGCCTGAGCCGTAGCCCGATTTCTCCGAAATCGGGACTTGCGGATTTCGGAGAAATCCGCCTACCGCTTCATGGCTTTGTTCCGGGACAGCTACTTAGTCTGAACGCGGACCTCCAACCGTTTCGCACATCGAAGCGATCACTTCGCTGCCCATCTTTCTGGAGCACTCACCATGTCGACTGCGGAAGCCAGACTTCAAGACCTTGGACTCACTCTGCCAGATGCTCCGGCTGCGGTTGGTTCGTATGTTCCGGCAATCCAGTTCGGGAACATGGTCGTCACCAGCGGTCAGCTTCCAATGGTTGCGGGCGAACTCGCATTCAAAGGCAAGATCGGAGCCGACCTCTCTGCAGAAGATGGAGCCGCGGCAGCCAAGACCGCAACTTTGAACTGTCTGGCTCAGATTAAGGCTGTCGTCGGTGACCTCGATCGAGTCCAACAGGTCGTTCGTGTTGAGGGCTTCGTAAACTCGGCTGCCGGATTTACGGCACAGCCAGCAGTCATGAATGGCGCATCCAATCTGCTGAGCGAAGTCTTCGGCGAATCAGGTCGCCACACACGAATCGCGGTCGGCACAAACGAATTGCCTCTCGATGCTGCCGTTGAGGTGGTGATCTGGGCCACGATTCAGCCGCAGGGCGACTGATCAAAGCAGCGATTGTCCTCGCATCGTTGCATCATCCGGAGTCATACCGCTTACGACTCCATATCAAGCTGTCCCCAGGGAATCGGAATCGACGGCTTGCGAGCCTGATGCTGCACGCGCTGGTCGCGAGGTCGCTCCTGGAAGAAGTCGACGATCGCGCTGAGCTGTTTAACTGCCTCGTGATAGATCAGCTCGCCTTTTTCTTTGGTGGCGAGTTCGGGTTCACCGATCACGCCACGCGCCGAGTACGAGCTGGTCCACGACGTCAGCGCGGCCGGTCCCGAGCCATGCAGGTCCACCCACATGTACGGGTTGCCCGCTGTCAGTGTGCTGATGTGATTCTTGATCCGGTCCTTGCGCACGCCGCCCTCGTCCAGGTACAGATACAGAGACGTCTCCAGTTCGCACGCGTGTGCGCAGCCACCGGGGAATGTGCTTTCCCGCCATTTCGGTCCGAATTCCGGGTCGACATTTAGCAGGTGCCACCACGCGATCAGGCAGCATTCGGCATCGGTTTCGAGGTTCGTGCGTCGTGCGGCCAGATCGAGATTCGGCATGTTCGAGCCGTGGCCGTTCAACAGAATGACCTTCTTGAATCCGTGATAGGCCAGCGATGTTGTGACGTCGAGTACCTGCTTGATGAACGTTTCGTAGTGCGTGTTGATCGTCCCGGGAAAGTCCATGACATGCCCGGTGTAGCCATACGCGATTGTCGGCAGGACAAGCACTTTGTCGGGCTTCGCCTCACCGACTCCCCGAGCAATTTCACCCGGGCAGATCAAATCGACATCCAGTGGCAAGTGCTCGCCGTGTTGCTCCACAGCCCCGCAGGGAATGATGCAGACTTGGTTCTGTTCGATCGCCTCATTGATTTCTGGCCAGGTCAGTTTTTCGTAGCGATACTCGGCCGCGGCTTTGGACGTCATGGTAATTTGCCTCGCTGTAGAGAGGGGTCATTCGGTCTCAACAAAAATGACAGCAGCTTCTTCGCCGCGAAACGTCAGACGGTGATGGCCAATGGCGATCAGACAGGGATGGCCGGGCTGCAGCATTGTAATCTGCGCGTCCTGGCCGAGTCCCATTTCCTGCAGCCGCGTGACGAGAGCCGGATCGCCGTCAACCTCGACCACACGCGCGTGTTCCCCTGCGTTCAGCAGTTCGAGCGGGATCATGGCCATCGCGATACCTCCAACGCGGCATCAGTTCTCGTCAGCCTTTGATTCCGGCGTCGATGCACTGGGAGTTTCCGGAGGTGCGGATTCAGCAGAGCCCTCGGTGGCAGCCGGTGGACTGCTCTTCGAAGAGTCACCTTTCCCCTTGTTCCGGTTTCCCTTCCGGTCGGACGAGCCACCTTTCTTGCCGGAGCTGACCACAGTCACAATGTCAGCCATGTCGACCATGACTCGTTTGCCGCTTTCGTGCTGCACCAGCAGCTTCTTCGCGAGAATTTCACGAGCCACAACAAATCCCTGCCCCTGTTTCGTAATGACGGTTGAACCGTTATTGGGCAGCTCACGGTGATGTTCTTCGTACGTGTCGTATTCGTACCGCAGGCAACACTTCAGCCGACCGCAGCGCCCCGAGATCTTGTTCGGGTCCAGCGTGGCCTTCTGCAGTTTGGCCATCTTCATGGAGACGGGCGGCATCTCACGCAGATGAGTTCCGCAACAGACGGGTTTGCCGCAGTCTCCGAAATCGGCCAGCAACCGGGCCTCGTCGCGCACACCGATCTGTCGCATTTCGATGCGCGAGTGGAATCGCCGGGCGAGCGACTTAACCAGCTCGCGAAAGTCGACTCGCTGCTCTGCCAGGTAGTAAAAGACAATGCGCTCGCCACCGAAGAGGCACTCGACGTCGACCAGGTTCATGTTGAGTTTGTGCTCGCGGATGACTTCTTTGCCGCCGAAGAACACCTCGCGTTCGCGCAGCCGCATTTCGTCGAGTTTCGTCCAGGCCTCCGAGTCCGCTGTCCTCAGGATACGACCAACCTGACCGTCACCGCCCAGGTACTCGCGAGTCCGATCGGTCGCGGGACACAGCACTTCTCCCCATTCGACGCCGCGCTTACTGCGGACCAGGACTGCGTCGTTGCGGTCCAGCTCGGGCGGGCCCTTGTAGGTGAACTCGGAAACGGTGCGTGTTGATCCGTAACGGACGATATAGCTGTCAGGCATACTGACCTGTCTGAGGAAGGTCGAACGGCATCAGCCGGTCGTCGGGACACCAATCGCTGGTGACGGTATCGGAACTGCTCCCAGGCAACCCGGTCCGTGCCAACAGCTTATTTCTCGGAGACGAAGTCCAGAACGCGGACCTTGTCCAGCACGGGGGTCAGAATTTCAACAAACGCTTTGTGATCTGCATGTGGCAGATACTCGTCGCGACCAGCCGCGTCGGCAAAGGTCACCATGGCGCAATGCGTGAATCCGTCATCATGCGATTCCGGGCTGTTGTTTCGCCCCCACTCGAACGCCTTGATCGCGTCAATCTTCTTTGGCAACTCAGCCAGACCCTCTTCAACGGCCGCGATGTCCTCAGTTGCCGCGTCTTCTTTGAATTTGAGAAACACGGCGTGCTTCAGCTCGGTTTCCAGAGGGCTCTCCTGCGGTGTGCCCCAGTAATCGATGACGAACACGTCTTTCTTATGAGGACGCAGGACATCGCCGAAAGCCTTGTGCTCGGCATGCGGCAGATACACAGCACGCCCAGCGTCGTCCTTGAAGGTCAGCAGGAAGCAGTGCGTGAATCCGTCGTCGAGCTCTTCCGGGCTGTTGTTGACTCCCCACTGGAAATCGATGATCTCTTCGATTTTTGAAGGCAGAGCGGCAAACGCAGCGGCGACACCTGCGACATCTTCTTCACTGGATTCTTCCTTGAAGCTGAAGAATACCGCGTGTCGCAGAACGAGACCGGAAGTGTCGATATCCATGTCGGGCAGATTCGATTGGGCTGTTGTCGCGGTTACCGGACTGACAGGTCCTGCCGCGGCCGGAGGTGCGGCAGATGGCGGAGCGATAGGTGCCTGCCGCGTGCAGGAAACACAGGCCGAGAGAACTGCAAGGCAACCTAACAGCCGCAAACGGCCAGCCTGGTGGGCGTTATGTCGTTCCATTGGAGATCGTCCTGTAAACATGTCTTGTTGATCTCGGATTAAGACTCGGGAGACCAAGTGGGTGTATCCGCGGCAGGTCACGTGCGCTGGAAGGGTAGGGAACTGGAAACGCACCTGCCAGCAGCTCACTCCTGTACGTCGTTCGGCGAAGTGACTTTCCCCGTTGTTCGGCGAGCCTGGCTGGAGATCGCGTCGCGCAGGCCGCTGGTTCGTCGGATCGGCCGATCGATCGCGTTTCTCAAGCCGTCCTCGCTGGCGGCAATGACGAGCTGCCCGGACTGCCGTTCGCCGGAAACGAATTCATCGCGGACACGCGTGACGGCTGTGTACAGCAGCTCGCGAGAGACGACGGGAGAATCATGGTCGGGCAGCACGACTACAACTCGATGGAACTCAGAACCCTGGCTCTTGTGAATCGTCATCGCGAAACAGTCGACGGAATCACGCACCAGCGCCGCCGGCACCGAACGACACCCGTTCGGTAGAGACGGGTCTTCGAACAGGACAGCGAGACCCTCGTCCGGTGTCGCGATCACGACGCCCGCATCACCGTTGAACAGGTTCAGGTGGTAGTCGTTTCGAGTCACCATGACCACGCGTCCGGGCCAGGCTCCGGGCATCGGTTTGATCAGTCCATCGGCAGCCAGCCGCTCAATAATCGCCCGATTGAAGGTCGTCTCACCCCAGCGACCGTCCCGATGAGCACACAGCACCCGAGTTCGCGACAGCATCGCCAGCACGTCACTCATGCTGTTCGCCGGCTGCTGCAGGCGTTCCAGCATCTGGCGATATCCGTCACAGGCACACTGCACAATCTCGCCCATCACCGACGCGCCCTGAGCATTGTCGATCCACACGATCGATTCGTCCGACTGGCGCGTCGCGTGCTGGAGCAATTCGATGACGCCGTCGGCATCACCCGCTCGAATCCCACCGGCCAGTCGCCCGATCGCGCTGTCTGCCTCGAATCGATGGCTGAACCGCAGCGTCAGAATGCTCTCCTGGAGCAGGTCTGTTTCCGCGGTCGCCGATGGCGGTACTCCGATGCCCGTACGTCTGCGCAATTGCTCACAGCGGGATGCCGGGAGTGACTCGTCGGTCATTTCTCCGCACAGATCACTCAGCACACCACCAGCTTCCACGGACGCCAGTTGATCACGGTCACCCAGCAGAATGACCTGAGCTTCCGGACGAACAGCTTCGAACAGTCGCCACATCAGCGAGATATCCACCATCGACGCTTCGTCGACCAGTACGACGTCGGCATCGAGTGAATAATCGGCGTTGTGTCGAAACGGTCCGCCCTTCTCGGGTGGAGCCGACGTCCAGCCCAGCATGCGATGAATCGTGCCAGCCGAGCAGTTCTGTAGCGCCTGTTGGATCCGGGGATCGACGTCCAGGCTTCCGGCTGCCCGCCGCAACGAGTCGTTCAATCGCTGCGCGGCCTTGCCGGTGGGAGCCATCAGCAGCACCTTCAGTCCCAGAGCCTCGACGTGATCATTCTCCGGTCCATCACTCGCATCGAGGGGCAATAGAAGCTGTCGAACAGATGACGAAGGCTTGTCGGAAGCGACATCTGGCGCCAACTGCTGGAGAAGCCGCAGCGCCAGTAAGCGGGCAACCGTCGTGGTCTTGCCCGTTCCTGGACCTCCGGTGATCACGCTGAATCGTCGATCCACTGCGCGAGCGACGGCCAGACACTGGTCTCGACTACCCTCCGAGTCCTGATCCGGAAAGAGTCGCCGGATTCCCTCAGCGATCTGATCTTCATCGACGGGCTCTGGTTCCGCCGTTAATCGGCGCGCGATGCGAGCCGCGAGCTGCTGCTGACAGAACCAGTAGCGCGCGAGATACACACGACTGTGCTGGCTGTCCAGCACCAGCGGCCTGCTCAATCCATCCCCTGAGTCCGCGATCTTGCGGACTTCGACAAGTGGGCTGGCGGCCAGGGCCTTCATCCAGGTCGTGACAGAGGGCCAATCGTTCTGGATAACCGCTGCGGCGTCTTCCTTTCCGGCCGTAAACGGGAAGCGCCGGATGGCATCGAGGTCGAGACAGACATGCCCTCGACCGAGCTGCTCACTGGTCAAAGCCGCAGCCAGGACGACAAGAGGATCGCTGTGTTCATCCAGCCTGCGGATCGTATCCGCGAATCCCTGATGAATCGGGGCCAGGACGCCAGCTTCGATCAATCGTTCAACGGTGACAGTCATGAGGCTCGTGAATTGAAGTCGAAACTTACGTGGCCCACCTGCAGCGGCTGGAAGCATACCAATGGGCGACGAAATCTCGCGTCTCCGTGGAGTTGCCGCAGCTCCATTCGAATGATATCAGCATTCCACCCGTTCGATTCCGCAGCAAGACGCGATTCCGAACCTCGCGGCATGTCGAGAACCACCAACCCCAGTTCACTTTGAAAGACGCCTCCACTGATGCTCCGCGTGACTCTCCAAAGCCGGGCTGTGACGCCGGTGTTCGTTGTGTTGGCAGCGATGACCGTTTTGTCTGGCTGCCAGAAGCCGGCACCAGCTCCGCCGCAAGCGGCGACGATCGTTCTGGCAACAACGACCAGCACATACGACAGCGGCCTGATTGATGCACTGCTTCCCAGGTTCACTCAACAGACCGGCATCAAGGTAAAGGCTGTCGCCGTTGGAAGTGGCCAGGCGATGGAGAACGGACGTCGTGGAGACGCCGACGTGCTTATCGTCCATTCGCCCACAGCCGAAGCTGAGTTCATGTCCGGCGGATTCGGCTCGGAGCGACATCCGCTGATGTACAACGACTTCGTCATCGTCGGTCCACCGGACGATTCCGCGATCTGCAGCGCCGCGACGTCCGCACCGGAAGCGTTGCAGATGATCGTCGCCGCTTCGCAGTCCTTCGTCTCACGCGGTGACAACTCCGGAACACATGCGCGCGAACTGAAATTGTGGGAAGACGTTGATGCAGCGCCTCAGGAATGGTGGAACGAAAACTACATCGACTCGGGCAGTGGCATGGCCGCCACATTGACCATGGCCAGCGAAAAGCAGGCCTTCACACTGGCCGATCGAGGCACGTTTCTGACACATCAGGACCGTCTGAAACTGGCCATCGTCTTCGAAGGTGGAATCGAACTGCGAAACGACTATCACGTGATCCTGGTCAATCCAGAGAAACACCCGCATGTCAAAGTCGAGGCGGTCCGACAGTTCATTCAGTTCCTGCATTCACCAGAAACTCGAGAACTGATCGCTCACTTCGGTGAAGAGAAATTTGGACAGCCGCTGTTCTTTCTGGCCGACCTGCCGATCCAGAGTGAGAAACCGGACCAGAATCAGAAGGCGGACTAATGGTCGGACAGCGTCGCCGCAGCGCCCGCCGCAAACCGCTCGCCGGAAATCACCAGAAGAGCTGGCTGTGGGGTCGCAACGCTGTCCTTGAAACCCTGGATGCCGGACGCTGGATTCCACTGGAACTTGTGCTGTCGGATTCCGCGGACCCTGACCTGACCAGCCGCATCCGCGACTTCGCCGAGGCACTCGATGTTCCATTGCAAACCGCTTCGCATGACCGCCTGACCGAACTGGGACACGCGCGGGATCACCAGGGTGTGCTGGCAAAATTACCTGCCTACCCCTTTTCCACGCTCGACGACATGTTGGAACAGGCGGGTGATCCGGGGTTGTTTGTTGTCCTGGACTCGATTCAGGACCCCTTTAATTTTGGTTCCGTCTGCCGCGTTGCGTGCGTCTACGGAGCTGACGGAGTCGTGATCGGCAGCCGTGATCAGGCCGACGTGACACCGCATGTGGCGCGCAGTTCGGCAGGAGCTGTCAGTCGGCTCGACATCGCCCAGGTTGACGATCTGGCCAGTGCCCTGGCGGACCTCAACACGAAGGAAGTACGGATAATTGGCACAGCACCGCAGGCGGATCGACGGATCGACCAGTCAGACCTGACTGGTTCGGTGGCCATCATTATCGGCAACGAGGGTCGAGGCCTGGGTGAGCCGCTGGCACAAGCCTGCGACGAACTGGTGCGCATCCCGCAAGCCGCCAGTTTCGACTCGTTGAACGCCGCCGTTTCAGCGGGAATTCTCTGCTATGAGATTCACCGTCAGCGTAGCTTGCCGGTGTGATCAGGCGAGCGGCCATTTCAATTCGACCGTAGTCGCGCGAGTCGTCAAGCGGACAGAGCAGGCTTTTTTCTGTGATCTGACTCGTGACGTGGCGCGGTGAGTCTACGATGTGTGATGCACGATCTGGCAGAAAAGTCCAGAAAACGGCGAGAGACGTGAAAGGCAGCCTCTCTGCGTATCCGTACTGACTGTGGAGTCAGTCGTCGATGGACACAGTCGAAACAACACGACCCAGTTTGCTGGTCCGGATCAGGGACCTGCGGGATGAACTGGCGTGGAGCGAGTTCGCTCAGCTCTATACGCCATTGATCTACCGGTTCGCCCGTCAATGCGGACTGCAGGATGCGGACGCATCGCTTGTGACTCAGGATGTGCTGGTCACGGTCGCTCGGACAATTCACCGATTCGAATACGATCGACAGAACGGCTCATTTCGTGGCTGGCTGAAGGTTGTGACACGTTCGCGTTTGAGCGATTTCCTGCGAGCCCAGGGTCGGCATCCGCAAGGCAGCGGTGACACGGGAATGCTGCAGCTCATGGACGAACAGCCCGATCCGTCACAGCCCGACCTGTGGGAACGCGAGTACCGACGCAGTTTATTCGAATGGGCGGCCGAACGGATTCGCTGCGACTTTGAAGACACGACCTGGCAGGCCTTCTGGCGGGCGTGATCCCAAAACGTGGGTGTTGGGGAATCGGGAAAATATCGAGACTCCCTTCCGGTTGATGGTTGAAGTCGGACCGGGAAAGGAGTCTCGATGGAAATTCGCATGGAAGCGGATGGACCGG
>CAUZFZ010000003.1:0-141909 GCA_963579025.1 Planctomycetota bacterium | reverse complement strand
AACAAGTCACCTGAATTATCCTTAACGGCGTTGCCCGGAGGGGCGACGGCAATTCCGTGTCGGTCTCTGCCGTCGCCCCTCCGGGGCTCATTGAAGCTCCCACCGCTTGTTTCCCGGGGTTGAAACCCCGGGCTACTCGCCTTTGCCCCTCCGGGGCAGCAAAACTGTGCAACTTCAAAAGGCTCACGCGAATCTGGCGGCGGCCGCTTTCAACCGTTCGAGTGTTTCACACGTCTGACCACTGTCGATCGCTTCGGTCGCCAGTCCGACAGCGGCGCTCGGATCATTCGCTCGACCTGCGGCGACCAGTGCAGCAGCCGTGTTTGCTACGACGATGTTTCGAGGCGCGCCGGCTGCTCCGTCAAACACGCTCTGAATCGCATCGGCGCTTTCGGCCGCACTCGATACCTGCAATTCTTCGACGGAGCATTCCGGCAGATCGAAATCGGCCGCCGTCCAGCGGGATTCCTGAACGGAACCTGAACGCACATCAAAGACGGCCGTTTCGCCCCACAGGCTGACTTCGTCGAGTTCGTCGTTGCCACACACCACCAGGGCCCGTTCGCATCCGAGTTCCGCCAGTGCCGTGGCCAGCTTGCGTGCAAACTCGGTCCGGTTTGCGCCGAGGAGTTGAAACTCGGCGCCTGCGGGATTTGTTAGCGGTCCCAGCAGGTTGAAGATCGTTCGGGTGGCCAGCGCTTTGCGCACGGGCACCACGTGCTTCATGGCCGAATGCAATAGTGGCGCGAAGCAGAATCCGATCCCGATCTCATCAATACACTGTCCGACCTGCTCGGGCGTAAGTTGCAGGTTCAAGTCCATTGCTTCCAGGACATCAGCAGAACCACTGGAACTCGACACGCTTCTGTTACCGTGCTTCGCGACTGGAACGCCAGCAGATGCTGCAACAATCGCCGTCGCCGTGCTGATGTTGAATGTGTGAAGCTGGTCCCCACCCGTTCCGCACGTATCCAGCAAGCCGCGAGTCTGGCACGGAATCCGAGTGGCTCGCTGCCGCATCGCCTGGGCGGCTCCGGCGATTTCGTCGACGGCTTCGCCTTTGACTCGCAGCGCCATCAACAAAGCCGAGATATCGACGTCTGAGCACTCGCCGTCCATAAGGGCTGCGAATGCAGCTTCGGTGTCCGGTCGGGGGATGTCCCGTCCATCGAATATGAAACTGAGTGCCTGGTTGATTGCTGCGTGCATCGTCGTTCCTGCTGAGAATTCTGAGTATTGGGAGGCCGGATCGTAGGTCGTCGTCCCGGCCAGGCCCACTGACTGGACGTCGTCGGCATGTGTCCATAGCGTGTCTGTGAGTACTCTCGACAGCGTTGATCACAACCATTCTCTGATCACATTCCGGGCCAGTTCATGGAGTCTGAAATGTCACTGACACGTCGCCGTTTCCTGAAGACCACTGCTGGAATCGCGGGCAGTCTGACACTGCCGCGTCTGTATGCCGCTGAGAAGTCGGCCAAACGAGCTACGAAGTACATCGACGTGCACACGCACATCGGCACAACATGGAACGGCAACAAGGAGCTGACGCCAGACGACCTCCTCCGCTGGATGGACGAGCACGACATTGAAAAGTCGGTCCTGTTGCCGCTCGTTTCGCCGGAGTCGTCGAGCTTTCTGCTGCTAACCGAGCCGGCTCTGCAGGCCGCGAAGGATCATCCTGACCGTTTCATTCCGTTCTGCTCGATCGACCCGCGAACATCGGTGCGAGGCGGACGGAAGGGGTTTCTGGATGTCATCAGTCGGTATGTCGACATGGGTGCTCGCGGGTTTGGCGAGCACAAGGTCGGGATCAATATCGACGATCCGCTGATGATGCAGATCTACGACGTCTGCCAGGAGATTGGCATTCCGCTGCTGTTTCACATGGACAACCAGCGAGGCAAAGATGAGCCCGGGCTGCCGCGACTGGAACACGCGGTGGCCACGTTTCCGAAGCTTGACTTCATCGGTCACGGCCCCGGCTGGTGGGCGTCGATTTCCGGGGGCCTCGACCAGAAGGCACTGGGCGGATACCCCAAGGACAAAGTGCTGCCCGGAGGAGCGATCGATCGACTGATGGGGAAATATCCCAATATCTATGGAGACCTGTCGGCTGGCTCCGGCGCCAATTCCATCAGCCGCGACAAAGAGTTCGGCCAGGAATTCATGATTCGTCGTCAGGACCGACTGATGTTTGGCACCGACTACCTGCAACCAGGACAGGCCGTGCCGCAGTTTGAAGTGTTCGATGGTCTCGACCTGCCGGCGGACGCGACGGCGAAGATCTTCCGCGGCAATGCCGAACGCGTAATTCTCAAGCAGGAGGCCTGATTAACTGTGTCGACAGAATTCGGCCTGCTGTTGATCACCGGAAATCATACGCATCAGGAGAATTACGCGCGGGCGTTCGCCGCGGATCCCAGGTGCCGATTGATTGGCCTGACCGACGATGCTGACGTTTCGCCTCGTCGTCGGCAGCTTAACCAGGACCTGGCCGACGAGTTGGACATCCCCTGCTTCGACGACTTGCATGCGGCAATTCATCGGGACGACGTGGACCTTGTCTCGATCTGTGCTGAGCCTGAACGCCGACGTGATCTGACGATCGCGTGTGCCGCGGCGGGCAAGCACCTGTATGTCGACAAGGACCCGGCACCCACGGTGGCCGATGCCTGGGAGATTGCGAATGCGGCGAAGGAACACGGAGTTCTGACGCAGGCATTCAGTCTGGTCCGGCTACCAGCATGTCAGCGGGCGCGAGCTGTCATCGAATCCGGTCAACTCGGTGAATTGGTTGGTCTGCACTGTGACGTGACGTTTGCGAAAGGAGTTGGCGGTACGGCCGACCTGAGTCGACCGCGAGTCGAGAGCGCCACGGCAGAACGATTCACATTTACGGATTCGAAGCGTGAGTTTCTGTGCTGCGGCTACTACGCCCTGGTGTTATTTCAATGGCTGACTGGAAAGCGGTTTACGTCGGTCGACGCGACGACTGCGAATTACTTCTTTGCCGAGCACCAGAAGAACGACGTCGAAGATTTCGCGTCGGTGATGCTGGGCATGGAGGACGGAGTGGAGACAACCATCACGGCGGGACGTTGCGGATGGATGAGTCATCGCAGTTACGGCATCCACGAAATACGTCTCATCGGAACTCAAGGGAGTGCCACGATCGACGCGCACCAGCCACGCCTGGAAGTGTGCTCCGATGCGGCGCCGTGGTCGCAACCGGCGGAACCACACCCGGAAGATCCGATGGGATTCTGGTCCAGCACACAGAAGTCCGGTGGTGTTTTGCCAAAGGAAGACTGGTGGTTGCTGGAATCGGTCAGCAGGTCTGACGCAGCGTGTTTTCTTGATTGTCTTGAACAGAATCAGTCGAGCGACGTGCCGGCCGACATGGCCGCACACTGCGTTGACGTCGTTCACGCTGTGTACGCATCGGCGGCAACCGG
The DNA here is from genome assembly GCA_963579025.1 of Planctomycetota bacterium. Lineage (GTDB taxonomy): Bacteria > Planctomycetota > Planctomycetia > Planctomycetales > Planctomycetaceae > CAUZFZ01. The sequence goes on along the minus strand of CAUZFZ010000003.1, from coordinate 138,451 downwards.
CGAAACCGTTGTGTTGGATCATGAGCAGGTGCAACAGTGACCGACTCGGCTAGTTCATCAGCGAATCACAATGCTGACTTCGTGGCGACGCAGGAAATCCTCATGCACATGCAGCATGACCTTGAGCAAATGCACGCAGTCCTGCTGTCTCAGCAACAACAGATCGAAGAATTGAAGTCGGGCTTGATGCGAGTTGAGCAGCGCTTGGAAAACACGCAGCCCGCCGATGACATGCCATCGCCTCTGGATGAGCGTCCGCCGCACTATTAGAGCATTTTACTTGAATCCGTGATCGGCCTGATAATTCTGTCTCATGCGATCGATTTCGGTGCGCATCTCTGCGACGAACGACGTCGGCTCCAGCACGGTCGCTGCTGAGCGGAAGCCCAGCACCCAGCTCATGAAGGAACGGGTGCTCGACAGTTCAACGGTCAGGATGACGCTGCCGTCGTCCTGACTCTCCAGCGTCTGACTGACGTGCCAGATTTTCTCCGATACGTAGCGGGCAGCTTCCGGGGCGAATTGCACACGGACCTGAAACGGGTCGCCAGATTCGTGATAGATGCCGAAGCTGTAAGTGAAGTGCCGCTTCAGATCGAAGTTTGCGGGGCGTTCGAATCGCGCGGTCCGCAACTCGACGCTGTGAAAACGGTCGACCTTGAAGTTGCGGACGCCGTCCCATTCCGGTGATGCCACCGCGGCGTACAGCGAGCCTTCGTGTTCGGTAATCCCGTATGGTCGCAGCTCGTACCAGCGGGGATCACTCGCACCGACCGGCTGGTATTCGGCCGTGACCACTCGCAGATCTTCAGACGCGGTGCGGAGCGTGTCGATCTTGTCGGCTCGCGACGAGTAGTCTGTCACTCCAACGGCTGTCTGATGAAATAACGGGGTCAACTGATCGAGATACGCCAGACCGGTCGCCCCAAGACATTGCTCGATTTTGCGAAACGCCGAGTTGGCCGAGGCCCACAGCGACGTTCCGGCCAGGCGTTCGAAGAACAGACGTCCGAAATAGAGTGCGGCGATCTCGTCGAAATTGAAACTGGTTGGAATTCGCTCGCCCATATCCAGGCGCCAGGTCTTCTTGCCGTGCGGACCAGTGGACTCGGCGAGTGGGATGTCCGCGTCGCGCAACTCGCCCAGGTCTCGGCGAATGCTTTTGATGGAGACGCCCAGCTCGGCCGCGAGTTCATTCAGTGAGAGGCCTCGCGCAGCAGACAGGAGCTTCACGATGCGCCATTGTCGGGCCAGCGGCGGCAGCTTTGATGTCGACCGAGACATGGTGTTTTTCCCGAGCCGTTGGAGATTTGGAAGGTATTTCGGCAGTCGAGGCATCAGGTGGGACACACTGTTGTCCCACCTGCCGGAAAAGCCGTTATTTCCGGTCCGCTTCGATCTTGTGAGTGTCGATATGAGCCTTAGACTCAAGCCACTTCAAACGAATCAATGACGGACGTGGCTGGAAACAGCAAGTACACCCCACGACATCAGGACCAGGATCAAATCGATGGCCGCCACCGACCCCCGCTGGCAATTCATCGCTGTCCAAAGAGAGCTCCGGCTCGACGAGATCGTCGAGATGCCGCCGCCCACATGCTGATTCACGGCGGACTCTCTTCGGACGGCTGAAGTCCGAGAGAACCTGCTGACCCGGCGGCTCGCTGCCGCCCAAATGCGACCTGTTCATTGTTACCACAGCGTTCGCGGTCTGCGCCGATGGAATGGCCGGGCACCGCTGCGCTGTTTCCCAATCCCTGCTGCTCTGCCTCTCAATCATGGAGACGAATCGTGCATAGCCTGAATCTTGTTGTGATCGCCGGAAACGTGACTCGTGACCCGGAAGTCCGCTTCACACCATTAGGGACGCCCGTGGCCGAGTTCGGAGTGGCGATCAACCGCCGCTGGAAGGATCGTCGTTCTGACGAATGGTGTGAGGAAACAACATTCGTCGAAGTCCGACTGGTGGGGAACCCGGCAGAGTTTGCGGACGATCGCGTCTGCAAAGGCATGCCGGTCCATATCGAGGGGCGACTGCAACTCGATCAATGGCTGGAACGTGGAACCGGGGCAAAGCGCGAGCGACTGCGCGTTCTCGGCCAGCGTCTGACTGTGCTGGGTAAGCCAGCCAAAGAGCGACAGAAGTCACCGGAAACTCAACCCGTCCTGGCCGCCATGGCCGCACTTTGAAGGAGAGCAGGATGCTACCGACAAGTCATACGTTGTTTGAAACGGACGATGCGTTTTACGACCAGACCGCCGCGTCACTGGCGTGGCAGCTTCAACTTCCTGGCACCAGAGAGGAAACCGATCAGTTCGTTTCGGCTCTGCTGGACTTTGCTGCCGAGGCGCTGCTGCGACGAGAGAGGATCGCGCATAAGGACAGAGTCAGCGAAAAACTGGCTGCTTATGCTTTCGATGTGATGCTCTCCGAATTGCAGCATCACCGCTGTGCCGCCGCGCAACGCAATTGACGAAACCGAGATCGATGCTCCGGGCGAGACCGGGATGCTGCCCTCCAGGCATCTTGACTGCGTTGCGCACTCGGAACCCTCCCCCGGGTGCGCAATGCAGGCTCGTCCCGCGCGGGTGACTGGGTCAGCCAGGCTCGGTTTTCGACAGGAACCTTCTTTTTTTGTCCGATCGATCAAAACGATTTGACTGCCTGTACCGATTATTCCGATTTCGAAGAGGTTGCGTCTGTTGAAGTGTCACCGCGCGAGCACTCGTTTTCAGTGTGCATGGCGTCAGGTGGCGTGGCGCGGAACCTGCGACAGGGAAGTCGCGACGTCCGGGGGGAACCGGACATGTCAAATGGAGGTGGCACGTGTCCTTGTGGAATCGATCATCGCACGGCAGTGACGGACAAAAGTCTCGCGGCATTCGGCGCATCAAGCCCAGACAGGCACGCAATACCGAACGACTGGAACCGAAGGTCGTACTCGGCAGCATGATCCCCACTGAGACGGGGACCATGGTGGGAAGTCTGATCCCGATCGAGACCGTCGATCTGCTTTCGCCCGGTCAGTACGGCGAATTGACGCCGGCCGATATCGCGCTGATGCAGTCAGAGCAACAGATCGAGCAGGTCCGGCAGACGATGGCCGACCTGGATCTGACGCACGAGACACAACTGAAAGCCGACTCTCAGGCAGCGGAAGAAGCGGCTGCCGAGGCCGCGTCGAGTGAGCCGTCGGACACAAAGACCGAATCGACATCCGAGGCAGAGACCACTCCGGCAGATCAGCAACAACTTGATGCTGATGCAGACATTGGTGGTCTGGCAGGGCTTCTCGCGCTGGCCAACGAAATGCCACTGGCGGATGTCGAGTTGACCGAAGGCGAGGATGCCGAAGGCGACGGCCTCAGCGAGAATGAGGATGACGACGACGACGACTCGGAAGATAAGTCCGAGGTCTCAACCGATCCCGCAGACGACGCCGAGGAAGAAGCTGCAAAGAACGAGAACCGCGCTGAAGTCTCTGAGTTTGAGGGCAGCGCAAACTCAACGAGTAACTCTGGACTCACCTCAGCCGGCGGGAGCGGCCCGGTTGAACGAGCGGATGGTGGCGCTGCCATGCCGGTCACGTTCATGGGACAATCCGGCAGCAGCAGCCCGTTCGGTACGGATACGCAGGCTGTCTATGCACCACCCGTTGAACAGGCGACCGGATTTGGAGAACGACCGTTCAACCCGGATGCCGTCGTGATTCAGTACGACTTCCGCGGTCTGGGCGAATTCCAGAACCAGATCTCGGCTGAGGAAATTGTTGCCGCGGAATCCGCTCTGTATCGCTGGGAACAGGCGACGGACTTCAACCTGCGGTTTGAGCAGGCACCGGAAGCACATTCTCAAGACGTCGTCATCATCTACAAGGGCGACCTTGCGGCAGTCGGCTACGAGAGTTCCGCAGGCGAAGTGCTGGGTGTTGGCGGAACGGTCCAGGCCAACTTCGGTGACGGCACGTCCGGCCTGCAACGCGTCGTCGTTGTCGACGGCAGCGAGCAACTTGATACGACGGAAGGCGACCAGTTCTTCACCGGTACGTTCGACTTCCAGACGATCGTCGGTCACGAAATCGGTCACGTCCTCGGGGTGGGTGACCCGGTCGTGCCGACGTCCGGCGACATCATGAACGGGATGTACGATCAGGAACGCGGACTCGATACGTACGAATTCGCCGCCGAAGCATACGGAGTGCCGGCACTCGAAGGTGATGGATCGATTCTGGATTCCGTCTATGGTCTGCACACGCTGATTACCGGCTATCCGCAACTGACCGCGGGTGAAGTGGCGCAGACGCTCGCCTACGCGACGACCGTCACGCCGAGCAACGACGCCATTATCGCCATCGTAGACCGCCAGGGTCGCATCCTGGGTGTGCGTGTCGAGGACGGAGTCAATGCGGGAATCACGGGAGACGCTGGGCTGCTGGCGTTCTCCATCGACGGTGCAGTCGCCAAGGCTCGCACGGCGGCATTCTTTGCCAACGGCGATCCGGTGAATGGCACGCTGGCTCCAATTACCTCGCGGCTCGTCCGGTTTATCAGTCAGACGACGAACACCTTCCGAGACGTGAACTCCAACCCGAACCTCGACGGCACGAGTCGCGCGACCGCACTCGCTTCGACAACTCGAGGTCCTGGAACTGTTGGACCGATCGGCGTTGGCGGACACTTCCCGCCGGAGATTTTCCACACGCCGCCAGTCGACCTGTTCGATATTGAGCACACAAACACAGACACTCTGCTGCATCCAGGCGTCGACGGTGTCATAGGCACGGGCGATGACGTGATGCTGGAAGAGCGGTTCAACGTCGATCCCGCGTTTATCGTTTCAGACACGGACGGCGATGGCATCGGTGGCGATCAGTTCGACGTTGATGGAGACAACGATATCGATCTGCGAGCTGGATATGTCGAGTCCTTCGGAGTTCAGACGGGTACTTTTCCGATCGCTCAGCCGCGCGGTATTGCCACATTGCCCGGCGGTGTTCCGATCTACCGCGACACTAATGGAGATGGTGTCGGCGAAACATTGATCGGTGCCGTTGGCGTGTTCTTCCCAGGACCAGACGGTACGGCCGATTTCGAACAGAACTTCCAGGCCGGCATCGGACAGACCGAGCGAGAACGCCTGAACGCCCCGAAAGTTCTGGAAGCCGAGTTCATCGCCACTGTGGCCGCGGGTGGTTCAACAGGTGCCAACGCGGAAGCCGGTGGAGCCAAACCTGGCAATCACCCGGTGCAGGACCTTGATATTCCGTTCGGTCGACTTGACCTGGTCGGTATTCAGCTCGAAGTCATCGGTCCGATCGCGGGCATCCTCGGAGTTCAGCGACTCATCGAAATCGCTCAGCGGGACTTCGCGGGTACTGCCGGACTACTGAATCCCGCAAACCTCTCGGGCACCAACATTCCCGTAAACCCGGGCAACATCTTCTCGTCAGACCCGGCGGACAATACGACGACGATCGGCGGTCAGTCCGTGCCATTCGGCTGGCTGGTCGCTCCGCACGACAGTAATGACGGGCTGGTCACAGCCGCGGATGTCACGCAGATCGTGCAGCAGGGACTGACAGAGTCACTTCGCGTGCGTGCGGCGATTCGTCTGCCACTTGGCAGTCGGACACGCATGGTTTACGCCGTGACTGCACTCGACGGAGAGCTGCTCGGTCTGTTCCGACAGCGTGATGCAACGATCTTCTCGATCGACGTGGCTGTGGGCAAAGCCCGTAACGTGGCGTACTACGCCGATGCGTCGGTTCTTCAGCCGATCGATCAGATTCCGGGTGTGCCGGCCGGTGCTGCCTTTACCAGCCGAACCTTCCGATTCCTCGCGGAACCGCGATTCCCGTCTGGCGTCGACGACAGTGACCCGAATGCCACATTCTCAATTCTGACGGACGTGGCCGACGCGACGGGGCTGCCGCTGACGACTGCGGCAAACAAGATTCCGCTCGTCGAGAGCCAGGCAGCGATTCCGGTTTCGGCGTTCGATTCCATCGTCGGCAACAATGCGTTCTTCCCGAGCACCAATCTCCGTGACCCAGACAACATCCTGAACCAGAACAACGTGGTGTTCTTCCCGGGCAGCACGCCGATTTATGACCCGGATACCGGGGCTCTGATTGGCGGTTTCGGGGTTTCGGGTGACGGTGTCGATCAGGATGACGTGGTAACCTTTTTCGGCGCCCAGGGATTTCTGCCGCCTGATGCCGTGCTGCGAGCCGATGAGGTGTTCGTAGACGGTGTGCGGCTGCCTTACCAGAAGTTCCTGCGTAACCCGCATGGCTAAGCCCGCAGACCGGCTGAATGGGAAGCAGAGAACAGGGAAACAGGAAACAGCCTCAATGGCTGGTTGACTGCTTACTGTTCTCTGTTCGCTGTTCCTTGTTCACCACGGATGGTTGCCATGTCTCATCGAATTTGCTTCGCCGTCGTATTGACCGGATTTCTGCTTGGTGGCTGGACGGCCACGGTGGAGGCGCATGACCCGCCTGGATTCTGGGAACGATTGAAGAAGAAGGTCGATCTTGATCCACGGACCGGGTTCTTCGGCTACCACGAGTGGAAGTACAAGCCCCTGGGCACGAACTGGGAACGTCTGTGCCGCGCCGGTAATCCGCATCTGATCGCCCCGTGGGCCGCGTGCCAGGATGACTGGCATTACGACGGCTACTACGTCGGCGGTGGTGCCGCCTGGGGTGACCGCGATCAACGCAACTACGCCACCGAGGGAACATGGGGCTGGGACTACGCTCCGCCGTGGTCAATCGTGAAACTCGACTGGTTCCACTGGCGTCGGTACCAGGCGGGCGAAGGACAATACAACCCCGACAGCAACAACAACCCGTTCAACGACTTCACGAATCCCTGACGCGGATTTCCTGAAGACCGCAGACTCAGAAGCCCGGTATCCTCATGAGGATACCGGGCTTTTTTCGTAGGACTGTGTCAATCTGGCATCACAGTCGTCTCCAACGGGTTCCAGGCGGCGAAAGAACAGCATTCATTCGAGCCTTGGGAGGGTCGATCTGTCAGACTGTCTGCCTGAATTCTGTCTTTTTTGATCGACTCCTGCGCAGCCAGTGGCAGATTGACTTCCGGTAAACGAACTCCGGTTTCGTCGTCGCCCGACCGATTAGCTGCCCGATGAACACGCCCTGCGTGCCTGACGAACCGCAATGAACCAACGCCTCAGCCGCTTTCTTCTGGTTGTTCTTCTCGCTCTTTCAACTCGGTCCTTCGCAGAGGACGAGAAGCCCGATCCTGGTCTCCTGACGCTGGATCGAATCTACGACGGTGACGAATTCAGTTCGAAAAGTATGTCTGTCCGCTGGATGCCGGACGGAGCGACGTACACGACGCTCAAGTCGGTCGATGGCATTGAAGGTCGCAGCCTTGTACTCGTTGATCCGGCCAGCGATTCAGAAACCGTGCTCGTCACGCCGGCTCGGCTGACTCCGTCGCTCGAATCAGAGACTCTGGCGATTGACGGCTACGCACTGTCGCCGGACCGGTCGAAGGTTCTTGTCTACACGAACTCGAAGCGCGTCTGGCGACGCAAGACGCGCGGGGATTACTGGGTGCTGGACCTGTCCAGCCACGATCTGCGGAAGCTCGGCGGCGACGCGTCGTCCGCCACGCTGATGTTCGCCAAGTTCGCTCCTGACTCGAATCGCGTGGCGTACGTGCGTGAGCGGAATATCTACGTCGAGGATTTGCTCAGTGGAGACATTGCCCAGCTCACTCAGACCGAAACGCCAGATGTCATCAACGGCACTTTCGACTGGGTCTACGAGGAAGAACTGGGTCTGCGTGACGGTTTTCGCTGGAGTCCCGACGGACGAAAGATCGCCTATTGGAGAATCGACACGACGGGCGTGCCGCGCATTCCGCTGGTCAACAACACGGCGGGACTCTACCCCGAGTTGTTGATGCTGCCGTATCCCAAGACCGGACAGACAAATCCAATCTGTCAGGTCGGTGTCGTCGACATTGCCAGTCAGAAAACCCGCTGGATTCCGCTTGAGGGCGACAACCGGGATCACTACGTGGCCCGCATGGAATGGGGCGGCGATTCGAGCGAGATCTTCCTGCAGCGACTGAACCGGCTGCAGAATACGAACACTGTTCTGCTGGCTAAATACAACGGAGAACGTTTTGTCACTCGCTCGATTCTGACAGAGCACGACGACGCATGGGTCAACGTTCACGACGAAATGCAATGGTTGTCCGACCGGAAGCATTTCACGTGGCTGGGCGAGCAGGACGGCTGGAGGCACCTGTATCTCGTTGCGGCGGATGGGTCGGAATATCGACTGGTGACCGATGGGCCTTACGACGTGATTCGGCTGCTCCGTGTTGATGAGCAGCGAAAGCTGGCGTACTTCATCGCCTCGCCGGACAGCGCCGCACAGCGACATCTGTATTCCATCGGTCTGGACGGCAACGGACTGCGTCGAGTGACTCCCTCCGACATGACCGGGACGCACGACTATTCAATCTCGCCGGATGGCACTCTGGCGATCCACACGTCGTCGTCGTTCGACAGCCCACCAGCAACGAGTCTCGTCAGTCTGCCCGAGCATAAATCGCTGAAGGTGATGGAGAGCAACGAGGAGTTGCACAAGAAGGTCGCGAAGCTTCACCGTCAGCCGGTTGAATTCCTGCGCGTTGATATCGGAGACGGAGTGGAGCTTGACGGCTGGTGCATGAAGCCGCCGGAATTCGACGCGGCAAAGGACGAGCAGAAACGGTATCCAGTACTGGTGTATGTCTACGGAGAACCGGCCGGACAGACGGTTCTGGATCGCTGGCGTGGGACTGCTTACCTGTGGCACCAGATGCTGGCTCAGCGCGGCTACATCGTGATGAGTTTTGACAACCGCGGCACACCAGCTCCGCGGGGACGCGAGTGGCGGAAGTGCGTGTATCGCCAGGTTGGAATACTCAGCGCGAAAGAACAGGCCGCCGCGCTGCGGGAGATGCTGCGTACGCGACCGTACATCGATGCGAAACGCGTCGGTATCTGGGGCTGGAGCGGCGGTGGTTCATCCAGTCTGCAGGCGATCTTCAAATACCCGGACCTGTACCACACCGCCATCTCAATCGCGCCCGTTCCCAATCAGAGGTACTACGACACGATTTATCAGGAACGCTACATGGGTCTGCCCAACGACAACGTCGCCGGGTATCGCGACGGTTCGGCGATGAACTTTGCAAAGCAGCTCAAAGGAAACCTGCTGCTCATCCACGGAACGGGTGACGACAATTGTCACTATCAGACGACCGAGATGCTGATCAACGAGCTGGTTCGGCACAACAAGCCATTCACCATGATGGCTTACCCGTACCGGACGCACGCGATTCGCGAGGGAAAGAACACGACCCGGCATCTGCGCGGACTGATGACTCGCTACCTTGAAGAGAAACTTCCGCCGCGGGCTTCAGACTAACTGTGCCGATGGTGCTGTCATTTGTCATTAGTTATTTGTCAATAGTCATTTGTCATTGCTGTCCTGCAGGTCGCGGGATGTGCGCCGCGTTCATGAACGCTGTCCATTGACCTTGAGAGATGACAAATAACTAATGACAAATTGCACCCAACGAACGACGGATCGGCTCAGCGCGACAACCAGCCGCCGTCGATCGGGATGATGCTGCCGTGCATGTAGTTTGACGCGTGGCTTGCAAGAAACACGCACAGGCCCGCCAGCTCGTCCGGCTGTCCCCAGCGTCCGGCGGGGATGCGATCCAGAATCTGTGGCCCTCGAACCGGGTCACTTTGCAGAGGTCCGGCCAGTTCGGTTTCGATGTAGCCGGGGCAGATGCAATTGACGTTGATGCTCTGGCTTGCCCATGACGTCGCGAGTGACTTCGTCAGGCCCGCCAGCGCGTGTTTTGCCGATGTGTACGCCGAGATGTTCAGACCGCCCTCAAACGACATCAGCGACCCGATGTTGATGATCTTGCCGCGACCGCGAATAGCCATGAATTCGGCCGCCTGCGTCGAGAGTTCGAACGCCGCGTGCAGATGCACTTCCAGCAGATAGCGCCATTCATCCAGCGGATACTCGCCGGGAGGGTGTCGATGAGTGACTCCGGCGTTGTTCACCAGAATGTCGACGCGACCCAGTTCATCAACGACCTTCTGGACCAGGCCGGGTCGCGCGTCCGGGTCGCCCAGATCGGCGGCGATGTCCAGGAACTTTCGGCCGCATCCCTCGACGAGTTGACGCGTGTCTGCCGCGTTGCCCGACCGTGTGATGCAGGCGACATCAGCACCGGCCTGAGCCAGTCCCCAGGCGAGAGCCTGCCCGATGCCGCGGCTGGACCCGGTCACAATGGCAACGCGTCCATCCAGTTTGAACTGGTCGAGAATCATGGTGGTCTTCCTGGCGGTTCTCAGTGCAACTGACGAGTGATCCGATGTGCGGAACACTGAAAGCTACGCTCTGAAAACTCAAGCCAGGCGATCGCATGCCGGGACTTCGGTCTCAATATCGCCAGAAGTTGCTGCCCGGCACGACAACATTGTGCAGGCTGTAGTTGTGCTGGCTCTGGTTGTAGGTGCTCTGGTTCTGGAAGCCGGGGTTTGAATAACTCTGGCCGTAACGTGTCTGACCGTACTGCGAGTAGCCGTACGTATTCTGATTGGCTCGCGAAAGTCCCTGCAGCGTGTAGCCTTGCTGGCTCTGATTGAATGTCGAGCGACGGTGGCCATACAGGTTGCGGAAGAACCGTTCCGTCGCCGGATCAGGGATATAGACAGGCAACTGCTGCTGCCTCTTGTTCCGGTCCTGATCGCGAACGTCACGCTGATCGGCCCGTTGCCCGCGTCGCGATTGTTGGCCGCGGGCAGCCTGCTGTTGTGCTGCCCGAGTCTGCGGATATCCCGGCGGCGCTGTCCCGGCCTGTCCCTGAGTCGCGACTGAACCCGGTGGCACGCCCGTTCCTGCCTGCTGTGACGGATACTGTCCGTAGGCTGTTGGGTATTGGCCGTAAACGGTTGGATATTGCACGGGCTGCCCGGAGGGTGGCGCAACCTGACGAGACGGCGAACTATAGAAAATCGTCGCCCCGAATTCGTTCTGGTTCTGCTGGTACGTGGCAGCAGGTTGTGACGACGCGACTCCCACGGCCCGCACAACCTGGGCATGCAACGGGGTGGCCAGGACGGCCATCAGGGTCAGGGGAAGAACAGTCCGCATGCTGCATCTCCGGGACTGGAGTGGGGTTCCGACGTATCAATTCATCGTATCGACGATGACATGCGGATGAGGCCGGTCATCTCCAGACTCGAAAGGGATTACGACCCGATTAACTGTTTTGACCCAGATAACAGGAAAAGTCTGTGCAACCGGACTCTGTTAGCCGATGAAACAGGATGAGCAACCATGGTGTGGTCTGTGGAATCAGTCCGCCGGTGCTCGACCTGTGACCACATCGACGGCAGCGGTTCCGATCTGTCGAGACGAACACCAGTTCGGCGCGTCAAACGGGGGCGACCAGGAACATAAGGAGAGCGAGTCCATGTTGCGTTATCGAAAATGGGTCCTGTCACTGGGCATTGCCGCCGCGACCGCGGGAGTTGCGATCGGTCCGTTCCCCTTCCTGAACTCAGAGCTGGCGGCTCAGACTGCGGATGCTCGCAACCAGCAGATTGCTGAGCAGGTCGCACAACAGTTGCGGGCTCAAAAGCTGCGTGGCTTTGACATCGAGATTGTCGTGCAGGACGGCGTTTGCCGCTTGGGTGGAAAAATCGCCGATGCCCGGCAGAAAGAGATGGCCTCTCAGGTTGCCTCTCAGGTCCCCGGTATCAACTCCGTGCAGAATCAACTGACCGTTCTCGAACAGACACCGTCCGCCGCGACTCCGGCGAGCGACATCCAACAGGCAGCATTCAATGCACCGGCGGCACCCGCCGCTCAGAGTGCGACTGCTCGACAGCCCTCACAGATCAAGCGGACCGGGTTCTTCAGTCGCCTGAAGTCGTTTGGCAATCGGCGTCCACAGTCGACACCGTCAAGCGCACCCAGCGAACAGCAGGTTGCCGTCGAAATCGGTCAGGCAATCAGCCAGATGGGTCTCCGAGGTCACAAAGTTGATCTGAAGTTCCAGCGAGGGATTGCGACCCTGACTGGCTCGGTACAGGACCCGCAGCAGGTCGCCATGATCACTCAGGTCGTGTCGCAGAACCCGTTCGTGCGACAGGTCGACAACCGACTTGCCGCACCGGGCATGCGGTCACCAATCCAGCCTGCTCAATTCAATGCCCCGTCTGGTGCCAGCCCTGCTGCCAGCTCGAATCAGGCTATGGCCGAGCAAATCGCTCAGGCGATCGGTCAGTATCAGATCAACGGGATGGACGTCGAAGTCCGGTACAACAACGGACTGGCCACACTCACCGGTCAGGTCGCTCATCCCCAGTTGAAGATGTTCGCCCAGCAAATCGTCATGAGCGTTCCGGGTGTGCAGAACGTCAACAACCAGATCACCTTCGGACCGCCGCCGTCGGCGATTCGGCCTGTCGCGTACCAGCAACCCGGCCCTGGCGGCCCCGGTGGCCCGGCGATGCAGGGTGGCCCTGGAGGCCCGGGGATACCGGGTGGACCCGGTGGGCCTCAGATGATGGTTCCCCCAGGGGCCGGTCCTGGCCAGCGTGCTCATGGTGGCGGAGCTCCGTCGCATCTGGCATACGACCTGCCGAACCTCCCGGAGTACTCATGGCCAACTTACGCCTCGTACCCGAACTACGCCTCGCTGAGTTATCCCAAGCAATACAGTGCGAGTGCCTGGCCATACGTCGGACCGTTCTACCCCTATCCGCAAGTCCCGCTGGGCTGGCGACAGGTACAGATGGAATGGGATGACGGCTCGTGGAACCTGAACTTCAATCCACGGACCGAGAAGTGGTTCTGGTACCTCGATCCCAAGAACTGGTAACACTGAATTGAGTGAGTGACGCAAAACGGCCGAGGCGAAGTGATTCGCCTCGGCCGTTTGCATGCGTGCATGTGTGTGCCAGCGGTGTTACACGCGGCTACCGAACATTATTCATCAGCACCGGTCGTCGTTTCCGTAGTTGTCGTTTCTGTTGTTTCCACCGGACCGATCAGCTTGACCAGCATCTGGTCGAGTATTTTTCCGCGGCAGCGAAGCGAAACCACTTTTCCCTCGCGATCAATCATGATCGTTGCGGGAATCGACATGACGCCGAACTCGACGGCAATTGGGTTGTTCCAGCTTGTTGTCTTCGGATTGAAGTTGACGAGCTGCAACCAGCTCAGGTCTTTGTCGTCGACGTATTTCTTCATCCGCACTTTGTCACGGTCCATATTGATCGCCAGAATCTCAAAACCGCGATCTTTGTAGGCGGCGTGCATTTTCTGTTGATTAGGTATCTCGGCGAGACAGGGGCCACACCAGGTCGCCCAGAAATCGACAAGCACGACCTTGCCGCGAAGCGACGCCAGATCGAATTCTTCGCCATCGAATGTCGTTCCCTTCAACTCCATGACATTCCCGGGCAATCGCAGACGTCGTGCCGCACCTTTGAATTTCGGTGCGTAACTTCGAATCCGGTCATCCTTGGCCTCTTCAGCCAGATCGCCCACAGCCAGACTGGCCACGGCAGCTTCTTCGAGTTTGCCAATCCTTTCGAGGCTTCGCGCGAGTCCTCCGGCCACGCCAAGTGACTGCGACGTGACTCCGATGCGTTTGGGAAACGCGAACACCTCGTCCGTAAACGCGCGGCGTTCGTCATCGGTCATTCGAGGCACATCTTCCGTGCGAATGCTCAGAGAGTGATACTCACCGAGATTGGCAAGCTTCTCTCGTGAATCCGCCTTCAATTTCGCAGCAAAGCTGAGCGTTTCCTTTTTCACGCTGCGGTCGTATCGAATCAGACGCCGCAAGGTTTCGATCCGGAGGGTCGATGCTCGTACTTCGTCCGCGTCACTCAAGTCATCCGTTTTGAGAATCTGATCCGACGCCTCGATGATTGCCCCATACGCGGCCTTGAAGTGCTGAGAGTACGCCTGAGCTGTCCGCACTTTCGGACGCATCTTCTGCACTTTTCCAATGAACGCGAAAAGCTCTTGCGGCGAAGCATCCTCGGGTACGGCGAATGGATCAGCTTTCGCCACCTCAACTTTTGATTCTGTCGCCGGCTTCTGTTCATCACCGCGACTGACACCGGAAGACAGCAGGAGGGCCGTGTTCAGGGTTACGATCAACGAAAGTTGTAACGTGCGAAACTGCATGGAAATCTCCAGAGTGACCGGGAAGAACGGACAAAACACTCTTCGGAACAGCCCCCGGTTGGAGTCGCCAACCGTTGACACCGGTAGATATATACAGTGAAACGGAATCTTCTTCAGCTCATCACGGACTTCTCCCGGTCAGCGCCGCTTCGCCGAGGCAGTCAAACTGTGTTGTTCGAGTTCAGGACCACGTGCCGGAACTGCGCTGCGCGTGTTTCGGTCTGCTGTTGAGCAAGCCGCGCTATGGTCGGCGTGGTCACGTTCAGTCCTGTGTTCCCGTTGCTGGTGGAACATCTTCACTGGGTTCAGCCGCCGCGGCTCCGTCGTCAGACGCAGACAGCATCTCGGCGATCAGAGGAAAGACCTGCTCTTCGTAGCTCAGGTCTCCTTCGAACTTGCGGAACTCTTTGCCGTCGCGGTCGTAAACAATCGCCGCGGGCAGCGAGAACATGTCGTGACGCGCGAGCACATCTTCGTAGGCCTCGCTGGACATCACATTCGTAATCTCCAGCTTCAGCTCGACAAGCTTGTCGCGCACTTCCTTTTGCAGTTCTTCTGGCGGTGGTACGTTCGCCTCGTCGTGATCGAGGTTGAGCGAAATCGTGACCAGCTCGTTCGGATACTTCTTCTGCAACTGCAGAAGGTGCGGGAGTTCCGCGACGCAGTGGTCTCACCACAAGGTCCACAGGTCGACGACAACGATCTTGCCTTGGTGACTCGCAATGAGTTTGTCGGTCTCTACCGGAGACTGCACTTCCAGTGTGACTGTTGACGGCTCCGGCTGTGGCACTGACCCGACCGTTGGGGGTGCGTCCGATTCGGCACAACCAGCCAGCAGCAACAGTCCAGCAATCAGGACTCCCTGTCGCGTCAACAACGTCCGCCGAACGGAATCGAAACCGGGTAACTTCATCGTTCGAAATTCCTTGTTCGAAATTCGATATTCAACATGCTTCTCGATCCGGACTGAAGAGTCTGGTCAGCGTCCGCCTGCCGTGGTCAGCACAGGGTCCTCGTACGGGAGAGCCTTCAGGAACTCAACCAGATCACTGATCTCCTGCTCCGCCAGATGGCTTGTGGTGCCGTGCTGATCTTTCGGATTGTACTTCGTGAAGACCTCAGCCAGCGTCGTGGCCTTACCGTGATGCAGCCACGGCCCGGTGCGGTAAAGCCCCAGCAGCGTGGGCGTGTCGTAAGCGGGACCCATTTTCTCCCCGGGGTCGTCGTTGCCCGTTCCAACATCCCATCGAACAATTTCGTCGACTGGGCGCGGTTTCGAATCGGTCATGAGCGGTCCGCTGTGGCACGTCGCGCACTTCGTCTTCTCAGACAGAAAGATCGTTCGTCCGCGCTTTGCCGCGTCACTCAGTCCACCCTTCGCATGGGGGCTCAGAGTGAATTGATGCGAATCGGCATAGGCGGCCAGTGCGTCGAGATCTTCAGAGAGCCCCTTGTTGGGGGCACCCAGTGGTGGATTGACCTTTCCGCGGATCAGACCGCGCCCCTGCATCAGCAGGCCTCGAACTGTGTGTTCGAAATCCTGCACTTCGTCGCGGTCGGCCGACCAGTGGACCGGATGCGTCGCACCCAGTCCAGCAAACGACTGCGTGTTCCGCAGGCCTTCCGGGTTCTTCCAGGTACGACCGTCGGACTGACCGTCCGGGTGGCAGCTTGAGCAGGAAATCCAGCGGCGTCCGACCATCGGCTGCAGCGACGAATAGAACAGCACTTTTCCGCGATGCACCTCGGGGGTGAGCGGATTGGCGGTTACGTCGATTGTGGCCACGCGCGACAGATTGGCCGTCTGTAGAGCCAGCACCTGAAAGTCCAGCGCGTTGTAGACGTAAACCGTCTTGTCATCTGGAGCGACGCGTACGGCTCGCGGGTTGTTGCCCGCGATGACCATTCGTCGGAACACCAGTTCGCGGTAGTCGTCATCGACAATGTTGGCCGCGTACAGCTCGTTCGTTCCCGCGAACACGATGTAGATTTGCGTGCCGTCCGGATTGAGGCCGACTTCCCATGGGTTGGCCGTAATCCGCCCCTGACCAAACGTGTCCATGGGCACGCGACGTCGACGCCGTCCCTCACCAGGTCGCGTATCGGGCACGGCAATGTACGGGAAGATCGAACCTGATCCGTGGGCCTCGTTCACGCGCGAGCGGATGTGAGGCAGGTACACTTTCGGCCGACGCGGATTCACCACAATCTGGCGAGCCAGGTTGTCAGTGCTGCTGCCGGCCCATTCATCGACCGGCTTGCCGGTCTCGATGTCAATCGCGCGAACTGTCGAGGTGTAAAACTCAGTGACGTACAGCCGCTTCTCGTCGGCGTCGAGTGCCAAGCCTCGCGCGAACGGGCCCGCCTGGATAGTGCGAATCTGTTTCCGGCTGGCGGTGTCGATCTCCACAATCTGGCCGGGATAGTCGAGCGTCACGAACAGTCGCGAACCGTCTGCTTTACTGACGACGCCGTAGGGCTCGTCAAACACATCGACGATGCCGATCTTCCCGCCCGTCTGAGCATTCAACATCACGACCTGATCGTCGTCGTAAACGGCCACGGCCACGTTATGCGTTTCTCCGATGAATGACACGCCTTCTGGATGGCCCCCGACTTTGACCTCGCGCACGACCTTGTGATTATCGAGTGAGACGATTGTCACCGTGCCGCTGTCGCGATTGCTGCAGGCGAGAAGTTTTCCATCGGCCGAGATGTCCATCAGACTGTTCGACGGGCCGGCGATTGCGGTTGCTGGCACACATGCGATTACGGTCAGGACGGCACTTGAGATCAGACGCATTCTCACGCTCCCTCATCTGTGGGCGTTTTCAGGTCTCACGCGAAGGCACGAAGCCGCAAAGTCAAGACTTCAATCTTTTGCGTCTTCGCGGATTTGCGTGAGGCTGACTGGTGACGTTGCGGCTTTGTCGCGCCGAGACCAGTCCGTTATCAAAAAAGGACCCGCCCCCCAGTTGGGAAACGGGCCTTTCTGTGTGACTCTGCCAGAACATCTTGTGAACTCAAAAACCGTCGCCAGCGACGATGCTGCTGGCACCGTCGTCTACTTGGCCGCGACGTACTTCTTCGTGGCGGCGACGACTTCCTTCACCGCATCCTTATCAAGCTCACCCTTACCGAAGGCGAAGTTGATTTCAATTTTGCGGTTCGTCCACAGCAGGACGGTCACTTCGGCCTCTTTTGCGATCTTGTAGTCGGGATGCCCGGCTTCGCCATCGTAAATGGTCAGAGGCGTGTTCTTCAGTTTTGCTTTCTTGGCGGCTGCCGCCAGTTTCGGTTCCAGCTCATCCGGGTCATCCGTCAGGAAGACGACGAAAGAGTGGGTACTACCCGGCTTGCCGGGAGGTGTTGCGGGACTGACAAGCTCATCGATTTGACTGATCAGACTGATCAGTTCGTCCGTGATCTCACGTGCGTGAATGTTGACCACTGGGACTTTACCGAAAGCTCACCTGTAGCAGAGGGACTTGCCCTTCCGCGGACCAGTGACGTCTTTCACCTCAAAGTACTTTGCCGGATCACCCTTCTGGGGTCCGGACTCGATGTCACCGGCAACTGCGACCGTGGCGGCACATGCCACCATTAAGCCGAGCGCCGGCATCATGACACGTTGCATGCAGATACCTCCACTTTACGAGGAACACTGACAGTCATTCACACGCATAAGACGCTATCGCATCAGGATTCCCTGATCAATCAACGCAGCAGTTCTTCAACGAACGGGTTGATGTCCTTCGCGTATCGAAACCCGCTCGGGCCATACTCACCATTGTCGTTTGTGAATGTCTTTTTCAGCTTTCCGGTCTGGTCGTAAACCAGCACGGCTGGAATGGCCGCGATGCCAATCGAGTCCAGCACTTCCTCGTCCGCCGTGCTGGAGATGAAGTTGACACTGGTCGCTCTGTGCTTTGTCAGGAATTCGAGCACGCGCGGCTGAATCTCCTCGGGTGTGTCACCGGCACCGTAATAGTCGATGTCGACCGACGCGCAAGCGACCTCGTCCGCGAATTGATTGTGCAGCTCGACGAATTGCGGGAACTCCTCGATGCACGGTTCGCAAAACGTGGACCACACATCGACGACAACGACTTTGCCCTGCTGGCGGCCAACCCACGCCTGGACTTCACCCCAGGTCTTTATTTTCAGTTGAACCTGCTTCGACGTTTCTGCTGCGTCTGGTTCATCTGCGTCTGGGGGCGAGACTATTGGATCGTCCTGGCCACCGTCTGTAGTCGCCCGTGCCGAGGCGTCGTCCGGCCCAGTCGTGGTTGTCGGCCGAGATTCGGCACAACCCCCGGCGAGCATCGTTATCATGAGCATTACTGCGAGGTGTGGTGTCTTCATTCATCCTTTCCTGTCTCTTTGATCAGCTGATCGACCCGTTCCATCATTCGCTGCTCGACATTCGGAGCAAACGCGCCGGGCTGGACGACGGTTGTCATGTATCGCATCGCTCCGCTGGCTTCGTAGCCGCCTTCCTGCAGGACTCGCAGGCTCGGGATGTAGGCGAACACATCGTTCGAGTATCCGGCGACCCACACGTCCGGACCGCCTTCCTTCCGGTTCTCTCGTTTGATTCGCAGCGAGTAATCCACAACCGTCTCGCCCGGCAGCGCGACAAACAGCACAGCGTCGCCGAAGCGAACCACCTGAATCGGCGCCGCGTAGCTCGTCAGCAGTGTGTCGGCTTCCAGTTCCTTCAACAGCCGTTCGGCATACCGCCTGTCGTATTTGTTGGCTGACTTCAACTGCTCGACCAGTTGCTCTTTCGTCGGCGCGTCGGCGTACTCCAGTTCCGCGGTACCGAATCCGACTTGCAATTGCCCGGAGATTTGACGAGGCGTTGTCGTCAGCGCGGCTTCGACCGCTGTCGCGAGCGTGCGTCCGTGTTGTTTTGCGAGTTCCAGTGTGCGGCGAGGGTACGGATTCTGATCACCGCCACAGCCCATCATGAACATCGCGATCGTCCCGGGATGAGCGTCTTCCAGATACTCCTGAGCGAACCCGGCATAGTCGCCGCACAACTGATAGAAGCTGAGTGTCGTGTTGTGGCAGGCGTATCCGAAAACGATGGCCGTCAGCTTTCCGTCGGCGTCTTCCACCCGTAGCAGCGGGACATCGTGATCGACACGTCCGTCGGGATTCGGTCGATTGGCGTATCCCGTGTCGGTCGGCGTACGGCGATTCATGGCAAAGCCAGCCCGCGCCTTCTGGAACGACACGTTGGCTGGAGCCAGGTTATCGAAGGCGGTGTCGATGGACTCGACAATGCGTAGCCGCAACACGTTGACGTAATGGGTCGCTTTCGCGCGACGTTCGGGGTCGAGTCCATCCAACGCCGTGCCGGTGGTACGAATCTCCGGACCGCAGTGCGTGTGCGAGCAGTTCATCAGCAGATTGGCTGACTTCAGCCCGCGCGATCGGGCCAGCGATCCCTCGATGAATTTCCGCAGCGGTCCCGGGACACTGATCAGGTCGAGTGTCACGATGACAAGCGTCTGTCCGTCGCCGTCCTGCACGACCAGTGTTTTCGCAAACAGGTCCTGCTCGACACCTTTTGACGGCTCGGTCCGCGAGGCATACCCGGCCATCCACGCTGGTCCGACCGGAGTGATCTTCGTTTTTGCCACGCCGGCCTGCCAGGTCAATTCACTTGCCAGTCCGATGGTGTCTATGCACGCAATCGCAGTGGCAGCCATAACACAAACGATGAACCGAATACTCATAGTTTCATTTCGCCTTTCGACTGTGCGCTGCCCTGGACCAGTGCTGTGATTGCTCTCGTAGTTACGGAGGGTTTATCTGGGACAGCGGCGCAAGTCCATCGATTGGGTCACACTCGAAATATCGAGTGCCCGACCGAATTCTGTACTCACCGACTGTCTGAAAAGACGAGCAAAATCCCGGAATCGCGAATCCCGCCTGCTTTCCCGTGGGCGACGCCGGAGGCTTTTCGTCTAATAGCGCCACCGTGCCCGAATCCAGCCGCATATCTCACCCACGACTGCGTTCTCTTGATCAACAACCACGAAACAGACGAATGACACCAGAAAACACCTGGGACCAGTGAATTCATGTGCGATGAACTCCGCGCACTGAAAAGCGGTGACGAGACGGCTCTGGCTGAGCTGTTTTCGCGGTACAGGGAACGCCTGGAACGCATGGTCGAATTCCGTCTCGACGGTCGACTGCGTGGCCGAATCGACCCGGCCGACGTGCTGCAGGAAGCTTATCTGCGAGTGGCCCAGCGGATTGACCATTTTCTGTCGCACCCGTCAGTGTCGTTCTATGTCTGGCTGCGATCACAGACTTATCAGACGCTGATCGACCTGCATCGCCAGCAGTCGGCGCAGAAGCGTACGGCCGCGGTTGAAGTTCGACTGGGTGGATATTCCGATCCCGACGAAACTGGCGCATCGATCGCTCAGGCCCTGTTCAAGCAACGGACATCGCCCAGTCAGGCCGCCGTCCGTGCCGAGGAGATTCGGCAACTTCGTGAAGCACTTGGCTCGATGGACGAAGTCGATCGCGAAGTGCTTGCTCTGCGTCACTTCGAGCACCTGTCGAACAGTGAGGTGGCTGAGACTCTGGAGCTCAGCCCGACGGCAGCCAGCAATCGATATGTTCGAGCCATGACGCGACTCGGCGAGATCATGAATCGGTTATCGAGCAGTGACGACAAGTGACTCGTTATGTCTCCGCATCGTGCTGTGGTGCCGGGCGTGAAAACGTACGCGTCGAATCCAAAACGTCCAACGGCCCCGGGTCGGCTTCCACTTCTTTCATCCAGGCGCGGATGTCGGTCTCCTGGGCAAACGCCAGGTCGCCCTTAATCAGCTCTTCTTCGAATGCCAGCGCCCCGTCATCCGACTGGTCCGCCTGTTCGGCGCTTTCAAATCGCTGTGACGGATCAGGAGCGATCAGCCGACGCAACAGCGGCAGCAGCATGTCGGAGTAAGCGAATTCTTCCGGTGGAAGCCACGCGGGGAGCTGATCGAGGGCCGACTGTTTCGCCTGCACCAGACGCGTGTAACTGAGCCCGGCGAACGGGTGCGCACCCGACAGCATTTCGAGCAGGACGTATCCCAGACTGGCCAGATCAGACTGTGGCGTCGCGATGTGGCCGTCCAGCACTTCGGGAGCGGCGTACTCAGGAGTGCAGGGGACTGTCAGCGGTGTCTCGGAAGTCGCAAACCCGGAACCGATATCAATCAACTTCACGTTGCCACTGCGTTTCAGCATGATGTTCGATGGTTTGAGATCGTTGTGCACAATCCCCTGTCGATGCAGCGCTGCCAGACCGCTCAGGCATTCCCTCACGATCGCGACGGCCATGCCTGGTTTGACTCGTGGCTGGGCTCGTCCATCCGTAACGACGTCGCGGTTCAGCTTCTGCCAGTGACGCTGCGTCGCGTGTTCACGCACGTGCTGTAAGGCATCCGGAGTCAGCAGACACCGCATGTCAGCACCATCGACCCACTCCATCTCCAGAACATAGATCCCGTTCAGCTCGACGAAGTTCTGGACATCCACCAGATTGTCGTGCTGAATACTGGCGACCTGTGACGCGACCCGCGCCATGCGCGCCATTTCATCCCGATAGTTCTGCGGACTGTCGTATGGCTGCGGCGAAAAGAACTTCAGCGCGACCGGCAACGAGAAATCACCGGTTCCTCTGCGACGACTGAGGTAAACGGTGCCCTGACCTCCGCCACCCAGGCAGCGTTCCAAGTGGCGATTCGAGTCCCACGGGACTTCGGTTTGACCGATCAGTTCCGAGTAGCGGGCTTCGAGATCCGTCGTCACGTTACAGCGCCTTCAATGAGCCCTACTCGTCCACGGGAGGGCCTGGCTATTTTCGCAGCGCGAAGTCCGACGGCTTCAGGCCCTTCTGGAAACTTCCGAAACCGTACATCAGCGGTTTGAATTCGCCGACGATGGCGACGTCGGCTTTTTCCGGGATCTTTGCTTCCATCTTCAGACCCCAGAAGCAGGCATTCACCAGCAGCCGACGCAGGCCTTCACTCTCCAGATCGACCGAAGCGCCCATTGTCGTGTTGATCACACGCGTCGTGTTGCCGGTTTCGCCCTTGTACATCCGAGTCCACACGAGCGGCATCATCGGGTCGTTCTTCTTGTCTTCGACCGGCAAATCCGTCGGCTTCATCCCGGCCAGCACGGCGCCTCTCATCAGGATGTCATCGTCCTCGCGCAGGTGCGTGACTCCGTAAACGTCCGTCAGTCCGAAGACATCATCGACCCCGGTGAGGATCGGGTGTTTTTCGTTTCCAGCCTCGATCACACCGCGCGTCGCTTGAGATTTGTGTCCGCCATGATGGCTGATCCACGTGTCACCCAGCACTGCCTGCCCAAAGCCCCCGGCTGGTTCTTTGCTTCGCCAGTGCCACTTCGCATACGGGCTGTCCTGATTCCGATAATTGAATGAATGTGTCGCGGTTCGCAGACCCATAATAGGCTTACCCGACTTTGTGAAGTCGTCGATCGGCTTCATCTGCTCATCGGGCAAATGACGAAAACGCAGGAACACGACCATCATGTCCGCGTCGTCCAGCAGGTGCGTGCCCGGAATATTCGTCTGATGTCCAGGATTGATTTCCCCGGTCTCGGGGTCGATCGCGAACAGCACGGTGCATTTGAAGCCATGCCGCACAGCCAGGATCTTTGCCAGTTGCGGACAGGCTTCTTCCGAGCGGTATTCGTCATCCCCGCTCACAAACACGATGTGCTTGCCCTTGCCCGGACCATCTGATCCTTCGTACGTGACCCACTGTTCTTCGGCGCGGATGTCGTTCATCGCAGAGCTCAGGATCACAGAGAGGCAAAGCAGACTGCATATCAAATGGCAG
Source organism: Planctomycetota bacterium (assembly GCA_963579025.1). Taxonomy (GTDB): domain Bacteria; phylum Planctomycetota; class Planctomycetia; order Planctomycetales; family Planctomycetaceae; genus CAUZFZ01. Next base: position 115,293 of record CAUZFZ010000003.1, on the reverse strand, counting down.
ATGCGGGGCATCGGATGGCTCCTCAAGGACTGGTCGATTGTTCGCTCCAAACGACAGACTCACAGCCGCGAGTCTACACAGGCGGGTGAAAAAACGCACACTGCCACAGTCCTTACTGACCACCATCCCGTTCGTCAACTACCAGCGTTCGCAGCCAAATCGCGTACGCGGCAACACTCTTCGATCATCGCCATCTGATTGTTCCGTGCCTCGAACAGAGTTAGAATTCGGGCGGGCAAACGAGGGGGCTGGCTTTACGGATGCTGCCGGCTGGGTCATTCCATTTTCGACCGTATCGAAACCGGGCGGTTTTTTTCCGCTCCCTCACATCACGCAAGACTTCCGTGGAGAGCCAGTTCGTGGCGGCCAGTCTGACAATTCTGAGAGGTGCGAGCGCCGGAAACACGGTTCCTCTGGATGGTGATCGCATCACATTCGGACGGCATCCGAGTTGTACGGTTCCGTTGGACGACGGTGCTGTCAGCCGTCAGCACGCACAGATCACGCAGTCGCACGGAACGTACTTCGTCGAAGATCTGCGTAGTCGCAACGGCACACAATTGAACGATGTTGACGTCCTCAAGCCGACGATGCTGCAGGACGGGGATGTTGTCGCGGTTTGCGAACATTCGTACGTGTATCACGCCGCCAGCCAGTCGTCGTCATCCACTCGGCCGGCTGTCAAATACACCAAGCCCGAATTCGACGACGATGACGACGACCGCGCCGCCAAGGCGACTGTCGGTGATACCGGTGAACTTGACGAGGATTCGAGCGAACGATCGTCGATCATTTCACGCATCGATGCCCGATCGAGATCGGGTGTGCGTCTAAGCGTGAAGCCGGAGGTCAAACTACGAGCCGTGCTGGAGATCGGTAAGTCTCTGGGACGAGTCCTGGACATCGACGAAGTTCTGCCCAACCTGCTCGACGCACTGTTCACGATTTACCCGCAGGCAGATCAGGGCTTTGTCGCAATGGTCGACGACCACAGCGAGCCCCAGATTCGCGCCTTCCGCAACCGTCACGCCGACGACGACAATATGTCGATCAGCCGGACGATCGTTAACCGAACGCTTCGCAGCGGCGAGGCGATCCTGAGTGCCGACGCCAGCGACGACAGCCGCTTCGCCAGCAGCGAGAGCCTGTCAGGATTGCGGATTCGCTCGATGATGTGCGTCCCGCTGATCACTCAGGACGACGATCGTCTGGGAGTGATTCAGATTACGACATTCGATCTGCGGTCACGTTTCAATGAGGACGATCTCGATCTGCTGGTGAACGTTGCCAGCCAGTGCACTCTGGCCGTCGAGAATTCGAATCTGCACCATGCCCTGCTGAGCCAGCGGGAAATGGAGCGGGAACTGGAATTCGCGATGCAGGTTCAGTTGGGGTTCCTCCCGAATCAGCGTCCCGAACATCCGGATTACGAATTCGCGCACTACTACGAAGCAGCACAGCATGTGGGTGGTGACTATTTCGACTACGTCACTTTGCCGAACGGTCACATTGTCGTGACCGTCGCCGATGTAGCGGGCAAAGGTGTGGCTGCGGCGCTGTTGATGGCACGCCTCTATTCCGCCGCACGTATGCACCTGATGACAGCAGACTCACCCGCCGAGGCGATGACCGGCCTCAATTCAGAGATCGCCACCAGTGGCCTGGGGCATCGGTTCATTACCTGTGCGATCGTGTCCGTCGACCCCGTACGTCAGGAAGCGAAAGTTGTCAGTGCAGGGCACCTGCCACCCGTCGTTCGCCATGCTGACGGCAAGGTGGAATTGATCGAAAGTGAAGATTCCGGACTGCCACTGGGAATTATCCCGGACCAGGTCTTTCAGCAGCAGACGTGTCCGATCAAGCCTGGCGATACCTGGCTGTTGTATACCGATGGTGTCACTGAGGCGATGAAGCCGGACCGCGAGTTGTACGGGACAAGCCGTCTGGTCGAATTCGCGGGCGCTAGTCAGATGGAAGTCGCGGAACTGATTACCGGTATTGTCGATAACATGAGTGCGTTCATCGAGGGTCATCCACAGACGGACGACATCTGCATGGTCGGCTTTCAGCGACGCCCCTGACGCGAATGACGCGGCCCATTTCCAGTGGCACGCCGCGCGGTAATTGCTCAGCAAGGGCCTGTCTCTCGACTTCTTCGCAGCCTCACGCACGGCCGGTGGCACAAGTCCGTTCGGCAGGTTACGTTGACTGCTTCACCTGTCCGCCTCGCTCTGCACAAATCATCCGAGGGAGAATCCGATGAGCCAGTCGCAGCATCGATCCGTGTCTCGTCGTGAGTTTCTGGCGACCACCGCGACCGCGACTGCAGCAACGATTGCAGCGCCCGCCGCGATCGTGGCAAGCAAGACAGGAGCAGCTCCTGTCGTCGGAGAAGGCGAGCATCGCTTCGAGGTGATTCATGATTTTCCCGAGTTACCGTCTCAGTACACCTGGCAGACAACTCACAACGTCGCAGTCGACAAGGCTCAGAATCTGTACGTCATTCACGAAGGTCACGCGGGCAAGAAGGATCACCCGTCGATTTTCGTGTTTGATGCTCAGGGCAAGTTCATCCGCGCGTTTGGAAGTCAGTTTCAGGGTGGCGGGCACGGTATCGAAGTGCGTGAAGAAAGTGGCGAAGAGTTTCTTTACGTCTGCGCGTACCAGCAGGTGAAATCCTTCGCGAAAATGACACTCAAGGGCGAGACCGTGTGGGAGAAATACGCTCCCATGGAGTCTGAAGTGTACGCCGCCAACGAAGACAAGGATCGCCAGAAGATCTGGGGCCGCGACCGTTTCATGCCAACGAACTTCGCGTTCCTGGATGACGGGGGATTCCTGCTCACCGATGGATACGGTTCGTTCTACGTGCATCGTTACGACAAGGACGGGAACTGGGTCTCCAAGTTCGGCGGTCCCGGTCCGGGTGAAGGACGGTTCGCGACTCCGCATGGTATCTGGATCGATCGCCGGCCCGGACGCGAGCAGCAGGTCGTGATCTGTGACCGCGCGCATCACACGCTGCAGTACATGACACTCGACGGCAAATACCTGGAGACGCTGACCGGTTACGGTCTGCCGGCCAACGTCGACTCATGGAAAAACCTGCTGCTGGTGCCAGAATTGCATGCTCGGGTCACACTGCTTGACGAAAAGAACAAAGTGGTCGCGCAGCTTGGCGCCGACGTCGAGCGGATCACGACGAAAAAGGGCATTCGCAACGACCGAAAACAATGGCAGGACGGACGCTTCGTTCATCCGCACGACGCCTGCTTCGACGCGGACGGGAACATCTTCGTCGCGGAATGGGTTGCCACGGGGCGCATTACAAAGTTGAAGCGACTGAGTTAGATGTAGGGGCAGACATTCCCGAATTCCAGGGTCGTTCAGCCAGGGATCAAGTCATGTCGACCGAAAAATCTGCAGCAGTCAGCGAACCGACGGTGAGGCCGCGCGCGAAACAGCGCGAGCGATCAGCGCAGAAGCCGCGAAAAGTTCCACGGTACAACGTGCTCTTGTGGGACGACGACGACCACTCCTACGAGTACGTCATCCGCATGATGCAGGAGTTGTTTGCTTACGAACCCGAGAAAGGTTTCCAGTTCGCAAAGGAAGTCGATACGACCGGTCGCGTGATCTGCCTGACCACGACGCTGGAGCATGCCGAATTGAAGCGCGATCAGATTCACGCATTCGGCCGTGACGAAGTCATCGCTCGTTGTCAGGGGGCGATGTCCGCCACGATCGAGCCGGTCGATTAGCGGTGTTGTGTCGGTCGTGTATTGAGGGGTAGCCGAAGTCGCGAGACTTTGGCCGGACCCGGCGAAACCAAACTCTGGCGAGTTCGGCTACAGGCTCTAACGAGGCCGCGTCGATGGCTTTGAACCCGCGACGGGAGGCAGTCGAGGCGGCGCCGGCGGCGTCAGCGGAATCGGTTTCAGAGAATTGACAAAGCCTCGCAGTGCGTCATCCAGATTTCGTGCCGGAATGACGCGAGTTGTTGGGTTCGACGTCTTGCCGCTGACTTCAACAACGACTCCGACCAGATTTCCCACACCACCAATTAACCCAATCGCGTCGGTCAGAATCGGTATCCAGATGCCAGGTCGCCGGGCCATGGCGCGCGGATTGTTCGGCAGCATCGAGACGAATTTCAGAGCCAGGTTGCCGTCGAATGATGCCGTACCTTGACCTCGTAACTGCATCGGGGTTCCAACGAGGTCAATCGCACTGAATTCGAAACGCTGTTTCCTGATCTGGAAATCCACTCGTGCGTACTCAAAAAACGCATTGTCCTGAGGGGCGATCGTCAGCGCGTTCATGACCTGCAGGATGACCGGCATCTGATACAAGGCCGCCGGGTCGATCTGCAGTTGCCCCTTGCCGGTCAGGTTGTCGGGATTGGTACCAGCACCTTCCAGATTGACCCAACCATTCATTACGCCCTGCAATCGGTCGCTGCTGTTCATGTACAGCTTCGCATACTGCTCAAGCCGACCATGCGACAGATTGATGCGGGCAGAATACTTCGGTTGGGCTCCGGTCGAAGACTTTGTGTTGATGCTCAACACTCCACCAACGAAATCAGCCGTGATCTGCTCGTCCGGACGGATCGGTCGCCCCGTCTTCCCCTCAAGAATGTCGCGCGAACCCGCCCAGACTTCACCATTTCCGACCCGGAACGGACCACGAATGTTGTGTAGCCGATAACCATCCAGCAAGGTCAGCGTTTTGAGATCGATCTGGCCTTTTCCATCGACGACTTCAAAACCATTCCACTGTCCGGATGAAGTCAGACGCCCATGCACGTCATCCAGGTCGACACCGACGGCAAGTCGGTTGCCCTTCAGAGTGGCTGCGACATCCCACGCCGCGGTCATGGGAATTCGTGGATCGGGTTTCCCGCGAAACTGCAGCATCCCTGAGACATTCATTTTCTTCTGCGGGTCGAACGCGCTGAAAACACTTGCAAGGTCTGGACTCACCGCGGTCAGGAACGAATCATCGGCCGCGAAGTCGATGGCAGACCATTGTGGCAGGCGTACCCACCAGTCGCCGTTCGGCTCGATCTGCACAGAGCCCTGCGCGGTGAGTTGGGTGTTGCCGTGCCGGCCCGTGTACGAGTTCACTGATAACCATGCGACTCCGGACTCGTCGTCGATGTCGTAGCGGAACGACGCATCGCCGTCGGTCATCTCCCACGGAAACGCAGCCATTTGGATGCGGCTGTTGGTGACGATCAGCTCGGGCAGAGTGATTCGTGCGGGTTGGCCCTTTCTCCAATACGCCTTCGTCACACATCGCTCGATGGTGCCGGACGGCGAGAACTCGGCCCACATCTCCTGGAGATTCGGCGGCATCGCCAGTCGCAGCGACTCGTCGATCGCCGCGTTCTCGGTGGTCACCGTCAGGTTCAGTTCACCAGGCAAGCCGGTTGATGTGACGTACGAACCTTCGGCACCGAGCTTTGCGTCACCATGCACCCCCTGCAGTTTGGTGAATGACCAGTCCTGCCCGTCGAAATCGAGCCTGCCACTGAGTTCATTCACACGATAGGGAAAGCTCTCAAACGCCATGGTGCCGTTCTTGAGCCAACCCGTCAGCGTAGGCCGCATCTTCTGGCCTTCACCCGGCTGCCGCTCGATTGTCACGTGGCCGTCGACCAGACCGCCAAGATTCATTGAGTTCAGCGTGGCTTTCAGCGAGTCGTTGCATGCCGCATAGAACGTTTCATCCAGTGGCAGGTCTTCGACCTCGATGTCGAATTTGAGCCGTGCTTCGGGACCGGGGTTCCTGACGACCCCCTTCAGCGAAATGGGCCGCGTTCCGACATAACCCAGAATGTCGATTTCCAGGTCCTTGCCATTCTGTGAAATCGACCCAACGGCGTTATGGACCGGGTAGGGGAAGAAGTCGTGCGACACGGAACATTGTTTCGCCGTGACGACCAGCCCGCCGGGTTTCCATTGGCCGTCGGTTCCCGTCAGGCTGACTTTCATATCGAGAAAGCCGCTGGGATGGTGGATGTCGTAAATGCGTCCGAAGCCGGTCGACAGGCGGTTCCGCAATCGCTCGTCACACGCCAGGTTCGTCAACTGCACGTCGATCCGGCCGCTTTGTCCGGCGTCCGTGCGAAAGACGGCGCCGTTGACCTCCAGTTTCGTTGGTCCGTTAATGCCGGACAGTTTGCGGATAGTGACTTCCTGCTCGGTGCAGTCGATCTGGCCGGACAGCGCTTCGAGCGGGAACGGCAGAGCGGTGTTTGTGATTTCGCCGCCGGTCACATCGACGACAACTCGCACTTCCGGACGGGCTCCGGCGGTTGGGATGTTCAGTCGGAACGAGACATCCAGGTCCGCCCGCAGACCGAGCACGGAATCTTCTTCGCCGATCACCAGTGCCGGAATTCCATGAGGTTTCGGAAGCGTCGCGCTGCCCGCTGATGCATTAATGATGACCGGCATCGCCGATGATCCAGCGGTAGAACGAATTGCGCTGCCTCCTCTTATCCGCCCCGCAGCCAGGCGATCTTGCGGTGATGCACTCACCGACGCTGCAGGCTGGAACATGTCCACGACGCCGGTTTCCTTCAGACCGATGCCCTCGATCGAAAACGGCGACTTACTTTTGGGATCGGGCTGTCGCAGCATCTGATCACGCATGATCTGTTCGATGGATGCAATCTGCTGCGCGGCACGCGGCTCGAACCCGGAGATCAAACTCAGCAGGCTGCGATCAACCGACAGTCCGGAAAGTCGACCAGTCAACGAGCCCGTGCGCGAGTCAACATCGAGCCGACCTTCGATCATGAGTCGCCCGACGCGCTCAATGTTGGTCGTGCCTTCGATCAACAGGTTTCGCTTGCCACTGGGCGTCAGTTTCAGATCGACGTTGTCGAGTTCCAGCACGCTCGGTTCGGGCAGATCCGGCTGGGCGATCCGGAGCACCAGTTGAGCATCCTCAAGTTCGCAGGTAGGGAGACTGGTGCGTCGTCCCTGGGAGACCGGCAATGGCGGCAGCTTCTGCCAGTTCCAGACGCCGTCGAGATCGCGGAACAGCTCCACCCGCGGTTGCACCAGTTTGACCGTGCTGACAACAACGTCCTGCCGTTCCAGAAACGCTTCACGATCCAGATCGACGATCGTCTCTGGCAATTCGACGAAAGTGCCGTCCTCGCCAGGCAGCCCCAGGCTCAATGTTTCCACATGCACGCGGCCGTACCAGTCGAGTCGACAACGGCCAAGCTGGACATCGGCGTCCGGTGCCCACTTCTTCAAGGCCGACAGCAGAGCGCGCTGGAGCAGTTCGTCGCTCTTCGAATAGTAGTAGTACCCGACACCGGCCGTGGCCACGGTCAGAACCAGCAGGATCACAAGGACCCACTTGCAGACTTTGCGCATGGTTCGGAACACGGGATGACCTCTAGAGAAACAAACTTAAATATCGCAGTCAGAACAGTTTTCTGGCGCGGTTCACGTCTCGCACGGTGGGTAATTCAAGGGGACAGTCCGGTTTGACAGGAATGACCCGTTACGCAGGGGCGTCGCACAGGCTCTGTGTTTCAGGAACTGTACGACGACTTCGATCACGATCAGTCCACATCCAGGATGGCGTACAAAACTCAATCGGGCCACGTGCATCACGGTTCCCATCGAGCGAATCAGGCACACGGCAGTCGTTCATCTCGCGTCCGGCAATTCAGGCAATCTCTGCGGGCGGATCCGCCACCGACCGATATCGGTCCCAGACCGCCAGCACTCCGACCGCCGCGAGAATCAGTAATGGATATTCCGCCGGTAACCGATAGCGGAGTGATCCCACAAAGACGCTATGGATGACCGAGAAGTAAACAACAGGCCCCAGACTCAACAGCAGCAGTCGCACGTCCCGCCGCACTCTCCAGGCCCCGATCGCCGCGAATACGAACATCGACATAGTGGCCACGGTCACCAACGCTTTCAGCCACAAATCGTTGAATTGACTGGCATTCGGCCATAGCGACCAGAACCGACCCAGTTTGGCAAATCCCAGTTCGATCGCCCGTCCGGGGTTCTCTGAGATGAAGTCACCGGCGCGACGACGGTACTCGCGATCCATCTCGTATTCGGACATCTGATCAAGCAGTCGGTCGCGTTCGAAGAACTCCATATCACTGTCGCCGGATGCGTCGGGATTGAATCCGTCGTACAGGCTCGGTCCGACCCACAGCGTCGTCGGGATGAAGTGTCCCGTAACGATCTGGTTGCGAATCGCCCACGGCGAGATCGTGACGGCCAGACCGAGCATCACGCACGCGGCTTCGACGACCGCCCGTCGTGGCCTTGTTTCGGATGCCCGACCGAACCATGCCGCGAAAACGTGAGCCAGTCCAAACAGAGGCGCGACCAGCAGCCAGCTTGGCCGTACATAACATGCGAGTGCAATGGCCACTCCCGCGCCAATCGCCAGTCGAAAACGCGTTGGTTTGGTTTCAGCGCTTCCCCACGTCATGGCCAGCTTTGCCAGAAGCACCAGGCTCCCCAGAAGACAGGCGGCGAACAGTGTTTCGGAAAGGATCACCACGCTGAATCCGATCAGAGTCGGCGATAACGCCGTAATCAGTCCGGCCAGCAGTCCAGTACGCGGATCAACCAGTGTCTGACCGAGCCAGATCACCAACCCGCACGCTGCAGCGCCAACGACTGCCAGCAGCAAACGAGTGAACAAAAGACGGTTTCCCCCGATGCGTATCGACGCCGCAAGAAACAACGGGAATCCCGGCATGCGCATGACGCGCCGCGGTGGTTCGTAAATTGCATAGTCCTCGCCAACGGCCAGCTTGTGTCCCAGTTCCCAGTATCCATTCGCATCGCCGGGAATCAGAAACACGCGTTTGTCGGCAAGGTATGCATGCAGCCCGAGCGCACCTCCCACGCGGAGAGTCAAAGCCAGCATCAGGACCCAGATGACTTCCTTTGTCACGGTCGCGCGTCGAGCTTCCTGTCTCGATTCCCCCTGCGGAATGAGGGCGGATCGTACGACCATCGGAAAAACCGGGTCAATATGCGAACCCAGGCCAGATTCCGGTCTGGACACGATTTCAGGGTTTCCTGAGAATCGCGCCCCTTCACACGAGCCAGGGACGGCTCGATCGCCGGTACCGACGACGCAATGGTCCACTGCAAGGGAATGCACGATGTCAAGAATCGGGTCACTGTTCGGGCTGTTCGTTGGAATCGGTCTGCTCTCGCTGACCGGTTGTTACTCGTACCACCCGTGGGGCACCCACCCCGGAATGATGGCTCCCGGCGGACAACCGATGTTTCCGCCGTTGCAGACGGCGCCGCAGTCCACATTTGTCATGCCCGGTGATGCAGTGGGCAGTCCATCGGGGAGCGTCGTGACGCCGCCGTCCAGTTTCGGACCCGACCGTCAGCTTCAAGCACCCGAACCAGGCGGCGCATCGGCCAATCCCGTCCCAGCTCCACGTGAGCCCGGTGAAAATCTGACACAGGCTCCTGGCGGACTGCGGTCATCGCAGTTCCAGACACCGCAATCGCCGGTTGGTCGACTGACCGCACCGGGCCAGCCTGACCTGCTCCGATTTCGCGAACCCGTGGTGCTGTCCGAGGCGACCGGTCGCAGTCCGGTCGTGTCTGTTTCACTGGAAGACCAGTTGTCCGATCCGGCCGATGCTGGATTCGCCCATGATCCTCAGTACCGCTGGTTTCAGGGAGTCGCCGAGTTCGACGCGGAATCGAAAGCGTGGCACCTGCTGTACGACCTGAGCCCAAACGTCCACGACCAGCTCGGGGGAGAAATCCAGCTCAGAGGTGATGTCCAACTGGACCCTCGCTTTTCAGGTCGCCTGATCCGAGTCAGCGGCGAGTTCGACACCCGCCGCCTCGATCAGCTCAACAAGCCCGTCTACGCCGTCCAGCGAATCGAAGAAGTCCGCAGCGGACGGTAACGCCTCGCCAGACCGCGCGAGAGGTCCCTGGTCACCGGACGGAGTCAATCCGTCAATGTGATGTCGAAGTCGTTCCTGGCGGATTCTGACACGGTGAACTTGAGACCGGATGTTTCTGGATTGCCGTAACGGTCAGGGATAAGCGATTTGCCTGTGGGGGCATCGCCCGCGCCAGTGTCCTGTTCAGCAGCGGCCACGGCTTCTTCCATCGTGTCTGAATTGCTGGGATCACTCGCGCTGTCGTCTATAGCCACTTTGGCCATCTTAATAACCGTCGCGGTATGCTCACCGGGGATTGCTCCGTCCTGCTGGCCAAACGTGGAAAGCGTGAACTGCCCATCCTCGTCGGTCACCGCTGTCGCCGCGTGCCCACCTGCGACTCGAAAAACGACCTGGGCGTCAGCAACAGGATCGTCGTTGTACGTCACAGTGCCGCCGGCATGCACTCTGCGCGGATGCCCGTCGCCTCCCCCACAGCCCGTCAAACCGAGAGTCGCGACAACGAGGATCGTCCAACTTACCGGATGCAAATACTGAGTCATCTTCTCGATCCCTTTTTATTGAATGTCCTGACCAATCGCGTCAGGGCAGCTCGAATCCGACCCGGGGTAATGGAGTCGCGCCGTGGTGTTCAATGAGTAATACGTCTGTGTCGACGGGGACATCCACCAGAGTTTCCGACGTACCCGATGGCCACTGGATGTGTAGTTTCTCAATGACAGTCGCATCTCCCAGCCCAAAAACGATCCGCCGTTCGTTGGACGACTGAAATCCGTCTCCAGCGGTATGGTGCCGAACAAACTGCCTGTGTCGAGTCGTAATACGCACCGTCGCTCCAATGGCGTCCCGGCTGGACGTTGTTCCCACGAGGCGAATTGCAGCGTAGTGTGACTCGGTTGGGGTAAGATTGGCGACGAGCGAGCACTGGGCGCCGATGTTTGAAACGACAAATTCTTCGCGACCATCCGCATTCCAGTCACACCGGGCAAGACCTCGTCCAAGGTACTCTCGCGAAAAGAAACTGCTCTCGCTCCAGTCATTCACGACGGAAAACTCCTGTTCGCCTGTCCGATGATAGAGCTGGGGCGGCATCTGGTATGGCTGGTCCTGGGAACGGAGGTCATCGACGTGACCGTTGGCTACAACGAGGTCCTGGCGACCGTCCAGATCGACATCCAGAAACTGAGTACCGAACCCGAGCAATGCAAACCCGGGGTCGCGCAGGTCTGCCTGACGTGAGCAGTCCGAATAGAGCCCCAGGCCACTGTTGACATACAGAGTGTTGGACTCGAAGTAGAAGTTCGTGACGAAGAAATCCAAAAGTCCGTCGTCGTTCACGTCACTGCTGGCGATGCCCATGCTGCCTTGCCTTTGACCGACAGCGTCAACCGCCAGTCCGCGTTGTAGCCCTTCGTCGGCAAACCGTGGAGTTGCACCTGGACGTTCTGTTTGATTCACAAACAGGAAATTGGACACCTGATCGTTAGCAATAAACAGATCGAGCTGACCGTCGCCTGTTAATTCACCGGCGACGATTCCCAATCCATATCCGTTAGGCTGCGCGATTCCAGACACTCCACTTGTGTCATGGAATGTGCCGCTTCCATCGTTGACCAGCAGACGGTCTTCCGCGGAACGAAACGCCAGTGGAGAGCACACACGCGGTAGTGCGTTGTCACCACAGATTGTCTCGAATCCCGCCTCGTCCTGGCAGTAGTTCACGTCGTACAGATCGGCATGGCCATCGCCGTTCAGATCCGCAATCAGACAACTGGTCGTCCAGGCCGTGTTTTCTTCCATCGTTGGCACTGAAGATTCAGAAAACGTCCCGTCTCCGGCGTTCAGATACAGATGATTAGGCCCGATGCATGCCACGTACAAATCCGGAAAACCATCGTTGTTGACGTCACCAATCGCGACACCTTGACCAAAGCCCCGCGACATCAGCCCTGCGGGCTGCGACGTGTCCGTAAACGTTCCGTCTCCCAGATTTCGAAACACACAATCCTGATCGTCGGAGGACTCCAAAGACACGGGCCACTTGCCACCCTGTGTCAAATACAGATCAGGAAGCAGATCGCCGTCATAGTCCCAGGCTGCGACACCGCCCCCGGTTGTCTCGATGATTCTGGCTGCCCTGGCATTCGGTGATCGTCCATTGTTATAGACGAAATCAACACCAGCAGAATCAGCCAGGTCCACCAAACTCAAATCGGTCGGACGACTGCTTCGTGTGCTCTCAGTCTGTGAGGAAGTGCGCTTCTCACGCTGCGGCAAAACGTCGTGCGTGACGACCCAGTCCGGTAGCGAACACTGTGCCACGTCAGCGATAGTCGAAGAGGTCACATCCGGAAAAACATGCGGCGGCGATTGCTCAACTAACGGGGTGACGCGGCTGAGTGTGGAAATGGCCCACGCCTGGTTGCGATTCAGCTTCAACGCTGCCTGCGCCCAGGCCCAGGTCTCCCAGATGCGACCCAGACGTTCCGTCAGTACCGCTGCCTTTCGGATCCCTGCCAGGTCATCAGGACTGTGATGCAATCCGTTGGCCATAATTGCGAGTTGTTGCAGGAGTTCGTAACGCTCCAGATAAACGGAAGCGGCCTCGTCCTTTTTGATTGCCTGAAGCGACAGTCCGAGCTGGTAGTTGAGAAACCGATCGTTTGGTGCGATCCGCACTCCTTCAAAATAGCAGCGCGCCGCACCCTGCAGGTCTTCGTTTGCCTGTGCCCACGCCCCGCGGGACTTCCAGATACCCGGATGCAGGTTTGCCGCGACTGGCAGTGCGCCGTGCCATAACAGAAACTCGTCAGACAGCCGCAACGCGAGAAGCCCACCGAATCGTGACTGGGCTTCCATGAGGTCCGGTGCATCACGCAATACATCCCGAAGCAGCGATTCCGCTTTGGCTGTTTCGTTCTCCGCCAGGGCAATCACAGCGAGTCCCAATTGTGGGAGCGCCGAATCCGTCGAACTGTCGAGACACGTACGCAGGAACTCTCGCTGGTCGAGCGAACGGTTCGGATCACTTAGCAGCGTCAGATCTGCGACAGAGCTATTGCCGCTGCGGAGCAACTTCATCTGATGCGGGATTGCCTCCCAGCGGCGTCCCGTAACTCCCAGCAGAATTGCCAAACGGAAGTGCGCGAGTAGATGGTCTGCGTCTCGAGCCAGTACTCGACGCAGTTCTCGCTCCGACATCGCCAGGTGGCCGAGGTGGAAATGCATTTCGGCTCGACCAAACGCTGCCGCAAGACCTGAAGGCGAATTGTCGGCCGGAACCTGGCTGTAGTAACCCAATGCCCGCCGGATGTCCTTAAGCCGGGATGCAGCTTCACCGGCGATCAGCAGCGCCTCGGCATCATTCGGACTGTAGTCGAGAACCTGAACCGCTACCGCAAGTGCACGCGCGGGTTGAGAAGATTTCAGGCTGGCCCTTGCCTGAGAGATGAGCTTCTCCCGGTCGTGCGCGGAATCAGACCGAACGGCCCAGTAAACTCCAGACAGAATAAGCAGGCCTGCCCCCGCCAGAATTATCCGAGAGCTTTTGCGCATGAAGACACTTTGCGCCCCGTCGGAACTGGTTACAGAGATCAGAACGCTCCAAGAATTTCTCCACCCTGGGCAGTCCCAAGCGCTCCCCAGACTCCCAAATTCGTCGGCGTCAAATTGCCGGTGTCAATGTTTTCGGAAATGAACCGAACACTTCCATCGGCGAGCAAGACCTGAACGCCACTGACATGATGACTGGAAGGCGTGTAAATCCCCCATTGATTACTGGGATTATCGCCACCTCCGCTGTAACACGACGGGCCATTGGGAGGCAGGACGGTTGTTACAGCCGCCCAATGCGGATGACCGAATGGCCAAAGTGTACCAGCGTCCCAGCCGCTGACCGACGTTCCACCAACGTAAAACTTGCCGGCGGCTGTTGCGAGGCATGCTGCCGGATTGGTGTCGATACCACCGATACCTCGGGCCGAGTGCCCGATAACGCTGTCGTTGCGTCCCGAGCCCATTCCCCGTTCGGCCATGGCGATGGTATTGCTGCTGCCGTCCAACAGGTCCCGCATGCCGCGATGGCCACGCTGGCTGAACATGAACAGCCCGTTGGTTTTTCCATCGTAGTTTTCCCGGATCGATGTGCCCACGCAGAACTTGAAGCTGGAAAGCCCCACACTATTTCGCTTGTTGACAAGAGGATCCGACGGACAAAGAAGCATGCTGAGTTGCGCTGCCCAGGCCGTTTGGCCAGCATCCCAGGGATGGCGGATACCACCCGCTGTGAACGTGATTCCCTGGTACATCGGTGCCTGATCGATGTATGGCAACAGAGCGACGAGACCGCTGAAGTCGCCGCCACGAGTCTTATCGGGACCACCGCGAAGATGAGTAAACATGTTGAAGACGTCGTGATAGTTGTGGAGAGCCAGCCCAAGTTGTTTCTGCTTGTTCTTGCATTCCGTTCGTCGGGCTGCCTCGCGTGCCTGCTGCACTGCGGGCAGCAGTAACGCAATCAGTATCGCGATGATCGCAATGACCACCAGCAACTCAATCAGCGTGAAAGCTTTTTGGACTCGGCGCATCGAACCACCCCTTGAGTCGATGAAGAAAAACGTAAAATAAGGACCCCGAGTCTATCGTCCACAGGACAGACATCAAGAACTCCAGTTCCTGCACGGACGATTGCGCGACATCGAGTGACACGTCGCGTGCGGCGAACTGCCCTGAAAAGTCGCGGGCCAGAGTCACATGGCACACATGCTTCTGCCGTAACTCATGAGGCGACCCATCGCGGGACAGGCGCCACGCGGCGGGGTTGGAGCGAGTCACCACCGAAACGAATTCTACGAAGTTCACTGGTCTCGTCTGGATCAAAGCATCTGCTTCAGCGAGGAGCGTGCGTAAACAACTTTCAGGAAACCCGCTTGACAGCCGGAGCTCTTTCAGGGACAGCCACCCAACCCTGATGTCTAATGCGTGATAGAACTGTAGCCGCCAAGAGTGAATCCGTGCCCGGTGTCATTAACGGTAAGCTGGCTCCTCCGCCCATTGGAACGCGGTGCGTCTGCAGCGAATTCCCAGACTCGCGAGCCTATGTGGAGCCGCTCAGATTTGACGGTGATGCGGCCGCCGCGTGGCAACAACTGGGAGACCTGATCGCGTCGCTTCCTCGCATTGAAATTCAGGAGCGGACGGACACGTACCTGCGAGCCATCAGTCGAACCAGAATGCTGGGCTTCGCCGACGACCTGGAGTTTCGACTGCATGCCGAGCGATTCGTCATCCACGTGCGTTCAGCATCACAGGTTGGTATCTGGGACCTGGGAGCGAACCGCAGGCGCGTCGAAGAGATTCGCGATCAATGGAATCGGCTTACACGCCCCGAGCGGTGACATGGTCTGCTCATGCAGCGGCGACAAGCCGTCAAGCACGCAGCGACTGGGCCCTAAGAGTCACCGTTCGGCAACACTTCGTCCTTTCCCCAGCGGGCCTGAATCCGGTCGGCAAGCCCGCCTTTCAGCATGCTGATGAACACGGCGACGGTGAAGCAGACCATCCCCCAGAACAGAGGCCGGGCTCCGTCGGGGATCGACAACTCTCGCAGCCGCTGCCAGGTCCACCAGACGCATCCCCCGGCACACGCGGCGCCGTTGGCGAGTCCGGCGATCAGGAACGGGCGGTCTCCCAGCGCAATGCCCCAGACGATGGCAACCGCCGTCAGTCCCAGTGCGTAAGTGGTCAGGACGTCCACGGTTACTCCAAACCGGGTACCGAACAACAGCGCTGCCAGGCACGTTACCGTCAGCGCAACCGCTCCAAGTCGGCGGAGAAAGGTCGCGAATCGATCGCGATATAAGCCACCGATGATCAGCAGCGAACCCAGCAGGAGGTGATACGTTACGGTCGCCTGAAACTGAGTCAGCTGTGTCCCGTCAATCAGCAATGCAATGGCCAGCGAGATAGCGCAGGCACCGGCCAGTACCTCTTTCGAGCGACCGCGGAATATGCCGAGTGACAGCTCGATCACGCCCAGTGTCACCAACGGCCAGATGTGCGGATCGCTGATGTCCGGCAGCAGCGTCTTTGGCCCCGTAAAGACGAGAGCAATCATGACCCAGACAAATCCTGTTTCTGCATTTCGAACTCGCCGCAGCCAGGCGATGCCGTAGAAGACAGCCAGGCCGGTCAACGCGATGAACACCGGGGAAGCCGCCGTCGTGACGAATTCGTCGACGAAGCGTGAATGCGTATAGAAACGGCTGAGTGGACCAAACGACGGGTAGGCGATGACAGGCAACAATGCCCCGCTCCACAGTGCCGAAGACTGCAGTCGTTTGATCCGTTCGACGAGCCCGATTTCCAGTAGCACGAACAGCACGGCCAGCAGGAATGGCACCAGGAAGTAGAGTCCGAATGATGTGTCCCAGAAATCCGCTCTGGCCTTCCCGACATCGAATGAGATGGCCAGCGAGTACGAGCGAAAGCAGACGGCGCCAGCGAGAAAGACGAAAACCGTCCACGGGAACCAGGGCCACCGCCACGGAGTCCCGTTGTTCTGCAGAAGTCCCGAACCACGGCGGATCGCGGGTAGCAGACTCAATGTCAGCAGTCCGGACAGCAGTGGAAACGCCATGATCCGCCAGCGGGCCTCTTCGATAGAGATGGAGGCGACCTCTGGAGACACCCACAGCGGGAAAGCAAAGAACAGCCCCAGTAGTCCATACATTGGCCCCCGGTAGCTCCATGGCAGTGCAATTCGAAGGCCTCGAATCAACGCCTCGCTGACAAGTAGCGAGAAAGCGAATCCAAAACCGAACAGTCCGATGGGTTCCCGCAGCGATTCGTCTTCCCACGAGGCCAGCGTCACGATCTCGTCGAAGCTCACCGAGATCGCAAGGAACATGAACAACAGCACAAGCACCAGTGAGCGGGCATCTTCCCAGACCCTTCCGAAGCGAACGATCAGGAAGGCCGTGACTGCCATCAGCAGCGTGATGCCACAGAGTGAAATCATCAGCCACCACGGGTCGATGTAAGCCACCTCGAAGCGTTCGAAGACGAGGTTCACCTGCCCCGGTCGAAACAGCAGCCGCAGTCCGTACAGGAACAGAACGGTACTCAATAGATAGAAAGGGTTGTGGGTGTAGAGCAGTCGAATCAGACCGGGGACGCGAATCCGGGACACGCAGCACCTCCTTCGCGAGACGACGGAGAATTGGAGATGGATCGGATCGCACTCGCGAAGTCGAGGCAGATCTCTCGAAACCGGCGATCAGAAGTGACAGTCAACCGGTACCGGCAGATTGACGTGAGATCAGGAGCAGCCTGATCGGGAGTCTTAGCTTTCGGATTCCGCATCCGAGTCGATGGGCAAGCGTGAAGGCGCCGGTCGTTGGCGATTCGACCGGGACATGCAGGGCTGTGCCAGCAACGCATATTGACCTCCGCAGCATCAGGCTGCGGCAGATACGAGTCACGTCATGCGTCTGTTGGAGTAATTCTCTGGCCGCGAACAGATCCCCTGGCGAATTGGATTCACCGCTGGAATCAGTGTCATTTGATATGTATGGATCCGGCTCTCAGGCTTGAAAAGCGGACCGGGTTTGGGTTTCCTATGAGGCCTCGCCTTTTTTGTTCACGCCTCGTTGATCACGTCACTTCAGCATTGGGTCCGACCGGACACGCTGGGTCTATCTGTCCGGTCTTGAGCTGAGTGACGCCCGCCTCGCACGGACGGTCTCGGTTCTTATGCCGTGGACGGCCTTCAACTCTTTACTGGGTCACGTTTTACAATCATGACTACTTCAGCAAGACGCGTCGTCATTACCGGCGTCGGCCTCCTGAGTCCGATCGGAACTGGACGGGATGCCTTTTGGGAATCGCTCTCCGCGAAGCGGCCGGGAATCGGAGTTGTCGAACGACTCGCGACGGCCCTGCCTGGCAACGTGGGAGGCGAGGTCAAAGCATGGTTTGACGACGGCACCGCACGAAAAGGGCTGCTGAAACCGCAGCGCAAGAGCGTCAAAGTCATGTGCCGCGAGATCCAGCTCGGTGTGGGCTCGGCCAACCTGGCGGTTGACAACAGCGGACTCGATCTGACCGCGATCGATCACGAGCGTCTGGGCGTCGAGTTTGGCGCCAATCAGATGTTCAGCCCGCCGCCAGTTCTGGGGGATAGCTGCTTTGCCTCGTCCACGGATGGCAAGTTCGATTTCGACCGTTGGGGCGAAGAGGGCCTGCCGACCATGGACCCTCTGTGGCTGCTCAAGTACCTGCCCAATATGCCGGCCTGTCACATTGGGATTCATATCGACGCGCGGGGTCCAAACAACTCGCTGACCATGGCGGAAGCGTCGGGCAACAGCGTTCTGGCCGAGGCCCTGCGAATCATCGTGCGAGGCCGCGCCGACATGATGCTGGCCGGCTCAACCGGTTCGCGTCTGCACCCGACAAAGTGCCTGCATGCGGCACTGTGGGACGAACTCGCCGACTTTAATGGCGACGCGGATCCCTCGACGTGGTGTCGCCCCTTCGATGCCAGCCGTGGTGGCCAGGTTGTCGGCGAAGGTGCCTGCACGCTGATTCTGGAAGAAGAGGGACACGCGCAGGCTCGCGGTGCGGAGATTCTGGGAACCGTTCTCGGCGCCGGTGCATCATGCGTGATTGACCGCAGCGGACAGCCCAATCATCGACAGGCCCTCGTCAACGCCATGCAGAGTGCGCTGCGGGATGCAGACGTCAGCCCAGGCGATGTCGGACACATAAACGCTCATGGTCTGGGCGGCCGAGAATCAGATGTCATCGAGTCACAGGCGATCCACGATGTCTTCGGCGAGTCCGCTTCAACCGTTCCAGTGACGTCGATCAAGGGCAACATCGGAAACTCGGGAGCTGCGTCCGGCATGCTGGAACTGGCGGCGTCGCTGCTGGGTCTGAAGAACGGAGTGATCCCGGCAACGCTGAATTGCACCAAACCGGCCGACGAATGCGACCTGAATGTGGTGACCGGCGAGCACCTGGCGACGTCAAACAAAGTTGTGCTGAACCTCAACGTCACTTCGAACGGCCAGGCAGCCGTCATTGTCGCCTGTGGAGCGTAGTGCTTCGTCAACGTGAATATTGGGGTGGCTGGGGTCGAGCGCAGCGAGCCCCCAGTTGCAGTGCTGGGGGCTCGCTATGCTCGACCGCCAGCCACCCGATCCCACTATTTAAAGTTGACGCAGCAGTAGTCACTGTCCGTCCGACGGGACTGACTGCAACAGCGGGAAAAATCGCCCGCAAAGTGGCTGGCCACCCGGAATTGCCGGGATTCCCTGCAGCAGCGCATCATTCGTTGCCGAGCAGACTCCGTCGCGAATCGCGTTAATCACCGTCGCGCGTCTCGGTCGATCCGTGCGGTTTTCGTGCGAGCCGTGAATCAGCAGCGGGTGATGAAACGATGCTTCGCCCGCCTTCAGCTCGATCGCAACGGGATTCTGAAACTGCTCCCACTGCTCGTCAGTGAGTGCTTTGCGGATGGCATTCATGTCTCCCGCCAGGCCGGTGATCGGCAACAGGTCCCACTGGTGGCTGCCGGGCACGTATTGCAGACAGCCGTTGTCGAGCGTGCTGTCGTCGAGCCCGATCCAGCAGGAGAGGTGTGCCATCGGCTGTGTGCGCGTCCAGTACGAATAGTCCTGATGCCATGCGACGACTCCCCCATGTTTCGCCGGTTTGCAGAACAACTGATCGTGCCAGAACCGGACGGCCCCGCCGAGTAGTTGAGAGGCCGGCACTGTGAACGACGGCTGCCACAGCAGATCATGGAACCCGGGCCGGATACGCCAGGCTCCAAGTGCATGAAACAGCACTGTGTCGGGGTCTGCCGACTCGTTTGAGTGATACTCGTGCCAGAGTTCACGGCCTTTGTGATCCGGGTTGAATAATTCGCCCAGTTCCTCACGCAGACGATCAACCTGAGCATCTGAGAGGATCCGCACGCCGGTGACGTAGCCATTCTCACGGAAGTTATCGAGCTGCGTGTCACTCAATTGCAGACCTTCGGCGTCGAACAGCCCTCGAGCGAGATCAGGGAAATCCGAAACCGGTGCGTGTGCGGCAGACAAATCGTCCATCCCGTCCTCCAGGTCATTTTCCTGTTCGATCCACTGGACCAGAAGATCAGAGTCTACCGAGGCTGCGCCTCAGACCATGTGCAACAGAAGGCGTCGCAGGAAACTTGACTCAACTGCAACATGTTCTGATTTGGAAGAAGTCTACTCGCAGCCACGGCCACACGAGCTGAATCGCACCTTGACCGGTTTTGAGGGTTGTCGGATAGTCCCGACTTGGATTTTCCCGTCTGGACGTCAATGGAGTGACGCCATGAAACGGTGGCTGGCCGCCGGCACGATTGCCGCATATTTGAGTGTGATGTTTTACGGGGTGGCAGCTCACGCCCTGAACTACAAGCCGAACTCGCATCCGACGATGTACTTCATCGTATGGGACATGTTTTGCGGCTGGTCGGCATTTTCCAACCGCACACACGTGATCGGCCAGGGGGAAAGTGGTCGATTCTACCAGCTTTCGCCAGCGCCCTGGGGCGAGTTCACACCGTTCGGGGACCTCGGGCGTCAGCACTACGACCCGTTCGCGAACCACACGGCGGACATGGCGCTGAACACGCTGAGGTACACGCAGCACGAACCGATACAGCAGATCTACGTGGTCGAAGAAGCCTGGGCCAAGAAATTCAATCTGCCGGACGACCTGTGGAATCGACGCTATCCCGAACCGAAACAGCCCTATTCGTATTTCCATTTGCGACAGGTGCTGGCGGGCAACGGACGCGAGATTCGTCGCAATCCCAATTGGTTCGCGTGGCAGACACAACAGGCTGTCAACGACAACCCGCGACTGTGGGCCGCCGCACGACAGGAGCAGCCGGCATGGCAGATGCCGTCCGCCCTGGCGGCTCGTGACCCTGGAACAGTCGGCCTGCCACAGATGCAGACGACTGTTCTGTCGGCAACGGCGCAGTGACTCGAACGATCTGGTGAGAACGGAGTCTCCCATGAAGTCAGCGAAATCGATGGAACGCTTCTTCTTTGCCGAAGAAGTCCCTTGCGGGCTGGCCCTGGCACGAATCGTCCTGCCACTGGTTCTGCTGCTGGTCATGGTGCCTCGCTGGTTCCACGCCCGCGAGCTCTTTTCGTCCGACGGAGCCGCCGCACCGCTGGCCATCAACTATGGCATTCCAGACATGGTACCCGTGCCAAACGGGACGATGGCCGTGGCCATGACAACATTGCTGGTGCTGACGCTGATCACGTCAAGCCTCGGCTGGTGTACGCGGTTATCACTCGTCATTGCCACCGTGCTTTACGTCTGGCTCAATCTGCTCGACTGCCTGGGCACGCTGACGAAGTATTCGGTCATCGCGTCACACGGACTGTTTCTTCTGTCGCTTTCCAACTGTGGAAAAATCTGGTCGATCGACAGTGTCCTGAAACGTCGCGCCGCACCGCCTGGTACATCACTCCCGCGCGCCTTTCCCGCATGGCCACGTCGGTTGATGCAGATCATGGTGGGACTCGTCTACATCGGCGCGGCGTTCACCAAAATGCACACACCCGCGTTCTTCAGTGGCGACCAGATGCGGCAGTGGATGATCACCAACGTGAATTACGCCAATCCCTTTGGTGAGTACATCTCGTTCTATCCCGGTGTCCTGGTCGTCTCAGCCTACGTCACGATTGTGTGGGAGGTGCTGTTCCTGTTCACCTGCTGGAAGGGCTGGGGGCGAATCCTGATGATCTCCGGCGGTGTCACGTTCCATCTGGGCACAACGCTCCTGCTGGGGCTATACATCTTTCCGGCGGTCTGCTGTTGCATCTATCTGGCGTTCATCGAAGAACGTGACATTGAACGATTGCGCGGCTTCGTGCAGCGGTTGTCGCAGCGAGGGAATCGACTGGCCGGATCACTGCAATCGTTCGCACGACAGATTCCAATGCTGGTGCCCGCGATTACCCCAAGGCAGGCGGGCTCGATCTTCGCCGCCGTCTCCTTGATCACAGTCTTTAGCGGAATCGAACTGGAGCATCAGCTTGATCCGTTCGGCACACGTCGCGCCGAAGGCGCTTATCAACTGGTCGAACTGGACCCGATCGAAGTCGAGACGAAACTGCAGTTGTCGCCTCGCATTCGCGAGTCGGACAAGTTCCTCTCATTCGACATCGGCTCCCAGATGCTTGGTGACGCGCTGGTGAATCACCGGGACACATTCCGCCACGGTGATACGCTGATTGCCCAATGCGTCCTGGTACCGCCGCACGAAGATATGTACATCCACTGTGATCTGCATGACGCCGACGACAACGTGATCGACCAGGTGGGCCAGGTCGTTGAACGCCGCACGCTGCGCGCGACGTATGCGTTTGGAATGTTCGGCTCGCTGCAGCCCGGGACATACTTCATGGTCATTCGCAGCGGCGGCCAGGAAATCACGCGCCGCCCGTTCACTCTGCTGGACTCGCGGTAGTCGAACTGGTGCCGGAGCACTACGACCCGATCCGCGCGCGGCGCTGTGTCTGATCGAGAAACGGTCGGATCAACTGCTCCAGCGGCTCGATCTCCAGCAGAAACGCGTCGTGTCCCTTCGAACTGTCCAGTTCCACGAAGGACACATTGCGGCCGGCTTTGATTAGAGCAGCGACGATCTCCTGGCTCTGCGCCGTCTGGAACAGCCAGTCGCTGGTATACGACGTGATCAGGAAGCGGGCCTTTGTCCGGTCAAGGGCCTGCTGCAGGGAACCGTACGCCACCGCCAGGTCGAAGTAGTCCATCACGTGAGTCAGACAGACGTAGCTGTTGGCGTCAAACCGCTCAATGAAACGCTTGCCCTGGTAATGCAGGTAACTGCCGATCTGAAACTCGGTTTCCTCGACGAGGTCGAACCTCGGCTGGTCGCCATGCTGCAGTCGACGGCCGAACTTCTCCTCGATCGAGACCTCCGACAGGTATGTGATGTGCGCCAGCATGCGCGCCAGCGCCAGGCCGTAACGCGGTCCTTCTTCGTGATCGTAGTACGCCCCGCCGTAGAACTGCGGGTCGGTGAAGATGGCTCGACGTCCGACAACATTGAAGGCGATTCCCTGAGCCGACAGCTTCGCGGCCGACGCCAGGCAGATGACCGCATGCACCTGGTCGGGGAATCGTACGGACCATTCCAGGACCTGCATGCCGCCCAGGCTGCCACCAATGACCGCCAGCAGTCGGTCAATCCCAAGGTGGCGTGTCAGAGCTGAATGGACCTGGACAATGTCACCCACCGTGATGAACGGGAAATTGAGGCCAAACGGCTTACCGGTTGCCGGATCGATGTTCATCGGCCCGGTCGTACCTTTGCAGCCGCTCAGGACATTGGCACAGATCACGAAATAGCGATTCGTATCGAGCCCTTTGCCCGGCCCGATGAAGTCTTCCCACCAGCCGGGTTTGCTGTCTTCTTCCGTGTTCCATCCAGCCACGTGCGCGTCACCAGTCAGCGCATGGCAGACAAAAATCGCGTTGTCTCTGTCCGGCGACAATTCGCCGTACGTTTCGTAAGCGACAGTGACGGGACCAAGCTCCCCACCACTCTCAAGCTGCAACGCATCGGGAGCCTCGAACAGCGTGGCGTATTGAGTCTCGACGAGGCCGACGGAATCGGGCCCCGGTTGATAGTTCTGTTCTTCGTCTGTCATCAGGTCTCAATGTTGAAGCTGCCTGGTTGCTGCATTATCACCACTTGTATCTCCGGGTGGCTGGGGTCGAGCGAAGCGAGCCCCCAGTAAACACGTCTGGGGGCTCGCTTCGCTCGACCCCAGCCACGCAACGCCGATGCTGAAGTCTGAAGGGGCACTACTTTCCGAAGCAGTACAGTTTGGATTCCGTACGCACGTAGACGCGGCCATCTGCGATCGCGGGCGACGGATACGTTGGCTCACCGAACTCGGAACTGGACAACAATTCCCACTCGGCCTTCGCCGAAACGACAACGCATTCGCCGCGATCACTTAATGCGTACACCTTGCCGTCACCCAGAGCGGGCGCACTAAAGATCTGCCCGCTCATCGGAACGCGAGCCATCTTAAGACTTTTTCCTGTCCCCGCATCGAGTGTCTGAAACACGCCGCCTTTAGCCTGCATGAACAGGATGCCGTTGTCGAAAATCGGCCCGGACGTTCGCGGGATGCCCTTCGTTGCGTGCCAGGCGATGCCGGTTTCTGTTCGCTCGAAAGTGTCACCACCGGCCCGAATCGCGAGCATCCCGTTGCGACAGGTACTCAGTTTCTGCTGCACGGCCTGATACTCGGACTTCGATAGCTCGCTGTCTTCGTTCGCATCAAACAGAGGGAATGCCTCATGCAGAAACCCGGTGGGAAGTTCGTCGAGTTCCAGTCGGCCGGAGCTGTCAGTGTCGTCGCGTTCGACAAGCTGCTCAAAGCTAAGCTGTCCGCCTCGTTGCGGACCGGGATTCGCGGTCGCAACAAACAGGTGGCCGGCCCCACTTACAGGGGTGATGTTCGCGACGCTGGATGTCCCATGCACGAACCAGTCGGCGAGTCCCGTCTGCAGGTCGTAGCCCGTTACCAGTCCTGAACCAACCGCGATGACGTAGTCATGATTGTCGGTGGACCACAGCATCGGCGAACAGTGGCTGCGGTTAAACACAGACCGGTCCGCTCGCCAGCGGGATTCACCCGTCGCGATATCAAATGCGGCCAGAAACGACTTCTGGTTATGGTCTTCCAGCAGCACGACAGTCCCATCAGCCAGCAATGGCGAAGACACGCCACCACGGCTGTTGTCGAACGGTCCCATTTTCTCATACCACAACTGCTTGCCGTTTCTGTCGTAACACAGCAGCCCGCTGGACCCGAAGAAACTGACGACGTGCTGGCCGTCGGTGGCACACGTCGAAGTTGCGAGTCGACCTTTGGGACGTTTGTCCGTCTTTTCCAGCGAATGGACCGGCGCTTCTGCCTCCCACACGATCGACCCGTCCTTCGTGTCGAGCGCGAACGTGATCAGCGTGTCAGTTCCTCGCAGACCTGTCAGAAAAACACGGTCTCCGAAAATGACCGGTGACGACACACCCGGCGGTATTTCCACGACCCACTTTTCGTTCGTTCCCGGACCGATCGCATCCGGCAACGGCAGGCTTTCGCGGGCGACACCGCTGGCGTTCGGACCTCGAAACTGCGGCCACGGAGCTGCAACCAGTCGTGCAGCGGTCGACGCCATCAGGATCAGCCCCAATGCGGTTCGCCAGCCTGTCAATGTAACTGCAGATTGCGACATCTCGGTTCTCGGTAGGCATTTCACTTCCAGTCCAAGGCAATCCTCGATGGTAGTAATGCCCAGGCAGCGTCGCCAGCGGGCCCGATGAGGGGTAGAGTGGCTTCGAATGCAGGTGCGTTCCTGAATTACGTGGCAGGACGGGCAGAATGGGCGAGCAGCAAACAGTTATTCTCGTGGCAGGCAGCTTTCAGGTGCGCGGGTCAAGCGCCTACACGCTGCGTCTCGCCCGAGGATTACAGGATTGCGGATTCAATCCGTTGATCGTCTGTCCCGACGCCAGCCAGGTTCCCGAATCTGCAGGCAAGCTTCAAATCCGCGAGTACGACCTGCTCGATGCGCGACTGCTCCAGCATCTGATCACGCGATTCGTCGCCAGCGATCTGCGTGCATTAAAGCCTTGTCTGGTGCATGTCCAATCGCGTCACGCGGCTCCTTTCGGATCAGCACTGGCTCGCCGTCTCGAAATTCCCATGCTGCTGACGATCCACGACTACATTCCGGGACGCGGCCGCCTGCCAGTCGATCGCAGCCTGTTTTCTCGAGTGATCGCAGTCAGTGAATCAGTGCGCGACGACCTGATCGAACGCGGAGCTGTGGCCGACGATCAGGTAGCGGTCATTCACAGTGGAGTTGAGGTATCCGAACAGGTCGACAACGTCAGCCTGCTCAACGGTCGACGAGTTCCCGTTGTGGGAACAGCCGGTCCGCTCGAGTCGTCGAAGGGACTGCCGTTTTTTCTGGAAGCAGCCCGTCAGGTGCTCGCTGCCGGTCACGACGTCGAGTTTCTGATCGCCGGATCCGGACCTGAAGAACATCGACTTCGCGCGCTGGCCCGCGACCTCGATCTCGTCCACAAGGTCACCTTCGTGCCAAATCTGCTGGACTTCGGCGCCACGTTGCGGGCGATGGACATCTTCTGCCTGCCATCAGTGCTCCAGGGACTAGGCACTGTGATGCTGGAGGCCATGGCCCTGGGCCGGCCGGTGATTGCTTCGGAAGTTGGCGGAGTCAGTTGCATTCTGACGGATGGAGAAACAGGTCTGACGGTCCCGCATTCAGACAGTGAGCGTCTGGCCAATCGCATCACAGAACTGCTCACCGACCCGATCCGCGCTCGAGCCATCGGGACCGCCGCAAATCGCCGCGTGCTCGAAGCGTTCGACGTCCGACAAATGGTCACCGCAACGACCAATGAGTACGAAGCTGTTCTCGCTCGCGCGACAGAGCCTACGCCCACGTGAGCGTCGCAGAGCTGTAGGCGGATTTCTCCGAAATCCGCAGATCCCGATTTCGGAGAAATCGGGCGACGGCTCACTCTGGCTGGTCCCACATTCGGTGGGGGTCGTTGAGCCGTTTCATTTCGGCCAGCAGCAGGGATTCCATTTCGCGACGCTTGTCTGCGTAGCGCGGGTCGTCTGCAAGATTGACCTGATTCTTCTCTGGCGTGCTGCCTGTGAGTGCTGCGACCTTTGCGTCGTGATGTTGCCGCAGAAACTCGTTCGGGTTCTCGGCCAGATTGAAGAGCTGAGTTTCGCGCACCTCGCCGTCCAGCACGTCGTACTTGATCAGCTTCCAGTCTCCCTGCTTGACACATCGCATGCCGGGTTTGGTCCCCCCGCAATACACACCATACAGGACGTCACGCACCTGCTTCTGTTTCTGTTCGAGCACGGGCTTGAAGCTGGTTCCCTCGGATGACTCGGGAGCCTTGACCCCGGTCAGGTCACACATCGTGCTCAGAACATCGAGCAGATAGATATTGCCCAGTGCTCGCGAGCCGGCGGCGATGCCCGGGCCTTTCACGACGAACGGCACACGCCATGTGTGCTGGTACAGATTCTGCTTGCCCTGCAACCCGTGACGCCCGATCGCCATGCCATGGTCGGCGGTGTAGAAGATGTAGGTGTTGTCCAGTTCGCCCATCGCTTCGAGCTTCTTCAGAACGCGGCCAATCTGGATATCGATGTTCTCGCCGCAGGCGAATTCGCGACCCAGTTCGTTACGGATGGTGACTTCATCACGTTTCTTCCAGACCCCTTTCACGCTGACCTCATCGCGCAGATTCGGATGGCCGTGATGGAATGGGTGAGCGGGCAGATAATTGACAGGCAACAGGGGCGCGTCCGGGTTTGCCGGCGGCAGCACCTTCGGGTCGGTGTGATTGACGGCGCCGTACTTCTTCAGCAGTTCGGGAGTACCATCTCGCGTATCGTGCGGATGCGAAAAACCAAAGTAGATCAGAAACGGATCGGTGTCCTTAGTGGCTTCACGGTCGTCGAGGTAGTTGAGCACCTGCTCACCATGCCACGCACTGCCTGTCTCGGCAGTGCCTCCACGTTTGGTGGCATCATGCCTGACTGTGAACTGCGCATTGGCGCCTTCGTAGCTGTTTCCCCGCTTGCAGGTACGCATCGTGTCATACCCGGCACGATTAAACACAGCGGCCATTGTGTGGTCGGCAAGGTCGGCTGGACACAGTGGATTGGTCGGCGGTTTCGGGCGACCTTTCCGGCGACGGCCGGCCGGCAGATGCCACACGGTCCGGCCACTCATCACCATATGACGGGACGGAGTACACACGGCACCAGACCACGAACCCATGTGGTAGGCCCCGTCGAACACCATACCCTCCGACGCCAGACGGTTGATTACTGGTGTCTCCAGCGGAGATTTCGGATCGTATATCTTCAGGTCAAATGGTGATTGATCGTCCGCAATGATGAACAGGATGTTGGGTCGCTTTGCGGGCTTGTCTGCAGCCTGCAACTGCACAGCCAGCGTCGACAGGCCGATCGTGAACGCTGCAATGACGGTCGTGCTTCTCATCTCAGGTCAGTCTCCAGTTAACGTTAGGATCGCGCTTGAATTAAGTGTCACATTGTCGTCTTTCGCTCCGCGAAAGAACGCACTTTCGCGGAGCGAAAGGCGACACTTAATGATCGAACGATCCTTACTCGCTCAACTCGTCGGCTCGGATTTGTCCAGCGAGTTTTCACAGTTAATGAACAGCCAGCACAGGGCACTCGCGAAGTACATGATGCCCACCAGAATAAACACCGGCGTAAAGTTCGTGACCATCTGCTCGGCGCCATCCACGATGGTCGCTGTCGCGTAGTGATCCAGCAACAACCCGCCAACGATTGGCGTCACCACGCCACCGACGCTGCCGCTGGAATTAATGATGCTGAAGACCGTGGCCGAATAGCGTCCGCCAAGGTCGGTCGATGCTCCCCACACCGTCGGCTGAGTCCAGTCACTGAAGAATTTGGTGACGAACAGCAGCCAGGCCCCGGTCATGGGATCTGGATGTCCAATCGATAGAAACAGAAATCCGCAGGCAATCGTCTTGCCGCTGAATCCGACGATCGATCGAGCCCAGCGTCGACTGCCCGTCAGGGTGATCAACACGTCGTTCAGAATTCCGCCCACAATCCCACCAACGGCGCCGCCCCACAGCGGCATACTGACCAGCAGTCCGAGAATCGCTTTATCTTCGACACTGCGGGCTTCGATGAAATAGCTGCCCATGATGCCCGAGTAAACATAGTCAGCTCCGGCATTCATGTACTGCTGCACGACGAATACCAACAGACTGGGATTCTTTAATGCCCGACCGACAGGCAGCACATTTCCCTTGCCCGAATTGCCATCGGTCGGCGCGTCGTTTCCCCGGATCAAAGCCAGTTCCGCAGCATTGACACGTGGGTCGGCTGATGGCTGATTCCGGTACAGCTTGTAGAACACAACCGCAAAGACGATGCCCACCCCCGAGAGAACCACCAGCGATGCCCGCCAGCCGAGTTCGAAATAGCCCATGAGCACCGTGCCGAGAACGATTGAAGACACGGCACCGCCACTGCGTCCGAAGAAGCTGGCCACCAGAGCCTGCAACGTCGTGCGTCGGCCGGGCGGGAACCACTCACGCGTGACTTTGGCGACTGAGGGATAGCACCCGGCCTGAGCAGCTCCGAATCCCAGCCTTGCCAGACCAAGTGAGTTCATCGACGTGCCCAGTCCGATCATGGGCAGTGTCAGTGACCAGACCGCAATGATCAGTCCCAGAAACAGATGCGGCCCGAACAGGTCGCAGATGACTCCGCCGGGAATCTGACCCATGGCATACGTCACGTTGAACAACGTGTAGAGCGAGTCGACCTGGGTATTCGTCAGGTCAAATTCGTCCTTAATGTCGCTCCGGATCAGTACCCATGTGTAGCGGTGCAGATAGAGGATAAACGACGTCGATGCTGCCAGTGCAAAGATGATCCAGCGACGGTTCGTCGGGCGTTCGAACGGGGGCGGGTATTCGGGTGGGGACGCATCCGGGGTACTCGCCATGTAGTCGATCCCGCTTCAGAACAAGCCGGCGAATCCGGGGACCAATTGTCAGTCCCGACGGGACTGAGTTAACACGTCTGAGTTCGCAGATCAATCGCCAGCGGGTTTTCTCAAGGCGGCTCAGGTTCGTAGTATTTCGCCATGAGCCTTGAAACCTCTTTCCGCATGCAGCAGTTGGGCAACGGTTACGAACTTGTGGATGGCGTCGCCATGCACGAGGAGAACGGTGACCGATTTCAGATTCCGCACGCGGTACTCAAGAAGCACGTGAGCGTCGGGCACTTTGTTGAGTTGCGGATCGACTCACCGCGATTCTCGGCTCATCCCGATGCGCCGATGAACTGCACCTGTCCGCACTGCAATGAAGAGACCAGCAAACCGATCCTCTCGCATGAACACCCGGCCTCACTGCTGGAGATACCAGCGCAGGAAGTTCCGTCACGAGGCTGGGGAGAAGAATTCTGGGTGCAGGTGGTCGAGCGAGACGGCGACCATTATCGCGGTCTGGTCGACAACCCGCTGCACGAAGCAAAGCTGCACGGGCTCGGTCCGGGGGACTCAGTCTGCTTTCACGACAACCACGTCCTGGCCATTCATGGAATTCATCGCCAGCAGATGGTGTCGAACATGGACGCCGACGACATTCGTGAGCTGGCCCAGTGGCTGGGCACTCTGGAATGACGCAATCGACGTCTGCGGGACCGCCTGCTACGAGGTTACGCCCAGGTGCTCAAGCGTGCGGTCTGCCATGTGCTCAATCGAATGCTGCCGGGCAATCTGCTGAGTGTCTTTCGTCAGTGCGTCGTATAGCTCGCTGTCCGTCAGAAGCCGCTCGATCTGATTGGCGAGGTCACCGGAGTCCCAACTGCGGAAGTTGAGGCCTCCCCGTAGAGAATCCAGGCCGGTCAGCTCAGCCACTCCTCCGTTGTCCGGCACAACGACCGGTGTTCCCGAGGCCATCGCTTCGACCGGTACCATTCCGAACGGCTCGCCGTGGATCGACGGGTACACCACGCAATGGCTGCACTGCATGATGGCTTGGCGCAGTTCTGAGGAAACGAAGCCCGTGAAGATTGTGGGAATCTCCATGTGGCCGGCAATGTCCTGACAGACCTTGCGGTATTTGCCAAAGGTCTCGGGACCACAGATCACGGTCTGCACACGGTGGCCGCGCTCCTGCAAAATGCGGGACGCATACAGCAGCAGGTCGATCCCTTTCTCCGTGTCCTGTCGTCCCAGATATGTGATGATCGGAATGCCGCGGTCAATCGGCAGTTTGCTTGTGACCAACTCCCACGCTTTGTCGGGAGCAATAGGGCCGCCCGTCGGAACGCCTGGTGTGATCAGGGCGAAGTCATCGACGGGGATTCCGACTTCCCGCTCGATCCGCTGCGCGTACCAGCGACTCACCGTAATCGGTGCATAGTCCGACGCTTGAACCGTGTCGCGCAGGCACCGTAGCGCGGCGTCCTTGTCGACCGGGTCTTCACTCAGGTTCACATACAGCTCGTAACCCTGCAGGATTACGGCGTATCTGATATCGGCTCCGGCATCGCGCGCCGCCTGCGCGAACGGGGCCAGGATTCCGAGCATCGGCAAAACGTGCGTCACGCCGTTCGTCTTCAATTGCCGACAGAAGCGATTGATCAATCGCTTGTCCTGCGAGATACCCTGGCTGATGGCAGAGACCGTGCGACGCAGTTCGAAGCGGACCAGTCCCGGAAGGTAGTGTCGCACAAACTCCTGAGCCCGCGCACCGCCCAGGTACGACATCAGCTTGCCCTGGCGATCTTCCAGCGCCCGCCCGATCGTCTTACCCAGATAATGATAGGGCCCTGCAAACCGACCACAGTGACACAGCCAGTGTTGCTTGATGCGGGCGTCCAGCTTGACGTCGTAGCTGCGTTCAAACGCCCAGAACACATGACATTCGTAACCGCGCCGGGCGAATTCGTTGATCAGACGCAACTCGCGGATCATCGCTCCCGTGCGTGCCCCACCGAGCAGGATCGACGCCAGCACAGGACGCTTCGCTGCCTTGTGTGCCCCTGAGACTGAATCAGACTCGGGACTGTTGCCAACCGGTGTGGCCAGGTTGTGACTCATGGAATGGCCGTCTCGACGTGTCGCCCCGGGCTCCTTCTCGGTTGGAACGGCTGGAGAGCTCTGAATCGCGACATCGGCCGGCCGTGCCAATGCCACCACATGATCGATTCACGACGCCACAATACACATCTGCAACCGTGATTGCGCAGCGATACGTGGCATCTCGGAAAATACCTCAGTCGACAATACCGGACGTGACAGTTCCGCAGGCCAGGGGTGTTCCTGCGATGCGCATCGCTTCGCACAGATACTTTTCGATAACAGGCCCAGCTAACCGGGTCATTTGTCCGAGGAGCGAATGTGGCCTCATCCAGCTTTTCGAACTCTGACGGACCACGCAATCTTCAAACGACTCAGCATCCTTCAGGCCAACGAACTCTCGCTCATCGACGCCTACCATTTTCAGCAATGCTGCTTTCAGCCCACAGGCCGGCGGAATCGGCAGCCACGGCATTGCCATCGTTACGACGACAGTCCACAGAGGCGGTTTAATTGAATCCGTTGAACACCGTTTCCGGTAACCGGTGATGGTGCAGGTGCCGCGCTTGTAGTGGACGCGGGCAGCTCGCAGAATCCACAAAACCAAGCGATCACGCAGGCATGGCATGCGATCAAAATCAACCGCCACATTGCATACCCGGCTGATTGCTAAGTTGGCCTCTGACAGCACGCCACACGTCATTTTCCTGCATCGGCCGTCCGCAAACCTGACGCCCGGGACTGTTCTTCCCTGAATGCACACTATGAAAACGAATCGACAGGCCCGTCTACCCAATGGGGCGCCATTCTATTACTACAACAAGCTCGAGATGCTCTATTTGTACGATGAGATTTTCACCGGAAATGACTACATACATGAACTGATCGACTACCACGATGGAAACGTTGTCGTCGATGTGGGAGCGAATATTGGTCTTTTCACCTATTTCGTTTCTCAGCAATGTCGCGACGCCAGAATCTACTCATTCGAGCCGATTCCGGACCTCATGGAAGTGCTGAAGAAAAACGTCGATCTGATCGAAGGGCACGAAGTCCGGCTGTTCAATTGCGGGCTTGCGAATGAGTCAACGTCAGCGGAATTCTATTTCCTTCCGCATTGCACGGCACGTTCAACGATGCATATCAAAGGCTCACCCCTCGATATGACAACTGAAGGGCGAGCCCATGCAAAAGAGACCACTCTGCAGATTTTTCGCGAGGTCCCTCACACGGCTCTCGCGCGGACGCTCGCATTCTTGCCAGGCTGGGCGCGCGGCGTGCTGGCTCAACTCACGATGAAGCTGCATGCAAAATCGAAACGCGTGACCTGCAGCCTGATCACGCTGTCTCAGTTCATTGCGGAAAACGATATCGAAGCGATCGACCTGCTCAAAATCGACGCGGAAGGTTGCGAAGGGGATATTCTCGATGGAATCGCCGAAAGGGACCGGGCGCGGATCCGGCAGATGATCGTCGAGGTCCACCAATATCATGGCGACGTGTTTGACCACGTGGTGTCACTCATTGACCAACACGGATTCCGGTACCGCGTCGAACGAAGCGTGCTCAACCAGCTTCCCATGATTTACGCTGCTCGTTGAGTGTCCGCTCGTGAGACATCTCTTGTGTCACGTGACGGCGCTGCGGAGGCCTGTTCGAGCTGTTCGAGCGTTGGCAGGATTCTCCTGGAATGAAGACGGAGACGCAGTCGGGTATGTTGTGTCGCGACGCTTGATACCTGCCCTCGGCGGAGACGGACATGAAACCGCGACTCCTGAGCCTCGCTGTCGTAACAGCATTTGCGACGTGTTCCCTGGCGGCAGAACCAAGCAGAACGGTCGATTATGTCCGCGACATTAAGCCGCTGCTGCGCAACAAGTGTTCGACCTGCCACGGAGTGCTCAAGCAGGAAGCCGGACTCCGTCTGGATGCCGGGGCAATGATCCTTGAAGGCGCTGTTATCGAGCCGGGCGATCCGAGCGACAGCGAGTTGATTCATCGGATCACTGCAAAGGACAAAGACATTCGCATGCCGCTGGATGGCAAGCCGTTGACCGCCGATCAGATCGATATGCTGAAAGCCTGGATCTCTCAAGGAGCGAAGTTCCCCGCGGGCGAGGAGATTGGCGTGGCTCCCGAGCGGCACTGGGCATTTCAGAAAATCGTCAGGCCGGACGTGCCAGACGTCGCGGACGGCGACTGGCCGTTGAATCCAATCGATCACTTTGTTCTTGCCAGGCTGGAATCGAAAGGCTGGACGCCGAATCCGTCGGCTCCTGCTATCGCACTATTGCGTCGTGCTCATCTCGACCTGATCGGGCTGCCGCCGACATTGAAGGAACAGGACCGATTCGCTGCCAATCCGAACTTCAGCGATCTGGTCGCTGATCTGCTGCAGCGGCCCGGCTACGGTGAACGTTACGCTCGGCACTGGCTGGATGTTGCGCGCTACGCCGACTCGAATGGCTACGAACGCGACGCGGCCAAGCCTGAGGTATGGCGTTACCGGGATTATGTCATTCGAGCCTTGAACGTCGACAAGCCGTTTGACCAGTTTCTGAGGGAACAGATTGCCGGCGACGAACTGGATGGCGCCACGACCGATACCGTGATCGCGACCGGTTTCAATCGGCTGGGTCCCTGGGATGATGAACCGGCCGACTTTGCGGTCGATCGATTCGATCAACTGGACGACATCGTCAACACAACATCGCAGGCGTTTCTTGCGCTGACGATGGGATGCGCCCGCTGTCACAACCACAAATTCGATCCACTGCTGCACACCGACTACTACAGCATGGTCGCGATCTTCAATCCGCTGAAACGTGTGCAGAGCGGCAGGACCGACCAGTCACGCTATGCAGCCCCGCCGGCAATGATGGCCAGGCTGGTTGAGCGGGATCAGAAGGTCGCTGTCGAGAACGCAGCCATCGCCCGACTGCGGGGCGAGTTTGCTCTGGAATTCCTGAAGGCAGGCACGAGCCAGTTGCCCGCCGATGTGCAGGCTGCGTTTCTGGCTGTGGAGCAGGATCGGTCGGATGCACAGAAGAAGCTCGTGCAGGACAACCGCGGAAAACTGCATAAGGAATCGGCCGCGACACTGACACCTGAGCAGAAGCAGCAATTCGCCGATCATGACACGACGATCGCTCGCTTACGAAAAGAAACTCCGGATGTGCCTCAAGGCTATTTCATGTACGAGCCGTCGCCGGTGGCTCCGGAAACTCGGTTGCTCAAGCGAGGCAACCCGAAAACTCCGGGCGACGTCGTACCGGCGGCCGTGCCGGCAATTCTTGTGGATGAGCAACCCCCGCTGCTGGAACCGACCGAATTCACATCGCGACGACGTCTGACCCTGGCGAACTGGATGGTGCGACCGGACAACCCGTTGACGGCACGTGTGATTGTCAATCGCGTCTGGCAATGGCATTTTGGAACGGGGATTGTCGGGACGCCCAACGACTTCGGCCTGATCGGTGAGCGCCCCACACATCCGCTGCTCCTGGACTGGCTGGCCCACTGGTTCGTTCACGATGCGAAATGGTCGCTCAGGAAACTGCACCACCTCGTCATGACAAGTCGAACGTACCAGATGAGCGGGCATACGCGCGAGGACCTGCAATCTGTTGATCCGGACAACCGATTGTTGTGGCGACGTGTGCCTCGGCGACTGGAAGTTGAGGCCATTCGCGATTCAATGCTGTTTGTCAGTGGGCGACTGGATCGAAAGATGTACGGCCCGCCCATGTACCCATATGTCCCGCGCGAAGCACTATTGAACCACGCGGACAAGACAAAAATCTGGCCTGAGTTCAACGAAGCCGCGGCATCGCGACGAACGGTTTACGCGTTCATTAAGCGATCACTGCTGGTCCCGTTGCTGGAAGTGCTCGACCTGTGTGATGTCACGCAGACGTCCCCGCAGCGAAGCGTGACAACTGTGCCGACTCAGGCATTGACGCTGTACAACGGCAACTTCGCCATGCGTCAGTCACGCCATTTTGCCGACCGACTGCTGCGTGAGGCTGGTGAGAATCCGACCGATCAGATCCGTCTGGCCTTCCGCCGCGCTCTGGCACGCCCACCGACCAACGCCGAACAAGCCGCGATGACGCAGTTTCTGGTCATGCAATACGCCGAACGTGACGGACAATCTCCGAGAACCGACCGACGCATCAATGCTCTTACACAACTTTGTCGGGTGATCTTCAACCTCAACGAGTTTGTGTATCCGGAGTAGTTCCTCAACGTAAGCTTCCTGCACGTTGTCGTTGGCGTTTCGCAATGAATATCGAGCCGCCAGGCATTGGCTCCTGAGTGCGTCTCGGATGCCGCGTAGAATCTTCAGTCGTCTGACATGCGCGCCGTGTGCACGCATTGCCGGAAAGGCGACTTTGGTTGCGGCTACGCCGCTTTGGGAAGTGGCCGCTTGAGATGATGATCGAGGTCGGTTTTTGCGGCCCGACTCCGTGGGAATGTCAGCACTCAGGGCGGTCTGGGCAAACAGTCTTCAGTCGCATGGTCAGCCCGTCCGATACGGACTGCATGAAAACCCTTGCATGGACATCGGAGAAGGGCGGCACCGGGAAAACGACCGGCGCGATCTGCCTGTCTGTGGCACTGGCAAAGCGAGGACTTCGAATCCTGCTGGTGGATATGGACCCGCAGGGAAACTGCTCGCTGACCGCCTTGAGTGACGAACTGCGCGGCGCGCCGAGTCTGTTTGACGTCTTGTGTGACGGGGCACTGGCAAGTGACGCAATTCGTGAATCGCGTTTCGATGGTGTTTCGATCATCCCGGCGGATGGAAGTCTGGCGGAGGCAAACCTCACGCTGACAGGCGAGATGGGGCGCGAGCATCGCCTGCGGCTGGCGTTGGAAGAAGTCGAGAACGACTTCGACGTGGCCGTGATTGATACGAGCCCACAGCGCACGTTGCTCACGACTAATGTGATGGCCTTCGCGGACGACCTGATCGTACCGATCGACCCTGGCACGTATGGAGTGGCTGGACTGAAGACACTGATGTCGGTGGTCTACCAGGCGAAGAAATTCCTGGGCAATGCACAACTTGCCGTTCTTGGAATCGCGCTTTGTCGGGCACAACGAAACAACATGACGCGGCAGATTGAACGACGGCTGCGTGTCGAATACGGCGAACTGGTCTTCCAGCAAACAATCCCGAACGGGGTCAAAGTGGAAGAGGCGACATCGCGGAATCGTTGCGTCCTGGAATATGCGCCCCGGGATTCGGTTGCCAAAGCCTATCAGGCCCTGAGTGAGGAGATCATCACACGTGCACAACTCGAAGACGACCAGGCTGCCGGGGCTGATGGAGTCAACCGCGTCGCTTGAAGACGCCGCACCGCTGCAGAACATCCAGCCGAAGTCGCCAGCCGGCAAAACCGAACGGACGTTCTACCTTTCCGACGACGTTCACAGGAGCCTCGAACTCCTTGAACTCGAGCACGGAAAAAGTGCTTCGGTATTGATCGAGCGACTGCTGAGGAAGCACTTGCCGGAACTTGAGGTCATGCGCAGAGCCGGATAATCCGCCGCGTACCTCACTGATTCTTCCCGGTCGCCAGATCGTATGTCGCTTCCTGGATCTTCGCCTGGCGACGCGCGAGCGTCTTCAACTGCTCGAGCAGGTCCTTGCCTTCGGCCTGATCACCGTCGATCTGTCGGCTGAGCCGACGCGTGATCCGGTTGATGCGAAGCTGCAGTGATCGCAGCATCTTCAGCTCTGACAATGCATCGACCAGCGGCTGATCCTGCTCCTGTTGCTGCTGTTGTTGCTGCTCCTGCTGTTTCTGCTCTTCGAGCTTCTCCATCTCCTTCTGCAGAGCGTCGATCATCTCTTCGAGAGCTTCGATGATGGCCTGTTCGACGGTCTGCGTCAGCTCGCCAACCTTGCTTTGATCGAGCAACCGCACGACCGAAGAGGCATCTTCCCGGATGGCTTCGACCGCCTGAGGAAACGCGACAGACGAGCCTTCGGCTTGCAGCAGGACGAGCGCCTTCGCAACTTCCTGCACGATCTCTTCTTCCTGTGTCGCCAGTTGTCGCGATCGCTGGCCAATTTCGACGGTTGAGTCCTGAGTCTTTTCCGCGTCGAGTCGGACCGTCTGCTGATAAATCAGTAACTGCAGGCCGAGCATCTTGCGGAAGCGGGCTTCCAGATTGGCGAGCAGGAGCTCCTTCTCTTCTTCGCGCAACTGACGCAGGATTTCTTCGAGTTTCTCTTTGGCTTCCAGCAGCTTGCGAATCGCTTCATCCTGGTGCTTCGACGCTCCCTCGCGGTTCTGCTTCTTTCGCAGCTCTTCGATGGCCTTTTCCATCTCGGTGCGAGCTTCTTCCAGTTCCTCACGACCGGGCGTCTTATTCTGTTCCGGCTGCGGGCCCCCTTCAGACGGCTTCCCCTCGGACGGTTTCCCCTCAGACGGTTTCCCCTCAGACGGTTTCCCTTCAGACGGCTTCCCTTCAGACGGCTTCCCTTCGGACGGTTTCCCTTCAGACGGTTTCCCTTCAGACGGTTTCCCTTCGGATGGTTTGCCTTCAGACGGTTTGCCTTCAGACGGTTTCCCTTCAGACGGTTTCCCTTCGGATGGTTTGCCTTCAGACGGCTTCCCTTCAGATGGTTTGCCGTCCTGCTCTGCCTGCTTGTCTGAATCCTGCTGCTTGACCTTGTCGATCACGTCGGACGTATTCTTTTCGACGCCCTCCTGCTTCTCGGCTGCCCGGCCCGAGCTGGCACCTCGTTCATTGACAGCGCGGGCGTCCTGCTCCTGGCCAATGATCTTATTCACGTCCCTGAGAATGCCGAGAATGCGGGCGCGTTCCTTTTCGATTTCGCTCATGCGGTTTTCGCTCTGCAGCACTTCCAGCAGAGCTTTCAGACTGATCAGCAGTGCTTCCTGACGCTGTGCGGGTTCGCCGAATTTCTTGCCTTCCGCCAGCAACCCAAGGATGACCCGCATCTGTCCGACGATCCGTTCCTGCTGACTGCGGCTATGAGCCCGGAAAAGCAGATCCGCCCGCTCAGGATCCGACTGCCGCAATTGGCCAGCCATCTGGATCATTTCACGCTCGAACCGATCGAATCGATTGAGCACGGCCTGCTGGCCAATGTCCAAAGGGGCTTTTTTCTTCTCGGTCGCGGCCACGTCTGCAGCCGGGACGTCGGGCGTCGCGGTCGATGCAGCCGGCGTGGCAGCTTCGGCCGGTTTCGGAGTGGCTGCGTCCTGGGCCCAGACGCGGCTCGACAATGTCATCAGCAGGGTAAGTCCGAGGAATGAAAGCCGTCGTGTCGAATTCGTAATCATGATCAGACTCCACGGTCCTGCGATTGTGACTGTGACGTATTTCTTATCCGGTGAGGACTCCGTCTGATGTATGACGGCAATCCACAGGTCTGGCTTAGATCGCCAGACTCGAATTCCGATCAGAACGGCAGCAACTGCCGGATGTTCTCCTTCTTCGTCCGCTCCAGCAGAGCTTCCTGCTCGTTAATTATCTGCTTCAATTCCTCGATCGACTTCTGGAAATCCTTGAGTTGTTCCATTTCCGCCAGAATCCGTTCCATGCGGGCGATCATTGAAGCGAGCAGTTCGACACTGTTGTCAATCGCTCCTGTCGGATCATTGCCTCGTTCGTTTGCCAGGCGGAACAGTCCCAAGGCCTCATCGACTGCAGGATAATCCTGTGTGCCGATCGAGTGGAGGGGTTTTACGATTCGGTCGTCCAGACGCTCAAGGGTCTGCGGCGTGTGCACGGCGTTGTTGACCAGTTCCTCGCGGATGTCGCGGAACGACAACTCGACCGATGCCGTTTCGTTCGCGTTCTTTCGAACCGCGTGCAACGACCGTTCGGCACAGTTCATTATCGCCGAGGAGATCTCTTTGATGCGCTCGTCCAGCAATTTCCCGGCAGTTCCTTCTTCATCCGCAACGTCGCCGGATACGGTCTCGCTTTCGGTCCTGGGCAATTCGTCCAGCGACTTCTGCAGTCGTTTGCGTTCATCCACACGCGCACGATGCCGGATCAGGTCCTGCTGCAGGTCGCGCGTTTCCGTAATAATTCGATTGAACTGAGCCCGCAGATTCAGCTCGCGCTGGTACAGCAGCGACTGCAGTTCTTCGGAGCTGACGATCTTGAATGAGTACCGTTCGCTACGCGTCACATGGGGGCCGTTCAGGTTATCGGCGTCCTGAGCTGCGACGCTGACGACCAGTCGCTGCCCAATAGACAGGTCAAGCGGTCGAACACGGAAGCGCTCGTATTCCTCTTCGTCATTGCGCTGAAACACAAACTCGCGCTGAGTCGGCGGACCGGCCGACTGTGGCAGACCAGCTTCCAGATCACGGCGAGACCACTGTTCGTCGTTGTCGATCTGGAACTCCAGCCTCGCGTCTGCAATTCCGTAGTCGTCAGTGACACGCGCAATGACCGGGATGGATGCCTTGCGGGTGATGGAAGTCCCAATGCCTCGCAACTGCGTTTCGATTCCGGGCTCCTCGTCCGTAATTCCGCTGATCAGCACGCGAGCCGGTTCCGCGGTCAGGATGCCGTCTGCGTCCTCAAGGTAGATTCGCAGGTTCGAATCCGGTGGCAGGACAAACGGGGGTCCTGCCTCCGTGTTGATTGACTCGGTCCTTGTCCTGGCCGAGTCGGTTTCCTGACGACTCATGACGAACGGCACACTCAGATGACGACCATCAAGCGACAGCCATTTCCCGGAATCTTCAGCGTCCGGTTCAGTCATGCTGACAACAGCGCCTTCGTCACTGCGTTCCACGAATTCGGCCGACGACGTATCGCCGCTGCGCCCGAATGTCAGCTCGTGGTTTCCGAATTGAATTCGGACACGGATCAGCGGCTTATTCGCGGTCGCACTGAGCAGGAACTCCGTTTCGTCCGGGATCGCAACCTGAGTTCCGCGGACCGGTACGATTTCGCGTTTGGGATTCTCTGGCGTTGAGTCCGGGTTTTTCCGATCCGTGTACGCCGGGCAGTTGCACGCCAGCATGATGCCGTCCAGTTGTGGCGGTTCGACGACCTCGATGTGAAACGGTCTGCGGTTCACGAAGTCGCCGCCGTAAACGCGGAATTCGACGTCGTCCAGTAAACCAGACAGTGAGTGTCGGAACTGACGGTCTCCCACCGGCGAGCACAATACCGTGCCTTGTCCGCGACCGTTTGCGATGCGGTACTTCAATTGAACGCGTTCGGGAACTTTGAAGCCCTCGGCCGCTTCGATCAGAAGAGTCAGGTCTGCTCCGCGAGGGTGTCGATAATTGAGCCCGTCGAACTCACGCACAATGTCGCCCGGCTGGGCAATCACGCGCACCGTCAATCCGTACTCGCGATTCCAGTACTCGTCGTCCAGATCGAGGAAGCTGTCCATCCACGTACGGACGGTTGTCTGGCTGGCCGCCGCCAGGCCACCGATCGACGCGACCATCACGGCAGCGGCCAGTAAAGCCCGTTGCAGCGGACGACGATCGAATACTCCCTGCAGGTCAATCCGACGAGATGCTTCGACGGCCTGATCAATCGTGCGACTCATCATCGCCTCAGTCAGCTCGGAGCCCGGACTGTCGTTGGACTCGGCCAGTTCAACGGCGGTGACCAGTCGATCGTCAAGTTCTGGAAACCGCCGTTCCAGCACGAGTGCGAGCGCCCGCGATCGAAAACTTCGCACGAGCCGCAAACCGATCCATGAGACTGCCAGAAAGCCAACGAGGCCGGCAACGGTCACATCGAATCCCGCACGGAACCAGTAAGGCAGCTCAAGTCGGCTGAGCTGAAACCATGCGTGATCGACGGCAAGACTGAACCAGAAGAGGGCGCCGAGAACTGCCAGTACCAGAGCCGTGCCTTCGATCACGACGTATTTGCGAATCTTGCGTCTCAACCGGCCAAGCAAGTCACTCAACTCGGGACGCAATGAGCGGTCAGCCATACTATACCTTCCGTTGACAACCTGTCCGGGGCCACGATTCGAGTACCGTGTCGGGGAAAAGCCTACCACCGAGTCGAACTCTCAGGAACTCGGGTCGTTGAATGCGGCCGGACAAAATCGAGCAAAGTAGCGTACAGTCTCTGTTCTGGTGGCGTCAGACCTGCGGCCAATTGCGGTGACTTTGACTGAGCCCATCAGCAGCCTAGGATGTCTATTCCACGTTGACCAATCGAGAAGCAGACATGACCGATGCGGTTCGCGGTTCCATTGCGTTGCTCTTTCTGGTTTCGACGGTCCGTCTATGCGCCGAGGAAAATCCTGCACCGCTTCCTGATCTGACAGAGATACAGGTCGTCAGTTCACTCGACGGCGAGAAGCAGTCCGTTGTGTACTGGGCTCCCGAGAAGGCGCGCACGGGATCCCATCCCATGCTGGTCTTTCTGCATTCATGGAGCGCCAACTACCAGCAGAAGAATGACAAATGGCAGCGCGAAGTGGTTGCACGGAACTGGGTGTACCTGCATCCGGACTTTCGCGGACCCAATAGCTCTCCCAAGGCATGTGGTTCTCGATTCGCGCGACAGGACATCCTCGATGCCATGGACTGGGCTACGCGGACGTTTCAGATCGATTCCAATCGCGTTTACCTGGCGGGAACCTCAGGTGGAGGACACATGGCGATGCTGATGGCGGGACATCACGCGGACCGCTTCTCTGCGGTGTCTGCGTGGGTAGGGATCAGCGATCTGGCGAAGTGGTATTCGTTTCACACCCGCGACGGCAAACCGGGCCGCTATGCACAGATGGTCCTCAAATCACTGGGTGGCCCGCCTGGTGAATCTGACGTCCGCGACGCCGATTATCGAGACCGCTCACCGTGGTTTCACCTGCACAAGGTGGGGGATCTACCGATCGAGTTATGTGCCGGAGTACGCGACGGTCACACAGGGTCGGTGCCCATCATGCACTCGCTGCGAGCATTCAACGTCATCGCAAAGGCAGCCGATACGAAGCAGATCAGTGACGCCGAGATCAGCCAGCTTTGGGACAACGGCAAGCTCTCGCGGCCATTGCCTTTCGATACCCGGGCTGACGAGGCGTATGGTCGCCAGATTCTGCTGCGACGCACCTCAAAACGGGCTCGCGTGACGATCTTCGATGGCGGACACGAAGGGTTTCCCGTGCCGGCCTGCAATTGGCTGAGCCAGCACAACCGACGCGTGCAGAATCAGCGGTGACAGGAGGAGCCGGGCCTCACGTTGGGACCAAACGCAGCCACTCCGCCAAGCGATGAATTGTGAGGCATAAGCCTCAGACGCACCGTATTTGGAGGCATTTTCCCCTGGTCAGACCGTCATGATTGATGCTCGTTGTCGGATTTCTGTCATCTCTTCGCGGATCGCCTGTCCAGCCTTGCCTGTGTAGGAGTGTCACCTATTCTTTCGGTTCAGGCTGGGTCTGGATATGCGTATCGCTATACTCGGCAAATGTGCGGGTGTTTCGGCGGCTTGCGCAAGGAAGGAGTCTTTCTGATTGCGACCGACAACGGTGTTGTCGGGATCGCGTCAGACAACCACAACGGAGTGCGAGGTTGCCGTTACAAGCCTGAAGTGGCGAGAATACGCCAGTTCAGGCGTGTACCGGTTGTGGTCGGTGAGGCACCTGGGGGGTTCATCTTCTTTTAGCGAGGGCAAACGCTATGAGTGAGAGTACGAAGTTGGCGACGTTGACACCGCGGCAGAGGGACATCTACGAGTTCCTTAAGGACAAGATTCTGAACCGAGGCTACGGACCGACAGTCCGCGAAATCGGAAACGAGTTTGGCATACGTTCGCCAAACGGCGTGATGTGTCATCTGAAGGCACTAGAAAAGAAGGGCCTGATTACTCGCGAGTCACACATGTCGCGAGCGATTCAGCTCAACGACAAGCCGTCTCGGGCTACGAGTGTGGCTTTGCTGGGCCAGGTTTCCTCAGGCAGCCCGTTGTCGGGCAGTGGTGATGGTGCCACCGTCGATTTCATGGACGTCTTCGGTAGCGGCGACCATGCCTGCGTTGAAGTGAGCGACGATTCCTGTCAGTCCGATGGGATTTCATCCGGCGACTTTGTGATTCTGCGAAAGCAGGACACCTGTCGAGATGGCGATCGAGTTCTGGCGCTGGTCGATGGACGTGATGCCGTTCTTCGTCGCTTTTACACCGATGCGAAAGGTGTGCGGCTTGAGCCCCTGGCTTCGAGTCGCAAACCGATTCACGCCAGCAATGTGCTGGTGCTGGGTGTGATCGTCGGTGTGGTCCGGAAATTCTGAGCGGATGTCGTTGGTGGTGTGCCGATCCAGATCGGGTCTGGCATGCCACCGAGGCCCTTCCGAAGATTTGCGAAGCAAAGATTCGGGCGACGGTGTTTTCGG
The DNA here is from genome assembly GCA_963579025.1 of Planctomycetota bacterium. Taxonomy (GTDB): domain Bacteria; phylum Planctomycetota; class Planctomycetia; order Planctomycetales; family Planctomycetaceae; genus CAUZFZ01. Next base: position 71,214 of record CAUZFZ010000003.1, on the reverse strand, counting down.
ACCGGAGGGCCTCTGGCGCAGACGTGAAATGTTGCGGTAAGGAATCGTCCTTACCATCGCTCGATCGGACCATTGGGCACTTTGATCAGCGCTGTCGCCACGTTGGAACGCCGTTGTCCATGACGTTGCCAGATTTCCTCGGCGATCGCGTCGAAGTCAGCAAACGATTCGAATCGCCGCAGCCGGTCTTCCAGATCGTCCGGGATGCCCAGACGGGCTCCGTACCAGCCTGCAAACTTGCGGAAGAGCAGACAACTGCGTTCTGCGTGTTGTTCGACCATCAGGGAGAAGTGTCTGCGCAGGAAGTTGACCTGTTCGTCGGCGGTTAGTTCAAAGTCGGCATCCTCGCCGAGTGACATCGCCTGGAGTCGGCGGAAGATCCAGGGATCGAGCATTGCACCGCGGCCGATCGCTACCGCGTCACAGCCGGTCACGCGCCGCATGTCCAATGCATCGCTCGGCGTGCGCACGTCGCCATTACCAATCACTGGGATTTCACGCACTGCTTCGACCACCGCACGCACTCCGTCGAGATCGACCGAACCGTGAAACCCTTGCTGCCGCGTACGTCCGTGAATGGTGATGGCCGCGACTCCAACCTGCTCGAACGCGGCAGCCAGTTCCGGAGCCGTGATGGAATCGCGGTCCCAGCCGAGTCGCATTTTGACCGTCACGGGTACGCAGACTGCCTCCACCACGCGCTCGACAAGTTCGCAGGCTGCATCACGTTCGCAGGCGAGCCGCGCTCCGCCGCCCTGCCCGTTAATGCGGGCCATGGGACAGCCCATGTTGATGTCGACTCCCGCATAACCGTGATCTTCCAGCCAGCGAGCAGCATCGGACAGCACGTCGGGTTTGCTGCCGAAGATCTGAATGGACAGCGGCCGGTCTTCGGCATGTGTTGCGATCAGATCGAGCGACTTAGGATTTTCATGCAGCAGCGCGGTCGCGTGTACAAGGTCTGTCGTGGCCAGTCCCAGACCGCCGAGTTCACGGATCACTCGCCGAAATGCCAGATGCGTGTATCCGGCCAGCGGAGCCAGAAAGTAACGCGACGGCAGCCTGCGGGACCCGATCTGCAGCGAGTGTTCGTCGGCAGCAATGGCGGTGGTATTGGTCACTGAGGACGTCATGTCGTGAGTGTAGAATGGACGGGTTCGTATTTCAGATTTGGAATCTCGGATTTGAAATCTGAAATGCGAGATTTGAGATTTCGAATCTCGCACGAAGATCACTGCGATGAGCGGTTGGCTCGTGCCAGCAGTCGCTCGCGCAACTGTGGGAGCAGGCCATAGGAGACTGCCAGCAACTTGATTGGGTGGATTGTGGGTGTGTCGGTGCTCTGCTCCATTTGCAACTGACAACTGCTGCACTCAGTGGCTCCCGCGATCAGATCGGGTTGCTGCATCCGCTCCATCAGCGGGCGGCCGATGGCGACGGATTGCTCGTAGTGCTCACGGGTCAGGCCAAACGTTCCGGCCATTCCCGAGCAGCCCTTCTCGATTGTTACGACATCCAGTTCCGGCACCAGCTCAAGCAGTTGGCGGAATGGAAGCCCGGTCTTGAGCGCCTTCAGGTGACACGGCGTGTGATAACCCACTCGTAATGGCAGCCGCGAGAAGTCCGTCTTCAGTCGGTCCGTACGCTTAAGCTCCAGCAGAAACGCTCCGGCCTCAACGGTCTGATGCGCGACGGTTTGGACATCCGGGTGATCAAGCAGCAACGGATAGTCGTCTCGCAGACACAAGGCCGCAGCCGGTTCCGTGCAGACGATCGGTATCTCCTCGCGAGCGAAGTCGGCGAGTTCGCGAACGTTGATATCGGCCATTGCGCGAGCGGCTGCCAGATCGCCTGCCGAGACCATGGCCATGCCCGAACCCGTTTGCCCGTCCGGCACATGAACCCGTATGCCATTGTGTTCCATGATCCCCAGGAACGCGTCGGCCAGTTCACGATCGTGATAGTTGGCGAAATGATCGACGAAGTAGACAACCGCATCTTCGCGCGGTGCGGGCGACGACCTCCGAAATTGCGCCGACAGTGACTTGATCAGCGGTCGTCGTTCGAATGGCGGCAGCTTGCGACGACGATCGATTCCGATGGTTCTTTCGAGCAACCAGCGGCCCGTGCGGCTGCGGAGCACCCAGTTGCTGAACCAGGCGGCTCGGCTGGCCAGGCCGCCGAGCGAATGAGCTCGGGACAGGATCCATGTGGTGCGATCGACACCATTGGCTTCGACGGCCTGTGCCTTTGCCTCGATCATCATCTGCGGAATGCGGACGTTGGTCGGACACTCCAGTTCACACTGGCGGCAGTTAAAGCACAAGGACGACAACTCTCGAAACTCTTCAGTGGACGTTCCGGTCGGGCCAAGATGACCACTCAGCAAGCTGCGAAACGCATTGGCCTTCGACCTTGGAGCTGCTTCTTCAGACGGATCGAGTCGGAAGAACGGGCACATCCGCTGCTCTTCCTGCTGAGTTCGGCAACCACCGCAGCCATTGCACGTCTCAGCGCTATCGGCAAGTTCCTGGGGAGACCATTGCAGTTGAAGCTGCACCAGTTCCACCTTCGGACTGACGACCGGACGGAATGCGGTCGAAGGCAGCGTGCTCGTCTCGGTCACGATCCGCCCGGGACTCATCAGGTTATGGGGATCAAAAATCTCCTTGATCTCACGAAACACCGAATACAGCGGACCGAACTGAGTTTTTACGAAGCAGGATCGCGACAGACCGTCTCCGTGCTCTCCACTGATCGAACCACCCAGAGACAGCGTGATCTCGTTGATCTCTGCAGCAAGTTGTGTGAGCTGCGGGCCGTCTTCGGGCCTGGGGAGCGGCAGGAAGGGACGCATGTGAATCTGACCGGAGGCTGCGTGCGCATAAAACGACGCCGTGATTTCGTGCTTCTGCAGGACCTCACGCACACGCAAAAAAAACTCGCGCAGCGTCGCCGGCGGAATTGCCAGGTCTTCGATGAACGGCAGCGCCCGGCGGTTGCCTTTCATTTGTGCCAGCATGGAGACAACACGCCTCGGCAGTTCCCACAGAAACTCGACACTATCAAAGTCATAAGCTTCGACGGCAACTTCGACGTCGGGACACTGGTCGCTGACAGCGGCGACGACCATTTGGATGCGCTCGCGCGCCTGTCGTTCGCTGAAGCCGGTCTGTTCTATCAGTAACGCTGCTTCGGCCGTGGCGGGAATGAATCGTTCGAATCGCGAGTCATTCTCACGGCCCAGCATCAGTAGCCGACGGTCAAGCAGATCACAGGCACTTGGCTGCAATGGAGTGATCTGCAGTACGGCATCAATGGCCTGCTCCATCTGGCCAAAAACCAGCAGCGCGACTCCGCGAAAATCCGGCAGCGGAGACGTGTGCAGCGTGGCCGACGTGAACAGCCCCAGAGTGCCCTCTGATCCGACGAGCATTCGCGGCAGGTTCAGTTCATTGTGTCGCAGCACACCGCGCAGAAAGTAACCGCTGGTGTTGCGCATCACAGTCGGCTGGCGTTCGCGAATCAGCTCGCGGTTGTCGCCGAGCAGCTTTGCCAGTCGGCTGACGATGTTGCGTTTCACGTTGGCGGCGACGGTCTGATCGGTGCTGTCACCTTCCAGATCCAGTTCGGGAGCACTGCGGGAGAACTCCAGTCGTTCGAGACCGCATTGTATGACGTGTCCACCGGGGACGACCGTCTCCAGACTAATCACGTGATCTCGCGTGGAACCAACGCGTGCAGCTCGCGAGCCGGCTGAGTCCACACCGATCATGCCGCCGATCGTGGTGATGGCCGCGGTGGATGGATCTGGTGGGAAGTAGCGGCCGACGTCTTTCAGCAGGTGGTTTAAGCGTGACATCACCATTCCCGGCTGCACAGTGACGGACGTTGCATCGAGTGCTTCGATGCTGCGCATGTGCCGAGAGAAATCGACGATCAGACCCGCCCCCAGACTCGAACCCGTGACATTGCTGCCAGCGCCACGGGCGGTCAGCGGGATGCCCGATTCGGCGGAGTAACGCGATAGCGTGACCACATCGTCACGGTCACGCGGAAAGGCGACCCCCAGTGGGCGAACCTCGAACAGGCTGGCATCGCTGGCATACATTGACACAGCCAGATCGTCACAGCGGACTTCGCCACGGAAGTCCCCCGACAGATCTTCGACAATACGCTCGCGCTGTTCGTCCAAGGCGGCTGACTTTCACGCAGTCAGTGGTGCGAAACGGTGAGGAGCCATGCGTCGAAGTGTCCTGATCGTTGCCCCGACCGGTGACTTCACCTGAGGCCGGGACTACAGCAATGGCTTGCGTCGGAACGGGGAGTGGTCATCATGATCCGCGCCGATCAGCAAAGCAAGATGGAGCTCAGGCGGGACTCACCTCTGTGAACGATGTGCATAACTATCTGGCCTTGGTTCGGTTCGGATTCGTCGGGATTGCACTGACTGGCCTCGGACTCATCGGCTGCCTTGTCCATCGAGAGCGGATGCGACTGGCTGTGTCGTTTGCCGTGGCGTTGACGGGCTGCCTGCTGTTTTTTGGCGCCGCTGCCCGGTTCCACTTGTCGAAACCGCAGCCCATCGTGAGTGCGGTTGTTGTGGCGATCGGGGCGACTGGTGTGCTCCTTGCCCATCGCCGCGACCGCCCGTGACCGGTTCGACACGCTCAATCTACCCGCCAAACGCGCTGTAACGGCGAACGCCGCGGTTGAACGCCACTCGGTTGGCCGCCAGTAGAAGAAGAACCCACGACAGTTCGATGCTCAATTCTCGCGCCAGCTCAACATGCGTGTATTTCCCCAGCATGATCGCGGCGGGCAGGTAGGCGAGATACTTGAAAGGCAGGTACTGCACCCACGCGCCGAATTCGCCCAGCCAGTCCAGCGGAATCATGTGACCGGACAGAAAGTAGTTGATCATCATGTAGATGAAGAGCAGCGAGCTGACTTCAAGAAACCAGAACGAGATTAAGCCAATCAGGGACTCAAGCAGAAATCCCATCAAGAAGCCGAGCAGCAGCGAGACGACAAATGCTGCGATCGTCCAGGCGTCCGGCCAGCCGGGGAAGTACTCGCGGCACAACCAGAAGATGAGTGCAAACGGTCCCGTGGCGATGGCGTAGTAGACCAGTTTGTGAGCCACTCGATGCCAGAACAGATAGCCCAACATGTCCACGGGCTGGGTCAGGTACTTCTTGATCGTCCCGTCGCGCACGTCGCGAGCGATTCCGCTGGCGAGTCCCGGCATGCTGGAAAAGGCGCGACCGACCATCGCCAGCAGGTAGTAGGCCACCATATCTGGATAGCGATAGCCGTTCATCGTGTCACGCTCGTGTGGCGTGCCAACTCCGTAGATCGCGCCCCACAGGAAGATCTGCGTGACGATAGGCAGAAAACGCACCAGCGTGGCGAAGGCAAAATCGCCGCGATATACGAATCGCTCTTCGATACAGGTCTTCAGAATGACCTGGCTGACGCGCATCCGCGCGAACATGGCAGTTTCCGGTGTCGAGCGTTCTGCATTCTTAGCACTGACGCCGTTGTGTCGGACCGTCCGGTCGGCGTCAAGTTCACGACACCCGCAACTTACGCACACGAGCAGTCGACCAAATTGACCTCGCTCCGACAGGCAGCCGCAAATCACATGGCGGAAGCAGGCATTCGAAGCCGCGAATACGTGACTCGGAATGTTGTGATTCCGACCGTCAACTGAGCTCCACTCAACACTTCATGCTCAGTCACCAGCTCGCTGTTCACGAGTGTGCCATTCACCGAGTCCAGATCTTCAACCCACAATTTGCCGTCTCGAAGAATGAGCCGACAGTGAACTCGGCTGGCCCACGTGTCGCGGATGCACACATTTGCTTCGTCCCCGCGACCGATGGTGACGGGGAATTCTGTCAGTGTGACATTCCCACTGGATGGAGCGGCGTCGATGCAGGAAAGGCGTACTGTCATTGGTGGGAGAATCGTGTGCAGGAAAGCTGAGGAGGGAGTGTCGGCCAACAGCGGCCGGTGGGATTCAGGAAATCACCGTTTCGAATGGAGTCCGTTCGGTCGGGTTTTTCCTGCGAGGCACAACAAACGTAGACAGATTCGCAGAAGAGGTCAATCGTCCGGTAGATTCTGATTTGACCAGTTCCAGCGGTTCTCAGTACCGAATTCTGCTATCGGCAGGATCTGGTTGAACCGGCCCTTGGTCATAATTTGAACGTTGAAACAGAATTTCATTCGGCCAGCGTGGGCAAGCCGACGCGCTGGCAGCACTTCAGCAGCGGGCATTCGAGACACTGTGGCCGACGGGCAATGCAAATCTGACGTCCGTGATGGATCATGCGGTGCGAGTAGTTGACCCACTCCTTCTTCGGGAGGATGGCGACCAGCTCACGTTCGATGATCTCCGGGTTCGCGGACTCCGTCAGGCCCAGCAGGCGACTGATCCGTTTGACGTGCGTGTCGACAACGACGCCAGTAGCGAGGCCGTACCACGTTCCCAGAACGACGTTGGCGGTCTTGCGTCCGACGCCCGGCAACGAGGTCATTTCCTCGACCGTTTGCGGCAATTCCCCGCCGAAGTCCTCAATCAGTTTCGTCGCCATGCCGCGAATGTTCGTGGCCTTCGCCCGAAAAAATCCCAGCGGATGGACGATTCGCTCGACATCCTTCTGCCTCGACTTCGCCAGATCTTCGGCTGTCGGATATTTCTTAAACAGAAGCGGCGTCGTAGCGTTGACGCGTTCGTCCGTGCACTGGGCAGACAGGATCGTTGCGACCACGAGCTGGTAGGCCGAATCGTGGGTCAGAGCGCACTCGGCATCCGGGTAGGTCTTTTTCAAGGCCCGCACCACGCGGCGCGCATGGTTCTTTTTGTCAGCAGATGCGGCCTGATCGGTTCCAGTCATAGCGTTTGTGAGAATCGCAGGGAAAGCTGGTGGAGAATCTGGAAGCGGTAGTTCTAGAATTGAGTCTTCGCGGTTTGCTGGCGTCGAACACGGCCGGTCGGACCGTTCACTTGCAGGGCTGCCGCAGCGATGCGACAGCTATGGACCGACATGGATGAACTCCCCGAAAAGTATCTCGAAGGAATCCGACTGTTCAACGAACAGGAGTACTTTGACTGTCACGAGGTCCTGGAGGAACTCTGGGGAGAAGTTCTGGGCGAGTCGAAGCTTTTTCATCAGGGACTGATTCAGGCCGCCGTGGCCATGTTTCATTTCGGGAATGAGAATCTTGGTGGAGCCATCAAGCTCTACCGATCGGCACGCGAGAAGCTGGAGAAGTATCCATCACCGTACATGGAGATGGACCTGCTGCAGTTTCTGCTCGACTTCGAGCACTGTTTCGAGGAGCTGCTGGAGGCAGGCAACACGTACCCCGATGGAGTGGAACTTCAGGACGATCGCATTCCCGTGATCCGTTTCGTTGAAGGAATCCCGTCGTCATGACATCGTCGGATTTGTCGCTCTCAGATTTCTCCGGGCAGGCCGCTCTGTTCCCTCTTCCTGGCGCCACCCTGTTTCCGAATGTGATGCTGCCGTTGCACATCTTCGAGCCGCGCTATCGCTGCATGGTGGAAGACGTGTTGAGGGCCGATCGCTATCTGGCCATAGCCCTGCTGCGTGACGGCTGGCAGGAGCAATACGAATCGAAAAGCTGCCCGATTCATGAGACCGTTTGTCTTGGCCGTGTCATCGCCGACGAACGCCTGCAGGATGGACGCTACTACCTGCTGATGCAGGGTCTGACCCGAGCCCGACTGATCGTCGAGGAGCAGACCGATCTCCCGTACCGCATTGGTCAGGTTGACCCGATCCCGGACCTCTATCCGCACACGCCGGTGATCGATCGCACGCGACGCCAGGCAGAACTGGTCGGTTACTTCCGTCAGGTGTTTCCGAAACTGGATCTCGACTCAACCTTGTTCGGCACGGTGGAGGACGGCGTTCCCCTGGGCGAGCTATGCGACCTGATCGCACACGCCCTGCGTCCGCGTCCTGAAGACGCACAGCGGTTGCTTGAGCAGGTGGATGTGGATCAGCGCAGCGATCTGTTGCTCGAACTGCTGAAGCTTCAGTGCCGCGACACGAAAGAACAGAACGCTCGCAAGTTTCCGCCAGGCTTCAGCCTGAACTGAATCGCCAGATCACGCAGCCACGGTTCCGTGTGGGTCTCTCACGGTTCGGCGTGGGTCTCCCGACCCAGCCGTTGGTCCGACCACGGTTCGGCGTGGGTCTCCCGACCCGGCCGTTGGTCCGACCGAAGGTCTCCCTGCAGATTCACTGGCGAAGCCCAACGCGGAGGGAGACCTCCGGTCGGGTTTGCGACGGGGTCGGAGACCCGCGCCGAACGAGTCTGTCATTCCACGCGGTTAAACAACGGACCACCCGCGGATATCATCGCCGTGCCAATCCCCAATCAGGAGCGCACGGCATGAACCCATCCATGGAACGACTGATCCGCGATCACGTCTCTCTGTCCCGTCGTTACTTCCTGAGCCTCGGCGCTGCGGGAGCAGCCGCACTCCAATCCCTACCGCTGCTCGCGGATGATGCCAATCCGCTCGAAGTGCCGGAATTGCAGGAGGCCCTCCAGAAACTTGAGTCATGGCTCACACCACCGGCGAAGTTTCGCGACGTATCACGCGGCAAGCCCATCCCTCATACGCTCGACGATGAGAAAAAAACAGAGGTCGGTCTGACGCGAGAGACATGGAAACTGGAAGTACTCAGCGATCCCGACAAGCCGGCCCGCATCCGCAACGAATTCAAGAAGTCAGACAACACGGCTCTCGACTTTGCGGCTTTGATGAAGCTGGCGGAAAAGCACGCGGTGCGGTTTCCGAAAGTCATGACCTGCCTCAACATCGGCTGCCCGCTGGGGACCGGTATCTGGGAAGGCGTACCGCTCCGCGAGCTGCTATGGCTGACGGAACCGCGTGAGAATCTCCGACGCGTGCATTTTTATGGCTATCACAACGACGAGAAGTCACAGATGTTTCGCAGCTCGTTGCCGGTCGGCCGCATCCTCGAAGACCCGTTCGATCTGCCGCCAGTCATCCTGTGTTACAAGCTCAATGGCCAGTGGCTGTCCAGTGAGCGCGGCGGACCGGTCCGCATCGTTGTTCCGGAAGCCTACGGGTTTAAATCCATCAAGTGGCTGTCACACATCTTTCTGTCGAATCTGCACGGTGCCAACGACACCTATGCGGGCGGCAACAACGATGTCGACAGCCCGCTGAAAAGTTTCTCGGCCGCGTTCGGTTTCCCGAAGACGGTCAAACCCGGCGAACCGATTCCTGTCACGGGATACGCTCAGGCCGGAATCTCCAGCGTGTCGAAAGTGCAGGTCTTCGTGCACAACGACAAAGACCAACTGCCAACGGGCGACAAGTACTTCACGAAAGCACCGTGGGTCGATGCGACCATCCTCCCACCACCGGCCGACTGGGGAGGCGACCTGCCAGACAAGCAGATTCCAGCCGACACCATGGGTTTCGACTCAGCCGGTCAACCGAAGACATGGCCGCTGCGACTGGCGAAAGTCCACTGGGCGACACTGCTGCCCGGGCTGCCGGAAGGTCGATACATCCTGCGATCGCGGACGGTTGATCTGAAAGGTCATGCCCAACCGATGCCGCGCCCCTTCCGCAAATCCGGCCACGCCGCCATCGAGCAGGTCAGCATCGTCGTCAAGGCCTGAGCGTCGTCAGGCATCACAATCATCGGTCACGTGGATCAGTTCTCGAACGTGGCCAATGCCGGACATGCAGCCAGTCATTTCGCGATTCCGGAACGACTAACTTCGTCCCTACTGTCAGCGGATCGGCAAATGCTGTTTCATAGGTCTCTGAGTTGCCCTTTCGAGCGATGGCTTGATGAGACACGACGACTGCATGAGTCGTGTTGTCGAATCGCTGCCAGTCCCAGACCGTTGAGGCGAACGAGAGGAAGCACAACGTTCCCACAACGAACGAGGCACGTCGCATTCGAATCTGGTGGGCCGACACTGGTATGAGCAGCGCAAAGGTCAACGTTGCCGCGAGTAGACACGCCCTTACGGCATACTTCTCCGGGTAACTCAACCAGTTCTGCCAGAAAAAGACGTACCCGGCGATCCCGCTCTGTGAAGCCGACTCCAGATCACGCCCGGTAGAAACCAGCGAATTCTGCAGGTTAGCCACCAGGTACGGATCCCGCGGCCGGTATCGCTGCGCCTGTCGATACGCGGCGGGCCACACGAGCGAATTCGTCCGGTGATGTTGCCCGAGCGAACGCGAGCTCAGCGTCCTGGAACATCCGGGACATCTCGAGATCGGGTGTCGAGCTGCAACCGGTCAAACACAGGCCGAGCAACAGTAACAGCGCGGTCGGTGTCTTCTTCGCAGACGATGCTCGGCCAGGTGACTTCTTGAGCGCTGCGACAAGCTGATCGATCAGGCTCGAAGCACTCTTGTGCAGTTGCGGCACGTCTTCCTTCGCAGCCCCGTAGCGTGCGGCGTCGCAATTATTGAGCAGCTCCTGCGTTCTGGCGCAAAGGGATTCCTCGATGCCCAGGGTCCTCAGTCGATCTGCTGCGTCTCGCGGAGTTAATCCGGATTCTGGTACATCCGCGAAATCGGCGATCAGACCAGTTACGGCTCTTCGCAGCGAGTCGCACGTTTCCGGCGCATTGCCAGAATTGACCAGCAATGCAGCGTCTTCCAATGCCGTCCTGGCACGTGATGCAGCGGAGCGACGTCGAAGTAATGCAGGGTCCTCACGAATACGTTTCACATGTCGGATTCCCAACGACGCGAATCCCCAACAGACGATCATTGCCGCCCAGGCAGAAACCCAGCGGCCTGGACGGACGGCTTCGTTACGAAGTGAACTCAGGTTGGAATCGTTGGCAAACACTCCGCGTTCGCTGGCTTCGAGTGCTCCTGCAGACACCGCCGAGTTTGACGGAGCGGAAACGATCTCGGAACCAGATAGCGTTTCAGCTTCGCGGATGGTTACCCGGATCCGAGCTGTGTTGCTTGTAATGTAACGCTCCGATTCAGCGTCGAAATAAGACACTGGGATGGCAGGGAACTCGTTGAGCCGCCGGTTGCGTGCGATCACCTGCCGCACGCCCTGATCGAATCGCCAGATCATGGTCCGCACGGCGACGAATCGGTCTGCAGATCAGGTTGACTGGTGAGTCCCGGATGCTGTCGCTGCGTTTCCGATCGGAATGGTAAATGAGAACGTGCTGCCCTGGCCGGGCTCTGATGTGACCTGGATGCGTCCGCCGTGGCGCTCGACGATCTTTTTGCAGATCGCGAGGCCCATTCCCGTGCCTGGATATGCATCGCGTTTATGCAAACGCTGAAAAATGACGAAGACGCGGTCGGCTTGCCGAGGTTCAATTCCGATGCCGTTGTCACTCAGTGAGAAAGTCCACTCGCGGCCAGTCAATTCAGCGGCGACCCGAATCTCGGGCGGTGCATCGCCGCGAAACTTGATGGCGTTAGCGATGAGGTTTTGAAAGAGCTGCAGCAATTGCGATCGGTCGGCCGACACGGTTGGAAGCTCGCCCTGGCTGACAATTGCCTGGCTCTCGCTGATGGCCACTGAAAGATTCGAAATGGCGTCGCCAACAACCTCATCGAGATCGACCGGCGCGAACGGCTGGCGGTGAGTGTGCACGCGACCGTAGTCCAGCAGGTCACTGATCTGAGTCTGCATCCGTTTCGCACCGTCCACGGCAAATTGCAGATCCTGTTGCGACTCTTCATCAAGCTGGTCCTGCAGGCGTTCCTGCAGGAACTCACAGTACATCCGGACGGCTCGCAGCGGTTCCTGCAGGTCGTGCGAGAGAACCTGAGCGAACAACTGGAGCTCTTCATTAGAGCGGTGTAGCTCCTCCATCATTTCCTGGCGTTCCCGCTCAGCCCGCTTGCGGTCAGTGACATCCCGCAGCGATGCCAGCATGGCGCGGTCGCCCTCCCAGCTTGTATCCACAACACGCATTTCCGCTATGGCCGGTTCATCATGCGGGCGCAGAATATCCAGATCGGTTGTTTCACCGGCAACAACGGGGAACCCGAACGAAATGCCCAACAGTTGCTCGGCAGTGCGGCCGAACAGCTTCTCGGCAGCCGGGTTCACAAAACGCACCAGGCCGTCTGGATCGACGATCAGTACCCCGTCCGGGCTGTTGAACACGAGATTGCGGAACCGGGACTCGCTGGCTTGCTGTTCCTCCGTAATCTCCTGCAGTTGTGTTCCAGGTTCATCGGGCATAATTGTGACTGATCGCGGAACTGTGCTGGTGTTCGTCTATTCAACTTTAATCACGACGACTGTGATGTCGTCCGTTTGTGCGCCGCCTTGACTGAAGTCGCGGGCTGCCTGATACACAGCATGAACGATTTCATGTGCCGGTTTGTCGCGATTCGCGCGGACAACGTCGATCATGCGACTGACGCCAAATAGTGTATTGTCCGGAGCATGCGCTTCCGGGACTCCATCGGTGGGGAGAAGAATGATGTCGCCGGGCTCCAACTCAATCGCCGGAGCACTAACAAAGCGTTCGTCTTCCATGATGCCAAGCAGCATGCCCGCAGCGTCGAGAGTGGTTACGTCGCCGTTTCTGGTCAGCCGATAACCCGCGTGGCCGGCCGTCGCAAACACGAACGACCGCGTCCGTGGATCAATGCGGCCGAGAAACATTGTCACGAATCGTCCGTGGTCGTTCGGAAGTAAATGCTGATTTGTCCGAGTGAGGATCTCGCCGAGATCGTCATATACGGACGCCAGTGCCCGCACATAGGCTCGTGTCTGCACCATCATCATCGCTGGGCCCAGTCCATGACCGCTGACATCGGCCACGACGACACAGACGTTGTCGTCCGGCATTGAGATAAAATCGAAGGCGTCGCCACTGCCCTGCTCGGCAGAAAACACAGCGCCGGCAATGTCGAATCCCTTCAGTGGCGGTGCCTGCGCCGGAAACAGGCTTTGCTGCACGTCGTTGGCAATACTGATCTCACGTTCGGCTTCCACACGTTTGAGGTGATCGGCTTCCGCCTCCTTTCGGCGCGTCAAATCATGCAGCATGGCCAATTGAGCTGGCTTGCCCTCCCAGTCGATTTCAACGGTCCGAATTGCGACCGGGACGGATTCACCATCATTTCGGAGAAGATCGATGTCGGTTGCCTGGCCAACAACCAGTGGAAGACCAATTGGCACCCGCTGCAGTTCGTCTTGCGTGCGGCCGAAAAGACCTTGCGCGGCATTGTTCGAGAATTGCACAGTGCCCTGGCCATCGATGACGAGCACGCCGTCGACCATACTGCTGATTATGTTGTGCAGGTTAGCTTCACCAGCCTTGGTCGCTTGCAGAGCGTGCGCGAGTCTGACCTGAGTCTTGTGCCGCTCTCTGGCGTAACTGATGGATCGCACCAGCGAGTCGGTCTCCAGTTTCCCTTTGACCAGGTAGTCCTGCGCGCCTTCCCTGACCGCATCAAATGCGACAGACCGATCATCCAGCCCGCTCAGGACAATGATGGGCACGTTCGGTACGTGACGATACGCCTTCCGAAACGTCTCCAGCCCCGTACTGTCGGGCAGACTGAGATCCAGCAGCACCAGGTGAATCCCACCGCTGGCCAGTCGTTCCAGACCGTCTGAAAGATGGACCGCATGCTCGACTATGAAGGAGATCCCAACGGCTTGCTGCAAAGCATGCTCGATCAACGTGAAGTCCGCATCGCTATCCTCGATCACCAGAACGGTACGCTGTTTCGTCGACGTCGCCGTTGGCCCGGTATCGGCGCTTTTTGAACGCAGGATGATCGAGGAACCGGAATCTTCATCAAGCAGTCCGTTAATTGGCATCAGCAGGTCCCACTAAGTCGGGAATGAGATCGGCAATCGGTCACCTGCCGATGATGACTGATCCCTCATCATCCTCATCAAACATCTGACCCAGCCGCTCTGATTGCCCCTGTGTCACGTACACAGGGTTGCCCGACATGATGCCGGTGACGTTGCGGAATGGCTTGCCGATGTGCATGCCCTCGCCGTCGATGTTGAATTCGCGGATTTGTTTGTCGTGGGCCGAGCCGCGCATCTTCAACACCGCGACACCTCGGCCGATTTCGCCGAACATCTCGACGTAGCGCAGCAGGACGATCGCGTCGGTAATCGTGGAAATGTGCGCTTCGGTGATCGAGGTGCCGCCCATCAGCGAGGGTGTGACCGACGTGAACAGGCCGGCGATTTCCTTGCTCTTGATGTACGACGTCAGTCCGAGCACGAATTCACGAAAACTCTTGGTCGTCGCGCCGCGCTCCATGGCCGACAGACTGTCGACCGCGATCCGCGTGGGACTGAATTCCTCGATCACGTCCTTCATTTTCACCAGATGATCCTCCAGTCCCAGCGTTTCGGGATACTCACAGAGGATTTTCAACCGGCCATCTTCTTCCATTTCCTCGAAGTTCAGTCCCCAACCTGATGCGTTGCGGATCAATTGGTCGCGGCTCTCCTCATAGGCGAACAGCAGACAGCGTTCCGGTTTTTGGGCCGCAGCCAGGAACTCGGTCGACATCAGCGTCTTGCCCGCCCCGGTCGCACCCGAGACCAGCACGATCGAATCGCGGAAGAAACCACCGTCACACATCTGGTCCAATTGTTCGTTGCCCGTCTTGATACGAGTCATTGAGGACTTCTGGTCCAGCTTCACCATCGAGAGCGGCACGCCAACGATGCCGTTTTCGCCGACAATCGTAAACGGGAACTCGCCCTTCTGGTGATCGGTGCCGCGGAACTTGAGAATCTCCATGGTGCGGCGTCGTTTCTCGGCCTCGAGCGCGTTGCGCAGGATGATCACGTTGTCGGCCACGAATTCCTCGATACCGTGGCGCGCGATTTCGCCGTATTCCACTGTCCGCTCGGCGGTCAGGATGGATGTGACCCCGATTTTCTTCAGTGCCATGGCCAGCCGTAACAGCTCGCGGCGGACGATCACCTGCTGCTGGAATTTTCCGAAGATGGCACCGAGGGAATCCACCGAGACCCGTTTCGCTCCCACCTTGTTGATGGCATACTCGATTCGCGCGAGCAGCCCGCCCAGGTCGTAGTCGCCGGTGATGACCGCGTCGTCTCCCGCGTTCGGAGAGACATCGACGAAAGCCCATTTGCCGGATTCCTCAAAGGCCGAAATGTCCCAACCGAACGCCAGCAGATTCCTGCGAACGTCGTCCGGCGTTTCTTCAAACGTGACAAACACGCCGCCTTCGTTGAAGTCGGTGATTCCCCTGACCAGGAATTGGGCCGCGAAGACGGTCTTGGCACTGCCGGCTGTGCCGGCCACCAACGTGGTGCGGCCTTTCGGCAAGCCGCCGTTGGCGATGGAATCGAAGCCGACGATTCCGGTTTGCAGCTTCTCGACAATGTTTCTTACGTTTGTGGTCATTGGGCTTGATCTCCTGGCTCGCTGTCTGCATCCGTATGCGGCCGCAGATCCAGGCCCAGCAACACCTGCTCGCGATCGGACAGATCGCCGATGATTCGGCGGACCGGTGCAGGCAACTCCTTGATCAGCGTGGGTGTCGCCAGGATGCGCTCGTCCTCGGCCAGTTGCGGTTTCTCCAGGACGTCAACCACCACCAACTCGTATTGGTCGGCCAGGTCCTGCTGGAAGATCTGTTTCAGGTTCGCAATCGCCGTCTCAGACCTCGTCGTCTGACCGGTGATGTACAATTTCAGGAGTAACTTATCCATTCGCTGAGTCCTTTGCAGAAGCGTCGCCACCAGCGCCGGAGCTACGGTGTGGTGAGTGACCCGCCATGACACCTGTTGCGTATTTGCGGTAAAAAGTACACAGATGCCCCATGAGTTCCAACAGAATGAATTGAGCTTCCTCACGGCAGGCCTGGGCCTTCTGGTCGGGAAGGCTGGCGGCCCTGTCTTTGATTGCAGCGCTGTGTATCTCGACCAGGTCGCGCGGCACCGCTTTAAGGAATCCCAACCGTTCGGCCAGCTGGCGAACGCGACCGTGGAGATCGTGCTCGACCTTAAAGGTTCGCTGTTCCACTGCCAGATCAATCAGTCCCGCATACCACTGAACCAGTTCGCCAAACGGCACCGGGCTGCTCTTCCCCAGCGGCGCCTGTCCGAACACGTCTGCCGTCGTGGGGGAGTCAGACGAGGCTCCCGCTCGCTCCAGCGAACTCAGTTCCCGTTCGTATTGTTCACGTTGCCGCGTCTCTTCCAGTTCCCGCAACAGCCGCTGTCGTTCGATCGCGTATCGCAGTGATCGCCCCAACAACTCGCTTTCGACCTGACCTTTTATCAAGTAATCCTGAGCGCCCAACTGAACGGCTTTGGCGGCCTGGTCCTCATCATCCATTGAAGTCAATACGACGATGGGCACCGCCGCGGCTTGATTGCGCAGCTTCGTGAACGTGTCCAGGCCCCGGCTGTCGGGCAGGTCGAGGTCCAACAGTACGACGTCCACGTCACCGCGTTCCAGACGTTGCACGCCGGCGGAAAGACGCTCAGCATGCTCCAGCTCAAAACCAGGCCAGTCCGCGAGTTGAATACGTAACAGCTCCAACGCCATTGCCGAGTCTTCTATCGCAAGGACGGTGAATCGATTTTTCATGGCCCAACCGTGTGTCGTTGTACTGCTTCAACGCCGCAATGTGGTCCGCCTTGCCCTGTGGCAATCCGATACACCGCCAGTGAGCATATGGCCTTCGGCACGGGTGGTCACTTTTCAAGCAGCCATGCCGATTCGAACTCGGATGTGGACGATCGCACTGTTCAAAACTTGACCGTAGCAGCGACGATCCGTCCTGGCACTGCTTCTGACATCAGCTCTCGCTTACGACCGGAGCGGCTTCGTTCAGCGTCGCTTGAGCGCGGTCTCTTTGAACGCATACGAACGCCATATACGAGCGTGTGAGCAGACGATTCTCAAAGGTGGCGTAACCTGGACATGCAAAAACACGCATCGCGGTCCGCACTGGCAAGAAGCTTGATATCTCGCCGGTGTCGACGAAACGCTGCAGGACCGGCAGCACCTGTTCGACTTCCGACTTGAATCGTTCGAACAGTTCCGGGGCAGAGGTCAGATCACCACTCGCGGCCAGATCTTCGAGTTCCAAGCCGCACTGTTGTGCGGTTTCTGCATGGAAAAACCGCAGCTCACACGCCGGATCAGTGTGCACTGCCTGCGTCACAGTCACGCGACGCACTTGCTGAAGGCCGGTATCAATCTCAGGCAGTCACAGCAGTATCTCGGCCACACCTCGCTGAAGACGACGGCCCGGTATCTGCATCTGACGAATCATGGTCAGGAACAGGCCGTGCAGAAGATCAACGGGGTGATGCGGCTGCCCGACGTGCCGTCGCCCTGACACACCGTGCCCACACTGGGTGAGGTGTGCGCGACGTATGGAGCCGCGTACCTGACCACTATGGAGACCGTGTGCCGACCGAACACCGTCGCGTGCTGCTGGTTCTCGTTCGGCGTTGAGAGGCAGCGGCGGCGGATTTCCACGTCCTGGCGGGTCGGCAGTACGACATCCATCAGGTCCAGTCCGCTCAGCGACGACAGCACTCGTCGCGGTCCGTTACCCAGACCGGCCTGCTCGCACAGGCACGGCGGCAGAATTGTCGCCGGACTGATACGCCGAATGAACATCTCTCGTTGACCGCAGTTGCCACGAATTTCGCGGCAACGTCCGAATCGAAGCGGAATCGAGCTCTATTGCAATGCCTTGCGATAGACGTCGGCTCCAACCTGCAGTGCGTCGGGCAGCTTGTCGCAGTTCTTGCCACCCGCTTCGGCCATATCGGGTCGACCTCCTCCGCCGCCTCCGACTGCTTTGGCTGCCTCGCGGACACAGTCACCCGCCTTTGCTCCCTTGCCGATGACGTCTTTTGTCACGGCTGCCAGCAGTGCGACTTTGCCGTCGATTTCCGCGCCCAGCAGAATGGCCGCCGTTCCGGCTTTCGAGCGAAGCTGATCGGCCAGTTCGCGCAAACCGTCTCGATCGATTCCCGTTGCAAGGTGCGTGATGATCTTCACGCCAGCCACTTCTTCGGCGTTGGCAACCAGTTCATCGACGGCCCCGGCGATGGACTGCGAGGCCTGTTTCGCGAGATTCTGTTTCGCCTCGCGGAGTTCATCCTGGAGTTGCGTGATCCGTCGGACGATTTCCTGTTGCTGCGGGACTCGGACCAGTTGCGCGATCTCCTTCAGCAGTGCGTCATTCTCGCGGATGCGATCCAAGGCTCGTCTGCCGGTGCTGGCAACGATACGTCGGACTCCGGCGGCGACGTTCTCTTCGCTGACGATGCGGCATAGACCGACCTGACCCGTATTGTCCAGATGCGTACCGCCGCAAAGTTCCTTGCTGTAGTCGCCCATCGAGACGACTCGAACCTCATCGGGGTACTTCTCGCCGAACAGCATCATCGCCCCCGCTTCCTGAGCAGCCGCTTTGCTCATGTGGGCAATACTGACGGGAGAGCCTTCAGAAATGCGGGTATTGATGATGTCCTCGATCTGCCCGAGTTCGTCATGTGTAACGCCCGCTCCGTGAGAGAAGTCGAATCGCAGCAGGTCGTCTTCGACTTTCGAACCTCGCTGGACGGCGTGCTTACCGAGCACGGTGTGCAGTGCATGATGCAGCAAGTGGGTGGCCGAATGGGCGCGACGAATGCCGGCACGGCGGTCGCTGGCGACTTCAGCCGTCACCCTCTGACCGACACTCAAGGAACCGCTGACAAGATGCCCGCGATGCACAATCAGCCCGCCGTGTTTCTGTGTGTCCAGCACTTTGAACTCAGTCCTGTCTGCCAGGATCGATCCCGTGTCGCCAACCTGACCACCGGACTCGCCATAGAACGGAGACCGGTCGAGGACGACGTCCACTTGCGTTCCCGGTGTCGTGACTTCCGTGACATTCTCGCCGTCACTGACAAGTCCAGTGACTGTCGCGTCACTCGTCGTTGATTCGTACGCGAGGAATGTCGTGTCACCATGCTGCTTGAGAATTGCATCGAGTGGGCCGGCAGCCATCACTCCCCAACTGCCAGTACCGCTGCGGTCGCGATGTTTGGCTTCGGCCTTGCGGAAACCGTCGATATCGATCTGCAGGCCGCGATCTGCTGCCAGGGCAGTCGTCAGATCAAGGATGAACCCGTCGGTCTGATGCAGATCGAACACGGAATGTCCCGGCAGCACGCCAGACGAACTGGCTTTCTCGACAAGCCTTTGGAACTTGGACAGGCCGCGATCGATTGTCCCAAGGAACTGCGTTTCTTCTTCGCGAATCGTGTCGCTCACACTGCGGACTGTTTGCGCGAGTTCGGGATACGGAACCTTCATCGCGTCGATCACTGCCGGGATGACCTGGTCCAGAAACGGCTCCCGCTTTCCGAGCAGATAGCCTTCCAGGAACGCGCGCCGCAAGAGCAGACGGATGATGTATGGGGCTCCATTGCTGCCAGGTGCGACGCCCTCATGAATTGCGAACGTGCACGCTCTGACGTGATCGACGATGCGACGCAACGCGCGACCCTCTTTGGCGTCAAAGTTGTACTTCACACCAACGACCTCGCCAGCGGCATGACACAACGGCCTGATGCTGTCGATTTCGTAATTGCTCTGAACTCCCTGCAGGACGGCGGCCGTCCGCTCCAGGCCCATGCCGGTATCGATGTTTTTCTTGGGCAGCGGACGCAGATTGTCAGGCGGATCACCGACGCGATTGAACTGCGTAAAGACCAGATTCCAGATTTCGACTTCCTTGCCGCCCTCTGGTGTGTAGTAGATTTCGGAACATGGACCACACACGCCATTGGGGCCCTGAGACGGGGCACTTGCGGGCCAGAAGTTTTCGTCTTCGTCTTCACGTTTGACGCGGTCGGGCGGCAGGCCAATTTCATCGTGCCAGATGTTGTACGCCTCGTCGTCGTCCAGATAGACGGTCACGTGCAGGCGATCGGGTTCAAGGCCCAGCCACTTTGAATCGGTCAGGAACTCCCACGCCCAGTGAATGGCGTCTTTCTTGAAGTAATCACCGAACGAGAAGTTGCCGAGCATCTCGAAGAACGTGTGGTGATACGCCGTCACACCGACGTTGCCGATGTCTCCCGTGCGGATGCATTTCTGACAGGTTGTGGCCCGAGTGAAATCCAGTGGACCGATTCCGAGGAACTGATTCTTAAACTGGTTCATGCCAGCGGGCGTAAAGATGACGGTCTTATCTTCACGCGGGACAAGTACGTCGCTGGGCCGCCTGATGCAGCCTTTGGATTCGAAGAATTCGAGGTACTTTTCGCGAAGTTCGTCGGTCTTCATTGCCGGTTTTCCGTGGACTCTGGGTTAAGAATGCGGCGAACTATAGTCCGCTGTGAAAGCTCCGGAAAGCTGCCCGTTCCCACACGTCAAGACGCTAGACTTCCGGTGTTCAACGATCTCCCGACACCGCGCAGGCAAAGCCCGTTCGCATGGCGCGCAAGCCGTATAAACCATTCACGCTGCGATACAGCCGCTATCTCTGGCGTTTCAAGCTGACGCCAGCGGGGCGATTTCTGTTCCTGAGCGTGCTGTTTTCTTCGGCCGGAATGGCAACGGTCCTGATTCCGGTTTATCAGGTCTTCTGTGTGCTGTTCGCTTTGTACGTCGTGGTGTGGGCGGCCAATCTGCTGTTTCGCCCGCAGCTGGCCGTCAGCGGTCAACTTCCGTCACGCGTGACCGCTGGCGAGGAAGTTTATGCGGACTTTCAACTGACGAACCTCAGTTGGCGACCGGCGTACGACATCATGCTGTGGGCGATTGGCCTGCCGCGTTCGATACGTCTGTTGACGGCGGACCTGGTGATCTCACGCCTTGCTCCGCAGCAGACCGTTTCGCTGCCGCTGCGACTGCAGCCGGTGAAACGCGGCATCTACGCGCTGCCCGAATTGCGGCCACACAGCACGTTTCCATTCAACCTCATGCGGAGCGGATCTGTAAGACATCCATTGGGCACCCTGACGGTGATCCCGCAGTTTCATCCGCTGACGCATATCGATGTCCCGATGGGGATGCGTTATCAGCCGGGCGGCGTGGCATTGAGTTCGCATGTGGGCGAGTCGCCTGAATACATCGGGAACCGCGACTATGTTCCGGGCGATCCGACTCGGCGTTTGGATTTCCGCGGATGGGCACGCCTGGCACGTCCGGTCGTCCGCGAGTTTCAGGAAGAGTACTACTGCCGCATTGCTCTGATTCTCGACACTTGGATTCCCACCAGACGTGTTCCGCGTGATGGATTTCCTCAACTTGAGGCCGCGATCAGCCTGTCGGCGTCAATCGCTGATGCGCTGTCCGCAACCGAACACCTGATCGATATCTTCGCGGCCGGGCCGGAACTGTATGTGTTCCGGGCGGGACGTCAGCTTGCGCATTTCGACAACGTGCTGGAGATCCTGGCCGCAGTCGACGCATGCCGGACCGATCCGTTCGAAACGATCGCTCCGGCCGTCACCGACGAACTTGCATCGATCACCACGGCGATCTGCGTGTTTCTGGACTGGGATGCGTCGCGTGAACACCTGGCCCGAACGATCGTCGAATCTGGATGCCAGTTGAAACTGATCATCGTTCGCGACGGCCCGACGACAGAACCATTGCCCGCCGAACATACTGATGTGACGCAGCTCGGCCTTGAGCAGATCAAGAGCGGAGGCATCGAAGACCTGTGAGTCAGTCCGCGTCCCAAACCGACGGCAAACCCCTTCCAGGTACCCCGAGTGTCCGCTGGCAACGTTTGCTGGCACTGATGCTTGTCGTACTCGAATCCGCGGCCATGGCGATGCTTTCGCATGCGCCGGCCGTGCCCGTCGTCGCGGTCGCTTGTGCCGCAACCGGCATGCTCACCCGCTGGCGCGTCGCTCTGACACGTCAGCGAATGTACGACGCCATCGCCATGCTGGCCCTGCTCTTTATCGTCAAATACATGCTGCTTCCGGATAACCCGCGATACACGGGCCTGTTTTTTCCCAGCCAGCCGATTGCTCTGGCCGTCGGCGAATTCGTGTTGACGCTGCAGGCTTTGAACTTCTTTGTGACGCGTCGTGATGACCGGCTGCCGTTTCTGATTCCTGGTATGGGAGTCATCGTGCTGGCGTGTACGGCGATCGTTGAAGTGAACGCTCGCGAACGAATGCTGTTTCAGGCCGCGTGCGTCGCGTTCGCCATGCTGGCGTCGCTGTATTACGACACCTCGCGGCGCTTCATCGTGGTCACTCCCTCCGGCCGTTTCGGACGCCCGGTAGCGACGGTGATCGCCCTGGCGATCGTTGGCACGATGGCGTGGTGTTCGGCGTCGGCCCTGCATCGTTACGAACGACAAATGGACCTGTGGGTCCGTCGTTATCTGATGGACGATTTCGTGCCCCAATCGGTCGGACTGTCGAATTCATCGACGATCGGGTCGGTGTCGCTGCGGAAGTCGCAGAATTCCAGAGCCGTGGCGCTTCGGGTTTCATCGACCGCACAGCCCGACTACTTTCGCGGCCGAGCCTTCTCGTTCTATCAAAGCTATGAGTGGAGCGTCGGCGCGGAGACACGGACGATCTCTCCGTCTGAGCAGCGGGCAACGACAATCCCCGCAGCGCGGCATTTGGGTCAGGAGTTTGCCATTGGTGACGTGGGCCGCGCGAGCACGTCGGCCTTCGAAGTCTGGCCATCGGACGGTCTGGCGGGATCGTATCCGGCTCCGCTGGGAACCGTCTGGCTGCAGGCTGCGTGTCTGGACGTGACCGCCAACCAGCACGTTGTCCTGCAGTCGCACCAGGCAATGCCGGGCTCTCCGTACACGATCCACGTGAGTTCGCAGAACCCTGGCCGGTCCCAATTTCTCCCGGACGACCAGTTGCGCCAACCGCCGGCCTGGGCCACCACCAGTCTGGCTGTCTCCAGACTGGCAGATTCCCTGTTCGCGGATTGCAGGACAACAGCCGACCGTGTCCGCTCAGTGACCGAATACTTCAGCAGCTACGACTACAGTCTTGAGGTAGCTGTACCAGGCAATTGGCAGGGCGATCCAGTGGCATGGTTCCTGCTTGAACGGCCAGCGGCCCACTGCGAGTTCTTCGCGTCAGGTACCGTGATCCTGCTGCGCATGGCAGGTGTCCCCTGCCGGTATGTGACGGGTTTTGTGTTTACCGGGAAGAACCGATTCAGCGGCGAATGGATCGCTCGGAACCGTGATGCACACGCCTGGGTTGAAGCCTGGGACGAGGAGACGGGTCGCTGGGTGACGGTCGAATCCACACCAGGCTCTGGAGTTCCTCAACCACAGGCCGAATCCGATTCGTCGCAACTGAGCGAGTATCTCGCTCATCGTTTTCAGCAACTCCGCGTGCGCTGGCGGCAGGAAGGCATCCGGTTGATCGGGCATCTGGTTTTGTCGGTGTTGTTGTCCCCGGTCGGTCTGGGACTGTTCGGCACGGCGCTGGTCGTCGCCGGGTTCGTGTTGCAGCGACGACTGCGCAACCGGGACCATCGCAGCCCTGAACTGGTTGACCACAGCCTGGCACCATTGCATGCGATTCTGCGGATTGTCGATCGAAGCGTTGAGAGATGCTGTCGGCGGCGTGTTGCCGCGGAAACGCTGACAGCGTTTGCCGACGAACTGGCGACTCGGGCGGGAACACAGTCCGCGGATCCGAACGACCCGCTGCGACAGGCGGCAGCGTGGTATCGAGGCTACGCCGCACTCAGATACGGCGCAGCTCGATCATCGGATGCGATGGATCGGATCAGCCACGACGGGCAGCAGCTTGCGCGGCGTTTGCGCGGGAGACGCGTCGATTCGAATCAGCCATCAGCAGAATCGACCGAGTAGGAATTCGAGTTCACAAACTCGACTCAACTGCAACGTGTTCTGAAATGGAAGCCGAGTGCTATCCGGCTTCGCGGATGCGATCGATGGTGGCTGTGGTTGACTGGCCGGGTACGAAGGGGATCAGGCGGACGTCGTCGACCAGCTCCGCACCGACGACCTGGCTCACGTTGTAGTCGCCGCCTTTGGTCAGCACATTCGGCTTGAGGCGTCGGATCACACATGTGGGTGTGTCTTCTTCGAAGATCACCACGTAATCGACGCACCTCAGTGCCAGCAGCATGCGAACGCGGTCACGCTCGCTGTGTACGGGTCGGCCATGTCCCTTGAGCCGGCGCACGCTGGTATCGGAATTCAGTCCGACGATCAGCAGATCACCGCAGCGTCGGGATTCCACCAGGTATTCGACGTGACCGGGATGCAACAGATCAAAGCAACCATTGGTAAAAACGACGGCCTGACCTTCGCTGCGCGCGATGTGTCCAACAACTTCGATCTCGTCGATTGTTTTCGCCTGAAGTCGATCCGTCGGTTTGACTTCCGGGCCATTGACAGGTGACGGCACCGGCAGATTGCTGGCGGACGACGACACCCGCCAAAACTCCGGGAACGGAATGGTCCCGACGTCCGACCGGTCAGCCGTTTGTGACTGGCGTGATCCGGCGAGGGATGCCTCGATATCCTGCAACGTAACGGTCGCAGTTCCATACCGGGAGACGGCCACTGCAGCGGCGGCACTGGATAATTCGGCGGCGGTTTCGAATGGAATACCGCAAGCAAATCCAACCGCCATCACAGACAGGAACGTGTCCCCAGCTCCGCTCACGTCGTGAACTTCACAGGCGGTCGCTGGAAGTCGCAACTGAGAATCTCCGTACGCCGCCATACCATCGTCGGCAAGCGTAATCACCACGTGCCGGGCTTCAGTCTGCTCGACCAGAGTTCGCCCGGCCAGGTCGAGTGTTTCTTCCGTGTGCGTTTCGCAGCCAGCCAGTCGCTCGGCTTCGTCCCGGTTGGGAGTGATCAGGGTCGCTCCGTGATAGCGCGTTGCGTCAACACCCTTGGGATCGATCAACACTGGAATATTCTGCTCGCGCGTCTGGCGAATGATCTCCTGCAGCACCTTCGGAGTCAGCACCCCTTTGGCGTAATCGCACAGCACGACTGCATCGAATGCGCCGGCGGACATGTCGACTCGGCCAAGGAGTTCTGATTCCAGAGTCGGGGACAGTGCATCTGTCGTTTCCCGATCGATCCGAATCATCTGGCGTGAGTCGGTGTGGACTCGCATTTTTTCCGGAGTCTGACGCTCTGGTTCAATCACGAAGTGACTGACGTCGACCCCACTGTGCTGCAGAATGTCGCGAAGCTGCCGACCACATGCGTCATCACCGACAACCGACAGGCCAACGACCTGAACCCCCAGCGCCGCGAGGTTGTTCATGACATTGGCGGCTCCGCCCGGAAAGCACGACTCGTCGTTAACGTCGATGACTGGTGCGGGAGCTTCAGGGCTGAGTCGGTTCGCCTCGCCTCGCACGTAGCGGTCCAGCATGACGTCCCCGACAACCAGCAACCGCGGAGGCTGACTGTCGATACGGGACGTCAGGTCTTCAAGTGTGCTCAAAGCGGAAGAGCCGGGAGTGATATTCACCGGGACCCTTTTCCAATCCATGGTGTGGCGCTGACTCGCGCAGCCAAAGCGAACACGGTTCCATCCGGTTCAGATTGACGAAGCCTAACACGTTGCAGTGAACCCACAAATACGATTCTGCCGCTCGAATACACCGATGACGGTCGCCTGGCAGCGCTATTATTCTTGTTCCAAGGCTCTGCCTTGGAACGCACTGACTGTGAGGCTCCGCCTCACGTTCATTGCTGCGAGGCAGAGCCTCGAAATCATTGCGTTCCCGGGCAGAGCCCGGGAACGAGGGCGTAGTCGCGCCGCGAGGGCATGAAAAGAGCCCCGGACAGGCGTCAGACATGTGCTGCCGCTCGTACGGGGCTTCCGGTCTTCCACTGAATTACTTCTTTGCTGCCGCAGTATCGGCTTTGGCCTTATCTTCCTGGGCGGCGGAAACTTTTGGATTGGGCGTCGCATCGCCGTCGACCTCGCCGAGCACCCAGCGGATGGCGGCTTCGGTTGAATCGAGGAAGCGTTTGTCTCGCCAGGTGGCTTCGTTGTGGCCCAGGTTGTTGTAGAACATCCGGCCTTCGCCCCATTGCTTCACCCAGGACACGGGCACGTGATACGGCTCTTTCTTGGCCGATTTGCCCATGTTCAGACTCATCAGGACTCGGACCTTCTCCGGCTGCCAGTTCTTGTATCGATAAATCTCGTCTTTGAATTCGAATTCCCGACCGAACGCTTTCATGGCCGGATGAGCGGGATCGTGGACTGTGATCGTCACGTTGCTGCCCGAACCCCACGGATGTCCGTTAAACGTACCGCCGATGAAGTCCCAGTACCGTTCGTAGTTTTTGTACGTGTCCGTCGCTGAGTGGAATCCGAGAAAACCGTGACCCTTCTGCTTGAGCCATGTGCCGAAAAAGTACTCCCAGGCAGCCTCGTCGATCCCCAGGTTTCCGGTCGTGTAGAACATCACGATGTCGTAGTTCTGCAGATTCTCTTTCGTAAAGTCGGCTGCGGCATTCTGAGTGCAGTTAATTTCAAACAGCTCCGTCTGTTGGGCGAGTTGCGTCATCGCAACCTCAGCCGGAGCCAAATCGCCCTTGCGACGCACAGAACCGTGTGTGAACCCTTTGCTTTGAGTCACAAACAGAACTTTGGCTTTCTTGTCGCCAGCGTCCGCTGACGGAGTGGTAAGCAGCACGGCCGCGGCGGCCAGACAGAGAAACAGTCTGCTGAGTTTCATGGAAGGCTCCCGAAGTTGCGGTTTCACGGAACGCTGGCCGCGCTAACGAACGACAAACGGCGCAGGGGAGCCAGTCTAGCAACGTGCGAATTCGGCGGGAATTCAAGCGGACGTCAGCTCGGATGCCGATTCGGAATCGGATCGGAGACCGAGTAATAAGCGTCGGTCTGCATTGCGTTCGAGCTGCGATTCAGACGCCACAGCCGGTGCGGCTTAAATTCGTGCAGGAACGAACAACCACTCGACGTGATCAGAACGGAAGCCAGAAGCCCGAGTGTCAGAAGTCGAGACGAGAACATGGACCGCTCCGTAAGACTGAGTTTCACGTCGCGTCCGAGATGTCGTCGCCATTGAAGTGCTCGTAAAAGCAGCGACCAATCTCCTCGGCGATCCGTGTCATAAACCGGTACTGAAATCCGGCTCGGCTGATGTCGCTAGTCGACTGCGGGGCTGCCAGCGGGAAACGAGTCATCAGCTCTTTGCTGTACGTCGGCTCGCCTTCGCCGTCCTCATCCAGTTCGTACACCGTGACATCACATTCTGCTTTGCCCCAGTAAAGCTCGTGGTTGTTTCCGTCGAACAGCGTGTAGCGCGTCAGGTCGACATACACCACATGAGTTGCCCCGACACCTCGACCGATCTCTTCGGGTTCGTCCCAGTTGGGATGCTCATCGAGCCACTGCTGCACGGCGTCCGGGTTCAGGCAGACGATGTCATGCCGGAGCATTTTCCGCGTGATGAACTTTGACAGTTCGCGGTCGACATGCGAAAAGTTGTACCGCACTTCTTTCGGGGCGTAGACGGCGACCGCGACGACGACATCCTTCGAGGTCATCGAGTTGCCCGTCATTGAATCGTACTCGGGCTCGATCGAAGGTGGTCCACCGATCAGATAGCCCAGCAGCACGACGTAATTACAGCCAGCGCAAAGAGTCACGAGGCTCAGGCAGGCCAGCAGTCGGAGTCGCATGTCGCTTCCCTGGAACTTTGTTGGCAGTTTTAGTAGTTGTCGCCCATTCGGTAGTCGTAGAACTGACGTGAGAGCTGCAGACTGAGCTGACCAATAAACTCTTTCTGAAACACGCGTTCGCTTTTCTGGTGAATCGGAACCGGCTGAAAACGCGGGTGTTCCGTTCGAAACTCGTTTGAAAAGACCTGCATGGCTGTGCGGCGATCATCGACGCTGCGGACCTCGTATCCACTGACCGCTGCCTGGGCAAAACCGCGGAGCATGTCCCGGCTGTTTTCCTCGAAGAAGCGGATTTCTCGGACCTGCACGACCGCGATGTAATCGGCATCGAACTGGTTGGCCAGTTCCGACACGTCGTCGAATTCACCGCCGTTCTGATCGAGCCAGCGGGACACTTCGTCCGGCGGCACGGTCTTGACTCCCGCCTGACGCAGCCGTTTCAGAATCCCGTCGGTCAGGTCGTGTTCGAGCGTGGGAACGTCGTTGGAAAGATGCGGTGCCTGGCAAATGACGAGCAGCGTGTCGTCGCCGTCCGTCAGATCAACACCGGTCGACGACGTGAACGTCGAGATCATCTTCGGATCGCCAAAGAACATCTTGCCGGCCATGACCGCCAGCGAGCAGCCACTCAACCCGCCTATGATGGCGAGTGATGCTGTCAGCAGCAGTGTCTTCCTTGAGACTGCAAAGCCGGTCATGAGCGTTCTGTATTGAAGCGAAACGAAACGGAGTTTTCTCAGGCAGTCAGGATCGCAGAAACCGAACCAGCCACTCAGCGGCTCCCACGGCATAAAGAAAACCGAGCATGCCAAGGGCCAGCAGATCGGGATGCTGAGTACGCCAGCACTGATTCTTCCAGACGCTGACGCCACACCACAGAATCTGCAGGACACACACCAGAGCCAGCACAAAGGCCGTAACACTGGATTGCGTCGAACGAATCCATTGACCGCGAACGAAATGGGAAAAACTGGTGGTCATGCCACACGACGGGCAGGGCAGACCGAATGATGTTTGAAAGGAACAGGCTGGCAGACCTAACTGCTGGTGAGTTCCAAATCCGCGAGAATCGGGGTTCAGCCAGACAGCCAGACAGAAGCCGGAGAGGAGAAACAGGCACCACAAAGCCATCAGGACACGTCCCGAGCGGCTCAGAGGAAACCCGTCAGAGGTGGGCGACTGGTTCATCAGTCATGAAGGGGCAGGAGTAATACACGGGATATCGAATTGGCTGCAAGATGAGTCCTATACCCACACAACCATGCGATCGCGCAGAGATTCCGGGACGCGCTTCAACAGGGCCCGGTCCAACTGACTCTCGTGATACCGCGTGCTGAAATGACCTACGATGATCAGTTCGTTCTCAAACCGATCGACCCGCTCGGCGAAGTCGTCCACGTGCATGTGACCGAACTTGTGAATTTTCTCACGGCGGTGCTCGGGACGGAAGAACGTCAGCTCCGTAATGAGAATCTTTGCCTGGTAGGCCGGGGCAAATTCATCGAGCCCGCGTGGGGCTGTGTCTCCCGTGTAGCAGATCAGAGGTTTGCGAACCTCCTGCGTGATCTCCTCACCGGCCAGCTTGCGGTCGCGGATGACGTCCTGCGGGAGTCCCTGCAGTTCGGGCTTCAGTTTTTTGCGGCGGTCCCAGATCAGAAAACCGACCGAAGGCACGGTGTGCTGTGTGCGAAAGACCGAGACAACGTGTTCTCGCGACAGCTCAATTTCCTGCCCGGGCGTGACACCGACCAGATTGCACACCATGCGTCCGCGGTCGAGCCGCTGCCAGGCTCGCAGCATTTGCTCGGTCGGTTCGACGATTTCCTCAGGGAGATAAATCGTCGGCGGCTCCATCTTCATCATCCGCCGCCGTGCGACAAATGTTGGCAGCGCAACCATGTGATCCAGATGCGCATGCGTGATGAAGAAGGTCGGCGTACCGGTAAACGACCACGGACACGCGCCCAGATCGAATCCAACCTTGAGTTCCGGGATCCGCCAGTAACTCTGCACGGCCGCGCGCGAGTATCCCTCGATTGTCAGACCATCGTGCATGAGGGATTTCAGCGGGAGGTTTTCGACCATGTGTCCGTATCGTTTGTCGTTGCCGCATCGTTGCGGTTCGTCTGGAGGCTGCGAACGCGTGAGAACCGCATAAATGCGGTTACTACGAACGACGGCGACTACACCTTCACCAGGCGACCGCTGGCAATGCTTTTGCCCTCGGCGTAGCACAGTTTCAGAGCGTCTCTGGCGAGGGCTCCTGAAAGAACGTCGGGTGTCTGGCCGGACTCGATCCCGTTGACTGCTGCCTGCAATTCGGCCGTAAATGCAGAACACCACTCGGTGCCGCCCTTGAGCTTCGGTGTGCGGACTTTTTTACCTTTGTTTGTGATCAGCGTGAGATCGCGATCGCTGATCCATTCGCCGTCGAATGTGCCAGCGCTGTACACGATCGTGGCATCGTCCAGGTAGATCTCGAATCCGTGGGCAAAGTTCAGCCCGGCAGCCGCGATTCCACCGCTAACGCACGAAACCGCCACGTCCGGATCTGCGTAGACATAGTTGGCATGCACATGGTTCACGAGTCCGTCCACCAGCGTTCCACGTGCAAACACCTGCTGCGGCACTCCACACAACGTGCTGATGAAATGATTGTCATGAATGTGCAGATCGACTCCCCAGCCACCCAGTTTTTTGAAGTCGGACATGTCCTTCGACCAGTTCGGCGGTGTGATGACTCGGCGAAAATGGGCAGCTCGGAGTTTCCCGAACTTCCCGCTGGAGACGACTTCCGACACGTACGCGAATTCCGGGAAGAACGGCAGAACGTGGGCGACCATTAGCTGCACGCCGGCCTTCCCGGCAGCTCGGACCATACGATCGGCCGCTTTCAATTCCACGGCGATTGGCTTTTCGACCAGCGTGTGTTTACCGGCTTTGATGGACTCCAGAACGATCTGCTCGTGCTGGTCCGTCGGCAGGCAGATATCGACCAGGTCAATATCCGGGTCATTCAGAATGTCGTGGTAATCGGAATACGTCTTGATTCCCGACAGGTCGTTGAGCCCGCCGCGCGGCCCGAAATTGCCCTGAATCGAACGCCAGTCTCCGTCGAGCTTCTTCTGGTTGCGCGTCGCGATAGCTGTGACACGGCCGTTCTTCAGTTTCGATCCAGACACCTTGCGGCGTCCGGACTTCGGATCGTCTTTGAAACGGGTAGCGCCCTCGAAATGCGTCATCCCCATGAAACCGACGCCAATGATCCCAATGCGGACCATGTGCTTCTCCCATTTCTCGGTTGAAGGCCAACTCGTACCGATCTGTGTGCGATGCCGGTTACTACAGCCGAAGCCAATCCGGTTCAACCATGACCACGGTCGATCCTGAATTGTCCGGCGTATCCGTGACCGTTTTCACGCGCGCACATCGACGAGTGGATCACCCAGTAGATCGAATCTGGGGCGCACGCCAAGGCCGGGTTCCGTCGATGCTGACATGCGTCCGTTCTGACGCTGTGGAGCCCCGTCGGCATTGCTCACTGTCACGTAGCTGTTGAAGTCGGTCGACGTGAAGTGAAACTCCGGCGGAGTGCTGTGAGCGAGATGTGCAATCACCGCGGTCGTAATGTCACCACCCCAACTGTCCTCGATCGTCATGCCGATACCCAGTGAGACACACAGATCCCGCGCTTGTCGGGCACGTGTCAGGCCACCGAACTTGCTGATCTTGATGTTGACGACATCGGCCCCGTTGTCGGCATGGGCTCGCATCAGGACATCGACGGAATCGATCACCTCGTCCATGACAAACGGATGATCCGTGCGGCGGCGAATCGACAGGCACTCCTCATAACTGGGGCACGGTTGCTCGATGTAGACGTCGACATCGCGCACTCCGCGGACAACACGCGCAGCCTCGTGCATCACCCAGCCGGTATTGGCGTCCGCAATCAACTTGTCACCAGGCTCAAGCAACTTCGAGACGGCATGAATGCGGGCAATGTCCTCGTCCGGGTTACCGCCGACTTTCAACTGAAACCGACGATAGCCCTCTTCACGATAACCGGCGACATTGCGGGCCATCTCATCGGCCGGCTGCTGCGAGATCGCTCGATACAGCACGAAATCGTCTCCGTATCGGCCACCCAGCAGCACACAGACAGGAAGCCCGGCGACCTGACCGAGAATATCCCAGCAGGCCATGTCGATTCCGGACTTCACATACGGATGCCCTTTCATCGCCCGGTCCATCGTCAAATTCAGGCAATCCAGTTCCGTCGGGTCTTCACCCATTAAATGAGGCGCAAGCTCCGCAATTCCCGCACGGACTCCCGCAGCATAGGCCGGCAGATAGAACGGTCCCAACGGACACACTTCACCGTGCCCGGCCAGTCCGGAATCCGTTTCAACTCGCACGATCGTGCTGTCAAAGACGTCAACAGATTTGCCGCCCGACCATTTGTAACTGCCTTCATGCAGCGGGAGGTCGATTTGATAAGCAGCGATACGGGTGATTTTCATGGATGACTGGTGCTGAAGATCGGGGACGGGTGCCGTGGCCCTGACGGGCATTCTCTCTTAGTACCGAATGTTGCCGTGCGTCACCCGGATCACTTGCGACCGGTGATCTCTCTCACCTTTCTCGCTGCTTCCCCGCGAGCTTTCGCGAGCACGCTCTCCAGTGTGACCGGTGCTCCGTCCCGGCGTTTGCTTTCGTCGGCGGCTTCCATGAACGCGTAGATTTCCAGCGTTTCCTGTTCGCTGATCGGGACTTCTTTCGTCTGAAAGAACTTCACGAACTCGACAGCCAACGGACGGTAGCCGTCGTACTTGCCGACGGGAGAAACGCCCTTTGTGCCGAACGCCGTCCCGCCATAGCCGCTGCCGCCACTGCGAATGCCGCGGAACGTGCCAATCCGGCCGTCCTCCCATGTGCCTGTGACCAGGTCGAAGTCTTTGGAGTGCGCCCGTGTGATGCTCTTGCAGCCGGGACCCATCACGGTGAACAGCATTTCGACGCCGTGAATGCCGTACCAGAACAGGTCCGGATGCGTCTTCTCCAGTGATGCCGGCGAGTAGGTCGAGCAACCAGTGATCTCGCCCAACGACCCGTTTCGCAGTGCCTGAGCACCGGTCGAATACCGCAACGACGATGACGAAAACAACGGCGTTTTGTAGTGCTTGCTGAGTTCAAAGATCGCAACCGCGTCCGTCAATGACCCGGCGATCGGTTTGTCGATGAACACGGGCAGGCCGGCCTTGAGTGCCGGAATGACCTGCTCAAGGTGCGGACGCCCATCATTCGTTTCGAGCAGAATGGCATCAACCTGAGCGACCAGGTCATCGAGATCATCGACGATTTTCACGCCGTACTTCTGAATCTCTTCCATGTACTTCGGAACGCGAGACACGCTGGACTGAATGTCCGGACTGCCTTTCGGGTACACACCCACAAGCCGGCAACCGGGCACATACTGTTTGTCGTCCTTCATGTTCAACAGTTTGGCGAAGGCGAGACAGTGAGACGTGTCCAGGCCGATCATCCCGATGCGAATGATCTTTTCCTCGGTATTCGCTGCATCGCCCGCGTCGTCAGCGCCTGCAGGAAATGACACCGCCCCGATGGCCGACAGTGCTAACGCATCATCGGAACCGGGCTCTTTGTCGGCATCTTTTTTATCAGGCTGCTCGGGATCGGACTTCGGCTGAGCCTTGCCGGCCAACTTGATTAACCGATGGAAAGCGGAAACCGCATCGAGAACGGGATTCCTAACCTCTGCGGCCGCGACCGGAACGGGAGTCGCCGCGGCGTCGCCCACCTGCCAGACGATGGCTGACGCATCGCCACTGGCGGTCACCAGTCGGCTTCCGTTGGCAGCGATGGCCACGTCAAAGACGGGGCCTTTGTGCTCTTCGAATTTCGCCAGCGTCTGACCGGTTTCCGGGTCCCAGATGTGCGTCTCGTTCTTCCCAACCGCACGGCCGCCGCTGACGGAGACCACCTGATCGTTCGAGAGAAAGTGGACGGCGTTCGTCGGACGGCTGTGTCCCTCATAGATCCTCAGCAGTTCGCCTGTTTCCACCGAATAGACGTGTACCGTTTCGTCCTGACTGGTCGAGGCCAGCAGCGTGCCGTCCGGTGAAAATGCGACACCGGTCGCCACGCGAACATGCTTGTCCAGATCGCGAACTCTTTCGCCTGTGTCGGCGCGGTAAATACGCACATGACCGGGACGTGTCGGTCGCGTGTCGTCTCCCGAGGCAGCCGCCAGCAGTTTTCCGTCTGCCGAGTAGGTGACGCTCATCACAGGGTCTTCCTGCTCGCGGAACAGAACCCGCGATTCGCCGGTCTCCAGATCCCAGATACGAGCGGTCGCGTCTTCGCTTGATGAAACCAGCGACGTGCCATCGGGATGCAGTGCAAGTCCTGTCACGTACGCACGGTGGCCGCTGAGTTCCTGTTGCTCAGCCCAGTCGTCCGTCCCGTAGATCACAATGCGGCGGAATCCCGCGGCAATCAGGCGACTACCGTCCGGCGTAAAAACGAGCGATCGGACTCGGCCCAGCTTTCCTTTGATATCCTTCACACTCTTCAGCGATTCCGCATCCCAGACAGTAATGCGGTCGTAGCTGCCGGTCGCGATGAAGCCTCCATTCGGGCTGACCGCAGTTGAAGTCACCCACTCGTCAAAGCCGCCCAGAGATCCAGCCGAGCGGACCGACAGTTCCGCTTTTTTTTCCGCCTCTTCTGGCGGTGCTTCCTCTGAATCTGCAGTCGTGAGGTCAACGGTCGCGGTCAGCAGCAGAGCGGTCAGACTCAGCGAACACAGCAGGCGGTACGACATGTTCCGGTGCTCCTCGAGCAGGATGCGGGATCAGGATGTGTGTGATTATGGCGATTGACTCGATTGATTGGAAAGAACTGCCACCCAGACGGCGCAGCTTGAGCCGCGTCCGTGACATAGACTCACCGTGATTCACAGAAATCGACGGACCCAATCGCACCGGAATCCCCTCTGTGCAAGACCGACCCGCCAGAACGCTGAACCTCGGACGAGCAGTACGACGACTGCCCGTGACGAGTGCGCTGCTGTTCGTGGCCGGGCTGCTGTATTCCGGAACACTCTACATCGAGTGGTTCATGCCGGGACTGGATGCCATGTTCGCCCGGCCGGGAGCCATCCGGACGCTGGTCTTCACGAACGCTCCTGAAGTCTCCGGCTTCTTCGATCTGTGGCGAGGTCAGTGGTGGCGCATCACGGTCAGCGCGTTTCACCACGGGAATCTGATGCACCTGGCGTGCAACGCGATTGCCATCTGGGTGCTGGCCGACATGCTCGAGCCGAAACTCACACGCACGCGTTTCCTGGCATTCTGTCTTCTGGGTGCGACTTTTTCGCTGCTCCCCGAAATCGCACTGGATATGGGTGTCATCGGACTGTCCGGACTGGCTTATGCCATGTTCGGTCTGCTGCTGGTCCTGAGACGTCACGACGAGGACGTTGCCGAACGCTTTCAGGGTTCGATTGTCGCAATGGGTTTCGGGTGTCTGTTCCTGTGTGTCCCGCTGTCCATGCTGGACGGCATCGCGATCGCGAACGGCGCCCATTTCTTTGGCCTGATTTACGGATACGCCGTCGGATGCATCCTGTACGACCTGGGACCTCGACGACGAGTTCTGGCGACGAGCCTGATTTTCTCACTGCATGCGTTGCTCGTCGCGTTTGTCGTGTTGCTCACAGCGCCGTTCTGGAACGGCCGCTACTGGGCCTGGCGGGCTTTGGCTCTGAAAGAGGAAGACCCGGCGCACTGGGTCCGTGCGACGGAACACGCGCCCGACCTGCCGATCGCCTGGAAAGTCCGCATTGATCTGGCTCGGATCGACGGCAACCTGCACGAGGCCTGGAAGCTGGCATTGAAAGCGATTCGACTGAACCGTTCCGACGCCGAACTGGACGGGATAGCCCGCAACCTGTGGCGCGTCTTCGAAGGAGACACGGAACGTGCCCATGCGCTGGACGAACTGAAAGAGATCTTCGGTGACGAATCCGACGCATGGCTGCGTCGCCTGGCCCTGACGTTGCCGGCTGCCCCGCCAGTTGTGCAACTTGCTGAGGTGACTTTTCCGGACATGGAGTCGCAGGGTCCGGCCAGTCTCGACAAGGTGATGGATGTCCCCGAGCACGTCCCGGGAATCACACGGCCACACCCGGACACTCGCAATCCTGCCGACGTCGACCCCGATCACCCGCGCAGCGCACGGCTGGGTGAAGTGCTGTAGTTACCGGCCACGAAGGGCTAGCGGTCAATCACCGGCCGTGGCGACAAGTTGTTCCAGAATCTCGTATGACTGAGCTCCGCTAACTCCGCGGTCACCAGCGACGAACGTTGGTACGCCAGTGACGCCCAGTCGACGCGACTCGTTCCAGTCCGCATCGACGGCATCACGATAGGAGCGGGTCTCAACAACGTCCTTCGCAGAGGCGCGGTCGAGTCCAATGGCTTCCGCCACATCCTGCAGCACGTCGAGCTGCGAAATATTCCGACCGTCAACAAAGTAGGCGCGGAACAGTGCATCGTGAATCTGCTCTCCGCCCGGTTGCGTGACGGCCCACGCTGCAATTTCCTGCGCCAGTCGACTGTTGAACGTCATCGTGCGCGAACCGTACGGCAGCCCTTCCTCGTGCATCAGCCGTGCCATCCGTTGCTGTGCAGCAGACACATCAAAGTTGCGCCCAGCGAATAACTGCTCCAGCGTCACACCTGCCTCCGGTGTCTCCGGATGCAGTGGAAAATGTCGGAATCGCACTTCGATGTCGTATGCACTGCGGAGTCGTTCAATACGGACCGTACTGAGATAACACCACGGTCAGACGTAGTCCGAAAACACATGCAACACGATTCGAGAGTTGCTCATTGATATACCCGTTCCAGCCAGCTTTCAGGTCAACCCAGTAACTCGGTTCGCAGTTGCCCGTCCCCGGCAATTGGATGCGGACGCGAGGCCTGATCGGGCACTGTCGCTGTTTCCGGGAAACCCAGCAGGTGATAGGTCGTTGCCTGCATGTCTTTGGGTGAAATGGGCGTTTCGGCGACGTCACCACCGATCGCATCACTTCGCCCGACGACTCGGCCACGTGCCATACCGCCCCCGGCGAAGACCGACGAATACACACGCGACCAATGATGCCGCGCGGCTCCTGGTGGCTTCGAATCGATCTTCGGCGTGCGACCGTGTTCGCTCGTGCAAAGCACCAGCGTTTCATCCAGCAGGCCGCGATCTTCGAGATCTGTGATCAAGGCCGAGTAGGTCTGATCGAACACTGGCAGCAGGTAGTTCTTCAA
This sequence comes from Planctomycetota bacterium, assembly GCA_963579025.1. Taxonomy (GTDB): domain Bacteria; phylum Planctomycetota; class Planctomycetia; order Planctomycetales; family Planctomycetaceae; genus CAUZFZ01. The sequence goes on along the minus strand of CAUZFZ010000003.1, from coordinate 34,140 downwards.
GCGCGGGAAGTGGTTCGAATGCGTGTCCCACACCGACGCTCCGTGCGGACCGAAGGGATCCCAGAAGACTGTGACGAAGCGCGTCCCGGCTTCGACCAGTCGTCGAGCTGCCAGGCACGACTGACCGAAGAGCGTCATGCCGTAACGCTCACGGAGCGCCGCCGACTCCTGCTGGACATCGAGCGCCGCACGGACGCCATTCGAGCCGATCAGTGAATACGCCCGCTGTTGTTGCTCGTCCCAGTTGGCCGAAGCCGCATGCCGCTCAAGCTGCGTGCGCGATTCATCGAACTGATTGAGCAAGTACCGTCGCGCGTCGAAGCGTCGCGATGTGATCTCTTCCGGCAACTGACAACCCGGCGCAAGCTGGAATCGTCCCGACGGTTCGATACCACCATGCGGATCCAGCACGTCTTCCTTCTGACCGGTATTAAGTTTCGGGACGATCGTTGTGCCCTTGCCGGTGAAGTCTGTCCAGAACGGATCGAAGCCATTCCCCAGGAACGCGCCATACGGTCCCGCCTGATTCGACGAACTTCCGCGCGAGCAGAATCGCCACGGCACGCCGATGTTTCGCGGGACGCCGGGCATGCGAATGCCGCTTTGCTGAGTCTCCAGGTAGTCGACCACTGACCCCATGTAAGGCCAGTGCTCGGGAGATCGCGGCTGCGTCTCCAGCGGAATGCTGTAGGTCGGCATTCCCGACATGACATAGGCGCAGCAGTGAATCGGATATTGATGCGTCATCGACCGCACGACAGTCAGTCGATCTGCAATCTGTGCCGTCCGCGGAAGACCTTCGCCAATGTGCAGTCCAGGCAGCGAGGTTGGAATCGCCTGCATCTCGCCCTGGATTTCCGCGGCGGCTTCGGGCTTTGGATCGAACGTCTCATGCTGAGGTGGTGATCCAAATAGAAAGATGAAGATCGCGGACTTAGCGCGCGCCGCAGGAGCCGACGTGTCCGCCTCAGACGCCTCCAGACGCATGGCATCGCCAAGCGCCGGAGCGAACGCACCGGCACCGCCGATGTGCAGCAGGTCACGTCGGCTGATTCCACTGCAGTACGATTTGCGACTGCCAAAGATCGGAAGCATGAGGCTCGTTTCAAGTGACGCAGATTGTCAATCATTCCGGCGAGACACTGCCTGATCCACGCGATCCACATGAATCCGGAACAGAAATCATCAGTCCAGGTCTTTGCGACCTTTTGTTCGAAACATTGCTGGAACAGAAGGTCGCAAAGGACTGGATGACATCAGGCAAACAACCCTTCAATGGGATCGGCCAGATAAACGTGGTTCGGCCGGCCCGTGACGTCGTGCCAGACGGCGTCTCGCGGGATACCCAAGGCATGGTAGATCGTCGACGCGAAGTTTTCCGGTTTCTGTGGATCGTTGCTGGGATACGCACCGTCGCGATCCGACGCTCCGATGATGCGGCCGCCCTGTACTCCGCCACCGGCGAACAGCACGGACTGCAGCGGTGCCCAGTGATCCCGACCTGGCAGCTTGTAGATATTCGGAGCAATGTGCGTGATCTTCGGTGTGCGCCCGAACTCGCCGGCCATCACGACAAGCGTGTTTTCGAGCAGGCCCGTGTCATGCAGGTCGTCCAGCAATGCGGACACAGCCCGGTCCGTCGGCGGGAACAGGTAGTTCTTCAGCAACGGGAAATTGTTGCCGTGCAGGTCCCAGCTTCCGAAATTGCCGAGGTTAACCTGCACTGTATTCACGCCCGCTTCGACCAGTCGCTTAGCCATCAGCAGTGACCAGCCGAACGAATTATCGCCGTATCGTTCCAGAATCTTCGGGTCGGACGACCGGACATTCAAAGCGGCTCGCAACTTCGAGTCGGTCATCATCGTGATCGCCGACTGCGTGTTTCGCTCGTACTTCGCAACGGCCGCATGATCGGCCAGAGCACTCTGCTGTTGCTCGACATGACCGAGCAGGTCGCGGCGGCGGCGGAAGCGTTCGTCAAGCACTCCTTCCGGCAGCGACATGTGCGGAACTTCAAATCGCCAGTCCCGCTTGTCGGACAATTCGCCCTTATGCAGATCGAACAGGTATTCCGGAAACGCTCCCGAATACGAGTGATACGCATGCGGCTTGTCGGTGGCTTCGATCATCCACGGCTCATGTCGACTGCCCAGCAACCCTGCGAACTGACCCGGATAGACTCCAGTATTCGAGTGATAGATCTTCTCTGGCAGTACGACACTGGTTGGCAGGTTCTGCCGCCGTGTCGTGGATGCTCCGGCGACGGCCGCGATGGACGGCCAGTCGGTCGACTGCGGCAGGCTCGAACGAAACGTCGCGGGTATGTCGCACCGGCCGGTCAACATGACGTAGGTGCCGCGGCCATGTCCGCTGTCGGAATGCGTCAGCGACCTCACCAGCGACCACAAATGGCTGCGTTCGGCGAGCATCGGCATGTGCTCGCAAATATGCGTTCCGGGGGTGCGTGTGGGGATCGGACTGAACTCGCCCTTGTATTCGGCCGGGCCGTCCGGCTTCATATCGAACGTGTCGTGCTGCGATGGTCCTCCCGTCAAAAAGAGGTAGATCACGGCGCGTGGCGACGACGATCCCCCGCCCGATTCGGCCGCCTGGCTTTGCCAGGCAGACACGTCTGCCATGGAAAGTCCCATCAGACCAACCGTCCCCGCCTGCAGCATGTCGCGCCGGGGCAACGTGTGCATCGGAGCGGGATGATCTGTGAAATGGCTACTCATGGATCAGATGCCTCGAGTCAGGGAGCGACCTCGCGAACCGGTTCATAGTATCACAATCAGACGCCTGGCCGAATCGCCACCTGCCGCACGCCGCGTCTCGTTGCAGTCATCGGCTACGGTTGAAATCATGCGGGAGAAGAATGCCGTAGATATCTTCGCACATGAAGCTTCCTGCAGTTGAGTCAAGTTCCGTATCAACCTCGGATGACCTGCGACAGCCTCAGTCAGTCTGTTCCTTCGCGGCCTCTGCGACCTTCTGTTCCACCGCCATTTCGAACAGAAGATCGCGAAGAACGCAAAGTCATGGACTCCTGAATCGTGAGCCAACATGCACGACGCATTCCAATTGCGAAAAACCGCACATTTATTCGTTGCCGCTTCCTCTGTGCTCCTCGCGCTGGTGCTGAGTATTTGTGTTACGGACGCCGCAGAACCAGACGCGGACCAACCGCTGAGTCCAGAGGAGGCGGCTCGCACGATGATTGTTCCGGATGGATTCAACGTCACGTTGTTTGCCGGCGAACCGGATGTAATGCAGCCGATTGGATTCTGCATCGACGATCGCGGGCGACTGTGGGTGGCCGAGGCCTACAACTATCCGCATCACGGCACGAAGGCTGGTGATCGAATTGTGATCCTGGAGGACACGGACGGCGACGGTCAGCACGACAAGCGGACGGTGTTTTACGACCAGCTCAATTATGTGAGCGGTATCGAAGTCGGCTTCGGCGGCGCGTGGGTCATGTCGCCGCCGTACCTCTATTTCATTCCGGATCGAGATGGCGACGACCAGCCGGACAGCGAACCCCAAGTCCTGCTGGACGGATTTGGAAATCACGCCAACGCTCACAACATGGCGAATGGATTGGCGTGGGGACCTGACGGCTGGCTGTATGGCACACACGGACGCACGAACTGGTCGATGATCGGCAGGCCAGGGGCGCCGGATGATGAGCGAGTTCGATTCGACGGCGGCGTGTACCGCTACCATCCCGTTCGACATGTGTGGGAACCATACGCCGACGGAACAACGAACCCCTGGGGCATTGACTGGGACGACTACGGCCAGAGCTTCGTCTGCAACTGCGTCAACCCGCATCTGTTCCACGTCATACCGGGCGCTCACTACGAACCGTGGCGCAATCGGAAATCCAGCGAATTCGCATACCAGCGGATTCCCACCATCGCCGATCACCTGCACTTCACGGGAACTGGCACCGTCCAGGATGGACTCGGTTCCGAAGCCGAAGATTCTGCCGGCGGCGGGCACGCTCATTGCGGCACGATGGTCTATCTGGGCGACACGTGGCCGGATCAATATCGCAACACGCTGTTCACAAACAACATTCATGGAAGACGAGTGAACAACGACATTCTGAAGCGATCGGGCTCCGGATACACCGCGTCGCATGGCGACGACCTGATGCGCTCGTGCGATCCATGGTTCATGGGCGTCACGCTTGCTTACGGGCCCGACGGCAGTGTCTATGTCAGCGACTGGTCCGACACCGGCGAATGTCACAGCGTGCGCAACACACGGCGTCACACCGGTCGCATCTACCGCATCGCGTACGGAAGTTCGGATCATCGCGATGTGGATCTCGCGATGCTCAGCAGCAGCGAACTCGTCGACCTGCAGACCCACCGCAACGACTGGTTCGTGCGCCACGCTCGAAGGCTGCTGCAGGAACGTGCAGCCGCGGGAGACAACATGACGGCCGTCCGCGAGATGCTGCGAGCCCTGTTCGACCACAGTTCTACAACGCCCCGGAAACTGCGGGCGCTGTGGGCACTGCACGTTACAGGCGGTCTCAGTGAATCGATGTTGCTGGAGCAGCTCGACGACGACGATGATGAGCACATTCGCACGTGGACAACTCAGCTGCTGGCTGAGGGCCGAGCTCGTGGGACGCAACGATCGCCGGTCGTGACAGGTGATCTCTCGCAAAGCGCCAATCTCTCAGCGGCAACACTGACACGATTTCGCCAACTCGCGGCATCCGATCCGTCGCCGCTTGTCCGTGTCTATCTGGCGAGTGCATTGCAGCGGCTCAAACTCGACCAGCGCTGGCCAATTGCCGAGGCGCTCGCCGCACGTGCGGAAGACGAGACCGACGCGAACATCCCCCTGATGTTGTGGTACGGAATCGAACCACTCGTTCACGATGATCTGGCCAGATTCACCGCTCTCGCATCAACGGCGAAGATGTCACTCGTCAGACGTCACATCGCGCGACGTGTCGCTGCCTTGGATCCCTCGGACGCTGGCCTGGCGCACCTGACGGCACGGCTCGCAGAATCTGATAATGCAACAACGCAACTCGATCTCCTCGACGGAATCCTGCACGGCCTGGAAGGTCGGCGGCGAGTCGACATGCCCGACGGATGGAACGCCGCGTACGCCCGGCTCTATAGCAGCGGCAACAAGGACGTCGGCATGCGGGCCATTCGTCTGGCTCTGATTTTCGACGACCAGGCGGCAGCGCGTGAGTTGGCGATGCTGGCGGTCGACCGGTCTGCGGGTCCAGCGGATCGAACGATCGCCATTGATGCTCTGGTCGCCGGAAAGGTCGACGGGTTCGCGCCTGTTCTACTGAGCCTCATCGATGACGGGGCCGTGTTATCCAGCGTGTTGAGAGGACTCGCGGAATACGACCACGCAGAGACAGTCGACACGATTCTGCAGCACTACGACTTTATGCCGCCCACCGCCCGTCAACAGGCGATCCAGACACTGGCATCCCGAGCAACGTGGGCCAGCCATCTGTTGACCGCCATTGAAACTGAGAAGATTGCACGGTCGGATGTGCCCGCATTCACGGCCCGCCAGGTGCGGAATCTCGGGGACGAGCGTCTCACATCGCGACTCATTGCTGTCTGGGGTGACGTGCGCGCGACGCCGAAAGACCGGGCTCGACGCATTGCGAGTTTCAAACAACGGCTGACACCCCACGAACTCTCACACGGAGACCTGAGCGCCGGTCGTGCCGTTTTTAAGAAACTGTGTGCAAACTGCCATCGGTTGTTCGACGACGGACGTTCGCTCGGACCCGACATCACTGGAGCTCAACGAACGAATCTGGATTACGTCCTGGAGAACTTGATCGACCCGAGCGCACAGGTCTCGCGGGACTTCCAGATGGAAGTGATCACGACCGAATCGGGCCGCGTGATCACGGGCCTTGTGAAATCAGAGACCGCTGCGGCCGTCACGGTTTCGACGCTCGACAAAAACGTCGTCATCCCCGTTGATGAGATTGAGGTGCGTAAGAAGTCCAACGTCTCGATGATGCCGGAAGGTCAGCTCAAGCCGCTCACGTTTACGCAGACGCGGAACCTGATCGCCTATCTTGGCAATGCGCGTCAAGTGCCTTTGCCTGACGCCGAACCCGACTGGATTCCACTGTTCAATGGACGCGACCTGACGGGCTGGACCGCAAATACGAAACCCAGGTCGTTCACTGTTGTCGATGGTTTGCTGAAAGTGCACGGCCTCAATGGGATGTCGCACCTTTTCTATACCGGCGACGACGATCAGGACGACACATTTGTCGATTTCGAATTCGAAGCGGAAGTCCGCGCCGAGCCGAATTCCAACTCAGGAATCTTCTTCCACACCGACCGCGAGCTGCGCAATAAGAAATACCTTCACAAAGGCTACGAGGTGCAGCTCAACAGTACGCAGAAAGAGAAACGCAAGACCGGCAGTCTGTATGCCATCGTCGATCTGGCCGAATCGCCAGTTGACGAAACCAGGTGGTTCACAGTTCGATTCCGCGTCGAAGGAAAGTACATCGGAGTCTGGCTCAACGACAAACAGGTCATCGACTACGTCGAACCGGCTAACCCTGAACGACCGGCCTCACGAGCAAAGCGATTGATCGATCCGCAAGGCGGAGCCATTGCGATTCAAGCGCACGATCCAGGCAGCGTGTTCTACTTTCGTAGCATCCGCGTCCGCCGGCTCAAGCAATGACGTCATGAATTGCGTGGCCGTGCAGCGCGATCGGGATCTGAGTTCCCAGGTCGTCGCGGATCAACATGTGCGGGTCCAGACCCAGCAGTTGGTAGACCGTCGCGATGTAGTCGGCAGATGACACCGGGTTGCTGGCTGGCCATGCGGCCTGGCGGTCGCTCTTGCCGTAAACAAATCCGCGTTTGACGCCGCCGCCAGTCAACAGAATGAAACCGCACTGCGTCCAGTGATCGCGGCCGCCAGCGTTCTTGTTCACTTTCGGTGTGCGACCCATTTCACCCATCAGAATGACCAGCGTGGACTCCAGCAGTCCGCGGTCGTGCAGGTCTTCGATCAGCGCCGAATAATTCCGGTCCAGAGTCGGCAGGTTGAAGTTTCTCAACAGATTGAAGTTGTTGGAGTGTGTATCCCACTGCCCGGCTCCAACTTTTCCATCGAGTTGTGATTCGGTCGTGACTCCCACAAAGCGAGCACCGGCTTCGACCAGACGACGGGCGGTTAGCACACTCGATCCGAACAGGTCGCGACCATAGCGCTCACGCGTTTCCGAAGCTTCCAGCGACAGGTCGAATGCATCGCGTGTGCGATTCGTTGATAACAACTCGAATGCCTGACGCTGGTACTCAGTCAGGTTCGAAGCTGCCTGGCTGGACGCGAACAGTGACGTCTGGTCGTCAAACTGCTGGACCAGTGACTTACGCCGGTTCAACCTGTCCAGTTCGATGGGCGGCATCTCGTCCAGAAGTGGGAGCTTGGCTTCACCGTAGGGCGTGGGCGGATCGATGCGAGTATTCCGTCCCGTTGTCTTCTGTTCGAAACGAGGTTTGTACGCCGTGAACACAGCGTCGTACTGTCGGCCCAGAAAGCCGCCGAACGGACCCGCTCGGAATTTGCCCTGGCTGTGTCCCGGGTGCGAGGGCATCCAGATGTAAGACGGCACTCCCTGGGAACGCAGTCCCGCGTACTGCATGACCGCGCCCATGCTGGGGTGGTCGGTCGGCTTGGCGACGTTGTTCACGATGACAGGACCGGAATACCCGGTCAGCACGTTGTAGGGACTGTGAGTGTTGTAAAGGTGCGTGTGCGTGCGGATCAAAGTTGAATGGTGCATCGTCCTGGCCGTGAGCGGAAGATGCTCGCACACCTGCAGTCCCGGGACGCTGGAAGCGATCGGCTGGAACTCACCACGGACCTCAACGGGCGCCTGCGGTTTCATATCGAACATGTCGATATGACTGGGTCCTCCGATCAGATTGATCAGGATAACGGACTTCGCGGAGCCAGCGGATGAATCGGTTCCGACTGCTTCCGCCGCGAGGGCATCAGGTAGAGAGACCCCCAGCCCGAGCCCCGAGATTGCTCCCGCACGGAGCATTTCGCGACGTGTCAGTCCGTCACACAATCGCGAGCGGCGGCCGAGAATCCTGATCATTGCGGCCTTTCGTTTGTCGTTTCAGAGGGACTCTACTGCCGACTCTCATTCATGGCGCTGATCGTTCGTATTCAATTATCTGGCGATCGCACTCGCGACATCCAGACTGATTGAAACTAATTCGTGTCGGCGGGACGGTCACTGAAACAAGTCGTCCATGAATCGCTCAACTTCGCGTTCTTCTGTTCATTCAGAAGCCGCAACCGAATGTCTCACGCAAAGGCGCAAAGCCGCAAAGAAATGCAATTCATCCGATGGACTTTGCGTCTTCGCGCCTTTGCGTGAGATCGGATTCGTTGACCGACGTTTCCGCCGCACCTGGAATCTGGCAGAATACGTGTCCCCGCGTTTCCTGCCTCTGCTCCTCCCTCCCTCGTGTGTCGTATGTCGAAACCCGCTGTCTTTTCCTGCATGGCCGCTGCTGTCCTCGCCCTCTTCGTTGCCGACGCCACGTCGGACGACAAGGTCGATCCGGCGCGTGTTGAGTTCTTCGAATCGAAGATTCGTCCGGTCCTGGTGAAACACTGTTATCAGTGTCACAGCGTCGACTCGAAGTCGGTGAAGGGTGGATTGCTGCTCGACTTCCAGAAGGGAATTCTGAAGGGCGGCGAATCCGGTCCAGCGGTCGTGCCAGGCAAACCCCAGGAAAGCCTGCTGATCGCAGCCCTGAAATACGATGGCTTCGAAATGCCGCCGAAGGGAAAACTGCCAGAGTCCGTCGTTGCAGATTTCGAACGCTGGGTGCGCGACGGTGCGATCGATCCTCGCACAGAAGACAAGCTGGTCGAATCAAAGAAAGAGATTGACTACACGAAAGCCGCAGAGTTCTGGTCGTTTCGAAAACCTGTCCAGGCGAATCTGCCCGACGTTCAGAATGCCAGTTGGCCACGAAACGAAATCGATCGTTTCGTACTTGCGACGCTGGAAGGCCACAAACTCGCACCGAGTGACCCGGCTGACCGCCGCGTGCTGATCCGTCGCGCCTGCTTCGATCTGATTGGATTGCCACCGGCTCCCGAAGAAGTCGAAGCTTTCGTGAACAATCCGTCACCGAATGCTTTCGACGAAGTTGTTGACGAACTACTCAAGTCACCGCATTACGGTGAACGCTGGGGACGCCACTGGCTCGATGTGGCTCGGTACGGCGAAGACCAGGCTCACACGTTTAAGGCCCGCAAGTATCCCCGAGGTTACTACTACCGCGACTGGGTCGTGCAGTCGCTGAACGCGGACATGCCGTACGACGAGTTCGTCCGACAACAGATTGCCGGCGACCTGCTCGATGGACCCGATCGACACACCCGCATCGCGCCGCTCGGCCTGTTTGCACTCGGACCGGTGTACTACGCAGAGAACGTCGAAAAGGCGAAAGCGACAGCCGATGAATGGGACGACCGCATCGACACGCTGACGCGCGGAGTCCTCGGTCTGACGGTCGCATGTGCCCGCTGTCACGATCACAAATACGATCCGATCTCGATGCACGACTACTACGGACTGGCGGGAGTGTTCGCGAGTTCGAAGTACGAGGAACGTCCGATCGTTTCCGATGAGGTAGTCGCTCAACGCCGTGCAGCCGACGAGGCGGCCAAACAGCAGCAGCTCGACATCGACCGTTTCCTGGCCGTCGAGTCGCGCAAGCTGCGGCCGAGTCTTGTCGCATCGATTCCCGAGTACATGACCGCCGCCTGGAAGATCCTCAGCCAGCGCAAGAAGGGCAAAGATCGCAAGAAACTGATCGAAACAACGGCGAAGCAGACAAAACTGAGTGTGACGCTGCTGACTCGCTGGACGACGTATCTGGAAGCGAAACCCGGCTCGGACATCGAGAAGGCGGTTCTGCAGGACTGGTCAGAATTCTGGCAAGCTCAGCCAACGTCGGCTGATGCCGCCACTGACAAACAGCGACTGGCGCGCGTGCAGCAGATCGCTGAGTCGTTCCGTGATCTAGCGACACAGAAACTGGAACGCCGCGAGTCGTTGTTCAAGCAATTCGGAGAGAATGTTGCGTTTGTCCGGCAGCAAGACCAGACGGTCGTCCGTCCGGGAATCATCCCGCTGGGAAATCTGTTCGACGATTCGGCCAGCGTGTCTCTCGACGCGGCCCTGGCAACGGATAAGTACAAAGCGACGGCGAGTGCAGACCGGCTGGGCGTGGATCGTGTCGCACAGGGTTGGGGAACCGAGACGCGGATCGCTCCCGACGTGCAGTTTGATTTCGCCAGGCTCGGCGCCAGTTCGCACAGCTACGGTGCCGTGATCAATGACGCGTGGTTTACGCAGGGAGCCATCAGTACGCGCGGGAGCAGCTTCAACTCGAACAAGCGCGTCGAGCAGGGCATTGGGATGCACGCCAATGCTCTGGTGACATTTGATCTCGACGAAATCCGACGTGCTGGTCTGATGCCGAGCGATCAGAAATTCGTGTTCAAGGTCGACCGTGCGGGAATCAACGACGACGCCTTTGGCAGCAACGCCAGCGCGCATCTGGCGGTCATCGTGTCGCGTCCGCATCGTGATAAAGCTGTGATGGACGGGATTCTCGCCGCCCAGGTGAACGGCAAACAAACGGAGATCGACTTCAGTGATTTCACGTACTACTTCGCTGGCCAGTTGCCGGAGCCAATCCGTGCCGATGGCAAATTCGTGTCGTTCGACATTGCCATTCCGCCCGAAGCCAAACACCTGACACTGGTCGCGTGCGGTGCTAACGAACCGGACGACAATTCCATCAGCTCCGACCACGTAGTGTTTTCGGGTGTCCGACTTGAGATGGACCCGCTGCCCGCAGATGCACTGGCCGCCAACGATTCAGGCGACGCTCCTGACGTCTCGGCCGCAGACAGAGAACGTGACCGACAGGACGCGATTCTGCTGTCGCGTTTGCTGTACGACGAAGGTCTGCTGGCATTGCCGCCAAAGGAGTCGGCGTCCCAGTTATCGAAAGCGCCGGCCGCGCAGCTTGCCGGGTTACGCAAGGCACTGGATACGAAAAAGAAAGCGGCGGCAGCGATCACCATTTCCATGGCTCACTCGCTGAACGAAGGCGGCGGCCGGGACCTGCCCATCTACATCCAGGGCGACCCGGCGAAGACGGGCGATACGGCACTGCGGTCCATCCCCGCGATCCTGACGGGCGGCGAACGATCCGCGTTTGCATCCAGCGGCAGTGGTCGGCGCGAACTTGCCGAAGCGATCACATCGGCCGACAACCCGCTGACGGCGCGCGTCATCGTGAATCGGGTCTGGGCGGGTCACTTCGGTCGCGGGCTGGTGCGCACGACCAGCAACTTTGGCCAGCTCGGTGAACGGCCCAGCCATCCGGAACTGCTCGACTGGCTGTCGATCTGGTTTGTCGAGAATGGCTGGTCGCTGAAAAAGCTGCACCGATTGATCGTGCAGTCGTCGACCTGGCAGCAGTCCAGCGAGTTCCACGCGACCGCTTTTGAAGCGGATCCGGAGAACCGGTTGTTGTGGCGCATGAATCGCCGTCGACTGGAAATCGAACCGTGGCGCGACGGACTGTTGCTGGCCAGTGGTGAACTGGATCGGAAGCTCGGCGGCCCGTCGATCGACCTGAATAATAGCGGAAATCGACGTCGCACCATTTACGGGTTTGTCAGTCGGCATCGCCTGGATGAACTGCTGCGACTGTTCGACTTCCCGGATCCGAACATCACATCGGCCAGCCGCTCGGTGACAACCGTGCCACTGCAGCAGTTGTTCGTGTTGAACAGCGAATTCATGGTGCAGCGGGCGCGAGCGCTGGTGAAACGACTCAATGACACAGAGGCGGAATCCGACGAAGAGAAAGTCGGACGCGCGTATCTGCTGCTCTTTGGCCGATCAGCCGACGAACAGGAACTGACAACAGCGACGGCGTTTCTTTCCGGCAGCAGCGAGGGAGAGAAACTGAGTCGCTGGGAGCAATACGCACTCGCACTGCTGAGCGCAAACGAGTTTCTTTATCTGGATTGATCCGTTTGTAGTAACCCGACTTGTCGGGTTGTTCGCGCTGCGAGAATAGCCGTGGTGCGAAGAACCGCATAAATGCGGTTACTACGAACTTGAATACGGAGCGATTGATGCACCCAATGTTCACACGACGTGAAATGCTGACGCGATCCGGCACCGGTTTCGGAATGCTGGGACTTTCCAGTGTTCTCGCCAGTGAGGCCTCCGCGGCTTCCACTTCGGATCCGATGACGCCGAAGCAGCCGCACTTCGAGCCACGGGCGAAGAACATAATCTTCCTGTTTATGAACGGAGGACCATCGCATGTGGACACGTTCGATCCAAAGCCGGAACTGAAGAAGCAGGAAGGCAAGCCGGGCAAAGGCGGCAAGTACATGCCCTCACCATTCAGCTTCAAACAGTACGGAGAGAGCGGCGTCGCGATGAGCGAGCTTTACCCGTACCTCTCGGAGTGCGCCGACGACCTGTGCATCCTCAACGGCATGCACACGACCACTCCGAATCACGAGCCTGGTCTGTTGATGATGAACAGCGGCGCTCAACAGCCGGTGCGACCGTGCCTGGGTTCCTGGGTGACCTATGGACTCGGCACGGAAAACCAGAACCTGCCTGGATTCCTGGTGCTGTGTCCTGGCAAGCCAGTGGTCGGTCCGGCGTTGTGGGGCAACAGTTTTCTGCCTGGCATCTTTCAGGGCACACACATCAACAACTCGAAGATCGATCCGAAAAACGTCATCGGTCACATCCGAAACAAAAACCTGTCGTCAGGATCACAGCGGCAACTGCTTGATTTACTGCAGCAGATCAATCGACGGCATCTGGAGAAACGCGAACGTGATGCGCAGCTGGAAGCTCGCATTCAATCACTCGAGATTGCGTATCGCATGCAGTTCGAAGCGCAGGATGCATTCGATGTCAGCAACGAAACAGAATCGACTCAGAAACAGTACGGGCCCGGCCAGTTTGCGAACGGCTGCCTGATTGCTCGGCGTCTGGTCGAGCGCGGTGTCCGCATGGTGCAAATCTATTACGGCAGCGGTCAGCCATGGGACGCCCATGGAAACATTATGGATCACAAACGCGATGCCGGTCACAGTGACCAGCCGATCGCAGCTCTGATCAAGGACCTCAAAGCACGCGGCTTGCTCGACGACACACTAATCGTGTGGGGCGGCGAGTTTGGTCGCACACCAACAGCCCAGGGAGCCAAAGGCCGCAACCATCACAACACCGGCTTCACAACATGGCTGTGCGGTGGCGGCGTCAAAGGTGGCCACATTCACGGAGCGACCGACGAACTCGGAGTGAACGCGGTCGAAAACCGCATGGATGTCCACGACCTGCATGCCACGATGCTGCACCTGCTGGGTCTCGATCACACGAAGCTGACATACCGCTACAGCGGCCGCGACTTCCGACTGACTGACGTCCACGGCAACGTGGCCCACGAGATCATCGCATGATTCGCATCCGACCCGTTTCAACGCCAAACGTTGGAATGGACTTTTGGACGCTCTGCGTCCGCCAGCAACCTCGTCCCCAGGTTTCGCATGGGAACGCACTTTCTCGGAGCTCCGCTTCGCGGCAGGTCGCCGTTCCGCTCCTTGTCAGTGCGATTCTCCTCGGCAACTGTGCCGCGTTCGCCGCTCAGCCGAACCCGGTTTTGAACAATGTCTTTCCGGCTGGAGGTCAGGCTGGCACTTCGGTTGATGTCACGATTGCCGGCAGCGGTCTGACAAACGTGTCCGAACTGCGCTGCAGTCATCCCGCGATCACTTGTGAAACGGAAAACGGAAAACTGTTCCGACTGACGATTCCCGCCGACGTTCCTAACGGGCATTACGACCTGTGTGCGGTCACTGGAAACGGACTGAGTTCCGTACGGTCATTCATCGTCAGGCATCTGAAAGAGCAGTCGGAAGCCGATGCGAACGACACACTCGACGCGGCTTCAGCCGTGTCACTCGATTCGGTCACGAATGGTCGCATCGAGAAAGCAGGGGACGTCGATCACTTCGCTGTTGAAGCCAAACGCGGCCAGCGAGTTGTGATCGAGTGCCATGCAAAACGGATCGATTCCAAACTGCGAGCTGTGCTGGAGGTCTACGACTCGGCCGGGCGGCGGCTTGCTGTGAATCGTGGGTTCTTTGGGATCGACCCGCTGATCAGCTTCGATGTGCCGGTCGACGGTGTTTACCGCGTCCGCGTGTTCGACCTCGTGTACTCAGGCAGTGCTGACCATATTTATCGGCTGAGTATCGATACGGGTCCGCGCGTCGCATTCGCCGTGCCGGCATTCGTGCAGCGGGGAGCGACCAGCCGAGTGAAGCTCTACGGCTGGAATCTGAGCAACGAGTCGACCGATTCAGACGCCGGCAGGTTCGAGACAGTCGATGTCGATATCACGCCGCCCGCGACAGGTGTGTCTGCATCACCATTTCGTCTGGGGCCGCCGCAGATCGAGACGACCGGGTTTGCTTACCACTATCCCGGCAGTCATGCACCAATCCGGATCGGGCTCAGTGACGTGCCCGTCACACGAGCGGTTGTCGACAACCACTCACCACCCGCGGCACAGCCGATTTCGATCCCTGCCGAAGTCAGCGGACAGCTTGTCACGAGCGGCGAGCTGGACTGGTTCAAACTTGAGGCCAGACGCGGTGAAGTTCTGTGGGTCGACGCGTTCGGCGAGCGAATCGGTGCACCGGTCGATCTTGATGTAACCATTCTGGATGCATCCGCCGAACGCGAACTTGCGCGATTCACTGACCAGAGACAGAACATGGGCGGAATACGGTTCCCGTCCGCTCATTCCGATCCATCAGGCCGGTGGCTCGTTCCGGCCGACGGACAGTACTGCGTCCTCGTCCGCAGTCTGATCGGCAGTTCGGATGATGATCCGCGACAGGTTTATCGATTGAGCGTGCGGCGTGAAGAACCCGACTTCGACCTGGCCGTCGTGCCTCGCCGTGACGATCCGGCAGCGTTGAATATCCCGCGCGGCGGTCGCGCGATCGTCGATGTGCTGGCGTTTCGTCGGCGTGGACTGACAGGAGCGATTCGTGTTTCTGCTCGCAATCTGCCAGTGGGCGTCGAATGCCCCGATGTGTGGCTTGGTCCGGGAGTGAATCGCGTCCCGCTGGTCGTGACGGCAGCGGAGCGCGTTGACGACTTCACTGGGCAATTAGAGCTGGAAGGACATGCTGCATCGGCCGGTACGAAACAAGCTCGTGGTGGCACGGTTGTTCGTAAAGGTGAACCAACTGGATGGAGTCGACTGACGGATCAGATCGGAATGTCGATCGCGGGCGAAGCGGCAATTCGCATTACGGCCGATGGACACGGAATGCGCAAGCACGATCTGTACGGTGACCTGCAGGTCCGTCACTCACCCGGCAGCATGCTGGACGTTGCAGTGCAGGTCGATCGTCGCGAGATTGACTATCAGGCTCCGGTGACGATCACAGGAGTTGGATTGCCGAGTGTCATCCGTAACCAGAAGGCCACGATCCCGGCTGGTCGATCGAGTGGCTACGTCAGCTTCTACCTTCCGCCAACACTTGCAGTCGGACAATACACAATCGTCATTCAGGGACAGACCACGGTTCCGACTGGCCCGCCAGACGGCAAGGGTGTACGAAAGACAGAATCGGTGACGATCTTCACCAACCCAGTGACGTTCAGCGTGCAACCGGCTGCGTTCATCGTCGACCTGGATCAGGACGCTCCACAGCGGATTCATCGCGGCGAAGTGCTGCAGGTGAAGTATTCGGCACGACGCGTCAACGGATTCCTCAGTAAGATACATACCGAGCTGTTTGCTCCCGATGAGGTGCGTGGAATTCGTGGACGTGGAGTCACGTTCGTGGGCCAGACCAACTCGGGTAATATTCAGATCATCGCGAACGATGACGCGCCACTGGGACGCCAGCCGTTTCTCAGGCTGTTCGCGGTTGGTGTTCTGGAAGATGAAGCGGTGTATCACGGAAGTTGTTTTCTTCCGATTGAGATTGTGGAGTAACCGCGACCGATGTCTCGACCCGGTTTTCTGTCGATCGTGCTGCTGGTGGCGCTACCTGCGTCGTCGGCTGAGATTCCAACGGTCAGCTTTCGCAATGACGTCGTGCCGATTCTTACGCGGCATGCCTGTAACAGTGGCGGCTGTCACGGTAAGGCGACCGGACAGAACGGATTTCGATTGTCCCTGCTGGGGTTCGAGTCGGACTTTGACTACCGGGCTCTCGTTCTCGAATCACGTGGCCGGCGTGTGTTTCGCGGCGCGGCGGATGACAGTCTGATGCTGGCCAAGGCAACGGGTCGTGTTCCTCATGGTGGCGGTCGGCGAATTGAGCCGGATTCCGAAGACTATCGAGTGCTCCGTGACTGGATCAGTAGTGGTGCACCCGGCCCACGACTTGACGAACCGCAGCTTGAACGCATCACCGTGACTCCGGATCGAGGCGTGCTGGACACCGCTTCGTCGATCGATCTTCTCATAACGGCGCATTACTCAGACGGTCGGCAGCAAGACGTCACACAGCGCGGCCTGTACGAAAGCAACGCCCCCGACATTGGTGACGTCGATCATCTCGCTCACGTAACGACGGCGTCGCGTGGTGGTCTGTTCGCGGTCATGGTTCGCTTTGGTGGTCAGATCGCCGTGTTTCGAGGCACAGTTCCGTTTCCGCCGCGGGCCGATCTGAACATGTCATCTGCACTCAAAGCGGCGCGAGCGAATCCGGACAGTCTGGATCGACATCTCATCGCTCAATGGAAGCGACTCAACGTTGCTCCGTCTCCCGCCGCTGATGATGAGACGTTTATCCGTCGCATCACACTCGACATCTCTGGCACATTGCCGACGCCGGATGAGGTCACCGCATACGTTGCAGATTCCAGCTCGGACAAGAAGTCGCGTCTCGTTGATCGACTGCTGGAACGGCCGGAACACGCCAGCTACTTCGCACTCAAGTGGGCCGACATTCTGCAGAATCGCGGACGCAGTTATTCGAGTCGACGGCAGCGTGAGGGCACTGCACTGCTGACCGCGTGGGCACGAGACTCCATCGCTGCGAATAAACCGTATGACCAGTTTGTCTCTGAGATTCTGACGGCGACCGGCAGCCAGGAACGGAACCCGCCAACCGTGTGGTATCGATCTGTGCGGACCACGCAGGAGTATGTTGAATCCGTGGCACAGGCGTTTCTGGGTGTGCGCATTCAGTGTGCCCAATGCCATCATCATCCGGCCGAACGCTGGAGCCAGGCAGACTACTACAGTTTCGCGGCAAACTTTGCGCGAGTCGGTCGTAAAGGCGGATTCGCCGATGCGGAAGTTCCCACCAGCGAAGTGATCTTCCTGAAGAACGATGGGGAAGTCGCGCATCCGCGCACGGGTGTGGTCATGCAGCCGAGGCCTCTGGGCGGACCAGACTTTCAACTCACGCGCTACGACGACCCGCGGCGGGCGCTCGCAAAGTGGATGACGTCGCCGGACAACCCGTTCTTTGCCCGCACGATGGCGAATCGCATGTGGGGCCACTTTTTGGGCCGAGGCATCGTGCATCCGATTGACGATTCACGCAGCACAAACCCACCGAGTAATCCGGCACTGCTGGACGCTCTGGCACGCGAGTTTGTGGAAAGTGGTTATGACGTTCGACATCTCATGCGCGTCATCACCGGCTCAGCCGCGTATGGTCTGAGTTCTAAGTCGACACCATTCAATAGAGACGACATTCAGAGTTTCGCAAGATTCGAACTGCGACGTCTGTCGGCCGAAGTCCTGCTCGACTCAATCAGTCAGGTGCTGGAAGTGCCGACTGTGTTCGCGGGCGGTCCGGGAAAGTTCCCATTGGGTACTCGTGCTATCGACCTCCCCGACGAAAACGTTCCCATCAGTTTTCTGGACGTCTTTGGCCGCCCGAGTCGGACGTCGGCGTGCGAATGCGAACGTTCGGACGATCCGGCGCTGGCCCAGGCACTGGAACTGGTCAACTCAAAAGAGATTCAACGCAAACTCACTGCGGCTGACGGTTACGTTTCCCGGCTCAGTGCCAACGACCTGTCGCACGCCGACAACGTACGAGAAGTGTTCCTGAAGGTCTTTGCCCGCGAACCGCGTTCCGAAGAATCTCAGACGGCGATCGAGTTCCTGGAATCAGAGCCGGATCGAGCCGAAGCCTACCGCACGCTGTTGTGGTCGTTGCTCGCGACCAACGAGTTCATTTTCAATCACTAGGTAAACGTCCCGCGACAACAGGATCGGAATAGCGGCTCACCAGAGTGGTCCTTTGCGGTCTTCGCGATCTTCTGTTGGATTTGACAGAAGGCCAAGAAGACCGCGAAGAGAACAGGGCCGTACGTCTCACTTGGACACGCGCATACCGGTCGGTCAGTCCTTTGTTTCTGTAGGCCTTGAGCAGGAGAGTCCATGAAAAGCCTGAGCGCCTCAATCGTCATCTTCTCGGGAGTTGCCACAGTCGTTGTCAGTGCCTTTATCAGGCCTTCGGACACGCAAGGGCTCACAGCGTTTTTCGGAGTCGTTGTAACCGTGTGTGGTTTTGTGGGCTGGGTCCGGACGATATTTATTGACAAATGAGTGCGCATGCGTGCGTCCCGTTTTGAAGATCGCGCGAGATTTCGGAGTATCGAAATGAAAGCATTGACTCGGCGTAGTGCTTTGCAACTTGGTTCATCGCTGATGGGCCTTGGCCTGGCGGACATTCTCGGTGCCCGCGCCAGGGCCGCCGAATCCGGAAAGCCGACAAACAAAAAGTCGCTGATTGTGTTCTGGACTCACGGAGGCATGAGTCAGCAGGACACGTACGATATGAAGCCGGAGGCTCCTGCGGAGTACCGCGGTTTTTATGACACCGTGAAGACTTCGGTTCCGGGAATCGCCGTGGGCGAGCGGTTTGCAGGTCAGGCTCGCGTAATGCACCACATTGCTCAGGTGCGTTCGGTGCATCATGAGAATGGCATACACGCACCGTCGGCGCATTGGATGCAGACTGGTCGATTCGGTCCGACGCTGGCACGCAACGCGGCGCAGCATCCGTCGTTCGGCTCGGTCATCGCTCGGTCGAAGGGCGCGCAGGCGCCACACATGCCGGCGTACGTGACAATCCCTAAGTCAGAGGCGTTTGGCTATCAGGAAGCGGTTTATTTGGGCAAGGCCAGCAACCCGTTCGAAGTTGGTGCCGATCCCAACTCGAAGGACTTCAAGGTCCCCAATCTGGCGCTGCCAAAGGGACTGGAACTGAAGAGTGTTGAAAACCGTCGCAAACTGCTGAGTCGCTTCGACACCTTGCGACGAGACGTCGACAACTCAGGAGTGCTGGACGGGCTGAACTCGTTCAAAGCGCAGGCGCTCGAGATGGTCACCGGTGATCAGGTGCGCGAAGCGTTCGATCTGAATCAGGAAGACGACAAACTGCGCGACCGTTACGGACGACATCAATACGGACAGAGTGCATTGCTGGCTCGCCGCCTGGTTGAAGCGGGGACAACGTGCGTCACCATCAACACGGGTTACTGGGATCACCACAACGAAATCGAGAAGGGTCTGGAAGAACATCTGCCGCCACTCGATCAGGCCATTGCCGGGCTGATTGAAGACCTCGATGCACGTGGCCAGCTTGACGACGTGCTGATCTACTGTGCCGGCGAGTTCGGCCGCACACCGCTGATGAACGGACACGCGGGACGCGATCACTGGTCCAACTGCTTTACAGTGATGCTTGCCGGCGGTGGCTTGAAAGGCGGTGCTGTTGTTGGGGCCAGTGAGAAGTTTGGCGGCGGGGTCCAGGAACGACTGACGATCCCGCTTGACGTGTTCGCCACGATTTACCAGACGCTCGGTATACCGCTGGATACGCACTACGAAGACGCATCAGGTCGACCGGTCAGCATCATCGGCGAAGGTCAGCCGATTCACGAGTTGCTATAGGCGCGCGCTGCAGGACCACGCCTGTCTGCGACAACTCTCCAGCCCGACGTGTGAGCGACGGATTCAGTCCAGCTCCTCGCTGACACGTGTGCGACTCCACAGCACGCGCACCGGGCTGGAGCTGGTATGTTCTCATCCACCGCTCGTATTACACCGGAGTCGCTCATGACACATCGCATTTTCTGGTTGTCTGTCACCGGTCACCTTGCATGCCTGACCGCATTTTTCGTGGCGGCCACAGTCCACGCCTCGGACGACAATGTGCGATTACCGCAGGCGCGTGAGTACCAGCGTGTGTTGCGAACATACATGGCCTCGCTGACTGAGCAGGACTTCGTGCATGGCGTCACGGAAACACTCTCCGTGAAACCGTCCAGCCAGGATCGGGACTACGAATTTCGCAACTACCTGTTGACGCGGATGCAGCAGCCACTGGTCGGCACCAAACGCGGTTACCCGGCGGTCAACGCGCCGGCGCGGCTGTTCACACTGGACGCGATCGAAGGGGACGAGGCCATCATGAAGCCGCCGGTCTGGCCGGAGGCGCTGATGTCATTCGTGCAGTGGGACTATCCCGGGAATCCGTACTTCGACAACAAAGCGCTGAAGCTGCGCGCATTTGCCTGGTGTGGCATGAATCTGATGATGGTCGACGAGTACATGGACAAGGAGGCGACGTCGCGCCGTGCGGAACACTTTGCCTATCAGCTTGTGATCATGGGCAGTCCGTATGCAGGCTTCCGTGACCTGCTGCCGCCAGAGGTCAGGCAGGCTTATCAAACCGGCATCAGGCGATTTGCGGAGCGGATCATCGACTGGGGAGTACGCGGCGAAGAGCACTACTACGACATGATCATCCCCATTGGCCTGTGGTACGCCAGTCAGGTCGTCGACGATCCCGACTTCACGAAAGCCGTCGAAGCGCACGCCCGGATGATGTTCACCGATCCTCGGTACATTCATCCTGCCGGTTACTTCCTGGACCATGGTGGCCCCGAACTGGCTCGTGGAGGAACAACCAATTACTTCGTGGTGTGGGCCGCCCTCGCCAGTGACTGGCCCTTCGCAAAAGACGCCGTCGCGCGAATTTATCGATTGAGGGCTCACCTACTGCTGCCCGAACCGGACGGTATCACGGTCGGGCCGAGTCAGTTCAATACGTTACGCGGTGCCCCGGTTTCGAAGGACAACTGGGACTGGAACGGAACGCGCGAGCATGCCGCCGCGATGCTCACCGATGAAGCCTCGTGCCAGGCTCCGTGGCCGACGACGGAAGAACTGACCGGCGCGGCTGCAAAACGCCTCGCGGCATTCAATTTTCAACTCAGTCAGAATCCGATCAAGGAACGCACTCGCCCTGGCTACATCTACTACGACAATGATGAAATCCCGAGCGTCCCCTGGTCGAACCGTCTGTGGCCCACATACAACTTTCCGGCCACGGTCAACCACAGCTATGAGTTTTATCGCAAGGGCGCATACGCGCGGCGGCAGCAACTCGAGCAACAGCAGTCGCCGCTTGTGAGCCTGCCGTTCCATCGACCCGGCACGTTCGTTCGCAACTTCGAAAACGCGTTTGTTGTGGCTCGACAACCCGCGTACGGAGTCGTGCTCCACACCGGGCCGATCGGACGCCAACCACCTGACGGCGGTGCTACTAACAAACGTACTGACAGCAACGCTTCGAACGTCCCCTGGAAAACTCTGCACGAACCGCTCGGCTTTGGCGGTGGTCAGTTGTCGGCGTTCTGGACTCCCGGCACTGGTTCGATCCTGCTCGGTCGGCGACGCGGCCTCACTTCGGAAAAGTCGTTGGACAGAATTGACGAGTGGCGGCAATGGCCCATTCACGCGGTCACCGGCGAAACGACAAACGGCACGGTCATCAGCAGTGCCCTAATCGTCGACCCTCAGGTCACGATGAACGTGACCGCTGCGGGCGGAACGGTCGAAGTCGCCGGTATAATCCCCGCGATACCATCGGACCAGGAACGGCCCCTGAAGAGCCGTATCGATTACCGCCGTGTGTTCTCGATCAATCGCGACAGCATCCGCATTGAGACAGCGGTCAGCACATCTGATGCGGACGAGCTGAGCGAATTGTACGAATCGTTGCCTGTATTCCACCGCGAAGGCCGAGCACCTCAGCTCGACGAGAGCCTTACCACTCGGATCGAGTTTCTGGTCAACGGTCGTTGGCAGCCAGCCACTGAAGAGCCGCATGATGGCGTGACCGTGATACGTCTGACTCGGTTCAATGGTGAAATCCGCATCACGTTCGATGAACCGCAACGGTTAATGCTGTCACCGCAGGATTGGAAGGACACGTACATAACCCGAGCCGTGTGTCGGAACATAATGGTCGACTTTCTGGCGTCCGGCACGAAGACAGTGGCCTACACGATTGCGGCGACCGCAGTGTCACAACGTTAAGACAGTGGAAATCCAGTGCTTTGTCAGGTCGAAGAACTGGGATAGCCCGGTCGCATTCGATGGACTCGCAGCGTTTATGTCGGACACCGGCGACGCTATTGTCGGGAAGCATCGTCCTGGCAATAACTGTCCGAAATGATCAGCCGCAGGGCGTTAGCCCCGGTTGCTGCAGGAAACCGGGGCTAACGCCCTGCGGCTGATTGTGACAGTTATTTCCAGACTGACCCATCCCGACGAGAAAGCCGATTCAGGAATACACATGAGACTCGCGTTATTGCTGACTCTGTTTTGCATTGGGCTGCCAGGTTCGATGTCGCAGGTCGCTGCCGCTCGGATTGAGAAGCCGAACATCATTTTTGTGATGGTCGACGATCTCGGTCCCGAATGGGTCAGTTGTTACGGCGCCGAAGACATCGAGACGCCGCATATCGACAAGCTCGCGGAAACCGGGATGCGGTTTCTGCATGCGTACTCGATGCCGCAATGCACTCCGACTCGGGCGACGTTGCTGACGGGGCAGTATCCGTTCCGGCATGGCTGGGTGAATCACTGGGATGTGCCTCGTTGGGGAGCCGGGTGTCATTTCGATCCAAAACACAACATCTCGTTCGCGCGGCAGATCAAACAGGCTGGTTATTCGACGTGCGTCGTTGGCAAATGGCAGATCAATGACTTTCGCGTGCAGCCAAACGTACTGAAAATCCACGGCTTCGATGCGTGGTGCATGTGGACCGGATACGAATCCGGTAACCCGCCCAGCGGCGAGCGTTACTGGAATCCGTTTGTCGTGGACTCCGAGGGCTTTCGTGGAACCGTGAAGGATGGTTTTGGCCCGGATGTCTACAACGACTTTCTGTTGAAGTTTCTGGAAGAGCACCAGGACGAACCGATTCTCGCCTATTACCCGATGGCAATCACTCACGGTCCCTTAGTGACGACGCCTCATGAACGCGACGTGACTGACAAGCTGGACAAGCACAAGGCGATGGTGAGGTATACGGACCACCTGATGGGCCGAGTCGTGTCGAAGCTTGACGAACTGGGCATTCGCGAGAAGACGATCATTGTGTTCACGACGGACAATGGAACGTCGGGCGGCATTCGCGGTCACATGAACGGTCGACTGGTGCGCGGCGGCAAAGCAAAGCTCACCGAAAACGGTTCGAGGCAGCCGTTCATTGTGAACTGTCCGGGTACGGTTCCAGCAGGTGTCGTGACCGAGTGTCTGACTGACTTCACCGACCTGATGCCGACGTTCTGTGAACTGGCGGGGGCCAAAGTTCCGCAAGGAGTCACGCTGGACGGACACTCAATCGCGCCGGTCATCCTTGGTGAAAAGAAAGATGGTCCGCGCGAGTGGATCATGGCGATGGGCTACGGAGCCGCGCGGCTGGATGACGAGGGCGTGCGACCAGTCAAGGACTTTACGCAGCGGGTGATTCGGGACAAGCAGTTCAAGATTCACGTCAGCGATCAGCGAGAGGTCGTCGCACTTTACGACCTGAGCAGCGATCCCAGCGAAGAACACAATCTGCTGAAGAGCGACGCGGCGGAACACAAGTCTGCTGTTGCAAAGTTGACAGCGGTGCTGAACACGTTCCCCGAGCGAGATGGGCGACCACGCTACGACGCCTTGCCACCGCAGCCCTGGGACAGAAAACCGGCTTCAGAATCGAAGAAGCCCAAAAGGTCGCGGCGGCGGGCGAAGCAGTCGCCCCAGATCAGCAATTGAAGAACGCCCTGGCCGCAGGGCAGCGATCGCCCAGCTAAGGGGAACAGGTATCCTCATCATCCGACGCTGCCGGTTCGACATGAATGACTTCGGTCTCGTCGCCAGTCGGGCACGCGTACCGAAGTTCGAAGCTCTGAGCCCAGCTCCACGCGCACCTTGAGATTCAAGTCATGAACGAATCAGAATCGTCCGTGCAGGCGGCGCTGCGTATTCCCGGCAGTTGGTCGAATCCGGGAGAACTCATCGAACGCATGCCGCCAGAATACCATCTGACACCCGAGGCACTGATCCTGCCGGACAAGACAGAGATCGTCTGCAGGCCGGTCCCCCCGGATAATCAGTTTGCCGAAATTTTCAAGTCGTCATGTCGGCGTCCGGCGACACGCGAAGAAGTGGCGACCGTCGACCGTTATACCGTGAACATCACATTGACCGGCCCCGGCGGTTCGATGCCCGCGGCCCTGAAGATCATGCAGGCCGGGGCGGCCATCGTACGGGCCGGCGGAGCTGGCGTATTCATCGACAACTGCGCGCTTGCGCATGGCGGCCGTGATTGGATCGAGATGGCCGACGACGGTGGCCCGGACGCACTGAGCTTCGCCTTCGCCGCTATCGTGCGAGGAAAATACGAGATTTACACGATGGGCATGCATGTCCTCGGCCTGCCCGATGTCCAGATGCAGCACGCGGACCTCGACCCGGAAGGCAGCGAAATCCTCGACGTCATCCGCTATCTGTCTCACAGCGACAAACCGGTCGGCGATGGCCATGTGCTCGCAGACGAACACGGCCCGCTCTTCCAGGCCGTGGCGACAGACAGTCACAGGATGGAACCTGGAAGTCCGATGCACAATCCCTTCGGTCGCCTGAAGCTTGTCAGCATGACGGACATCGCCGAAGGCAACTGAACGTCGCGACTCGGTCGCCGGCCGGAATACGGCCACTTCCCGCGATTTGGAAGGCTTCTTACTCGCCGGCTGCCGGAACTGCGCGTTGCTTGTTCCGGCCTACTGAAAAATCACGTTCTCAAAGTCGCACCGCGATTGTGGGATCAGCCGGGTTTGCATCCACGTGCCTTCATCCTGCCTTTGACGTCCTGCAGGCGGCTGATCTGGTGGACGAGTCGCGGAATCTGATCGAAGCCGATCAGCATCAGCATCAGATAGCGAAACACGGCGAACAGGTCGCCGGCCAGGATGTCGGGAAGCTGGCATGTGCGCACAAGGACCAGCACGATCACGCCCAGAATAAACAGCTCCATCAGTCCGAAGTTGATCGCTTCCGCGTTTGACAGTCGGACTCGCCAGCTCGCGACTTCGTCGAAGTGAGCGCGCAGGTCTTCGGGTCGAGCGTCGTCGATGACGTCCACTTCTCGCTCCAGTTGATCGTGCAGGCCTCGGCTGAGACGTCTGGTCCAGCGTGCATAAACCCGATTCACCAGCGCGGCGGGAAGCATCAGGCCCAGACAGATGGCGACAACGATCGGGTCGTACCACGCGAGCATGATCAACGATCCGATGACAGAAAATACCGCTCGGATCGCCGTGGGAACGGATCGTTCGAAGAAGTCGACGTATTCTCGCGACAATGCCGCTCGGGCCGAAACACGAGAGACGTCCACACCCAGATCACGCTGTTGCCGGATCATCCGCGTCACGAGGTCGGAATAGATCGCCGTGAAGGCCCGTGTGTCGTAGACCTGTCGTGTCAGTCCGACAATCAGATGCAGCAGGTGCTGAATCACCAGCACGATCAGGCCGAACGTCTGTCCGGTCAGTAGATCGTTGATCGCCCAGCCCAGAGCGAGTGGTTGAGCCAGACGCAGCAGATTCTCAACGGTGAACAACGCATACGTCGCCAGAATCTGCCAGTGGTACACAGCGAACAGGCCGCGCGGAGTTAGTACGACGGTCGGCTGTCGCTCGACGTGCGTCTGGCAGTCCCGCGGCGGTGGCGGCTCAGTTTTCAACATGTTCTCTCGCTAACGCTTTTTTTGAAGTTGCAATGTTTCTCAGTCCCGAAGGGACGACGGCGAATAGCCACGGGCTGCAGCCCGTGGAAAACGGACATTGAAAATCGCAAAGCCCTGTAAGGTCGACGGTGATCGCAACGATCGCATTCGCCGTCGCCCCGCCGGGGCTTCGAACAGGTTTTGCGGCTCTTCCCCGGGGTTGAAACCCCGGGCTATTCGCCGATGTCCCTACGGGACTGAACTGTGCAACTTCAATCCTTACGCTTCGGGTTAGTAGTGCTCGACCCGACTGTTGCTTCGTGAATCAACTGAATGCGATCAGGCCGGCTTCAGCACATTCGGGGATCAGATCGACGAGCAGCTCCTGGTCAGTGCCGACCATCAGTTGCAGACGAAGTTGCAGGTTTTCCAGATGGCATGGTGCGCCATCGGCGAGTGTCCGCAGCATCAGAACGGATTCTGGTTCGAGTACGGACGTACGGACTTCGGTCCGCCAGGCATAGAACAGAACGGCGCCGCCAGGTTCCGGAGTGTCATCGCCCAGCAGCCGATCGGTCTCAAATGAAGCCCAGATGCGGGTGGGATTCAGGTGCAGCGTGAGATGCGGATTCGTTGTCAGGTCTCCGGCCAGTTCATCACTGAGACTGGCCAGCTCCTGAAAGCGGACATGAGCCAGCCGATTGGCCCGAGCCAGTTCCTCGACCGCAACGCGACTGCGGATCACCGTAATTATGTCACGCTGCTCGGGAGTCAGGTTGCGCGATGTCGGCAGCCAGGCGGCGAATCGATCACCGTCGCTGGCACCTGTGTCGTATGCAGCCAGCGGGACAGTCCGCACGTATTCGACGATTGCATCGTCCAGGTCATCCATGTCTTCGGCCAGCAGCTCGAGCTGGTCCCGCAGCTTCTCGAAGCGCTTGTCGAGGTTGCCGTCGGTGAACATCTTGACCTTCTCGACCGGGTGTCCATCGGCGAGATCTCCGGCAACCGTCGAGCAATTCGCGACCGACAGTGCGCCAGCGATGCGTTGCAGCGTGCGGGCGTATTCCTGCGTGCCATTGAATGAGGGACTCATGCGGGCACCTCGATCTGTTCGGCAATGTCACGGGCCATGTGGACTTCCGACCGCCATCCGGATTCGTCGGGGAAGTTCTGATCTCGTTCGATGAACACGGCATCGACACGTCCGATTCCCTGCCATAGAGCGAAGCGGTACAGGTCCCAGACGGGCTCGGGAATCGGGTGCGAGTGGCTGTCGATGTACATCTCGGCCTTGTCATCAAAAAAACCGCCGGCGAGGTGCATCTGAATGGACGAGGCGTGCGGGATGACGGTCGCGATGAAGTCATACGGATCGAATCCGAAGTTCGTAGCGTTGGCGTAGACGTTGGTCACGTCGAGCAACCAGCCGCAGCCCGTCGTCTGCAGGACGCGCGACGTAAACTCGGCCTCTGTCATCGAGCCTTCGAAATTGAACAGGTACGCGATTGTTTCCAGATAGAACCGCGTGTCTCCGAAGAACTGCTGGATGTGATCGATGTTGCGGCACGTGGCGGACAACGCGGGCGCCGTCCACGGCGGTGGAGCGAAGTGGCCCATTTCGACACCTTTGTCGCCGTCTCGTGTGAAGCCCAGGTGGTCGCTGATCGATGCAGCACCGTTTTCGAGGGCAACAGCCTTGAGCGCTTCCATGTACCGTCGATTGGGCGGGTCAGCGCTGGCAACGGACAGCTTCAGGGCGTGGACACTGACGTGATCGAACTCGGCGTCCTGGACGTATCTGTCCAGCCGCAACGGTTCGTCGGCCCGTTCGAACGTGATCTCAGCCGCGTTGATGGCTGGATCGTCGAGATAAGGGCGGTTCTGTTCGCGGATGGCGTATCCGATGGCAGGGGTCACGGCAGTCTCCCGTGGGATAGTTGACGACGAGTTGAGCGAGGCGCAGCCAATGGCTGATTGTTTTGTCTGCGCCGAAACAGGTATTCGGCGCCGAAGTCTGCACTGGTCCACAACAAACACGCCGTGCGCCGGCGACGTGGCCGGGCCGGAATGGACCGTTGGTTGGCCCTGAGGAGCAGTTCGGGACCGGGTATCCACTTGACCCGGCCACTCGGGTCGCCGGGCAGTCAGCGGCGGGCGGAGTGCGGAGAGCCTCAAATCTGTCGGCCGCCGCGCTCCACCCTCCACTTGCAGGAGCTACCAGCTACGGCAGCAGCGACAGCAGCGGCAGCAACGATGTCGGTCGCGCGTCGCGCGATCCGATGTCCTCAATGACTTAATTTCACGGACAGTTTTCTTCTTCTCGGCTGTGGCACGCGTCATGACTCTGCTCCTTTCCTGAAGGCCCGGCTCTGTTGAATTCGTGGCAAATCCAGAGCCAGCGTTCAGATGTCGGACAAAACTCCCTCGGGACCACCCCGAAGTCCTGCTTGGCACATGAAAGCGCTGTGCCGAATGGGCGGAGTGAAGCCGACAGCCGGGTCGATCACGTGTCGTTGCATGGCGCAACTATCAACACGAACAGCACTTCGGGCCAATGAGATGTCGCAACAGAGCGACACGAGTCTCGACGAACGTGTTGTCAGTCTGATGGCGAGTGTGTTCCTGCGGAGTGCGCTTGGATGCGAGGGGTTCGTGTTTTGCTGCCGGCTGTGAAGCAGAAGTGACCAGCGTCACTCGAAAAAGAAAGGACTGGCAAGTCGAGTAGCTCCCAATCCAATACCTCGCAGCCGCGTAGCGCCATATACGATTTGAGTTTACATGGATGGGAGTTCTCACTATATCTCTGCGGACTCGTAACCTTGGTAAACCCCGCCTCCGGCTGACTTGTCTCAAACCCTCAGTTCTGTGGGTCGAGCGCATCGCCCGGAGAGTCTTGAAGACAGACAATTGGCCGGTTGCCCCGCTCACGGGCGGCTCCGGTCTAATCACCAGCCCACTGGAGGAATTGATTGTGTCGACGCTAGAAAAAGTCACAGGAATCGTCAGCGAGCAGCTGGGCGTGGCAATAGAACAGGTCCTTGCTGAATCGTCGTTCGTCGAAGATTTGAAGGCTGACTCGCTGGACGTCGTTGAGCTTGTGATGGAGTTTGAAGACGAATTCAGCATCACGATTCCCGACGACGACTACGAGAAAATCCTCACTGTGGGCGACGCCGTCAACTACATAGACGAAGCGACGAAAAAAGCTGACGTTTGATGACTGGTGGCTGGTTGGGCAGCAGGCTGTGTGTGACTCGGCCGTGCCCGTTCCGGCCGTGAGCTGACTACCGCAGGGAAAGAATCGCCGGATGTCCAGACGAGTTGTCGTCACAGGGGTCGGAGTCGTCACGCCGCTGGGCAATGACGTACCGGATTTCTGGGATCGACTCTGCGCGGGCAAGAGTGGCGTGAGCATGATCGAGCGGTTTGACTGCTCGGAATACAAAGTGCTCTTCGGCGGCGAAATTAAGCATTTCAACACCGCCGACTACATCGACCTGCCCGCGAAGGAAATCCGCAAACTGGACCGCTTCGTGCAGTTCGGCGTCGCGGCAACGGCCAAGGCAGTTGAGTTGTCCGGCATTGATTTCAAACAGGGTGACCCCTACCGCCACGGCGTACTGGTCGGTAGTGGTATCGGTGGACTGGGCGAGATCGAGACTCAGCACGCGGTCCTGTTTGATCGGGGCCCGACGCGCGTTTCGCCGTTCATGATTCCCAAGCTGATGGTCAACGCCGCCAGTGGGAATATCTCGGTCATCTGGGGTTTGAAGGGGCCGAACAGTGCCGTCGCCACGGCCTGCGCCTCGGCGACAAACGCGATCGGCGACGCCTACCGCCTGATTCAGAATGATTACGTGGATGTAATGGTCACCGGCGGCAGTGAAGCAGCGATGACTCCGATGGGAATCTCCGGTTTCGCCCGCATGAACGCCCTATCGACCCGCAATGACGACCCGCAGAAGGCCAGCCGGCCATGGGATGCTGATCGCGACGGGTTCGTCATCGGTGAAGGCGCAGGTATCGCTGTGCTGGAAGAACTCGAGCACGCGAAATCACGCGGCGCGAACATCCTTGCCGAAGTCGTCGGATATGGCATGTCAGCCGACGGTTCACACATGACTGCCCCCGATGAGGCCGGTCGTGGAGCCGCGCACGCAATGGCGTTTTCCTTGCGGGACGCAGGGCTCAACCCTGATGCGATTGACTATGTGAATGCTCATGGCACCAGCACGCCGCTGGGCGACACGGCCGAGACGTTCGCCATTCGAACGGTATTCGAGTCGCACGCTGACAAGCTGGCGGTCTCCAGCACCAAGAGCCAGATCGGTCATCTGCTGGGAGCATCCGGCGGTGTCGAGTTCGTCGTGTGCGTCCAGGCACTTCAGAACCAGGCGGCCCCGCCGACAATCAATCTGGATAAGGCTGGAGAGGGTTGCGATCTGGACTACGTGCCGCACGAAGCTCGTGCCATGCCGATTCAGCGGATCCTGAAAAACAGCTTCGGTTTCGGCGGTCACAACGCCTGCCTGGTGCTCAGCCGATTCGAGTAGTCGCTGATGCACAACGTCGCCTGAATGTCGACGCTTTGCGGACGGCCGATTTCATTCGTCGTCGTCGTCGTCGTCCTCATCGTCGTCAACCCGCGACGCATCCTCGCCAATTTGCCATGCGAGACGCCCAAGCAATCGCGCGGAGATAAACAACGCGCCGGCCAGAATCGGCCCGCCGACCAGTGCCCCGAACCACGTCATATAGATCAGCAGAGGAAACACGGCCGCAAAGACGATCCCCCACACGACTGCCAGCAGCACATAAAACAACAGCCAGCAGTGAGGGATGCGCAGCAGGCTGCGAGTAACGGTTCCCGTAAACGGCAACCAGATCGAAGGGGCATCAAGTGCTCCCAGAAATGCGACGGGAAACAGCAGCCCGTGTATCAGGAACAGATGCGCGTTCGTTCCGGCCAACTGTGGCAGCAGCGGTTCAAACACAAGATCCAGCGGACTGGCAACAACAAACGCGACGAAGCCCGAGACGAACACGACGTACAGTGTCGTCAGAAAGTCGAACATCCAGTCGCGAAATCCACCGTCCGGCCAACCTTCAACGATCTTCAGTCCCGATGCCGTGTCCTGGATGATTGAGAAGGAACACGACGCGGCATAGGCGAACGACCAGGCCGAGAACCAGGCCTGTGCCATGACGAAAAACAGCGCCGCGATCATCCCTGCAAATCCAGCGTCCTGAATGATGAACGCACTGAGTGCGCCGAGCAGCCCGGAAAAACTCAGTCCGCCCGAGAGCCAGCACCATCGCAAGGCTGTTGTCTTTGTCTGCCACGGAAGATTGAAGACGTCACTGAAGAACACCCACTTTGGTGGCTTAGGCGGTTTCCTGTGTTTGAATCGGCGAATGATCGACTTTTCGCTGGTGTATGTCAGCCTCACCGCTGGCCGCTCAACTGCCGCCTGCATGGCATACGGCTCCTGATCCTCCGGCTGAATCGGCGCCATGAGTTCCTGATCGCGCTGACGAGCGAGGTACTGTTCGATCGTGGGGATCGGAATCGGCGTTTCGCAGTCCGGGCACTTCACTCGTCGACCGGCATACTTCGATGGTGGCGTGACGCGCGTTCCGCACACGCCACAGTTCACTCCAAAGTGAGCCGGAATCTCAGACACGGTCGAGACCTGTTTGTATGTTCGTAGTAACCGCATTTATGCGGTTCGGCTGACGGCCGCAGATTGCTCAGCGAGTTCGCGCATCGTAAGACGACCGGAATTGGCCAGCCGCAGACCAGCCGGATAAATCCAGCTACTACGAACGTCGAGGCATGGTAGCCAGCGAATGTTCGGGCTGACACAATCCGTTGCATGAAACACTACACGGATCGACTCAATGCGGCCGTCCAGGCGAAACAGACTCCGGCTCTTGTTGGACTGGATCCGCGATTGGATCAACTTCCGGAGGCGATTGTCGCCGCAGCACAGAATCGCTCGTCGACTGCGGAAGAAATCGCAGCCAGCGCGTTCGAGGAATTCTGTTCGCGCGTCATTGATGTGGTCGCCCCACTGGTTCCAGCAGTGAAACCGCAAGCGGCATTCTTCGAGCAATACGGTCCCGCCGGCTGTCTCGCATTGCAACGTGTGATCCGCAAGGCGCGAGAGGCCGGACTTGTCGTGATCTGCGACGCCAAGCGAGGCGACATCGGGTCAACTGCCCAAGCCTATGCCGAGGCATACCTGGCCGGAGAATCTCCGGACGGAGCGATCTGGGGTGCCGACGCGCTGACGGTCAATCCCTACCTGGGGCGGGACACGCTTGAGCCGTTCGTCAAGGTTGCTCACGAACGAGGCGCGGGGATCTATGTGCTCGTGCGGACCAGCAATCCCGGTGCAGCGACGTTTCAGGACCGAGCGTCGGACGGACGTAAACTGTTCCAACACGTCGCGGCCGCCGTCGAGGATTTCAATACTGAGACGCTTGGCGAGACCGGATACGGAATCGTCGGCGCGGTCGTCGGAGCGACATACCCTGCGGAACTGTCAGAGCTGCGTCAGGCCATGCCACGAACGCCGTTCCTTGTCCCGGGCTACGGAACGCAGGGTGGAGGTGCCGCTGACGTCGCCGGCGGATTCGACAACGACGGACTCGGGGCCCTGGTGAACAGCTCGCGCGGAATCAACTTCGCGTACCGCCGTGAGCCGTATCAATCACGATTCGCCCCGGACGAATGGGAGCAGGCAGTCGAAGCCGCGACGCGAGACATGATCGCCGAATTTGCCGAGCAGACTGCGGCGAGTCAGCTGATTTCCTGACAGGCGGTGTGGTCGGACGGTCCGCCATGCCGATCTACATTGCATCATGTGCTGTTTGATCGGAACGCGTGCCTGATATAATGCCGGATTCGATTCCCTCCCCGATTATCACTCCTCCACGTAGCCATCCCATGAAGCAATCCCGCCTCGGCTGTGCCAGCTATCTCGACCTGCCCGCGAGCAGTCGCCGAAACTTTCTGAAAGTCGGAGCCCTCGGCGGTTTCGGGGTGAATTTATCGGGAATTCTCCGCACGGAAGCCGTGGCCGAAGTGGCTGCCGCGACCAAGGCGAAGTCCGTAATTCTATTCTGGCTGCAGGGTGGAGTTTCGCATCACGACACGCTGGATCCAAAACCGGGAGCACCCAGCGATATCCGCGGTCCGTTCGCAACGATCAACACGAAACTGCCGGGAATCGAGTTCTCCAGCTACATGCCGCGAATGGCGGCCATCGCCGACAAGCTGGCAGTCATTCGTTCCGTGACCCATGCCGAGGCCGCGCATCAGCGTGGCTCGATCTACATGGTCGAAGGCCGGCGCCCGTTGCCGTCCACGGGAGTCAGTTACTCCGGCAATCCGGAGATCGGCTCAATGGTCGCACACGAACTGGGCATGAAGAACGGCATGCCACCATTCGTCAGTATTCCGGGCAACGATTTCACATCGCAGTTCACCGGACACGGCTGGCTGCCGGCGACGTCCGCGGCTTTTCGCGGCTACGAAGCAAAGACACTGGCCGGCAGTAATTCCGGAGCCAACTTTGACGGACGATTGAGTTTGAGAGATTCGCTTCGCACTGCCAACGATCAACGCGGCAACCGCTCAGGCTGGGACGAGTTCGACGATCGCGCGATCGAGATCATCACCTCGGGCAAAGGCGCTGACGCGTTCAACGTCGACGGCGAGTCCGACGAGATCAAGCAGCTCTACGGCATGGATAACAAACGGGCGGACAAGCCCCGTCTGGCTCTGACGGCACGACGCCTGGTCGAAGCCGGCGTCCGCTACGTGACGATCGGCCGCCACTCGTGGGATCACCACAGCAACATTTTCCCGCAGCTCCGCAGCCGCCTGCCGCACATGGACAACGCGATCTCCGGGCTGATCACGGACCTCGAACAACGCGGCATGC
>CAUZFZ010000002.1:0-147766 GCA_963579025.1 Planctomycetota bacterium | reverse complement strand
GCGAGCCCCAGCATGCACGTCTGGGGGCTCGCTTCGCTCGACCCCAGCCACCCAACCGGGATTATCAGTCCGAGCAGAACGCTTGCGCTTCTGAACGCAGAAACGCTCCCGTCATACCAATCACCGACCGATAGAAGTCACTCGTCACTCGCCGCCCGGCCGCTTCGAGTAGTTCCGTTGGCCACTGCAGGTGCGTCAGCGAGTAACTCGTCAGCAGATCGTTCTGTACAGCCTCGGTCTGCGGCTCGGCTGGCGACGCCGACATCAGACTGAGAATGTGACCCATCACGTCGAGTTCTATGCCCAGATGATCAAGCATGATGCCGCTCGGCACGGCATCGGTGTCGTAACCGACAATTTCGACAAACTCCTTCATCGACGCAGCCGTGCCGTCCTGGAACTGTCCGCTCTGCCAGACTGACTGAAACGGCGGCAGATGATCGGTCGGGCCAATGAACAGCCGGCAGTATTCGATCGCCAGTTCCTCGATGGTGTCTGCATCTTCGCGTGCTGACATGAGTCCGCCAGCGCCCGTAAACGCGTCACATAGCGGAGCAGTCGTGAGTTCCTGCAACAGATCGCGATCGACTTCGCGCAGCCAGAGCCGCGCAAGCAGGCGATACATGCCGCTGCGTGCCGCAGCATCCTCGGGCGTCAATAATTCCACAGTGCTCGCCATCGTCATCCGACTTTTCTGATCGTCACGACCGTGTCGTGATACGCCTGCTGTCCACTGACGGGATCAGGAGAAATGGGCATCAGCCGATTCTGATTCCAACCGTTACCCGTGTTCGGTTTCCACTGCGAGAGGTTGCCGTCGGACCGGTCTTCCCACCACATGTTGCGTTCCCAGTCGGCGTCGCGGTAAGTCGCGGGATCGCTGCCGGTCAACTGTCCAGCATCCGCCGGCTTCCTGCGGGCCTGAGCCACGCTGCTGTATTGCCAATGCCCGCAACTGTTGCTCATGGCGATGGCTCGTGGATGAATGCCCTGCATGATGACGATGGGCACACGCATGGTGGACACGACCCGCCGACCGTTCGTTTCTTCCAGGTCGTCGCGCTTCAAGTGCGCGGACCGCGCTTCGAGTTCCTTCGAGTAGTAGGACGTCAGTTCAATCCAGTCGCCGTCTTTCAAACCAAACTTCGCGGCCGTCTGCGGATTCAACCATGCCGGGTTCGAGTGCACGATCTCTGCCAGCCACTTGAGATTCATCGTGCGGCCGTGGTTGTGCACATTCCATTTGAAGCTGGTCATGATCAGCTCATTGTCGGCCAGATCCTGATGCTCTCTGGGCTGGAACCAGGACGGCATGGGATCGACTTCGACGTCGTGTCCTTTGTGCGTGGAGTGCCGATTGTTCGTCTTCGTGACTCCACTGCGGGCGATCAATTCTGAGCAGTCTTCGTTCCTGCCGATCTTCTGGACAAACAGACTGCGAATCTCGAATTTCCGGCTGGGCGTTGCAAAGCCTCGCACCGGCGTTCCGTCCTGGACCAGACCGATCCCGACGCCATCCTTCATGATGACGCCTGATGCGTCATTGACGTCGGCGCCCTGCAGATCGTCCGCGGACAGGGCAGCCATGTACGGCTCATAATACGGTTCGCGCTCGCCTTCCCACGCACCTTCATCCATCAGACGGTCGAGCCCCTTCTTCCCGGTCTCCGGATTCTCTGGGACGGTGGAAGCCCATTGCTCCATGTATTCCTCGATCGTCTCGCCGTACCACTCTTCCATCCCGCCGCCAATTCGCCGGGCCAGTTCCGGAAAGAATTCGCGCACATCTTTCGCCTCACCCAATGGTTCAATCATCGGGGTCCGCAGTCCGACGTACGGTTTCAGGTTGTACGACGCGCGCGCGTCGAGGTCCCAGCGCTCCATGTACGTGGCCCAGGGAAGAACGATGTCCGCATAGTGGGCGGTTTCGTTGTAGAAGCAGTTGATGCAGACGTGGAATTCGATCATCTCTTCGTTCGTCAGTACCTGCTGTGTGAGACTTTCCTCCGGCCAGGTCATCGGCGAATCGAGGTTGTACGTCATGTAGGCCTGCAGCTTCGCGCGGCCCTGCAGCAGATAGAGGTAGATCACCTCGCCGACGCGCATCCGTCGCCAGACATTAGCCAGCGGGTACTCTGGCGGGTCTTCGAGCACACTCCATGTCTTCGCGCCGGGTGGCATGATCGGCGTTTTGACGATCGGATCGAGCCCGCCCCACGGTGACCAGCACCAGCCACCTTTCTTTCCGACACTGCCCACAAGGGCATTCAGCATCTGGATGGCACGGTCGTTGTAGAAACCGTTGATATGCGCCGAGCTGCCGCGATTGCACATCGTGGTACAGGTCGGAGCGGCTTTGGCAAATTCCACCGCGATGCGACTGATGTCGGCCGCCGGCATGCCACTGACTTTTGAGGCCCAGTCTGGTGTGTACGGTTCGAGGTGTTTCCTCAGTTCATCAACAGTCACGTTGGTCCAGCCGTTGATGAACCCCGCGTCGTGCAGGTTTTCGGCCAGGATCGTGTGGCACATCGCCAGTGCGATGGCACCATCAGTTCCGGGGAACGGAGCGAACCATTCGTCACTGGCGCCGGCGGTGTTCGATAGCCGCACGTCGAACGTGACTAACTTGGCGCCATTCTTGTAGCGACCGTTCTGGATACGCGTGGCAAACGGAACGTGGCCCTGATGCGCCTCGAAGGCGTTGGACCCGAAATTCAGGATGTATTTCGAGTGCTCGACATCGTTCAGGTCCCAGTCGCTCTCCCACAGATAGGTCAGGTTCGCCGCCCTCCGATTTCCCGAACACAGCGACCGGTGACTGAGCTGCGTCTTCGTTCCGAACGCATCCAGAAACCGCTTGAGCGCGTCCTTGCTCCGCTGTCGACCCTGATGAAATGCAAACTCTTCGGGATGACCACTTTCCCGCACAGCCTTGAGCTTAGTAGCGATCTCGTCGAGGGCTTCGTCCCATGTAATCCGCTTCCACTTTCCTTCGCCGCGCTCGCCAACTCGCTTCAGCGGATACAGCAACCGCTCGGGATGGTAGAGGTGATTCAGACCCGCGTGGCCTCGGGCGCACAGGTGCCCCCGACTGTTGGGGTCGTTGGGGTTGCCCTCAATCTTGATGACACGGCCATCTTTCACATGTCCCACAATGCCGCACACCGTGCTACACAACTGGCACATGCCAGGAACCTGCTTCGTGTCTTTGTACTTGTCCCGATCCGGCCAGTTGCGTTTGGCTTGGGGCCCAGGTAACCGGCAGACGCCCGGCATCGCACCGAACTTACCTAGTTCATAGTCCGGTCCTCTGAGGCGCAGATATTTCTCGAGGTCAATGCGCGGTGGAGGAGCGGCTTTCTTCTTCTTGCCTGCTCCGTCTGCAGGTGCATTCTTCTGCTCAGGAGACTCGTCACCGCAGCCTGTCATCGCAGTCAGAGCGGACATGCTGCCGGCAGCCAGACCAAGCTGCAGAAACCGGCGGCGGGATTCAGGGGTGTTACTCATGTCGTCATCTCAAGCGGATCGATGGTTCACGATGAAAACGGCGGCGCGAATACTCCGCTTTAGCCAGCAGGCACATCACACCTCCGGCGTCTGCTTCCAGTTGTAAATGTTGTAAGCGTCCCCGGAGTACGACTCGCCTTCGCGCGGGATGTCGTCTTCGGTGACTGCCGGTGCAGGGCCCGCGAACCACATTCGGGGCTTTGTCTCTTTCTCCTCACGGAGCTGTACAAGTTCGACGCCGTCTGCTTCGGCACTGGCGATCGCCTGGCTGATCTTCGATTTGTCATCGTTCAGATCGCCGTAGTACAGCGCTTCGGAGGGACAGGTCGGTACGCAAGCGGGCTCCATTCCGAGTTCCGTGCGGTGGTAGCAGTTGTGGCACTTGACCGCCTGCTTTGCGACAGGGTCCATGTAGATGGCACCGTAGGGGCAAACATCCACGCAGGTGCCGTGTCCGCAGCAGACGTTGTAATCAATCGCGACCGTGCCGCCGGCTTCCTTATGCAGTGCTCCACACGGACACGCTTTGATACACGGCGCGTCTTCACAGTGCTGACAGGCCATCGGCAGAAACGTTCGAGATACCTGCGGATACTCACCGACGTCTTTGTAAATCGTCTGCCGAATGAAGTTGCCGAGTGGCACATCGTTTTCCGCTTTACAGCTGACTTCGCAGGCGTGGCAGCCGAAGCACCTGCGCGTGTCGACGAACCAGCCGTGTTTTTTGCCGTCATCGGGCGCTTTGATGCGGTCCTGCCAGAACTCCTCCGGCTGGAATTTCCCATTGACTGGGTCGCCGTCAGCGGCCTGGCCATTGTCTGTGGCCGCAAGCGGCAGTGCTACAATGCCTGCGGCTTTCCGGATGAAGTCTCGTCGGTTGTCACGCGGGTCTGTCATGTGAAGGTGTCTCGTTGAGCAGCGATCGGGCTGTGTTGTCGCGGTGTCTGCAGGAGCGTTCAGGTGGCGAGAAGTTACCGGAGTGGGTTTGGTCTTAATCAAGTGGCCGCAGCCGACAACCAAACCCCGCCGACCCTGTGTCGGTGGATCCATGAGCGACAGCTACGGCGCCGTTGTGTAGCTGCCGGTCATGTTTCCACCGACGCGGGGTCGGTGGGGGAGTTCGCAAATGCGCGCGGGCGAACAACAACTCGACGACTAGTAATACGACTTCTCCAAGAGCAAACCCACTCCTTCGAGCGATAGGAAATTCTGCCGCTCGGGTTACGGCGTGGTCGTCCGAGGCGTGTCGCTGTAGGACAGCGACAACTTGATCCTGTCTCGCGGCCACACCCGACCGTCGACTTCCACGTAGGGGTAGACGAAGTAGTTCAGCGGTTTGCCGTTCTGTCGGGGAACCAGTTCGATGTCACGGCCGACACTGAAAGCGACACGATTCTCCGTGAGGTTGCCGAAGTAGTAATCCTTCATGCCGGGGTGCTTGTCTGCTTCCGAGATATCAACAGGAACCCACCCCCTGTCGTCGGTGTGGAATAGTGCCCAGCAGTGATAGCCGCCGATGTTTCCCGTTCCCCGTTCAGTCGGGAGCGGCAGACCGATTTCGAACCTGGCCGGAAGTCCTTTTGACCGAGCCAGCGAAATGAACAGGCTGTGAAAATCC
This sequence comes from Planctomycetota bacterium, assembly GCA_963579025.1. Taxonomy (GTDB): domain Bacteria; phylum Planctomycetota; class Planctomycetia; order Planctomycetales; family Planctomycetaceae; genus CAUZFZ01. The sequence continues at coordinate 142,638 of CAUZFZ010000002.1, read as the reverse complement.
GTGCAATTGCCGAACCGGCTGTCACAGACCCACAGCACGTCTCCGTTGCCATATCCCGGGCGTGATTTGTCGTACCGCACGTGGTCATCCACTCGATCGTACAACGTTCGGGCCATGGCCAGCGGACCGCGCGGGAACTTAATGCCGTCCAGCAGATTCAGCGGTTTGCCCTGCAGCGGTACCTTCGAATTCGCGGACAGGAATCGTTTTCGTTCGTTGACAGGCAGCTGTTGGCGCTCGCCGCTGACGTCCAGGCCGCGGACTTCTCGACGCTCTACTGAATAAGTCCTCGCGAATGGCAGTTCGCCCGACGCTGGCCCGCTGGTTTCGAAGTACAGGATTTTGTTTCCGTAGACGGGTTCGGTGTTCACGGATCCCTTTGACGGCACAACGGACCTGAGAACCTCGACGCTCTGATGGTCGTTCGACTGTGGCACCGGGAGCCAGACGCGAACTCGTGAGCCCTCTGGTAATTCCGACAGTGTCGCGCCGTAGTCCAGACGAAATGACCGCGCCTTGGAGTCGTTCTCCTGACCGGCTTTGGAATCCTCAGCGACAACCATCGTCGCAAGCACGCTAACGAGACCGACAACGGTCAGTGGCTTGGATAGAACCATATTTCACTCGTGTTTGTTCTCGACGGATTTCGTCAGACAGCGAAGCGCTCGCTTCGGTGATGAACCGTTGCCCGAATTCGGGACACCGACGGCCCGCTTAAATCTCATAAGAATAGTTTATGTCGTGGACTATTCAGATTAGCATTGCTTGTATCTTCAGGCAATCGCATGGTGACCGGGCGTAACTCCCGAAACCGCGTCTGAGGACGTCAGTCGACCTTGCCCACAGGATCCAAACATGGAACTGCGCAACCTGCGAACGATCATCGCTGCCGCCGAGCGCGGAAGTTTCACGCGTGCTGCCGAGCGGATGGAACTGACGCAGGCTGCCGTCAGTCAGCAGATTGGGGCGGTGGAGACGGAACTCGATACCAGACTGTTCGATCGACAGGGACGGGGAGTGCAGCTGACGGAATCAGGACATCGCTTGTGTGAGTACGCCCGGCAGATTCTTGATCTGGTTGATGAGGCGACTCGCGAAGTCGGCGGCGGACAGCAGCCCCTGACCGGAAACCTACGAATTGCGACCAGCAGCGTTCCGGCGGAATGGCTTGTCCCGGAGTTACTTTCGGAGTTTCGCGTTCTTTGGCCGCACATCCATGAAACGATGGCCGTGTCCGACAGTAGTCAGGCGGAAGACGCTGTTGAGTCTGGAGCGGCAGACATCGGGTTCGTGGGCGCCCTGCCTCGCTCATCGGCCCTGCGGGCCAGTCCGGTCGTTGAAGACGAACTGGTGCTTGTCGTGGCCGTCGATCATCCGATGGCCGCCAAAGGCATCACGACTCTGAAACAACTTCGCAACGAATCGCTGATCGTTCGCGAAGCCGGTTCCGCCAGTCGGCGTTGCGTCGAACTGGCGCTGGAAGACCAGGGGCATTTTGCGGCCGAATTCACGATCGCTCTGGAATCGAACAGCAACGACGCCATCCGCGCCGCTGTCAAACGAGGAGTCGGTGTCGCCTTTTTCTCGCGTGCCGCAATTCGGGACGATCGCGGACTCGCCTCTGTCAAAGTTCGGGGATTTCACCCCCGACGACAGCTGTATGTCATTAGTGATCCCGATCGGATTACGGAAACGCCAGCTCGCAAGTTCCTGGCGTTCGTTGAGGAATGGCGGTCACGTCACGTCACTATGTTGACCGGCACGACGTGACCCCTGAGGCTGAGAACGGCACTGCGTCGCGGCGCCGGCAGGAACGTGCAAGAATTGCCGAGACCGTGGAATTCCCGGTTTTGTACGACGAACGACACCGTTGGATTCTGAAATGACTCATATGAAGCTGATGCCTGCGATACTTGTCACCGCTCAACTTGCGGTCGTGTGCCTTGCGCACGCGACGAGCGCTCAAGAATGGAACCGTTTCCGTGGACCGAACGGTTCTGGAATCAGCGACGCCACGACCGTCCCGACGGAGTGGACTGAGGGCGATTACAACTGGTCTATTGAGCTGTCCGGCAAAGGCAATTCGTCGCCCGTCGCCTGGGGCAGCAAGCTGTTCGTCACCAGCGCTGACGAGAAAGCGAAGACACGATCAGTGCAGTGCCTGAATCTCGCAGATGGGTCAGAAGCCTGGCGGAAGGATGTGCCGTTTGATCCCTACAAGAAACATAAGAACAACAGTTTTGCTTCCAGTACTCCGGCCGCGGATGCGGATCACGTGTATGTCTTGTGGACTTCAAAGACGACGTCGCCGCTGATTGCCTATACGCACGCTGGCGAGAAGGCGTGGGAGTATGACCTCGGTCCCTATCGACACGGCCAGGGCGGGGCAACTTCGCCAATCGTTTACGAAGACGTCGTCGTTGTGGCGAATGATCAATCGGCCGGCAGTTTTCTGCTGGCGGTTGACCGAATGACTGGCAAGGAACGCTGGAAGGTCGATCGCGAAGGCAAACGTGCCTGTTACGGAACACCCTGTATCAACACGCCGAATGACCGACCGGCCGAGGTCATCTTTTCGCACTGCTATGAGGGCATCGTCGGTGTCGACCCAAAGACGGGTGACCAGAACTGGCACATCGACGTCTTCGGACGCGCCTCACAGCGAGCCCTCGGCTCACCGGTAATTGCTGGCAACTTTGTCGTTGCCAGCAGTGGCGGAGTCGGCGGCGAACGCCAGGTCGTCGTCGTGAATCCGCACGTGTCAGGAAAGGACGTCAAGGTTGAGGAGGCTTATCGCGTCGTTCGGCAGGCTCCACACGTGCCGACGCCGCTCGTCTTCCGCGACTGGATGTTTCTCTGGAGCGACAGTGGAATCGCGACGTGTGTCGAACACGACTCGGGCGAGGTCGTGTGGCAGAAACGCATCGGCGGCAACTACTTCGGCTCACCGATCTGCGTCGACGGAAAGTTGTACTGCGTCGATCTGGACGGCGAGGTCGTCGTGATCGCAGCGTCCGATGAATATGAACTGCTGGCCCGCAACTCCCTGGGACACCCCAGCCGTGCGACTCCGGCCGTCAGCAATGGAACGCTACTGATCCGTACGGATTCGCATTTGTTTTCGATCGGCGGCGAGTGAAGCCGGCTGCTGGACTGCACCGATGGCTCGCTGCCGCCCCAGGGTGCGCGTCGTTCCTCCGCTCCTACGAGCAATGTCGGATGCAGGTCCCTATTCCAGCGACACTCAGCGATGAGTTAGATTCCTGAAGGTTGCCTGCCTCGGGATTGAGCCGCCCGAAGTCTGTCTTCAGGAGTTATTCGCGTTCGAGTGTCTTGACAACAAGTGAGGCAAGGATGCCCCGAGTCAGCGTCATCATGGCTTCGTACAACCACGAACAATTCGTGGGACGGGCCATTCAGAGTGTTCTGGACCAGACGTTCCAGGATTTCGAGATCATCGTCACGGACGACGCGTCACCGGATGGCACGGCCGACGTGATTCGATCGTTCCAGGATCCTCGAATCAGCGTCGAACAGTTCGAGCGAAACCGCCAGGACAGTGCTCGCAATCGCTGCCTGGCACGCGCAACCGGTGATTACATCTCAATTCTGAACTCGGATGACGAGTTCCATCCTCGGAAACTTGAAGAGCAGGTTGCGTGGCTGGATGCGCATCCGGAAACAGGAGTCGTCTTCACGCTCGTCCGTATGATCAATGAGGACGGTGATGATCACCCGTCGCACCGCGACGGCAGCGGGTTCACATCAACCAATCGGTCACGCTTCGAGTGGTTGCGGTACTTCTTCGACACGGGCAACTGTTTGTGCATCCCATCCGCCATGATCCGCAACGATATTCTCAAGGAGACGGGCGGCTTCGATCCGCTGCTGGCACAAATGGCAGACCTCGACATGTGGATCCAGGCCGCGCTGCGAGCCGAACTGCACATCCTGCCCGTCGAGCTGACGAAAATGCGGCTCCTCGACGGCGAAGCCAATGCCAGCGGTCGCCGCCCCGAGACGATCCGACGCAGGCTGCACGAGTATTACCATCTTCTGAATCACTACAGATCGCCGCTCGGCATTTCGCAACTGGCACATGTTTTTCCCGATCTTGCCGGACGTATTCAGGATCAGCCTGCGTCCGTGGCCGCTTACGAACTGGCCCGTTACGCGATGGAGCTGCCGACATCACACCACCGTCTGTTCGGCGTCGAGCTGGTGCGTGAACTGCTTGCGGACCCGCATCAACGGGCGGAAATCGCGGCACATACACCTGAGGCACCGATTGCCGAGTTCATGCGTCGGGTTGGCAAGATCAGCCTCATGACAGCGGGGCAGGAGCAGTCCATCGAACTCCATTGGACGACCGAGGATTCACCAGACTCCAGCCAGAAATCAGAGTCGCTCATTCCGATTGATTTTCGCCACACCGCTCGATTGGCGTACCCGGGATCATCCGGAGACAGACTGCAGTTACGGATCGATCCGGGTCATCAGCCGGGAATCGTGTCACTGCACTCTGTGACGGTACGCGACCGGGAGAATCGCGAAGTCGTGCAGACGTTGAGTGGGCGGGAGCTCGGGCGTTCGGCAGTGATCCGAGGAACGGCGTGTCCGCTGCCGCGTCGCGGTCAACTGCGTCTGTTGAGTACGGGGCGCGATCCGCAGATTCATCTGGCCCCGATTTACACTCGGTGTGACAGGCCGCTCGAGATCGAGGTCGACATGAAGATCTCGACCGATCTGGCGCCGCTTGCTCGACGAGTCGCGCGGCTTCACAGCATGAGGCAGGCAATCAGGCTGCGTGCTTCGTTGGTAAAGAAGTGGTTGAAGCGTGGCATGGCCTTCATCTGGCCAAGCGTCATCCAGCAGTAGTTGTCTGGAATCGTCAGCGATTCGGACTCATCCGCTTCCAGCACGACATACCGATTCTGATCCTGAAAGAACCGGCCGCCTTCCTCAGACTGCCGGACCGAAGCGCGGATCATGCCTGGGTCTGGAGCATCGAAGAATTCAAGGAACTGATGATTCGTGCGACAACCGTTGCGGAAATCAAATCCAGGGTCGCACTGAACAGTGGTCGTCAGCTCAATCCCGTCGAACAAACCTGCTTCCGCGCGGGCCTGCACCAGAAAGTGCAGCACTCCGGCGCGCCGCTGACATAGAAACCCAATCAGGCCTTCTCCCCGGGATGAGACAATCGGCTGATCCCACATCTCGACTTCCCGGCAGTTCGTTTCCACGTGCATCTGAATCACGGAAAACGGTGCGCCATCCGGTTGATCCAGTCGGTCTTCATACAGGGACCAGTCGGCGAGCTGTTCGAGGGCTATCGTTTCCGACGTCACGGGATATCGCGCTTTGATTTCGTCGAACCACGCACAGGCACGGTCCACGGATGATCCCAGGGAAACATCCAGCGAACGGGCGGACACGGTCAAGTGTCGGCCAAATTCCGTCGCTTCCCGATCAGCTCGAAGTTGCTCGTCTGCTTCCAGCCACTCCAAAGGCAGGCACGACAGCACGGATCGGGCGTCTGTGTTGAGAACGTTGTCACCGGTCAGCAATTCTGCCAGTTCCGCGCACCCGACCCAGCGAAACGTTTCGTCGTGGTCGATCGTGTGTCCTTCCGGAACCTCAACCACCATGTTGCGGTTCTTCTTTCGTAAGAACCGGGTTCCCTGCTCTGACTGAAGCTCGTCGACGATGACCCGCCGAGTTGGATTCCCCACAAACCACTGCAGAAACGCAGGTTCCTTGCCCCCGTGCACGCAACTGTAATTGCTCAGCGTCGCTTGCAGGGTCGGCGAGAGTTGCACGCCTCCGATGTTCCCCGGCTCGAGTTTCCCCTGAACAAGAAACCGGTGGCATCCGTCCTGGCGCTGCACCAGAAAACCGAGGATTCCGATTTCCGGCTGGTCGATGATCGGTTGCTCGATCGATTCCATGCCTGGAAAACCAGACGTCGCCCGCAGCCCGCAGCCCGGAGACCGAGAAGAAACGCTGACTGGTATGCTGCATGCGCCCGTTGACCAGTTGCCATTCCCGCGACTCAGCAAACGGGATGCGCGTGCATTGCATGCGGCTTGACGCTCGCTGCCCTTCAAGCCATGCCCGTGCGTCCAGTAAAGGAGTGTGGGCACTGTCGAAACGCCGGCCGGACCAGCGATCCGTTCGTTTTGGCTGGATGCCGCCAGGTGCAGATCGGTCGGCTGTTTTGGCGAGTTCCTTCGCAGATACAATCCGTTGCGTCATCGTATGCACCAATATAGACAACAGGCGTCGTCCAAGGAGTCCTTTCCCCGCACTGTTCGTGTCTGCCAGCCTATGTCATCGGCCAATCGGAATCGCGCCGTGCATGAAACTGCACTGTTTCGACCTCAAAGGTTCGATCCCAAAGCACGGTTTCGACGGACGGAACAACAGAACTGCGTCCCCCCAACTTCTGGCTGGAACACGACGCGTCGTGTCCGGACAGGGATTCGGCTGCTCTTACAGACCGAGTTCGTCCCGCGCGTAATCGAGGCTCTGCCGGACGTTTGCGTCTTCCCGGGCAAGCTGCTCCTCGGGCGACATGCGCGAGATGTACTGCAGATTGTCGGAGGAATGGGCTCGCACGTAGCGGAGCGTTGCGGCCAGATCACGAGCCGGCAGTGTGGGAAACGTTGACCAGTATTTGCTTGTCAGACAGGGCACTTTCAACGGGTCGCGCGTGATGAGTTCCAGATTGAATTGAATGTCCGGCTTAGCCTTCTTCAGAATCGCCACCATGCATTTCAGATCAAGTCCGCCCTGACCCAGAGGGATGTCACCCAGCAGAAATCCCTCGTCGTACAGTTGCAGAGCCTGGTCTTTCAGATGGACCGAATGCGCCCACGGAGCAAAATCACGGACTGTCTGAATCGGGTCTTCCAGCAGCGCAAAGCTGTTGCCCGTGTCGACACAGGCCCCGACGTACTCGCTGTCGATATGCTCGAACAGGGCGATGCGTTCGTCGTCACGCTGATCTTTATGATTCTCGACGGCGATCGGGATGCGATGCTTCTCGGCCACCGGTGCGGCGAGTTCCAGCATGCGGCGTCCGCGCGCAGCGAACTCCTTAAACATGTCGAGCGAATCGAAGTACTCGTAGCGACGCCCGGGAATAATCGTCGTGCGGACGGCCAGCGCGCCCACTGCCGCCGCAGTCTGCAACTCTGCTTCGAAACGGCCGACGTCGGATTCGTCGCCTGGCGGACGGACGATCGCCTCGATGAACAGCCGATTGTCTTCAGCAAATGTCTTCAGCACATGCACACCGGCGACGTTGAGTACGCCCAACGAGCACTGCATGCCACCGGCGCCCAATTCGACGCAGTGGTTCAGAAACGACAGCGGCGCATACAGGTCGAAGTCCTTGTCTCGCCCCCGCAGCGCGTCGCGGCGAAACCGCGAGCAGTAAACGACGAGACCCAGCCGCGTACGTTTCTTAGAGTCAGTCGTCGCCAACGCCGGACGCGTCAGGCCGGCCGCCAGCAGACCCAGCGCAGAACGGCGATTCATTAAATGGTGTGTTCCCATGACCTCTGTCCAATCTGCTGAGTCAGTTGCTTGAATATCGAGCTGGATATCACGGCGTCTGGCCTGTTATCTGACAGATCGTGCGACCACCTCAGCGAAACAATCCGGCATACCACCTGAGCGCCGTAGAAACGGGCCTGATGTCCTTTTTCACGATGACAATCAATGGCGCGTAAACCAATTCAACGGCGTTGTTGAAACTGCGGAGTTTGATCGTGCGCGCCAAACCGGACATCGGCCCGGCAGAAAGGACGTAGAAGGTCAGCGACGCAGCCATGCATAGCGCAGTCACCGGCAATCGAGACGATTTCGTTTGAGCCTCGTCCGGCTCGGTGACTGCAACGATCTGATCGGCTGCGTCGGACGGTGTCGCGTTCTCGTTCATGGCCAACACGCATTTCGACAGAATGTTGCATGCAAGGGATCGAAGTCAGAGAGCTGTCAAAACCAGCGTACTACGGACCAGGCGGAAGCTGCCAGTCGGCTGGCTGTTTGTCGAGAAATGCCGCCATGCCCGTTTCTGGTTCGTTGGTCTGATAGCACGCAGCGAAAGCTCGTGCTTCGGCTTCGAATTGAGTCTCCGGATCCGGCCCTTCGAATGCCGCGAGCAACTTGCTGGCTGTATCGCGAGCATGCGGACCACGCCCGAGCACCATCGCGATGCGGCGTTCCACGGCGTCACGGAATTCGTCATCGGGGACCAGTTCGTCGATCAGACCGAGTTGCAGGGCAGTGGCCGCGGGCAACAATTCGCCAGTCAGGATCATCCGACGTGCGACTGCGCTTCCCAGCAACCGCGTGGCACGCACAGTTCCGCCCCAACCCGGGATGACGCCGATTCTGGTTTCCGGCAGCCCGATTACGGCGCTGGAAGCAGCAAGCCGCATGTCGCATGCCAGAGCCAACTCCGTTCCACCTCCGGCACACGCAGCATGAATCGCAGCAATCGTTGTGAACGGCAATGCGGCAATTTGTCCCATCACCGCCTGGCCCTCCCGCGAGTTCTCATAAGCCGTCTCTGGATTGAGTGCTCGCAATTCGTTGATGTCCGCTCCGGCGATAAAAGTTCGCCCGGTTGATTCAAAAACAACAACACTCAAATCGTCGTGCCGAGCGATCTCTGTGAGCGTTTGGCGCAGTTGCTCCCGAGTGTCAGCCCCCAGAAGCTGCACCCCGTTTTCCGTGTGTAGCTGCACGCGCCCGATCGGACCATCGGTCACAAAATTCACCTGAGTACCCACTGTTATCTCCATTCATGAGCGCCTTGGCGCGATTGAGGAACCCGGCCTATCATCCCGCCTGGCCATCGGAGAGGTGACAGAGTGGCCGAATGTGCTGGTCTCGAAAACCAGTGTACCCTCACGGGTACCGTGGGTTCGAATCCCACCCTCTCCGCTCTCAATTGAAGCCCGACGACCGCGAATAAGCGGTTTTCGGGCTTCTTTTGTCTCTTCAGGCATTTCAAAGGGGATGGACTCGAGTCTCCCGTCCGGTGCATCAGGGCGCACCGCAGCGCTCTCGAATGTGCCGGGTTTCGGTAAGCCAGACGGTAAGCCCGAATCACCGTCTGTTCCTGTCGCGCAGACTATCTGTGTCTCATGATTCGGATTGTCGAACAGCGAAGGCAAGGCTGGCAGGACTTCCAATGCTCGGGCCTCGTCAGTCATCACCGTGTGTGAGTATCGGCTGAGCGTGAGTTCGGCAGTCGAGTGCCGTGCCAGGCTCTGTGCAATCCTTGGGTGTACTCCGCCCTGAGTGATCAGTGACACGTAGCTGTGACGCAGCGAATGGAAGTCGGCATACAGGTCGGAGGCGTCCACGTATTCGATCTCAGCGGCCTCCAGGTCCTTCCGCAGCATCATGGCCGTGTTGGCCGTCAATTTCGGCCAGAGCGGGATCTTCGGGCCGATCTGAGCTTCCTGAATCCACCGGCCCAGCTCGACCGCAAGTTCCGGACGGATGACCTGCGACGTCGGTTTCCGGTTCTTGACGTCGCCGGCGGACACGTCGATATGCGGCGGCTCTGCGTCAAGGTTCAGACTGCCTGGCGTCAACGCCCGCAGCTCGTTCCGTCGAAGTCCCGTCTCCATTGCTACTCGGTAGAGCATTGCACGCGCCGGGCCAGTCAGCTTGTGCCGGACTGGTCCCTGCCGGGTTTCGATTAGCAGTCGTATCAACTCGTCCGCAGACAGACTCCGACGGTCATGCCGACGATCGAGTTTGACGTTCAGGCCAGCCAGGTGTTCGACAGGAGACTCACTGGCACGACGGTCGCGGACCATCCAGCGACACAGTTGCTTGATGGCCTGCAGATAGAAGTTGCTGGTCTGATAACTGATGCTCGCCGCACTCTTCGAGCCCTTCCGCATGTCAGCCAGCTTGCGTTGAACGCGAGACCCATTGATGTCGCTATAGAACGTGAACTTGCAGTCGGTGATCAGTTTTCGCGATCTCTTCGTGACCGTTTCTGCATGTTCCGAAGTGTTGCCCTTATCGAGCAGCGACCTGTGAAAGTCGTCCAGGTGTTCCGACAATGGGCGCGTTTGAGCCACCGCGCGTGAGTCCAGGAGACCGATTTTCGCCAGCCGGTCCCGAAGTTCAGCCGGCATGGTCTCCAGCCACCGGCCAAGGTCTACGTCCATTGGCTGATTCAATGACCGCAGCATGGCCAGCCGTTCGAGCTTGCGTCCGAGTTCTTCGGTCAGCTTTTTGTCGCTGAAACCCGGAATCCGGCGACGGACATCGTTGTGGTCTTTCAGTTCGACGTACCACTTTGCGGACTCTCGCGTGGTCCCGTCTTTTGCCGTGTACTTCTGCCGGAAAGTTCGCATCGCACTCTGCCTTTCCCAGTACGAGAACCTGCGACCGTTCGTCTATTCGTCGGACTGACTGACGCAGGTCAGCTTCAACTCCAGATACAGACTCAACGTGTCTACGGCGTCCATTGGCAAACCGCGCTTGCCGTTCACGAATCGTGAAAGCGTTGCTTGTGAAATTCCGGTTTCCAGACTGATCCGGTATCGAGACTCCGGCCAGGCTTCAATGATCTCGCGAAGCTGAGCACTCAATGTCGCAGGCTTGCCTTGTCGTCGCTTCATACGCATGAGTATTGCGGATAATTGCCAAAACGACAAGTATCTTTAGCACGAATCGGCAAACAGCTCCACAAACCACCCTCGTCCACAAATCCCTCGGTCAGCCGCTCACACTGACGCAGTCCAGAGGTCTCACGATGAACGTTGGAGAGACTCCCAGCGGTCACGCGCAGGAGCACCGGCGGCCAGCCAGTCACGAATTTCATCCGCTCTCCAGCGTGTCACGCGGCCCAGCCGAATCGGGCGTGGCAGCCGACCGCTTGAATTTAGCGCCCACACGTGCCGAGGCGAACAACTTAGAATCTTGGCCACTTCAGCGGCGGCCAGCAGCTCTGCCGTAACAGCCAGTGCGCGACGCGCTGCATCGATCTTTGTTATCTCGATCGTCATAAGAATTCTCCATGTAGAAACTGTTCGTTTGTTTGACTGCAACTTGCCGTCACTCAATCCCCAGCGCCTTCCGTGGCATGTCGTTGCCTCCATTCGGTGGTGCATGCGTTCTGAGGGCCGATCTACGCTCCGGCCCGTTCCAGCGTCGTGAGTGCCTGAGCATTCGGCACAAAGCCACGTGCGACGTCGCGTGCCAGGTCCTCATCGAGATGAAACCGTTGTTGCAACGTGGCTGCGACGCTGTCCGGGTCATCGATCCGGGTGCCGTCGCCGCATTCGATCCAGACACTGCCGCTGACGGGACGAACACATCGAAGGCTGCCAGCCTCTCGCAGGATTACTGGCCCGATCGGTTTGCGGGTCTGAGTCATTGGCCCGGCTCCCCTGGCCCATCGGCCATCAGCGCCGCACCCTGGTCCGATAGCCGCCAGCCGCCGCGTTCACCGACTCGCGTGACGAGGCCAGCTTGTTCCAAGCCTGCGAGGAGCTTTTGAGCTTGGCGACGTTGGATGCCGCATGTGTCCGCGACGTCTTGTGAGGCCGCGCAAGCGCACTGTCCGCTTATCAATACTAAAGCGGACAGTGCGCTTAATCCGGTGAGGACTCTGACCTCAGATCCCGTCAGCGGCCTCAAGTCATCCTCGAAATCTGCCAGCGGAAAACCGCATTCCTCAGTTGATACGACGACGCAGTCACAGCCGGTTTCGAGCAGCGATCTGGCCCGGCCGGCTGCCTGCACGATGCCGGCGCAGACCTTGGAACGATGGGCCTGCGCCCATCTCGGACTTGTGTACCCGCGCCCACGAACGACTCGCGGCTGACCGGATGTGGTGGTTCCTTGCCAAGTGACCTCGCCCCATTCGCCGCCCTTTCTGAGATCATCAAACCAACCGCACCGAAGCATTGTCCGTTTGATTTCGATCTCCGCGACCCGAGGTGTCCCGAGTACGACCAGCAAATCACATTCGGCGGCGAGCCATTCGTTGCTGCCACGGTCGGATCCGGAGCCGAAGTGACTGACCCTCGCGATTCGCGATCGAAAGGGCTCGTCGATCGACTTGATCGCGGCTGTCCGATTGCTGTGCGTGATGATTCCGATCTTTCGACAGTCCGGCCGGCTGGTGAGCACACCGCAGGTCAGTTCCCGAGCCCGTTTCGGAGAAGTGCCGCGAGTCACATCAACTGGATGCTGGACGATGCTCTTCTCGCGGCAGAGTGTCCCGCTCGGAGTCATGTCCTGAATGTCCACGCCGGTCGCTGCCCGCAGTAATTCAATGTCTGCCGTCGCGTCAGACAGGAAAACGGTCGAATTGGGATTGGCAAAATTTCGCAAGGTCAGGACGAACTCCTTGCCCTCCAGTCCCTCCGGTACTGATATGTCAGGTGCCGAGTCTTTCACGAGTTAGAACTCCCGATTGATAGAAACTACCTGCTGCGAAACGCAGCAATACTCGCCAGACGGCATACCCGTTGAACGTGATTCCAAGTTTCTGGGATGCCCGAAACAGAACAGCCTGCACGCCGGATGGCTCGGCCATCGTGGTAGTGACCGGGACGGCAGCCACGCCATCCGTTGTCGACGACAGCGTTGCGATGACAGCGTCAATGGTGTCTGCCAAGTGACGAAAGAACGTGTACTGCGCGTCACGTCGATCGGATGCCCGCTCGTTCTTCGCACGTGTCCTGGATTCCCGGTCGACCTCAAACACTGGACCGAATCGGTTGAGCCACGTCGGATCGTTGAGCAATCTTTCGACGACGAATTTCGCCGTTGCCAGCAAGTCCGCCGGAATCGATTCCTGTGGGACGACGACGTTGACGCTGTCTTCATGCACACAGACGAGATCACGCCCCTCGCTGAGACGATCCAGTCCCGCATGCACAGCCCTGGCGTGCGTTGCCACGGCAACTCGGGCGTGACTGGCAATTGACACTTCAGCCAGGTAACCGCCTTGCAGACACTTGGCTTGGTGCTCACATCCGAACCTGCAGACTGCGGCCACAACCGACAAACCCAACTTTTCTGCCTGGTCAGCCGCTGTGTTCCAGCAATTCTTGTTTTTTCCACAGGTGAAACGTCCTGGATAGGCAACTGCGTCAATCCCTCCGGCAGTGAGCTGCTCGACCACGTCTGCACAATTCGTGTGTGCCGGTTGCACCGAGAGGCCGCGAGCAGCCCGCTGAAACGCGGCGACATCAGCCGTCGATTTGCCCGAACCGGTTGGAGACCTGTCCAGCCAAACGCCGGGCTGACCAAGAAGATCGACGCGTCGGCTGGACATTTCTCGACGGTACTGCTCCAGATCAACTGTTTCTTCTGGTGGTGGTACCGGGATGACATCAATTCGAGGTGGTTCGAAAACCTCAAGCCTGATAAGTCGCTGTAAGAGTTCGGTCGGTGTGCTGATCGACATCTCATACGACCTCCTCACCGGCGCGAGACCGTTGCAAGATCTGCCGAACATCCTTTTCAACACGGGGCATCATCACGGTCACCGACCGGTTGAGCCGCTCGGCCAACTGACGAGCGGTCATCTTTGCACCGTGCAAGCCGGGCCAGCACCGGCTGCATCCCTCGCACTGCGGTTCATGCTTGGCCCGATTCTTGTCGCTGAGACCGCTGTGCAATTTTCGGTCGTTCTCACCGATGACGATCAACTCGCGATCAGCATGTCCCCGCAGTAGCTCGGCCAGCATCGCGACGCCACCAACATTGCTGGGACGTCCAATGACGCAGCAGCCGGCAGACATGCCCGCCGCGACGTCACTGAATCCTTCGACCATCAAGATCGGGCCATCGTCCGACAGCCAGTCATCTGCGTAAGTCAAGCCTCTGGAACTTCCTGGCAACTGGCGTTTCGTGCCGTTTTGAAAGCGGCGGTTGATGCCGATTATGCGCCCCGCCGCGTTTCGCTCCGGCATGACCCAGTGACTGCCCAACCATCCGACTTGCAACCGTCGCAGCGGCTCTATATCGACGCCAAGTTGATTCGCCAATTCTCGCCGTCGCGTATCGATTTCCGAGTGTTCGAGCGAGATGAGCATCTGGACCAACCACTCATCCGGATCCTCAGATTTGGTGGCTGTCTTGAGCTGTATCTTCTTCGCAGACTGTCGTTGCGACAGTGCGGAGTAGCCCAGCGATCCGCGAACGTGTTTTTCTACAAGACGGTGTAGAAACTGACCACCAGCGTTCTGCCGGTCGGACTCGATTCGCCCGCACCAAACAGCGCCGTGGTCGTCACTGATCGTGCAGTTGTGGTCTCCATTGCACTTCGGACACCGCTCTTCTCGCGATGCCGGATGCCATCCGTCGCGTGCCATTGATCACACCCTCCATTCTTGAAGGATTGATGCAAAATGCACGTTGCTTTCGTGGTAGCGCAGTCTCATAATCCGGTCACCAAATTGAGCTGTGCCGCCTGGCAGCGGCAATGAGTCACAAACCCCGGCCAACACCGGGGTTTTCTCTTGCGCGAGGTCGTCGATTCAGGTCTGGGCGACGGGCTGACAATCGGCGGAAACGCGGTCGAGGTACGCCGCCCAGTCCGCTCCCCGAACGAAGCATTTGCCGCCCGTGTAGACGACTTGGAGCCCGTTTCTGCGGGCCGTGCGAAATCCCGTCTCCTTCAGTCCAACGCGCTGAAGGAACTCGCCCTTTTGGTAAATCTCACCGGGTCTGACGACACCTTCCGGGGTGGTAATGATCGCTGCCATGCTGTCTCTCCTGTGCCTCGCGTTCATGTTGCGTTCGGCCAAATGCCAAACACATGAAAGCACAGAATTCCATTTGATCCAGAAGCTACCCGACCGACTCTCCGCGCGGAGACCCCAACTCTCCGCGCCCTAATTCACCTTCCACAGGTGCGGAAACTTGCGAGCTTCACGAAGTCGGCTTTGCGCTTTGTTTTCCCGCTTGTTTGGATCGGACTCGGATTCCTCGAAGAAATCGCGGGCAACCTGAATATTGCTCCGTCGGTCGCTTTCAGGCTTGGCCAACTCCTTCGCCAACGCTTCACAGAGATCTTTAACGTCCGGATCTTTGGGGTAGCTAACTTGCGGAGACTTCGGACTCTCCGCGCTCTCCTTGCTGGATTTCAGCCAGTTCTCAAACCGCTGCAGCGTCGGAAGCAACAGATCTACGAGTCCTGCTGCACAGACAGGGTCGTAAAACCAATGCACTGGACTGTTGGGGTCATTGCAATTGAGAAGGGTGTCAGCGCCGTCAACACGACGGCAATCGCCGGAGTCCAAGACACTCTGAATCTCGGAACTCAGCGACGTCAAACACTTGGATGGTTTGGAGTTCTCCGAGATGTAAGTTCTGATCCAATTCACATGATCGGCGAGCGAACGTAGCCATCCTGAGTACGTCGCTGGGTTACGGTCGCGCAATTCCCCAAGCAAACAGGTGAGACCATTAATCGGTCGCCGAGCATCATTGAGTTGCGTCCAGCCATCGGCGTAGGTCAATGTCGGCAAATAGCTCTCAAGGGCATCCGCCGCAGCGATGGCGGCAAACTGAAAACTTGTGCCTGGAGCAGTCATCGAGAAAACGGCATGTGCCCATTGACCCAACTCGCTTTCCGCACGCGGAACGCACCGCAGGGCAACTCTCCAATCCTGAAGCGATTCAATCGTCTTCGTTGCATCCGGCAGGTCATCCGTGGCTGTGAGCTGGGTTCGCAGGTCGTGCGTTGCCTGCAACAGTTCTGCGGCTTCAAACTCCATTTCATCCTCGCCTTTCCCACCGGGCCGGACCGAGCGGGGACGGGCTGGAAAGGCGTAGTCCGTCGACCGCTCAGACCGCTTCGAGCCGCACGGTGATCAGCCGCAACAGCCAGCCCGGTCACTTCGTCACGTGTCGCTGTGCTCAGCGAATCATGCCGGGTGTAGTTCTCGGCAAGTCGCACCTGAATGATATCGGCCGAATGCCGTGTCGCGAAGATCCTGCAGAGAATCGCGTGGAGCCACTCGCGGGGTACCATTACCCGCAAACACGACGTAACATTATCGATACCATGTAGTTAGAGTGATTCACCTGGAATGCAGCGCCGTCGACACGTCAGGCACCGGCCTCCGGATGTATCTATGTCTCGGATATTCACAGAACCGCCGGAATCCGTTCCTGGTACTGAGCCTACACGTCGCTGCACGACATGCTGCAATCTGTGGCCGCTGAGTCAGTTTCGAAAGCGCGGCATTAACTCACAGCGGCGTCACCACGAATGCCGCTCGTGTCATGCGATGCGGGCACGGGCACGCCGCGCTGCGGCCCGGGATTCACGTCGCGCGGCGCAGGTTCGAACTGCGATGGCCGCGATAAATGGCGCCCGCAGAGAACGGCGCCGGCTGGCCACGCTCGATGAAGTCATTCACAAATTCGGAGGCCCGACCCAACTTGCTGCGAGAATCCATGAAAGTCTGGAACATTTCATGGAGCGCAAGCGATACGGACACGCGCTCACGCTGCTGACCGGTGTGACCCGACTGGCGTGTCTGACGGCGCGCCCGGCACCGCCCCCCAGCGAACTCAGCGACGAACAGCTTGACGCGAATGTGGCTGCGTTGATGGATCGAATGATCATCGACGGCACAGTTGGCGCGGCGGTCCGCCGGCTCGTTAAGACCGGTCGGCTGTCTGCGGGGACGGTTGCCAGTTGGATTGCAGATCCACCGGCTGATGCCGAAACCGGCGCGACGGTGGCTGACTGACCGTCCACAGGTCGCAGGCGGCATGGGGTCGATTGCTGGTTGTGTCACATGACTCAAACACACAAACAATCGCAGAATACGGAGCCTTTGCGCCCGTAACATCGATTGGCAAGCTACCAGTACCGCCCGTGTCAGTTCGCGTCATCAGGCGGGGACTTGACCAACTTCTGAAACTCCGGCAGATCACGCAGAGCCGCCAAATCTGGGTCTTTTTGGGCTCGCTCAACATCGTCATAGCCGGCCGCGAAGGCTTCTTTCAGGCAGACCAGTGACAGGTCAAGAAACTCGCGGCGACGGGACTGTTGCCCTTCAGTCAACTCTTCACCCTTTGCCGATTTTACCGCAGCGGCACAAAGACCATAACCGCGGGCTGCGTCGTAGAGCATCGCCGCCTCTGCTTCCGCGGCATCGACGGAGAAAACTCGCAGATAACCAGCGGCCTGAGCCGCCTCATCGATCCTTTGGTGCTTTGCGAGTTCTGCCACGCGGTAGTACAGAAGGGCCGGTGTCTTTTCCGCCTTTTCGAGAAATGTGTCCCAGTCACCTGTCACCAAATGTTGGAGTTGAGATTTGGCGACGTCCCGCCTTAGTGACTCGATGAGTGACTCAATTGTGCCTTTCAGCCAACCACGGCCGTGCACGGTCGTCGCGACTTTCAGGGCTGACTGGAAGGACGCTACCGACGCGGCATAGTCCGCGTTAGCCCGGTGCGCCATACCCAGATTCCCGTGAGATTTGATCAGTAGCTGATGAGCTTGAGCATCTGCTGGATCGACCGTCACCAGCCTCTGCGCAATGTCGAAAGACTGTCGGTAGAACTCAAGTGCCGGCTGCACCTGCCCTGTCCAAAGGCTCATGTCGCCGAGTTTCTGATACGGCACCCAGAGATTGCGCTGTGCTTGGGCATCGGCAGGACTGGCATCCGCGAGCTTTTTTCTGACGTCGAGGGCCTGCTGGTAGTAGTCGCGAGCTGCATGCAACTGCCCCAATTGCAGGTTCGCGTTGCCCAGGTTGAGGTACGAGCCTGCAACACCTCGCTGTGCCCGGGTGTCGGCGGGATCGGCGTCCGCGAGCTTTTTGCTGACGTTGAGAACCTGCTGGTAGAAGTCGCGAGCTGCATGCAACTGCCCCAACTGCAGGTTCGCGTTGCCCAACTTCTCATATGACACAGACAGATTGTGCTTTTCTTGGGCATCGGCAGGACTGGCATCCGCGAGCTTTTTTCTGACGTCGAGGGCCTGCTGGTAGTAGTCGCGAGCTGCATGCAACTGCCCCAATTGCAGGTTCGCGTTGCCCAACTTCTCATACGACACAGACAGATTGTGCTGTGCTTGGGCATCGGCAGGACTGGCATCCGCGAGCTTTTTTCTGACGTCGAGGGCCTGCTGGTAGAAGTCGTGAGCTGCCTGCAACTGCCCCAATTGCAGGTTCGCGTTGCCCAGGTTGTAGTACAAGCCTGCAACGCCTCGCTGTGCCTGCACGTCCGTGGAGTCAGCCGCCGCCAGCTTGTTCCAGATGGCCAGGGACTGCAGGTAGAAGTCGCGAGCCTCGCTCGTCTGCAGGCTCACGTTGCCCAGTCTTTCGTACGAGGTTGCGAGATCTCGCTGCGCCAGTGCGTCTGCGGGATCGGCCACTGCCAGCTTCCTGCGGATGTCCATAGATTGCTGGTGGAAGTCGAGGGCCTCATCTCCGCGCCCTAACTCCAGGCTCACCTCACCCAGGTTGAAGTACGAGCCTGCGACAGCTCGCTGTGCTAGTACATCCGTGGGGTCGGCCGCCGCCAGTTTCTTCAAGATGTCCAGGGACTGCAGGTAGAAGTCGCGAGCCTCGCTCGTCTGCAGGCTCACGTGACCCAATTTTTCGTACGAGGTTGCCAGATCTCGCTGCGCCAGTGCGTCTGCGGGATCGGCCACTGCCAGCTTCCTGCGGATGTCCATAGATTGCTGGTAGAAGCCGAGGGCCTCATCCGCGCGCCCTAGCTTCAGGCTCACGTCGCCCAGATTGTTGTACGAGACTGAGAGATCCCGCTGTGCCGTTGCGTCTGCGGGTTCGGCGGCCGCCAGTTTCTTGCTTATATCGAGGGATTGTCGGTGGAACCCAAGCGCCCTATGGACATGCCCTGCCCGGAAGCTCACCGCTCCCAGTCTTTGGTACGAGGATGCAAGGCCACGCTGCACCAGTGCGTCCGTGGGATCGGCCGCCGCCACTTTCTTCGCTACGTCCAAGGATTGTTCGTAGGAGCCCAGGGCCTCTTGGACATATCCTGCCTGCCAGCTCACGTCGCCCAATCTTCGGTACCCAATTGAGAGATCATGCTGTGCTTGAACGTCGGTAGGGTCGGCTGCGGCCAAATGCCGCGCGATTTCCAGAGCCCGCTGGGACAAAGTATGAGCGACACCGACCGCGGAAGACCCGATCGGATTAGGTTTCTGTCCGTCCGATGCTTCCCCGAGCCGATTGAAAGTCCACCCGGCCTCGCCCATGCCGACTCGCAGAAGCACGGCCGCCAGTTCGTTTAACGCGACCATCGTCTGGCGGTCGACGCTGTCTGAATCGGCGAATTTATCGGCAATCTGCTGGAGCCGGTTCAAGGCCGTGTTGAGCAACTTGCGTCGCAACGCACCCGCGCCCGGGACATTGTCCAGTCCTCGCTGGATGTCGAAGATCACAGTGTTGAGTGTTCCGAGGGCCACGCTGGTTTGTGCCCGTGCGGTTTCTGTCGCAGCCTCAGCCAACTGAGTCTGATCATAGGCTTCCTTCGCATTGCGATCGGCTCGGTCTCGGGCGACGCTCGCCTCTTCAGCTTTACTTTGTGCCAGCTTGCCTGCGCTGACAGCGGCTCGACGTTGCTGTTGCGCTTCATGCGCGTTGCGTTCCGCGATGCCTCGCTGAGTGGCCTCGTCCGCTTGAGCCGACAGCGCTCTTTCCCGCTCGAAGTTGACCCACACGGCCGCGATGATTGCGAGCACGGCAATCGTCACAGTCGCGGCAAAGCCAAACCGACGCAGACGACGAATTCGGCCGGTCGCTGAAGCACGTCCCGTCGCGGCAGTCTGAATGGCGGTCGCCAGACTGGCCTGATCGGGGTCGGCTTCATCCAGCAGAGACAGAGCCAAATCGAAATCACCACGGTCGAACGCGGCCTGGGCGTAGTCCTGTCGAGTCTCATTCAGGCCCGCTGCCGCCCGCACATTGTCCGGCCACTGTTCCAGCGACGTTTCGAAACCGAATCGCGCCCGACTGAAGTCGTCGTATGTGCCACTCTTCCGCGCAGCCTCCAGGTCATCCGCGGCACGGGAAGCGAGTTCGATGCTCTCCTCGTGGATCTGAAACTTCAGCACCGCCTCGCTCAAATCCTTCGCCGCCTGATAACGCTCGTCCCTGTGCCGGGCCATTGCGGTCGCGCAGATCGTTTCCAACTCGTCAGGAATCGTGGCGTCGATCGCACGGACTCGCGGTGTCTCGCCGTTCGCGATGCGGTGCAGCATGGCGGTCAAACCGGACGCGACGTCGTCGGATTCGTCCGATTGATGCGGTGCCTGGCCGGTCAGGATTTCGAACAGGATTGCCCCCAGACCGTAGATGTCGGTTCGCTCGTCCATGTGTTGCACACGGCCAGCTGCCTGCTCCGGAGACATGTACGCTGGCGTGCCAAGTTTCTGTCCCGCCTGCGTCGCTTCCGTCTGTCCGTCGTCTGTCACGACGATCGGTGCAGAGTCTTCGTCCTCGCTGCCCACCGAGCGAGCAAGGCCCCAGTCCAGCACGAGAGCCTCACCGTATTCACCCAGCACGACATTCTGGGGCTTCAGGTCGCGATGAATCACACCGCGCGAATGTGCGTAGGCGATGGCGTCGCAGATGCTCAGAAAGATGTTGAGCAACCGCCGTTCCGAGAGCGGGTCTTCGGCTCCAGCCTGTTTCGTCGCGTGGTGCTCGCGTATGGCTTTGGAGAGCGTATCACCCCTCACCAGCTTCATCGTGTAGAACGGTCGACCCTCATCACGATTCACTTCATAGACCGGCACAATGCCCGGATGTTGGAGTTGACCGGTGATCTGAGCCTCTTTGATCAGCCTCCGGACAGCCTCGCTCGACGCTGAGCCTGGTTTGATTTCCTTCAGAGCCACTTCACGCGACAGATCGTTGTCCCGCGCGAGCCAGACCTTGCCAAGGCCACCCGCACCGACTTCGCTGACCCATGTGTACCGCGACTTTGGCCGTTTCGACTCGTCCTGGGTCTGTTCAATGGTCTCGATCAGAACAGGTGCCCCGGACGGCCATGAGCTGAGCGACTGCTGGACATCATTATCGTCTACGTCATTCCGCAATGCGTCGCAGACGTCACCGCGCGTAGCTGCATTGAGCGTGACGCGCGGGTCGTTCTGGTGCTTCGCGAGTTTCCGTTCGGCCTGCTTCTCAAGAGACGACCGTTCTTCAGCCGTCACCCAGCCACGCTCAACCAGCAGATCGGCCAGCGTGCCCGACTTGTCACTCGACCAGGCACGCACGGCCGACGTGAGCTGCTGCAGATCGAGCAACTCTCTTTCAAACGCCAGAACAGCAAACAGCAGGTGTTGTTCAACAGGCATGCTCGTGACCTTCTGCAATGGGTGGCTGAGTTCATTGCGGCTCGACCCATAATGCGTTCCGGCGACCGCGTGCGAAAGTGAGACGTGAATCCGGCGACGGTCTGTCACTAACGCCCAGCGGCATACTTCGTATCGCAAGGCCGAAACCGTTTTCGCGAACGACTCTAAGGCGGGAACGTCGTCGGATGTATCACTGTCGCCGCTTCGCCATGCCCGTCCTCTCCGCAGAGCCCGTCCTGCTCCGCTTCTCGCCGTAATCCACAGCGAAGATGATCCGGGTCGTGTTGAGAATCCGAGAGCGTCAGACCGTACGAGAGACCGCCAGTGCGGATGCCGGATCAAAAAAAGTCAAAAACTCCCGGGCGGGAACCTAAGCATGTATGCAGGGGAATCGAATGGGGGGCCGCCCCCCCGCCCCCGGCAGGGTCAGGACGCCTCGACGATAGCCACGATGGCCTGTCGCTGGGACTCAGAAAGTGAACTCCAGGCACCAATCACATGACGCAGAACAGCGTCAGATTTCGTCGTTTTCGGTAAGCCAGTCGGTAAGCCGCTCTCGGCTGTCGACATATCCTGTTCAGCAGTAGCTGGTTGTGTCGATTGCTCACTGGTCTCGAAAACCAGTGTACCCTCACGGGTACCGTGGGTTCGAATCCCACCCTCTCCGCATTCACGTGTATCGCCCTCGTAAGTGCTTGCAAACAAGCCACTTACGGGGGCGATTCTCATTGACACAGCTTGGCCTCTGTCCGACTTGCTTTGCGTTGGTCTACTGGTTTTTCCGACGTTTCGCGTCCGCGATTTCAATCCCTGATGCCAGCAAGACCCGCCTGGATTCGACGCAGAATGGACGGCGGTTTGACGTTGTGGTTCAGGGCGATGTTGGCGGCTGCTTTCTTTTCGGAGACGGTCGCTGTGGGAATTCCGTTCAGGGCGTCCAGCAGGTCTGCTGCCATCAGGGGGCCGAAAACTCCGACGGGTACAGGGTCGAGTTCCTTTCGCAGAATCTCCACCGCCTGTTTACGAATCGAGATCGCCTCTATTGGATGACCCGCCTTGTCAAGCAGATTGGCGACGACGTTCAGTGCTTCGCCTCGGTCGTATCTGCCGGCGTGCGTGAACCATGACCGCGCGTGAGTCAGGGCTGTGTCGATGTCGTCCCGTTTTTCGTAGGCCGCTGCAGCGGCCTCATGAACTCCGGCCTGTTGTTTTTGGGACGGGTACGGAATTGCGGCAAACGAGTTGAGTGCTTTTTCCAGATCGGCGGAGCTTTGCTGCGTGTCGGCGCACGCGATACGTGCTCGTTCAGACGCAGCCGTGACACGCTGGCTGGTAGTGGCGTGCGACTCCGTCATGGCGAGTTCGAAATACGTGAACGCCTCTGCGTACTTTCGCTGACGGGACCTCAGCATTCCCATCAGGTTACTGGCCTCGATCCGGTAGAGGACTGGCGACTGGTCATTCGTCAAATACACGTTCGCAATTGCTTCGGCTTCGGCTGGCTTGCTTTGATAAACAGACGTGAAACTTTTCCTGAACGCGACGAACCGGGCCGTGTCCCATTCCGAGCGACCGCTTTCTGACTTCGAGCTGACGAATTCTGTTCTGACCCAGGCCCGCAGCAGTCCCCGGCCATACTCGCATGCCAGTTCGTCGTCGAGCCCATTGCCACGTTGGGTAAACGGTGATTCCAATGTCGCGGCAAAATCAACTCCGTCGTGATACGCGAAGTAATTCGAGAATGGCATGCCGCCTTTCGGAGCGGAAGGTCCTGGCCTGGCCATCAGATCGCGTTCACTCCAGATGACTGCTGGCGGACGTTCTTCGTCCATCCAGCCGATCAGTTCATCCATGTTGTTTTTGATATGCGGCAGACGGATGCCGGCGAAGTAGAATCCCTGATGAATGTCCATTCGTAGTGTCGGGCAATGAAAGTCGAGCGCCAGTTTGATCCTCTTTGCCTTCGCCAGTTGCACCATCGAGATGACCGGCGGGTAGATCATTCTTTCCTGGCCGTAGTCGCGGTTGTGGTCATGGGGACTCCGCCACTTGCCCTGATCGCCTTCGGCAACTCCGTCCACGTCCACGATGGGAATCGCGTACAGAATGTACTTTCTGCGAAAGGCAGCTCCGGCAGGCGAGTCGGACAGCGCTTCCTCAAGAAAACCTTCCAGCACGTAACTTGCGAGGGCCTCACACGCGTGATGCCGGGCACTGACCAGAACGGGGATCATGTCTGGCCCCGGCTGACCGACCTGCCATACATCGACGGGACGGCCTTTTCGACTTTTCGTCAGAACGTCTCGGACGAGATGCGGGTTCTCACCCAGCCGCGCGATGAACTCATCAAGGTTTCTCTGCAGGTACGGAATCCCAACAGAGAATCTCACCGTGCTGTTTTTGGCAGTGAAGTCGTACCAGAACGAATCGGACGGCACCGCAGGTGAGTCCCGCCCTGCGGAGCGAAAGCCGGCATGGTCCGCGCCGAGCCACTCCCATGTCCTGCCCTCATCAAGACTGACAGCCGGGCCGTTTACGCCGATCTGCGCACCGGCGTCAGCAGGGAACACGAACGTCACGCGCCCGGGCTGCGAGACCTCAGCCTCGAAGTTCCAATAGAACCACTGACGCCCGCCTCGCAATTCGGGCGCAATGTGGATCGTGTTGCCCTCGATTTTGTTCACGAGGACGTTTCCGCCAGGAAACTTTGTGTTGACGCTGATCGCCGCGCCGGGCAACGGTTCCGAAACATGCTGTGCGTGCAGGACCGACGTGATCAACAGGAAGAGGAGTACCAGGCAAGCTGTTCTGCTCGCCGATCGAAGCGTCCCTGATTGTTCGAGAAGCAGGATTGTCGCTTGCGCGAGGGTCACTGTGGCGACTGACTTTGGCATCATCCGCTGCTCCGATTGTAAACTTGCACATTCGACACCGAGATGCCGCCATGCATTCCGGCAAGCCGTCTATTGGCGCCATTTTACGCATGACCTGGTCATGAAGCACATTCGGTGACTCACCCCGCCGCCCTCGCGTAGTTGAAACGTGTCGAAAGCACCAATCTGACGGCCATGGCAGCGGTAAGATTCCTGCAGCCAAACGCCGTAGAATGCGACATCGAATCCACACACATCGGCGCGATCGGCCTTTCCTGGTCCCCGATTCCTCGCACAGAAGCCGGCCGAGCTGAACTGAAGCCCGGAGTTGAGAAGACCCTCGAATCCCGCCCGACACCAACCCCCGGGTTACGCTCACGGCTTCGCCGTTTCGCTCACCCGGGGCTATATGCTGCCGCCGCTCCGCGGCTCAAATTCGGGAATCAAATAATTCCCGGTTTCATAGCCATGAAGCGGGACACCTCCTGGTCTGTTTCCTGTGTCTATCCCTGCTGCTGCTCCTGACAGGCGAGGGCTGCGTGGGCGTCGGCCAGCTCTTCGTCGCGGCGGTGATAGCCGCAGTCCTGGATCAGTTTGGCGGCGCGGTCCAGGTCCTCGCGCGGCGAGCCCCACGGGTAGGCTCCTTGTTCGTTCTGCAAACCGTTGGGAAGAAGTCCCAGCCGGGCCCGCGTGAGCAGCACGTCGGTCTGGTGCAGCTTCATCGAGCCCCGCTCGGCAATCTCCCAGGCCTCGTCCAGATCCTCGATGGCTCCCGGGACATCCCCCGTCACCTGCCGCCACCACGCCCGCGTCAGCAGACCGCGCGGGAGGTCGTCCAATTGCCCGGAATCACGAAGTCCATCGACGGCGGCGCCGAGGTGCTGACCGGCCGCGCCCAGAGCTTCCGCGTTCGAATCCTGCGGCCCGGGATGATCAGCCAGCCAGCGGTAGAGCGCCGGGCGGGCCAGAGTCAGATTCTCCAGCGCGATGTCAAGAAGTGGATCATTGGGCGCACGCCATTCGATCCATTGCATGGCACGCTCGGTGACATGGTTGCAGGCCGTTACATGGTCCTCGCGGGCAGGGCCGTCGTCCTCCACGGGCTGGAAGCCCGTGCGACTCAGAGTGGCCTGCCACGCCGCCCGCTCGGCACCGGACAGCAGCAGGTCGCAGTAGCGGAAGCCTCGCCCCCCGTAGAGCCGGGGAAACCGTGGCTGCTCCCGGGCCTGCCTGGTTTCGAGATCGGCGAATAGTTGGCCCGCCTCGTCACGTTCGCCGGCCTGATGCTGGGCATCGGCGTACATCGCCCGGTACCCCCAGTGGACTCCCCGCTCCGAGCTGCGTTCGGTGTAGTCGATGATCCGCTCACCGTCGTGAATGGCGGCGGACACGTCACCCAGCGTCAGTTCCAGCTCGCTCAGGTTACCGGCCTGAATTGCAGCATTGTTCCAATCCTGCAGCTCGACGTCGATTTCCAGCGCCGTCCGCATC
This sequence comes from Planctomycetota bacterium, assembly GCA_963579025.1. Lineage (GTDB taxonomy): Bacteria > Planctomycetota > Planctomycetia > Planctomycetales > Planctomycetaceae > CAUZFZ01. The sequence goes on along the minus strand of CAUZFZ010000002.1, from coordinate 116,922 downwards.
GGCTCGACCGCCTCCGTCAGACGGCCCACGGCACGCAGATAGAAGGCCGTAGAGTTGAGGAGCCACGACTGGTCGGCGGGGGCGAGGTTCGGTGACAACCGGCTCCAGGGTTGCTCGAAGAAGCATGCCACCGCGCCGAGGTCGGCCCCGATCGCCCCGAGCTTTCTCCAACTGTAGTAGCCGTCGCTCCCTGTGCCCCGCTGGATGCGGTCGCGGTAGACGTCGGAACACGCCCGCTCGTGCAGGCCGGCGTGGCAGCCGTGGGGGATTGCCTGGTACAGCGGGGCCAGGCCGTCGACGCCGTCCGGGCGGTGCTCGGTCGACTTGCACAGGAACTCGAACACGCGGCGGTGGCCCTCAGTCCAGGCAGACAAGCTGCTGTGCGCGGGTCTCCGACCCCGCACGTCCTCTGACCGCAGGTCTCCTTCATCTGCTTCAAGGCTCTCGTCGTTCTCAGTATTGCCTTCTGCTGCCGGGAGACCTGCGGTCGGGTCCCCGGCGGGGTCGGAGACCCGCGCCAAGCCAGCTTTGAGCTGCTTTGCAAAGTACTCCCGGATCAGCGGGTGGGCGTCGACGACCAGGTCGGACGGCAGGCCGGTCGATGAGGCCTCGGCGCCGACCAGCGTGATCAGGCCGAGGTCCTGCAGGTGCGTCAGCGCGCTGTTCCACTCGTCGTCGGACGCGTGGACCACGGCGTCGTTCAGGCCGTCGATGATGGGCTCGTTCCGCAGGTCATTCAAACAGCCGGGCGGAGCCGGGCGGTCGAACAGGCCGAGCATCCGCAGCACCGCCAGCATGCGTTCGCCCTCGGGATGCGGCTGCGGCTCACTCACTTCGTAGCGAAAGTCGTCAAGACTTTCGGCGTTCTGGCGTTCTATGCCGAAACTCTTGACGAGTTTCGCTACGTCCGAATGCCCGGAGTGAGTGGCACTGAGCCAGCGTTCGTACGCGGCGATGACGCGGAAGGCGTGCTCGTCGCTGGTCGTTTTCATCGCCGGTTCGAAGCCGAAGCGGTCGCGGCGGCGGATGTCTCCGCCCTGCGTGCGGGCGAGGTACGTGGCCATGAGCTGCAGCGTGAGCGCGTGGCCGTTGACTTCGCCCACGGCGTCGTGCAGTTCGCGGTCGTCGGGGCTGATCGGCGACTTCGCGCCGGCCCGGCGGACGCCCAGGAGGTGCAGCAGCTCGGCCCCGGCCGCTGCTGTGAGGTTGTCGAGTTTGATTTCCTTCGCGGTGTGGCCCTGGAATTGCGTCAGGTCTTTGACCGGTTCGCGGGTCGTGATCACACACAACCCACGGAACGGCCGCTGGGCGATTCCGCGGATCAGTGACTTGAGCGCGGGGTCCTTAATGAGGCCTTCCTGCGGGCCGGGGCCGAACTGCATGGGTTCCAGACCGTCCAGGATCAGCAGCGTCGGCTGTTCGACCGCGAGTCTGGCGAGGCGGTCGCCGCGATCGTGCGGGGAGCCGGCCTGCGGGTCCGGATCGCCGAAGAACCGCAGCGCTTCGGCGATGAACAGGTCCGCCGAGGTGCCCTGTTCGCCCTTCGTGCCCTGGCTGTAGAACGACCAGTCGAAATACCGTTCGATGTCGCCCCAGTTCCGTTCCGCCAGGCGGACCATCCAGTGCGCGGTGAGGGCCGACTTGCCCGTCCCGCCCCAGGCGACCAGCGACAGGACGTGCGTGTCGCCCTTCAGGGCGTTCGTGAGCTTCCGCAGTTCCGTCGACCGGCCGATCAGTTTCGTCCGCGTCGCCCCGGCGGGCAGTTTCGAGACCGCAATGCCGGTGACGCGTCCGATCAGACGGTCAATCTTGTCGGAGCTGATCTCCGGAGGCTGATCACGGTAGCGGTCTTCATGCTCCCGCTTCATTTCCCGCAGACGTTCGACGGGATACTCGTCGACGTTGTCGGTTGTCGTATGATGCGTGGGGCAAAGGACGATCAGGTTGTCGAACGCGCGTCGCTCTTCGTCCGTCTGGTCGGGGTTGAAGCGCTCGCCACGCTCGTTGGCGGCCTCGATATGGCAGACTTCAGCGATCAGATCGCCGTGCTCATTGACGACGGCGTGCGGGCACCCGGGGAAGGCGCAACGATTGCCGGTCAGAGCGAACAACTTCTTGAGTGTGGATTCGAGGATGTCGCGACGCGCCATCAGGCCGGCCTTTCGATCGCCGTCACAGTGTATTTGTTGTCATTAGTAGACAGATTCTGGCATCTCAGGCAAGCTTCCCGATCAAGTGGTCAATCGAAACGGGGGCGGAGCATGAATGGCATTGCGCTGAACAACCCGGGTCAGTTCGGGCAGCGACTGGTCGATCTGTCACTGGAACAGGGCTGGCAGTCGCTGAGCAAGCGGGACACGGACCTGCTGATGTTCCTGCTGCTGGAACTGGACGGGGCGATCGATCGCCGGGCTCCGAATCACGCCGTCGCGCGGCAGTTGCGCGTGACGCCAAGCCGGGTGGCGTCACTGCGTCGCGACGCGTATGCCCGCTGGCGGCCGCTCGTGCAGGACGATCCCATCAAGGTTCTGCAGCGGATTCTGAAAGAGACTCTGACTCCCGAGCGGCTGGACAGCGCGGCGCGGTATGCGTCCGAGCGGCGACGCGAAGACGGGTTTCTCGCCCTGCTGGTCGAGCACCCCGACGACCGGCTCGAACTGGAGCAGGCGATCAAGGATGCGGGAGCGATTCCCGTGTACGAGCGGAACCGCGAAGTCGTGCTGGTGCATTACGAGACGCTGTTCGAACTGGCCGAGAAGTTTGCGTTCCTCGATCAGGATCCAGCGAAGATTCAGAAGGCCCTGAAGAAGCTGTTCCGGTCGGAGACGGACCTCGAAGGCTTCCTGAAGAAGGACATCCGCGAGCTGACCTGGCAGGACGCTCGCGAGGCCTTGAACTCGGCAGGGGCGAAGGTCGTGTCCGGCGGGATTGGAAAGGGCGCGACGGCTCTGTTGAAGCTGGCGTTTCCCTTCCTGCCGTGACGACTGGCGGCGGCGTTCCGGCCGTCGCAATTCGTTGTGGTCAGCGGAGCATTCAGGTGCCGCAGTGCCTGAATGACGGTCTTGTCGTTCGGCTTGAGCTTTCCGAAACGTCAAGCAGAATCTGTGTCAGGCGGGCAACAAGGGCATCGCTGCTCCGGCAACCGAAGCAGCTATGCGGGGGCAGGTACATGGGCGCTTCGGCCTGGAAGCGCCAGGCCGCACGTTTGTTGGCGCTCCTTGAGAAACACCGTCACCTTGCCGCTGGCGTGCTTTCTCTTCAGTGAAAGGGTTCAACGTTCGCGGTTGACCGCCATTTCCCCGAGTGCCACAGAACCCAGTCACCGTACGCCGCATGTTCGCCCCCGAAGCCCGGCAGAACGGTCGACCCCGCCAGCGTTTACGAACTGCGTGCGTCTGCAGGACGTGGGCGAAACTTCCGGAGATGCTGTCAGGGAACGAAGGGGGTAGCGGAATTCGGCAGTCGTTCGCCCGAACAGTGCGGCACCATCCGGCCCACCTGAAACTGAATTGGCAGAAAAAAAGGCCGCACGCCGAGGTTCGGCATGCGGCCAGAATTTACTGCTATGGTCGTGCTCTCGGACTTGTCGGTCGCTACTTCTTCTTTTTCGGAGCGGGCTCGACTTTCAGCTCCTTCAGGGTCGCCAGAATCTGCTTTCCGTGATCCCCGGCTTTGACCTTCTTCTCGATTTCCAGAATCTTGCCGTCTTTGCCAATGTAGAACGTCCAGCGTTCCGGCACCTGACGCGATCCATGGACCACGCCGTAGTCCTTCGCCACGTCTTTCTTCGGGTCGCTCAGGATGGGGTAATCCAGTTCGAGCGATTTCGCGAACGCCGTGTTCTTTTCGACGGTGTCGCAACTGGCGGTGAAGTAGGCGACGTTGAACTCACGCAGGGCCTTGCCACTCTCACGGAGGGCTTTGCATTCGGCCGTTCAGCCACCGGTGAAGGCTTTGGGGTACCACGCGACCACCACGACCTTCTCGTCTTTGAAGTCCGACAGCTTGTACGTCTCGCCGTCACTGCCTTTTAGTTCGAAGGCCGGGGCCTCGTCTCCAACTTTCAGATCGCCCTTCTCGAAGGCGGACGCCGTGCCAGCCAGACTCAGCAGCATGGCAATTGCTCCAATAGTTCTCATGAGGTTCTCCTGGAAACAGAGTTGTCGAGCAGCAGCGATCATAGTCGCCGCGCCATCAGGCCAGGAAGTGAGCGGACGGACGCGGTCGCCATCATTCCGCAGAGGCGCCTGTGGCGAAGATCTCTGCATTGATTTTCTCAACCGGTACGTCCGGCTCGGCGACAGCAACCTGCCCGGCAAAGACCAGCGTCTTCGGCTGCTCGCACTGTTCGTCGTTGCAGGCCTGGTAGCGAATCTGCAACTCGAAGTTTTCCGTCTTGCCCCCGGCGTCTGCCGGGATGACAAGGTCGCCAAACACCGTAATCTTGCCGTCATACACGCGGTAAACGCCGGTCGTGCCCTTGAGTTTCAGGTCACCGGCCGCCGGGTAGCGGACGTCCTTCAAGTTTGTTCCCAGACTGGACTTCATCGTAACCGTCGTGGGAATCAGAAAGTCGGGCGACGCTGGATTGGCATTAATGTGCCAGTTCTCGGCGACCGTCAACACAACGGCCACACGACACTGCGAACCGGCGGGCAGCCGATCGGTCGACAGATACGCCGTGGCGGAGACGCGATCCGGACGCACACGAAGTGCCGGCTTCGCGTTCGCCGAATCGCTGCCGCCGGGCGTCGCGGAACCCGGCACGTTCGGCACAGCGGGAGCGGGCTCACTGGCAGGACCTGATGGCAGGGTTGGCACGGCAGTGGCTGGATCGTTCGTGCGGTCGATTCGCTGTAACAACGGCCGATAGTCGCGATTGTCCAGGAATTCCCCCAAAGCGATCGCCAGATTCGTCGTGCCGCGCGGGTTCTTCTCAATCAAGTGTGCGAACTGATTGAGCGTCTTGCTGGCGTGTTCACGGTATTCCGGCTGCCCGGTCAGCGAAGCCAGTCGGATCAGGTTACGGATTGAGACGCTGTTCCCCGACGGCAGAACCGAGTCCCAGGCGTTCATCGTGCGTGCCAGCAGTTTTTCGTGTTCATGCGAGGTGAAGTAGAACCCACCGCGCGCGTCGTCAGCGAACATCTTCAGTTGATCGTCGGCCAGCCGTTGTGCCGCATTCAGCCATTTGTTTTCCGGATCGCTGGTGGCCCGCTGCAGTTCCAGCAGAGCTTCAATCAGGAACGCGTAGTCGTCCAGGTATCCGTTCAGCTTGGCAGCTCCGCCGCGATACGTTCGGAACAGGTGCCCATCCGAATCTCGCATGTTTGTCAGGATGAACGTCGCCGCGTTCTCAGCGGCATCAAGATATCTCTGCCGGCCAAACACAATGCCCGCGTTGGCGAGCGCAGTGATTGTCAGGCCGTTCCAGCTTGTGAGGACCTTGTCGTCCTTGAGTGGTGAATCACGCTTGCGCCGAACTACCAGCAGAGTGCGTCGCAGATCGTACAGCTTGACCCGCAGTTCACTCGGGACGATCCGCACATCCGCCGCGAGCTGATCGATCCGTTTTGGCTGGTGCAGCACGAACCCGTGTTCGAACGGCGATGGTTCGGCAACTCCATAAGCCTGTTTGAACAACGCCGTGTCGGCGCCCAGAGCCTGATCGATTTCGTCCGTGGACCAGACGTAATAGAGACCCTCGATCGCGTCGGTTTCGGCGTCCAGCGCGGAATGGTAGCCGCCGCGCGAATCGAGCATGTCTGTCAGCAGGAAGTCGAAGATCTCCTCGGCGGTCTCGCGGTAGGTCGGATCGTTCGTCGCTCGAAAGGCCTCGGTATAGACGTTCGCCAGTTGTGCGTTGTCATAGAGCATTTTCTCGAAGTGCGGCACGAGCCAGCGGCGGTCTGTGCTGTAGCGATGAAACCCGCCACCCAGATGATCTCGAATGCCACCGGCCGCCATCGCGTCCAGCGTGTGATACAGCACGCGCTGGGCTTCCGGGTTTTTTCGCTCCCGGATCTCGTACTGCAGAAGAGCCAGTTTGACGGGCACAGGAAACTTCGGGGAGTTCGGAGAATTGAGCTTGAAGTCCACTCCACCGAATTCCGAGTCGTGACTTCGTATCACTGAGCTGACCGCTGACGCCACGAGTTCGCGAGTCAACTCGGCGGGCTGCAGATTCAGTTTGGGTTCCATCTCCTGCCGCACGACTCGCGCTATGAGATTGGCATTTTCGATAAGTGGCTCGCGCTGGTCGGTCCACGCCGACTTGACCTGACTCATCACGGACGGAAACCCGCGACGCCCGTCCTTGTCATCGGGCGGGAAGTAAGTGCCGCCAGCGATCGGCTGACCGTCCGGTGTCAGGAACATCGACAGCGGCCAGCCCCCGCCTCCGCCCGATCCGCTCATCTGCAGATAGATCTGCAGGGCGAGCATGTAGATTTCGTCAATGTCGGGACGCTCCTCGCGGTCGACCTTGATGTTCACGAAGTTCTCGTTCATGTAGCCGGCGATCTCTTCGTTTTCGAAGACCAGCCGCTCCATCACATGGCACCAGTAACAACTGCTGTATCCGATCGAGAGAAAGATCGGTTTCTCTTCCCGACGTGCCTTCTCGAGCGCCTCGGGGCCCCACGGAAACCAGTCGACGGGATTGTGAGCGTGCAGAAGCAGATACGGGCTGGTCTCGCCAGCGAGTCGATTCGCGCGTCGCTGCGTCGGCTCCGACGGCGATGTGGAACTGCCATGGCCTTCGTCCCCATGCGGAACGGAATCGTCCGATGCTGGGCCTGACGGCGTGTCACCCGCATCCGATGTCGCTGGGATTGCAGGCGGTGCTGCTGCTGGCACTGCCGGATCGACTGCGTTGGTAGTTGCTGGCGGTCCTGCGGCAGGTTCCTGCTCGCAACCCAGGATGGAAAAGCTGATCGCTGTGCTCAGCGCAACAAGGAAGCATGTGGCTGGCCGGAATCGCATGGGATCAGGTCCGATCGGACGAAGGGAAACCGCAGATGGTTATGGGCTGATGGCCGCGTTCTGAGATGACGTCTTATTTGAAACACGCCGGTTTGCGAACTCGAATCAAACCAGACCACGACGTTTACGCACGAACCATTCGGCAGTCATGAGCAGAACGAACAGGCTCAGGTACCACCAGTTGTCCCAAAGTGGAAGCCGAGTGATGCGTGTCTGTTCCAGATTAGGCGGGCCGTCTTCGATCATTTTTTCGAGGAACTCGTCGAGCTCCTCTGGCGGAATCACTCGGCCGCCCGTCAGTCCGGCCAGCTCCTCGAGCAACGCAGGATCGGCGGCCGGGTTGTCGAGTTCCAGATCCCGTGAGTCGACGAGAAATCGCGTGGTCGCAGTCGCGCCAATTGACTGGCCATCCTTCGCTGCAGAAACGGTCACCCGGTAGATGCCGGGTTCGGTAGCACCGTCGAATCTGGCCGATGAGCTGTCTCCGGAACCTAATGCGTTCAGCGGGATCTGTTTGCCGTCCGGGCCCACGACCCCGACTTTGAAATCCGCGTCCCGGATGGCCTCGCCCTCGTCGTTGCGGGCTCCGAATTCAATCGGGACGGAACTACCGGGTGAGAAATTGCGAGGATCGACACGGACCCAGACCGGCTGCGTGGTATCCAGCTCGCGCCGCGCCAGCCACAGGATGACCTGTCGCCAGAATCGCTGATGCGTGTCGCGGAAGTCGGCCTGATCGTAATGGTACCAGCGGTGCGTCGTGTCGCCTGCGAATGCCAGCACACGGGCGCGTCCCGGGGCCGTCGAAATCAGCAGCGGATCTCCCGCTTCGCTTTCTGCGAGAACCTCGGCGATTGTATTCCGACGACGCAGTTTGTTGGCTCCTCGCAATGGCGGTAAGGCAGCCCATACCTGGCCGTTGTTCTGTGAGGACAAACGCATCAGAAAATGCCGCTCTCCGTCGGGCGTTGGCATCATTTTCAGGTCGCCCTCGTGATGCAGGTCAGTGGAGAAATCCGTACCGGCGCCGGTCGGATCCTGAATTTCCCGCTTGTCCATGCTCACGGGTAAGACACCGTCCAGAGCCGTGTCGGCATAACCGCCTGCCCCGAAACTGAAGAAGCCACCCGTCATGATCAGGCCCGCACCTGCCTCAACTCGGCGGGCCAGCAGACGCAGCAGGTCTGGTCCACCCTCGGGCTGAAACGACTTCGCCGGAACATCGCCAATGATGAACACGTCGTAGCGGCCGGGATCGAACATGCTCGCTTCGATCTTCGATCGCGCCGCGAAAGCGCCCGAACGCACCCAGTGGAAGTCGAGTCGAATCTGGTCGGCCGTGTTGATGCGGAGAATGTCCGCAACCTCGTCACGAACCGTATCGAAGTAAGCGACGGTGACTCCACCAGCCTGAACCGTCAGCAATGTCCCGCGGCGGTTGTTTGTCTTCTTCAGTTCGCCGTCAATTGGCTGCACAACTACGGCAACGCGGTATTCACCGGGCAACTCAGGGACGAAAGACAACTCGACGGGAATCGTCTCGGCGTTCTTTGTCGCCTGGACCTGAACGACGGGCCGCGCTCCACGTGTCGCCGCCGGTGCGATCATTCGCGTGCCAGTAGGATCATTCGGGTCCTCGATGAGCAGCTCGACATTGAAATGTCGTCCCTCGCCACCGAGCACCTGGATCTTTGCGTTGACCGGCACTGTGTTCCTCACGAAAGCGATCGGGCTCACCGCAAGATCTTCGACGGCGATGTCGAGTCCGGCTTCGGCAATGTCGGACTCGCCGAGCGGTACGGGGAACAGTGCGATCTGCAGTTCCCCCAGTTTGCGCGCCACCGTCCGCGGCGCGTCGGAATCGAATGGCGGTGCGACTCGCTGAGCCCCATCGGTCAGCAGGATGATGCCGACCGTTCGATTGCCTTGCGATTCGCGTTCAAGAGCCGCAAGCACGTTTCCGAACGCGCTCATCTTTCCCGGAGCTTCAGACGTTGCCTCGTCGACTGGTCGGATGTCGTTGTCAAAGTCGAACAGCCGGACGTCCAGTTTCAACTCGTCCCGAAGCTGCGTGAACCGATCGACGTTGGATTGCAGTAACCGAACCAGAGCCTCCCGTCGCGTGACTCCGCCGGGCCCATCTGGCGTGGTCATGCTGCGGCTGCTATCCCCGGCAACCAGCAGAACAGCCGACTTCGTGTCCGTTTCGACGAACTGCACTTCCGGGCGGAGCATTGCAAACACGAGCAGGAGTGCCGCCGCCAATCGTGCACCGATCAACATGCGACGGGTTCGCACGGGCAAATGGCGGACGCGCGGCGGGTACGTCAGAAGAACCAGACCCAGGAGCCCGGTCGCTGCCAGGACAACCACGGGCCAGCTCCAGACGGCATCAAGAGCGAATCGAGTTTCCACAGAATCCGATCAGTCGGGGGTATCGAAGTGCCTAATGAATTCTGCTGGCCGATCCACCGCCTCGCAAGACCGCCGTCATTCGATGGTTCGTCAGACGGCAGGCTCTCGGTCATTCGGCGTTCAGAATGGCAATTCCGGACTTCTGCCGAAATAGGCAAACGTTGGTTGACCTGCCATTTCGGGCCGACCATAATCGCGATACGTCTCAAATGACCTATCTGACGCACTCTGCCGTCATCTCAACTGGGTTTCTCTACCCGCGTTTTGCACATCTTCTTTTTCACCCATGTCACGATCTTCCAATGCGCGGCTTACGCAAGCCATAGCTCTGCACCTTCGTACCACTTCGTTTTGTGTGCGCCGTTCAGCAAATCCAATTCATGTCACTTCAACCGGTCTCTGTTCTGAGCCCGGTTCGTTCACATCGCTTGCGGATTCCGCTCTCTCGAAAGCAGCTCGAATTGAAAGCTGCGATCGATTGAAGAATTCAACACCTCTCAGCGATTCACTTCCTCAAGCCTCTCAGAGGTCCATGAAATGATCAGTCCCATGACCGAAGTCGAGAGTGATGCCGCGGCCACCGGCCTGTCCAGTGAACTGGAAAAAGACCTCGTTCAGACATTCAAACTGCTCTCCGACGGAACTCGACTGCGCATCCTGATGCACCTCGTGCGTGAAGGAGAACTTCATGTGACCGCTCTGTGTGCCCGACTGCAGCAAAGCCAGCCGGCCGTCAGTCATCACCTGGCCCTCTTGCGCGACTCAGGTCTGATCGTTCCTCGTCGCGACGGTAAGCACAACTTTTACTCGGTCAAGCGTGAGCACTTTCACCGCATCGTAGGCGAGCTGTTCAGCACGATCCTCGACGACACTGACGAGGCCCTTCGCATCAACGATTTCGTGTTGCAGCAGGATCGCTCAGTAACCCATTCCGACTGAATGCGTTTTGTTGGACGCGCAGCGAACGGGCACTATCAGCCCCGTCGAGGTCTGAGAGTCACAACTCGGGGAATGTGGTCCGCAGATCAAGCGAGTCGCCGGTTTCCTTCTGCAGTTCGAGCAATCGGGCAAACAGTTGCTTTGCGACCGGACGCAGTTCCTTCCGAGCGTACAAGTCCGTCAGCTCTTCCGGATCGTCAGCCAGGTTGTACAGAATTGCGTGCTTAGCCGCCGGGTACAGAATCAGCTTGTGATCGCCGTGCGTGATCATCCTCTGAGCCTGCAGATACGCGCCGTAAATAGACTCGTACCCCGGCTTCGACGCGTCCTTGATCCGCGGCAGCAGACTCTGGAACTGCACATACTCGGGCCGCTCGGCACCGGCGAGTTCAAGGGACGTCGCCATGATGTCCTGCAGATAAACGGACGCGTCACGTTTCTCACTGGCAGGCACATCCGGTCCGACCACCATCATGGGCACGCGGACGGAATGATCGAACAGGTTCTGCTTGCCCATCAGACCGTGCCGGCCGACCGCCAGTCCGTGATCCGCACTGAAAAAGATGTACGTGTTGTCGGCCTGTCCCGACTTCTCCAGCGCGTCGAGGACACGACCGATCTGGTCATCCATGTGCGTGATGATCGCGTAGTACTCCTGCCGGTTGACCTTCACGGAGTATTCCGTGCGAGGAAACGGAGCGAGTTTCTCATCACGCAGTTTCCGACCCGATGCCATGGCTTCGTTAAATGGATACTCAGGTACAAAACTTCGCGGCATACTGATCTTCTCAAGCGGATATCGATCAACGTACTCCTTTGGCGACTGCCTCGGATCGTGTGGAGCATTGAAAGCGATGTACATGAAGAACGGATTGTCGCTCTGTTTCGCCATGTCGAGGTATTCGATGGCGTCATCGCCAACGATTTCGCTCCAGTGCTTGCCGCCCTTCCAGAAGCCTCCGAACTGAGGATCCCACGGCGTCCACTTCAGCGGCTGTCCGTCGATCGGACGGTTGTATCCCGCGGGTGTCTGATTGGGCATGCCGGGGCGGACATTGTGAGCGACCTGGAATGCCTTCGTCGCATCCGCCCGAATGTGCCACTTGCCAGTGAAGTAAGTGTCATACCCCGCGGCCTGCATGAGCTGAGGCCACATGCGCCCTTTTTCGAGATATCGCTTCGACGTCTCGCGATAGTCCTTCTCCGCATTCCACAGAAACTTGCCGGTGATGAGCATCGTCCGACTGGCAACACAAACCGCCCCGCTCCACGACCCCATGTTGTACGCCCGAGTGAACGTCGTCCCGCGCTTCACCAGCCGATCGAGATTTGGCGTCTGAATCTCGTCATTGCCCAGCGAGTGAATCGTGTCAAACGCCTGATCGTCAGCAAAGATAAACAGGATGTTCGGTTTGTCAGCGGCGGAAGAAGATCGACTCACACCCAGAACAGCGGCAACCAGAACAACAGCATGCGTGATAACTCGAAGCACGGAAGATCCCCCGAGAACTGAAAGTGAGCGATTCAGAAGACGGGAATTCTGTCGAGTAGCGTCTCGATCGCAAGGCAGCCCCATCACGTGAGGGGAACCGGCTGCCCACACGACCAGCGTTCCATCCAGCAGTCAGAAATCACTTGCGAATGTCCTGTGCTGGTGGCCCGGTTTGAAGACTCGCTATCATCGCACTGTTGTTGTGTTCACAGCGAGTACGCAGCAGCACGCATTCCACGAGAGCAGCGTGAAGCTCGCGGTGATTCTTCATCAGTACGCACGGCAGTCAGGGGTGGCACATGTTGGAATTGCTCGCCGTGTGGGGAGTCGGTCAGGCAGGCTGGTCGGTCTTTCGTCCGATCCTGGAGGACCTGGCGAAGGACATCGCCAAAGACGCGGCGAAAAGCTACGTCGGGCAGTGCTTCAAGAACGTCTATTCGGTCATCCACCGCGAGACGCGAATGATGTCCGTTACGTAACACTGATCCACTTTGTGTAGACGATCCCATAACGGAAATTCTGGCATGCCGCTCTCTCCCCGCACAACTTACACCTACCACGTCTTTCTCGCATCGCCGGGTGATGTCGGCGACGAACGCCAGCACGTCCGACAGTTCTTCGAGCGGTATAACCGCCACCACGCGCGTCAGTGGAACGTGCGATTCGAGGTGATCGATTGGGAAAACAATTCCTCGATCGGTGTGGGACGTCCGCAGGAACTGATCACGCAACAAACGCTGAAAAAGTACAAAGATTCGCTCGCATTGGTCGTCGGGATCATGAATCAACGGTTTGGCACGCAGACGGGGATAGCGGAATCGGGCACCGAAGAGGAATTCGACACGGCACTCGCCTGGCATCGGGAAAACGACGGCTGGCCGGAGATCAAATGGTACTTCCGCACTGTGGAAGAACTTAAGCTGTCGGCCGATCGCGAGAAGCGGAACGCGGCCCTTGAGCAATGGGACAAAGTCGAAGCCTTCCGCCACCGAATGCAGGACCTGGACAACCCGGTGTTCTACACCGAGTACCCCGGCACCGACGGGTTTCGTGACGTGCTTGAGAACGACTTGAACGTCTGGCTGGCCGACGAGTCCAGGCCGTGGGTTGTCGAGCGACCGGTGTCAGTGAAACGCCCAACCAGTTCGATGTCGCCGCCGACGAAATACTACGAGAACGTCGATCGCGACTTTCGCCGCCTGGACATTGCCGGGATCGACAACGATCGGACGTTCGAGATTCCGCTCAGCGAGATCTACGTACGGCTGCGCGTCATGTTCGACGAAGACGCGACGGAAGAGACCGAAGAGTATGATTCCGGTGCAATCGATATTCAGACCGCCCTGTTGCAGTACAACAAGTTGGTGATCGTCGGTGATCCGGGCAGCGGAAAATCGACGTTCCTGAAGTACATCGCCTTGATGCTCGCCCGTTCGGTGTTGCAGGACGATCCAGGCATCGCGCGCGAGAAACTCTGCCTTGAGGAACCATTGCCGGTTCCGATCTTCCTGTCCTGTTGGGACCTGGCGGATTTCCTGAAGCATCGCGAAGAAGTGCGTGTGGTCGCGCTACTCGAATTCATCGCAGACCGTCTCACTGCCTCCGAATTTTCGATCACGGCGGAGGATGTGGAAAAGTTGCTCGCTTCAGGCGGTTGTTGCCTGCTGTTCGATGGCCTCGACGAAGTGCCCAGCGACGCGGGGCGGGCGGCGGTCAGCCGAATGCTGGAGGACTGCATTGATCGTTATGGGGACAATCGCTTCGTAGTCACTTCTCGCATTCGAGCGTACACCGGCGATGCAATCCTCAAGGGCCAATTCACGCGTTGTGATATCCAACCCTTCGATGCCAACGACCGCGCGGAGTTCATTCGCAACTGGGTGGCGTTGTTGTTTCGCGTGTCGCCGGGCGATGTCGAGACCGCGGGAACGGACGCTGCGCGAGAATTTACGAGTCTTGCTAATGGCGTCGAAGCCAGCGACCGCATTCGTCCGCTGGCGGTGAACCCCTTGCTGTTGACGGTGATCGCCATCGTGCACTGGAATCGCAGACGCCTGCCGGAACAGCGAGTCGACCTGTACGACGAATGTATCGACGTTTTGCTGGGCCAGCGCAAGGAAGCCGAGCACATCCAGATCGGTCGCAAAACCGACATGTTGGACGACGCGCGTGAAGAGCAGACGCATGAAGAACGCGCCTGGGTCCGCAAACGGTTCGCCGAAATCGCGTTGCAAATCCTGAGCCTGGACGGCGAAGACGACGAAGCATCCAAAGCACAGGTGATTAAGCTTCTTGTCCCTCGGTTCCTCGACCAAGGTGCGGCAAACGCCGAGCAGGCCGCGGCCCGCGCGGAGCGATTTCTTGAGCGACAGGAATTACGCAGCGGGCTGCTGGTCAGCCGGCGTGCCCACAGTTACCGCTTCGTTCACCTCACATTTCAGGAATACCTGGCCGCGTGGCAGCTGTCGAATATGGATTTCGACACGGTGACTGCAGTCATTCAGCCCGGACTGCGGCTGGCCAAGTGGTTCGAGACGTTGCAATTGCTGGGTGCTCAATGGGCCATCGGATCGGACGACAAGGCCGACCGCTACATCGCATGGCTGTTGAGCGAACGAGGAACCACGATCACGGATCAGGCTCCGGTCGTCGCCCTATGTTCCAACATCGTGAAGGACATCAGCGGCGTCACGGAACTGCAAATGGAGACACGCAAGAGCTTTTCTGAGGCTGTTGAAGCAACACTGGACGCTTTCCGGAAACGTTCTGGTGTGCCACAGAACACGCAACTCGAAATCCTCGAAGCTCTGGGCCAACTCGGTGCTGCCGTCAAGTCGCATTTGATAGACGCGACCAAAGCCGGCGCGTTCCAAGTGCGGCGACGAGCGATCCAAATGCTGCTGCCACACCTTTCGGATGACGAACTGTTTGGCATGACCCATCTCGTAAAAGACCAGAGTCAGGAACCCATCAGGACTTATTTGCGGGCGCTGCTCGAACGCAACCGCACTCGAGCAATAAAGTTCCTTTCGGGGCTATCGACGGTTTGGAAGATGGCCGAAGGAACGTTGACTGTCTCCGAGGGTTGCCTTAGTGATGATGATGCACTGTCAAGAACCTTGCTTGCAATCCGAGCGGTAAACCAGAATTACTACAGCCGTCGCATCGCGCTTGAGACGTTGGCCGAGAAGTGGCCGGACGAGACCACGCGCGAACTGCTCGCCCAACGGGCCGCACAGGATGACAACGTCGACATCCGCGTCGCCGCGCTGAAGTTTTTGATCAAGAAGTGGTCGGACGAAACCACGCACAAACTGATCGCCCAGTGGGCCGTCCAAGATGACAGTTTTTCTGTCCGAAGCACCGCGCTTGAGGCTTTGGCCGAGAAGTGGCCGGACGAGACCACGCGCGAACTGCTCGCCGTCCAGGATGACAACGCGTATGCGCGCACTGCCGCGCTTGAGGCTTTGGCCGAGAAGTGGCCGGACGAGACCACGCGCGAACTGCTCGCCCAACGGGCCGCACAGGATGACAACGCGTATGCGCGCACTGCCGCGCTTGAGGCTTTGGCCGAGAAGTGGCCGGACGAGACCACGCGCGAACTGCTCGCTCAGCGGGCCACCCAGGATGACCGCGAATATCCCCGCCGCGCCGCGCTTCGGGCGTTGGCCGAGACGTGGCCGGACGAGACCACGCGCGAACTGCTCACCCAGCGGGCCGTCCAGGATGACGACAATTGGGTCAGGTCTGAGGCGGATCATCTGGCAGCGGAGTTGGCGAAGAGGCTTGAAGATTCCGGGCGGGGAAGCGGTTAAGGCGTGGTCCGAAAGGCGATGTCGGGTTGCTGCGTTCGGACTCGACCGAAGGTTTCTCAATCAGACGGCTCTGCATCCGCCGGCATTGAGCGATGGCGTGTTCGACGTCGATCCCTGGTTGAGGCGGTAGCGACTACTGCTTTGTCTGAGTGAAAACTCAGTGTGGCTGGGGTCGAACGAAGTGAGCCCCCAGACTGAAAACGCTGGGGGCTCGCTACACTCGACCCCAGCCACCCAACCCTGAGATTCCGTCCTGACAAAGCACTACGCGATGATCTGATGAATCGGCTTGCCGAAGTCGATTTCCAGGCGTTTGTGGCCCGGGACTTCCAGGGTGTGCGGATCGAGGCCCAGCTGATGCAGGATTGTCGCGTGGGCGTCGGTGACGTAGTGCCGGTCCTCGGCTGCGTGGAATCCGATCTCGTCCGTCGCTCCGTGAGCGATGCCGCCCTTTAATCCGCCGCCGGCCATCCAGATGGAAAATCCATACGGGTGATGGTCCCGTCCGTCCGAACGTTCGGCTCCGGGCGTGCGCCCGAACTCGGTGGCCCACACGACCAGCGTTTCATCCAGCAGTCCGCGCTGCTTGAGATCCTTGAGCAGGCCGGCGATCGGCTTGTCGACTCGGGCGCAGTTTTTCGTGTGGTTCGACTTGAGCTTGCTGTGAGCGTCCCAGCCTCCCCCGCCTCCACCGCCGTCGTAGATCTGCACGAAGCGCACGCCACGTTCGACCAGTCGTCGTGCCGCGATCGCCTGGCGTGCCATGTTGGACGTCGTACCGTCGTTGAGGCCGTATAGATCCTGCGTCGATTTTGTCTCGTCATTCATCCGGACAACTTCTGGCACCGACATCTGCATGCGGAACGCCAGTTCGAACGACTTGATGCGTGCCCGCAGCTTCGCATCGTTCGGATACTCCACCGCGGTCAGCCCATTGAGTTCCCGCAGCAGGTCGAGCTGTTTGCGCCGTTCTGCGACGTTTACGTTGGAGCCGGGTGTTCCAAACGGCAGCGGGTTTTTCGGGTCGAGCGTCATTTTCACGCCCGAATGCTCTGGACCGAGATAGCTGCCGTCGTGTGCACCGACTCCACCGCAGCAGTCACCCGGTGGCGGTCCCATCACGATGAACTGGGGCAGGTTTTCGTTGAGTGTCCCGAGTCCGTAATGCACCCACGCGCCGACCGAAGGAAAGAAGCCGTCGAAGATGTGTCGGCCCGTGTGAAACTGCAGTTGAGCCGCGTGATCGTTGTCGGTCGTCCACATCGAACGCACGACCGAGATGTCGTCGATGCAACTGCCGACATGCGGCCACCAGTCGCTGACTTCGATGCCGCTTTCGCCGCGCTTCCTGTACCCGACCTGTAACGGATACAGCGTGGCCATCAACGCTCGCGGAGTGCCGGCAAAGTCACGCACGTTCTTCCGGTAGAATTCCGAATCCAGCACCGCCGACTTGAACGGCGATTCGTCGACGGTCAGACCGGAGTATTTGTTGAGCGCAGGTTTTGGATCGAACGACTCCACATGCGAGGTGCCTCCGTTCATAAAGAACCAGATAACGCTCTTCGCTTTGGGAGCCACCAGCGGTTGCCCGGATGGCACATGCGGCTGCACGTCCGGTGACGCGTGCCCCTCGCGCTGCAACATCGCACCGAGTGCCAGGCCGGTGAATCCCATGCCGCAGTCGGTAAGGAACGTACG
Source organism: Planctomycetota bacterium (assembly GCA_963579025.1). Classification (GTDB taxonomy): domain Bacteria; phylum Planctomycetota; class Planctomycetia; order Planctomycetales; family Planctomycetaceae; genus CAUZFZ01. The sequence goes on along the minus strand of CAUZFZ010000002.1, from coordinate 99,576 downwards.
ACGCTGGATGCGACCGCAAGGGAATGTGTTCATGGTTTCGTCCACTCAGCTGAAGAGGTCGCTGATTACGCGGCCGTGAGGAATAAGGCTCACAGGGCGACCGGTTTTCGTGAAATACTCTTTGTGATGGTCGATGCCCAGGGCGTGGAAGATCGACGCTCCCAGATCGTCCGGGTGGATGTCCGTGCCATCAGTTGGGCCTGTGCCGGCTTCGTCGGTCGCTCCGATGAGCTGGCCCGGTCGCACGCCACCGCCAGTCATCAGACACCAGTTCGCTCGGGGATAGTGGTCCCGGCCGACGTTCTGGTTGATCTTCGGCGTGCGGCCGAATTCTCCCATCGCCACGACCAGCGTTCGCTCCAGCAGGCCCTTCTCGCGCAGTGCCGTGACGGCGGCGGTGAGGCACGCGTCGAAGGGAGGCAATAGGCGCGCATGGCCTTTGAAGTTGTCCAGGTGCGTGTCCCAACCCTGATTCGTCACAGTCACGAATGGGACACCGGATTCGATCAGACGCGTCGCCAGTAACAGGCTCTGACCGACTTCTCCTGCGTCGAACAGCTTGCTGATACTTTCCGGTTCGCGGCTGACGTCGAAGGCCTCGCGCGTGCGCTTCGAAGTGATCATGCTGTAAGCCTGCTGGCCAAGCGTGTCGAGTGCTTCCAGCAACTGGCTGTTGGTCTCGACATTGCGAAAGGCGGTGTCGATTTCCTTCAGAAGTTTCTCACGGCGAGCGACTTTCTCGACGGTAATACCTGCCGCTGGCGTGATGCCTCGCACGGCGAAAGCCTGACCCGGTTTCGGGACGGCATTCGTCTGGAATGGCGAATAAGCATCGCCCATGTAGCCGGCGTTCCACTCGGTCGCTGGGATGGCAACGTATGGTGGCAGGTCGGGCTCGTAGTCCAGCTCCTTCATCACGACCGACCCGTATGACGGATACTTCACGGCGGGATTGGGACGGTTGCCGGTCGAGATGTACGACTGGCCCTGCGGGTGGTCGCCGGTGGTGTGACTGATGCCGCGCAGCAGTGTGTACTGGTCAATCGAATCGGCCAGCTTCGGCAGGTGTTCGCAGGCGACGAGGCCGGGGATTTTCGTCGAAATATGCGAAAACTCACCGCGGGTTTCGCTCGGTCCGTCAGGTTTCATATCCAGTGAATCAAGGTGTGCCGGCCCGCCAGCGAGGTTGAGGAACAGAACGGCGTCGGCAGTCGCGTTTTTGCGGTCTTCGGCGTGAACCGGCCGCAGCCAGTCACCCGTTGCGAGGCCGGTCAGTCCGAGGGCTCCGGCAGTCAGAAAATCCCGGCGTGTCGGACCATTACAGAATTGTTGCGTCATCAGGTTGCCTGCCGTACGGACCATTGTCTCGAATTACTGCGTTCAGCGTGGGCCGGAAGGACTGAACTGTCAACGGCAAGCGGCGCGGTTGCTGAAGCACATTCAGGTTGCAGTTTCACTTCCGCTTGGATCACCGACAGAAGCGAGTGTTTGCGATTCCAGCTTATGACCCAGACGCCCTGCCAGTCGTCGGATTGACTGCCGATACTCGTTGACACCCGCACCTGAATCGCGGCGGGGAATCAGGATCAGGTCGAGCCCCTCGGGCAGGTCGCACCGACATTGTCGGAACGCCTCACGAAGCTTTCGTTTGATGCGATTGCGCCGCACGGCAATTCCGTGCTGCTTCTTCGACACGCTCAGCCCGCACCGTGTTTCGCCCAGCCCGTTCGGGCGCGCGAAAATCAGCAGATAGCCGTCACCCGCCTTACATCGCGCGCCGTAGACGGCCTTGAATTCTGCCGGCCTGCGCAGATGCGACGACTTTGGGAAACGAAGATTGTCGGGTCGGTCGCTCAAATCGAATTCGTCCCTGCGTGTTTGCAGCGCCGCCTTGCGACTCACGTCGCTGGTGGAGCTCGCGTGATGATGGCTTTCAGAATCAGCCCGCTGAGCAGACCAGTTCCAAGCATGGCGGCGAACAGCCAGGGAGCATGCTCTGTTTCGTAACCGTGGATCAGGTTTGTTCCAAAGACGGAACTCAATGTCGCAATCGGAAAGAAGAATGCCACAAGCACGTTCAGCCGATGAGAGGACACACCCATGCGATGGCTGGCTTTCGCCTGCTCTTCAGCACGCCGGGCGATCATGAAGTCGAGTGCGTTTTTCGAGTCCGCATGCAGTAGTTCGGACGCCCGTTCGATCTCGTAGGTCTGGTCTCGAAAGTTGATCACATCCCGCGCATCGGCAGCCAGTTCACGTGCCTGCTGCAGCGCCATGTGTTGATTTCGAGCCGCTCGGTACAACGGACTCGACTCAGACAGCAAGGAGAAATAATCGTCCGCTGTCTTCGCCCCGACTTCCAGGTCTTCCAGTTCCTCCAGCCGTTTCCGATAGGCGGTCAGGTGGTTTTCCAGAGCATGCTGACCGTTGCCCTTTGACGTCGAACTCCAGGTGCCATCCGAGTGTCGCCAGAAGAACCGCCCGTTACGTTCCGCCTGGTCGGCTGTCGGGGGACTGTGGAGTATCAGCAGCAGATGACCATCCGACGACATGACCCGCTGTCGGCCGACTTTGTCGCCCAATCGCTGTCGAAACACAGCCGGCACGTCCCAGGTGGCGGGAATCAGGCTGCTATTGGAATTACTCGAAGGTGCGGGTTGTTGCGGGGTTGCATCGGGATTCACTGAAAGATCTTCCGTCCGGGATCGTAAAAACTGACAGGTGACGCGAATACCGGCTCTCTCGCGGCGTCAGGGACAACCTGGGCAAACTGGACGCGACCGTCATTGCGAGATTACTGGAACATGTGCCCCGATCACACAGTCCAATGTGTACTGGCACATCGAGTGCTCTGGCTGGTTTATCAGTGACACTTCCTGCCAGATTGGCCGAAGTTGGCCTTCTAGCGCCAGATTACTCGGTGTTGTACACCTCAGTTTCAGGCCAGATCCTCGCCGCCAGGCGCGGCTGAACCGGTCTGGCCGAGTCTGGCAGGCCGAACTACGATTCTCAACTCAACTTCCCACGGATGGTGTCACGAGACCCGCGCTGATCCCGACACGTGGCCAACCAGTCACATCCTGGCCCATTGAGCCATCTCTGGAGACACGTCATGAAACGCTTCACGTTGACCGTCGCTGGTATCGTACTCGCAGTCCTGACGGCCTCGCTGATTGTGCAGGCTCAGAATGCCCGTTCCGTCACGATCACCGCAGAAAACTGCATCGTGCAGTTGCGAAAGCAGGATGAGGCGCAACTCGCCGCCGAGCGACCCGGCATTATCGAGTTCATCGAGTTCGAAGAAGGCGATCCGGTCCAGAAGGGTCAGGTCATTGCCAGACTGAAAGACGGTGTGGCTCGGGCGACGCATATGAAGAACACGTTTACGGCAACCAATGACGTGCATATTCGGTATGCGGACGCCGCCTACAGACTGGCCGAACAGGAACTGGCAATCGCAATCGCCACGAACGCACGCGTTCCAGGGACCGTTCCAGTACTCGAACTCAAGAAGCTTGGCCTGGCCGTTAATAAGGCATTGCTGCAGAGGGAACAGGCCGAGTTCGAGCAGATTGTGGCCGAGAAGACCGTCGTCGAAAGTGAAGAGGCGATGAAGACTCACGAAATCAAAGCACCGTTCTCTGGTGTCGTCTCAGCAGTTTTCCGCACGGCTGGCGAAGCCGTCCGGCAGGGTGATCCGATTCTTGAGATCATCAGCACGGAGGTCCTACGCATCGAAGGCCTGATCAAGATCAAAGAGGGCTACGGTGTTAAGGCCGGCGACAAAGTTCGCGTGCAACTCGACACGAAACACTACGATCTGCCTGACCACGTTGCCAAGAGTGTGTTTGTGGGTGAAATTACCTGGGTCGACCCTCGGCCACTGCCACTGATCGGTAAGACCAAAGTCGCCGCGAACGTTGAAAATCTTCGTGGATTCCTGCGGCCCCAACTGCGAGCTCTGATGTCGATCACACCAGTGGCAAACCCGCAGACGGCCGGACGATAAAGCGCGTCGGCGATGGGCACTCGTGCTCTGTCAGTCCTGAATTGACGGGTCGTGTGCCACTGGAACGTGACGAGCGGTGATCGTAACCACTGACCAATGACTAACGACCAGTGACCAATGGAAGTATCGCAACAAGCATCCGCGATGACCCCCTCGACCCAGCGACCGATTCCGCTGGAGGTGAGGCCGGATCTCGTCGTCAAGCGGATCGACTATCTGGGTGTCGGCTACTGGGTCGTCAAAGACCCGGCCGGACTGAAGTACTTCCGGCTCCAGCAGGAGCAGTACGAAGTCCTGAAGTTGCTCAATGGTGAACGCAGCCTTGAGCTTCTTCGGGATGAGATGCTCAAAATCATGCCGACCGTCCGGCTGCAGCTTTCCGACATTCAGCACCTGATCACCGACCTGCACGAAAAAGGGCTGGTCTACGCCAATCGCGAAGGTCAGGGCGCGGCGCTCATCAAGAAACACCGCGAGGAAAAGAAGAAGAAATTCTTCAACACGATGCGGAGTCTGCTGTATCTGCGACTGCCTGGCTGGGACCCCGTTGTGGCCCTCGACCTGATGTATCCGTTCTTGCGGTGGATGTATTCCTGGTGGGGCGTCGGATTGTGGACGATCATCGTCGTGACCTCGTGGATTCTGCTCGGGATCCAGTTTGAGGCATTTCGACAGGAACTGCCTGGCTTTCAGCAGTTTTTCAGTTGGCCGAATCTGTTGTACTTATGGGTCACTCTGGGAATTGCAAAAATCATCCACGAGTTCGGGCACGGACTCTCATGTAAACACTTCGGCGGCGAATGTCATGAAATGGGCATGATGCTGCTCGTGTTCAGCCCGTGTCTGTACTGCGATGTCTCGGACTCGTGGATGCTGAGGAACAAGTGGGCCCGAATCATGATCGGGGCCGCTGGGATGTATATCGAGATTCTGTTATCCGCCTTCGCAATCTTCATCTGGCGGTACACAGAACAGGGGCTGCTGCATAACCTGGCCTTAAACACATTTTTTGTAACGACCATTACCACTGTGATTTTCAACGCCAACCCGCTGATGCGGTTTGACGGCTATTACATGATGTCCGACTTTCTGGAGATTCCGAATCTCCGTCCCAAGGCCGACAAGCTGTTACGCGAGACGTTCGCGTGGTGGTGTCTGGGCATTGAAAGCAAACCGGACCCCTTCATGCCGGAAACCGGGCGGGCCTGGTTTATTACATTTGCCATCTGTGCCGGCATTTACCGCTGGTTCATTGTGATTGCCATCACGGTCTTCCTTTACACCGTTCTCAAACCGTATGGCCTGCAGAGTATCGGAGCGACGCTTGCCTTCGTCTCCGTATCGACCATCGTCGGAAACATGGCCTTCAACCTGTACAAGATGATTTCAGCGCCGAGGATCGAACCCATGAGTAAGCCGAAGATCGCCATCAGCCTGTCTGTCCTGGGACTTGTGCTGACCGCGGTGCTGTCAATTCCGATGCCGTTGCACATCGAAGCCACATACATCGTCGAGCCACTTGGGGTCAACCATTTCTACACGCAAGATGCCGGTGAGCTGATCGATGTGCTCGTCGAACCGGGCCAGAAAGTCAAAGGCCCGGTGTTGGACGAAGAGGGCACTGAAGTCGAGCCGGGCGAAGTCCTCGTGATCCTCTTCAGCCCCGAAAAGGAAGACGAGCGCCGCGATCTCGAGCTGAAAATCAAGTTGCAGGAAATTGAGGAGCGAACACAGGCAAAGAAGAATCAGTCAGGCCGAATGCATCTGGCACAGCAGCGAATCCGGGCGTTCAAGAATCAACTGGCCGAAGTTAACGACCAGATCGAAGACCTGACGATTCGCGCGACGGTAAGTGGGACGGTTGTCTCGGCACCGCGCACTCCGGAACCACCCATCGAAACGCGACGCCGTCAGCTCACTCCGTGGAACGGCACCCCGCTTAATAAGAAGAACATCGGAGCCACCCTTGAGGAACGAACGCATCTACTGAGCATCGCTCCGAACCCAGGTTATCAGGCGATCATGTTGATTGATCAGGGCGATATTAATGAAATGATTCAGGACGGATTTGCCGAACGGCTGCTGAATCAACAAGAGAACAACGAAGTTATCCAACTGAAGTTTGACCACCTGGCGTCTCGGACCTACGAGGGCGAGATTGTCGAAGTCTCTCAGGAGATCATGGAGTACGTGCCGGAGTTACTTTCGAACAAGCTTGGTGGTGAATTGCCCACGGTCACGGATAGTCAGGGCCGTGAGAAACTCCTGAGTAGTGTTTACCAGGCAACGATCGAGTTGAGCGAAGACACTCAACTGCTTCGTTCCGGCATGCGAGGACGGGCCCGCTTCCGTGTCGACGAACGCACTGCCTGGGCGTGGATCTGGCGCTATCTCAAACAGACCTTCCACTTCCGCCTGTAGACACCGCCGTTTGTAGTAACCGCATTTATGCGGTTCCTGGCTTGGCGGCCACTTCGTCGATCCGACCGTGCACAAGTTGCGCAGTCGGTGTGCGTCAGCGAAGCCGGACAAGTCCGGCTACTACAAACGGTTACGACAAAGACCCCACGAACCTCTCAACGGCTGCTTCGACATTCTCACGACTGTTGAATGCGCTCAAACGGAAGTAGCCCTCGCCCGCTGCCCCGAAGCCGCTTCCAGGCGTACCCACCAGGTGTGCTTTCTGCAGCAGCTGATCGAAGAAGTCCCAACTGCTCAGTCCGCCTGGTGTTTTCAGCCAGACGTACGGCGCGTTGACGCCTCCGTAGACTTCGATGCCGACCTTCGTGAGGCCTTCGCGCAATAGACGCGCGTTCTCCAGATAGAAGCTCACAAGTCCGCCAACCTGCTCCCGCCCGGCGTCGCTGTAGGCGGCTTCGGCACCTCGCTGGATCGGGTATGACACGCCATTGAACTTTGTGGAATGGCGACGGTTCCAGAGTTTGTGAATCTCAACGGTTTCACCGTCAGACGTCTTCCCCGTCAGTGATTTTGGAATCACCGTAAACGCGCATCGAGTGCCGGTGAAGCCGGCATTCTTACTGAAACTGCGAAATTCAATCGCGACATCGCGGGCTCCGTCAACATCGTAGATCGAGTGCGGGATGTCTGGATCGGTGATGTATGCCTCATAAGCCGCGTCGAACAGAATCAGCGCGTCGTGAGCCTTTGCGTAGTCCACCCACTGCTTCAGTGTTTCCCTGGTTGCGACAGTCCCCGTCGGATTGTTGGGGTAGCACAGATAGATCAGATCAACCGGCTGCTCAGGCAACGAGGGCGTAAAGTTGTTTTCCGCCGTGACCGGAATGTAGACCAGCCCTGCATAGCGTCCCGCATCGTCGGCTGCTCCCGTTCGACCAGACATCACGTTCGTGTCGACATAGACGGGATAGACGGGGTCGGTCACGGCGACGGTGTTGCCTGTTCCAAAAATATCCAGAATATTGCCGGAATCGCACTTCGAACCGTCTGAGACAAAGATCTCGTCGGCCGACACATCGCAGCCGCGTGCCTGGTAGTCGTTAGTCGCGATTGCCTCGCGCAGAAAACCATAACCCTGCTCGGGACCGTACCCGCGAAATGTGTCGCGGTTTGCCAATTCGTCGAGAGCGCTGTGCATGGCTGCGACAATCGCTGGTGGCAGCGGCTCGGTGACGTCACCAATACCCAGACGGATCACCTGGGCATCCGGATTGGCTTCACAGAAGGCGTTCACGCGGCGGGCGATCTCGGGAAACAGGTATCCGGCCGTGAGCTTCAGGTAGTGTTCGTTAATCTGAACCATCGCGAGGAAATCCTTGTAGATACGTTCGTAGTAACCGCATTCATGCGGTCGACACGCAGCTCACGGCCGAACGAAACGGTAGCGCGAGCGTGACGAGTTGGATGCAAAGAGCTGGATACGCCGACAGACAGAAAAAATCAAACGAGCCATCCGAACAAGCGTCCGCTCCGCTCAGTCCCCGACAACATGTCCGATCGAGAACCGTAAGCAGCGAACCGTTTCGTACGAGCCCTTTTCACCGGATTCGAACAGACACACGATGGAGCCGTCGGGCATCACGGCCAGTTCGGAATAGGCGCTCGGCCCAGCGTGCAGAACACGACTGACCGGCCACGTTTTGCCCTCGTCGTACGTCGCCCGGATCGTCAGATGTGATCGTCCCGGTCCACCAGGACCAGAATAGAGCACGATGTTCGACGGTTTGACGGCATACCGATGCAGGCTCGCCTGGCACGTGGGACAGAAAACCTGGGCGTTGTGTTCGGGCTTCGACCAGGAATGCCCGCCATCTGTGCTGATCGAAAACGCCCGCTGATTTTTGCCGGAATAATTGCGCATGCTCAAGAGCAGCGATCCGTCGGCTCGTTCAATCACTTCACACTCATTCATGAACGCCGCTGTCGCTTCACCGCATTGCCACGTCTTGCCGTGATCGTCGCTGTAGATTGCGTGACTGTGCCGATACTTGCCGACTCGCGGTGTGTCTTTGATGCGGTGGTCACACGGGATAATCAGTCGGCCGGCATGTTCGCCGCGTTCAATCTGGATCCCGTGTCCCGGACCTGTCGCATACCAGCCCCAGTTGTCGGCTTTGACGCTCGACGTGATCTCAACCGGTTGGCTCCAACTCTGCCCGTCGTCGTCGCTGTGAGTCATGAAAACGCGGTCGTTGTCGTAACAGAACGGCAGCCAGATGGTCCCCGAATCCTGATCCACAACGGGACACGGATTGCCGATCGTGATCTTCCTGTCGCCACCGACCTCATGGACGATCTGCTGGTCCGACCAGGTCTCACCACCGTCGAGACTGCGTTTGAGCAGCATGTCGATGTCGCCAGCATCCGATCGACTGGTCTTTCGGCCTTCGATGAAAGCCAGAAGTGTGCCCTTCTTCGTCAGCACGAGACCGGGGATACGATACGTGTGATAGCCGTCGGCTCCGCTGCGATAGACGACGGTGTCGTGCATTCGCGGTGGCGGTGCATAGGAGGTGAGGTGGCTCAGCAGCATGACCACGAGCATGGTTTGATGTGTCATTCAGGATCTCCCAGTCCTTGAAACGACGTGGTGAAACGCCGGATCCGGGGTTTGATGCATTCTCGTCGGATGTCAGTGGATATAGTTAGAGGAGAAAAGTGGAGAGGCTATGCCGAGGAAGATTCGCGAATTGAAAGCCATACTCCGCAAGGCGGGATTTCTTAGACGAGCCGGAAAAGGCAGTCATTCCGTGTGGAGACATCCACAAATAGACGGCACGATCGTGTTATCGGGAAATGACGGAAGCGACGCTCGACCGTATCAGGAACGTCAGGTGAACGATGCCATACGCGAGGTGGAGGACCCGAAATGAACAACCGGTACAGCATGGAAATCCAATGGTCCGACGCTGACGAAGCTTTTGTCGTCACGTTACCGGAATTCGAGAACGCGCGGACGCACGGTTCGACCTATGACGAAGCTGTGGCCAATGCACAGGATGTTCTGGATTTATTGATTGAAACATGGAAAAACGACAACCGCCCGCTTCCAACTCCGCAAACACTGCCGGTTGAATGAAGCCGTCTCGCGGCGAATTCACGCCAGAATCTCTCGGATGATCTCACCAGCAACATCTGTCAGTCGGAAGTCGCGGCCGTTGAAGCGGTATGTCAGGCGTTCGTGTTCGAGGCCCAGCAGATGCAGCACGGTCGCGTGCAGGTCGTGCGCGTTGACACGATTCTCGACAGCCTTGTAGCCAAATTCGTCCGACGCTCCGTACTGGACGCCACCCTTGATTCCGCCGCCGGCGAGCCAGGTCGTGTAGGAATTCGGATTATGGTCGCGGCCTTTCGAGCCCTGCGAGTCGGACGTACGACCGAATTCGCCGCCCCAGATAACCAGCGTGTCTTCCAGCAGGCCGCGCTCTTTCAGGTCCGCCAGCAACGCTCCCGTCGGTTGATCGATGGTCGACGAACAGGCGCGGTGGTTCGCGTTGATGTCACTGTGTCCGTCCCACGGAACGTCACCCACGCCGCCGCCGGGTGTGCTCGGACATGCTGCGAACAGCTGCACGAACCGCACTCCGCGTTCGATCAACCTGCGAGCGATCAGACACTGTCGTGCATAGTCCTTCGATTCGTTGCGGTTCAAGCCGTAGGCTTCCTGAATGTGCTGAGGTTCCTGACCGACGTCGAACGCTTCCGGTGCCGCGGTCTGCATACGGTAAGCCAGCTCGAACGATTCGAGCCGAGCGTTCAGATCTCGGTCGAAGGGCCGCTCTTCGGCATGACGCCGGTTCGACGACTTGAGCACGTCCAGTAAATTGCGTTGCTGGTCGGCATTGACGTCGCCCGGGCGTTCCAGGTTCTGGATCGGTTTTGCACCGCGTGGATCGAGTGCGGTTGCCTGATAGACGGACGGCAAATAACCGGACGACCAGACGGGATCTCCGCCGCGCGGCTTTGTCCCGTGCATGACCACGTAAGCCGGCAGGTTCGAGTTTTCACTTCCCAGCCCGTAAGTCGCCCACGAGCCCATGCTCGGGAACCCCTGACGAATCATGCCGGAGTTCAATTCGAGCATCGCCGGCGTGTGGTTGTTCGACCGCGAATAGCACGAGTAAATAAACGCGATGTCATCCACGTGCTTTGAGATGTGCGGAAAGATTTCAGACGTCCACGCGCCGGACTCACCATGCTGGCTGAATTTGAACGGCGACTTCAGGCACTTGCCGCTGGTCGTGAAAAAGCCCGTCTTCGGATCGGCTCCGTCGAGCGTCTTGCCGTTCTGCTTCGCGAGTTCCGGCTTATAATCGAACGTGTCGACCTGGGACGGACTTCCAGTCTGAAAGAGCCAGATTACGGACTTGGCTTTCGGCTCAAAATGCGGCTGCCGTGGCGCCAGCGGATTATTCGATTCCGAATCGGCGGCGATCAGTCCTTCCTGATGCAGCAGCGACGTCAGCGCCAGCGAACCACAGCCTAGACCGGCGCGTTCGAGAAACTCTCGGCGGTTAGTAGAGCTGATCTGAAAGACATCGGACATAAAACTATTCCTAATCGAATGCTGTTAATTGCGGCCGTTCTCAGCGAGCGGCCTCGACTGTCGCCGGCTGACCGACGAACTCGACAATCGCGTCACGAACGGCCTGTGCCCACAGAGATCGAATCCACTTGAATTCTCCCACAGGGATGACTCGATCGGTCGTCCAGCCCGCCTCATCGAGCACGGCGAGCATGCCCACGGCTGCTGGACTATTGGTTGTATGCGTGATGATGGGACACACCGCCGGTTGCGTTGCCAGAAAGTCAGCAACATCGCGACCCGTCCCAGGGTCAATCAGTCGATGGCCATCGACAGGGATCAGATCCAGATCATGATCCAGGATGATGGTCAGAAGCTGGTCGAGATGTTCACGTAAATGCACGATGGTCTCGCCAGCCGTCTGAAAGAAACGAACGTCGTATTGGGGAAATCGATCGTCCAGAACCTCTCGCATCAGGCGGCGCCGTTGTGCGCTGCTGTCGAGAATCACAATGTCCATGCGAGCGAACTCCCACTCACAACTGTGTCCGAGTTGGGCTATCGAATTCCAGGTCCATCATTGACGACTCACCCGGTGCCAGACACAGCAGCACAGAGACCTGTGACATGACGTCGTCGGGCAGTCGATTCAGAAAACGAAGTGCATAATCGTGGCGCTCACCCTTGGAACGTCCGTGAAACACGGAATCCACGATTTTCACTCGAATCGACCCTGGATTATATCTGTATACATACGATTTCGCGGCAGAATGTGTCTGTTCAAACTCGCCAAGGACTTTGGCGACGCTGTCGACCTCATTGTCTGGCTGTTGCAGGATCATGACCATTTCAAGTTCCCTTTCTAGATTCGGTTATCCGCCCAGTCCATTATGGCCTTGACCTCACGAAGAAATCGATCTGCGTCCCCAGAATTGCCTCGCCCAGGTTGATACCGCAGGGAAGTGTTCCAGGTTGAGACGAAGAGCAGAGAGTTTTGGATGGCTCGTGGCAGTGGCGGAGAATTCGTTTGTGAATATCGGTGTCGGAGTGAATCGTAGTTGTGAGCGTCCTGGCCACGGAATTTTGAAGCGACCGATTCGTGTTGATTCTTTGGTATTGCATCGAGGATCAGCGTCTTCAGGATGCATTCAACCGAATATCCGGCGAGATATACTGCACCTGTATAATACTCCAGATTCAGCAGCACTTCGGCTTCTTCGAGCCGCTGCCATGCCACGCGATAGAAAAGACGCGGTATTGGTGAACGCGGCGTGCCCACTCGATTGACCCTTCAGTCAGTCAACGTAAACGAATTCATTCATGCACAGCAGGACCTGACAGAAGTCTCGGAAGGCCAGTGTTTCGGCGTTTCCGTTCGAGCCACGTGATTCGGTCTGCCGTTGGATAAACGCACCCATGGAAGTCAGTTCTTCTTCCGCTGCGGGGCGGGACAGGGCTGTTTCGTAGGCTCGGTTGATGGCCTCGGGGATTGTCGTTTCCGCGTTGGGACGCACGCGCTGGGCGAGTTTGGTTGCCAGATTGTGGACCAGTGGCGAATTCAACATGGCCAGTGCCTGCGGAGCCACCGTACTTTCCTGTCGGTCGCCGGTTGATTGAATCGCATCGGGGGCGTCGAACAACTGCATCATGGGAATCAGATTGCCGCGTTTGACTGTGAGGTACACGCTGCGACGCGGCATGTTCTGGTCGAGTGAGCCTTTTCCAAACTGCTTGCGGTCGAGCGTTCCACTGACAGACAGCAGCGAGTCGCGGATCACCTCGGCTTCCAGGCGGCGGGCATTGCGACGCCAGAGCAGCAGATTGTCTGGATCGTGCTGTCGGCCCGTGCCTGTGATGGCGTTGCCCTGCATGTAAGTGGCACTCGTCATGATCAGTCGGTGAATCGGCTTAAGCTGCCAGCCACCGCGGATCAGCTCTCCGGCCAGCCAGTCGAGCAGATCGGGATGCGTCGGTCGTTCGCCTCGAGTTCCGAAGTCACTCGTGGTGGAAACGATGCCACGGCCGAAGTGGTGATGCCACAGACGGTTCACGATGACTCGAGCGAGCAGGTGGCCGGCTCCCTGGTCTGTGTCCGACATCCATTGACCAAGTGCAATCCGCGCCGCGACAGGCTTCGGCGTGCTGTCCGTTGCTTCAGTCGACAGGTCCGTCTGCAACCAGCGATCGAAACCGCCTTGGTCCCGCAACAGAACCTGCAGGAAGCCCGGCTTCGCTTCGCTCTGTTTGTTGTCGGCATTGCCTCGACGCAGGTGATAGACCTTGTAGGTGTCTCCGCCAAAGTTGTACGTCGAGCCGCGGACTTTGGCGGCATAGATGTTCGTGAGCTGCGGTTTCGGCTCGGCCTTCGCGTGCTCGACGACCGCCTTGTTCAGCGACACCCATTCCGGCTCGATCGTGCGGAACCAGTCGATCACCTGCTTACGCTGCTTGTCGTTCCATTTGTCTTGCGGCATCGCAAGGAGCTTCGTCACTTCCGGCGGCGCGCCGTCGCCGGCTGCCTTGAAGTAGAAGCCTGACGGACCCGTGCTATTCACAATCTTCATGAGCAGTTCGTTGCGACCCTTTTTTAACGACAACTGCACTTTCTCCTGATCGGCGGCGGCTCCGCGGCCAATCTTTTTGTTGAGGATCTCTTTGCGGTTGACCCAGAACTTGATCGAGTCATCGCTGCCCAGCGACAAAGCGAACTCCGTCGCATTCGGGACCTCGATCGTACGGAACAGGTAATTGGCCGCGTTGTCCCCAGTCAGCGTGTTGTGAATCACGCCGTTCTTCCACGTGGGTTGAGGAGTCCACTTCAGCTTGCCGTCTTCGTAGGTCTTCTTCAGATCGACTCCAGCTTCCGGAGGAAAGGCCTTGTCGTGAGCCTCGTCAAAACTCGCTGCTGTGAAGGGGCCGACGTGATGCCAGTCGCCGAATTCCGGTTCGGGCGGAGCCTCGGGGCGATTCGCGAGCCACTCGTTGAAGAGCGTCGGCAACTTGTCTTTCTCGAACGCTGCAAGTGTGTCTGTGAGCGGCTTGTGCTCGGCGTCGTACTTTGACTTCGCCTCACGGAATGCCTCGGGCTGCATGTTGATGCCCGTGTCCGCGAAGCCGACGTCCGCGAAGCTCGATGCGAGCTGGTAGTAATCATGCATCGGCAGCGGATCGTACTTGTGGTTGTGACACCGGCAGCAACCGACCGTCAGACCCAGCATCGATGTGCCCAGCGTCTGAATCATGTCGTCAAGCTGCTCGTACCGACTGCGTTCCCGTTCTTTCTGAGTCTGCTGTGTGGTGAACGGGCCGGCGACAAGGAATCCAGTGGCGGCAAATTTTCCGACCGCTGCCTGAGCCGCTTCCGCAGTGGGAGCATTCGCATTCGCCAGCAGGTCACCACCGATCTGCAGCCGGACAAATTCGTCGTACGGCATGTCCGAATTGAGTGCGCGGATGACCCAGTCGCGGTACTGAAACGCGTTGGGCCGATCCTTGTCGAAGGCGTAACCATTGCTCTCGGCAAAACGAACCAGGTCCAGCCAGTGACGCGCCCAGCGTTCTCCGTAATGCGGACTCTGCAGCAACTCATCGATAAGTGCCGCATAGGCAGCGGGCAGGTCCTGTTCCGCAGCGACGACGAACGCTTCGACGGATTCCGGTTCCGGGGGAAGTCCAATCAGATCGAAGTAAGCACGACGGATCAGCACTCGTGGACTGGCCAGCGTGTTTGGCTCAACCTGAGCTGCGATCTGACGAGCCAGAACAAACTGATCAACCGCGGTTCGAATCCAGCCTCGGTCACGCACCGCCGGCGGAGCGACATCCCCAAGCGGTTGAAACGCCCAGTGTTTGCGGCCGGCGGCGATATCCATCTCGGCAACATTGATGACGGCGCCCGTGCGCGGGTCGGGTGCGCCGAGTTTGATCCACTTCACAAAGTGGCCGATGAGGGAATCCGGCAGCTTCATTTTCGGCGGCATCTTGAACGTCTCGTGCCGCAACGCACTGATGAGCACGCTCTCTTCCGGCTTGCCGGGGACAACGGCCGGTCCGCTTTCGCCCCCGGTGCGCAGACCGGCTCGCGTGTCAACCAGCAGCCCGCCTTTGAGTGTCTTTGTCGCCGCAGCTTTCGCAGAATGACACTCGTAACAATGTTTGATCAGCATCGGGCGGATTTTGGCCTCGAAGAAATCGAGTCCCTTGCGATCCTCATCGGCTGCGTCAGCCAACGACCCACACAGCACCAGCAACAGACAGAGCGGCGCACGATTCATGTTTCGATTCCGGATGAACGAGACTTCTTCTGCTCAACGAACGCATCAACCGGTTTCAATATATCGTTTTCGGCGTCACACTGCTCGTTCCAGGGTGAGTATTGACTCGAATGAAATTGTTGTCTCTGGCGTTCGTGAGGACACGCAAAATGAGGGCTGTTGATGAGTGAACGCTGGAGCGACGCGGAACTCATTCGCATCTGCCTTGAAGGATCGGCTGACGAGTTGTCCGATGAGGTGATCGAGGCGCTGCAGCAGCGTCTGTCCGATTCTCTGCTGATTCGCGAGACGGTGCGTGAGTCGCCTCATGCAGAGGTTCTTCTCGAGCGGCTGGAGTTCCCTGAGTCGAAGCCGCAGGACGAAACGCCGAATGGGCGGCGCAAGTTGGTCGCGTGTCTGGCAGTGGTAGCCGTGACGGTGGGACTGGTCGTCTGGCTTAAACCGGAACCACACGACCCGGACGCGAACCCACCGGTCGGCGACGTCGCTGATTCGGACGTCGGGCCGGATCAGAAAGGACCAGACGGCAATACTGCCGAAACCGTCGCCGCGCAGACGCCTGCGGAGAGTTCACCGGACAATCCGGCGCCTGAGACTGTGGTCAAGGATCCTGCACCGGACGATCCGGGCTCGGTTACGGAACCAGTTGAGACACCGGAGACCACACCGGTTGTGAAGGCGGTCGATCCTGAGTCCGAGGAACCGTGGGCGAAAGCACTCAGTCCCGATGCAGCGCCGCGTCGCTTTGAAGACGTCGCCTGGCTGTTGCCGGGGATGGAGGACAAGGGCGAGTTTCCGCCGGACGAATTCCGCCGCTGGTTCGAACCGGTGCCCGGCCTGGCGTTCAACGTCAGCGAGCACAAGCACGCGACTCAGCGGCTTACGTACCTGGATGGCGGCGGGCGTCTACGTGCGCCGTGGGTCGACGGGGCTGTACTGCGTCTCGCCATTTACGACACGACCAGTTGCGATCTGTTCTGTTGGAACGGCAACGCCGGCCTCCGTCTGCGGCTCTTCCGAACGCGAACGCCTCATCGCTGGGCTGTGCACCGCGTGACACGGAAGGACGCGAATTCCCCGGCGGAAACGGGTGAACTGCTCACGACTGATTGCGGCCGCTGGCACCGGTCGTACTACGGTCCGTTTGACCTGCGGTGGGAGAATGGCGAGTTGATCATGGCGCGCGGCAGCGTGCGGATGTTGAGTGTCCCGTATCCTCAGTCGCCCGAAGAAGTTGTGCTGGCCGGCAAGATGCGGATTCGGCAAATGACGATGTTCCGCTCGGATCCGATGCCGCCAGCAACTGTGGCGCTCGCGGAAACGTCGCCGCCGCCATTGCACGACCATCCGGCCGGGCGTGAGTGGCAAGTCGCGGAAGGGACGGGATTTCGGTTCGGGAAAGCGGTTGTCGGGGACGTCGACGGCGACCGGCCGGAAGCCGTCGAACTGGTCACCACGGCCGAAATCACTGCCATGGCCTGGGCATCGACGCCTGTCGAGAATCCCGGACTGAGCGAGTTCATCTTTCGCATCGATCATGCCGATCCCGGTACGGGAATTCACTTGGGAGCTGCGGATGGTACGCCGTTGTTTCGGCTGAACCTGGTCCGGGACACGAAAACCAAGCGATCCGGATTCATGCTGAGGTATGCAACTGAAGTTACGATCGACACTGCCATCAACGTGACGACCGATCCGGCACCGTGGATGGGCGAGTCGCAATGGTTGCGTCTGGCGTTTCACGCCGGCTGTCTATCGGCGTGGATCAGTCCGGATGGAGTGCACTGGGGCCGGCTCGGAGAACCGCGGCGCAGTCTGCCGGGTCGTTTCGCTACCGTCGGCGTGTTCGCTCACAAAGGAGCAGCGCGGACGATTCGTCTGCGGCACGTGTCGTCGCGCGAACTGCCCATGTTCGCGTCGCTGGCCAATGCCAATCTCGTCGACCTGGTGGATACTGCGGTGTTCGAGCCGCTGGACATTCTTGATACCGGAGCCTGGATGCATCGCGTGATTCGCACGCGACCATCGGATGTGGATTTGTTTGACTGGCGTCGTGCCTGTGCTGTGGCGTGTCTGCAGGAAGTGCCGTCGACAGGACTCCAGATATTTCTCGTCAACGGACTGCTGGCAGAGGGACTGTTTAACGGCGAACCTGGTGACACCACGATCGATAACACGGACGGCCGCGTCTGGCGGCTGCTCAACGAAGCCGCCGTTCTGAGCGACGGATACGACGGCGCCCGGGCGATCCACCTGACGCAGCTCTGGCATGAAGTGACACGCCTGCTGGCCCGTCAGGTCGCGGATGCCGGTTTCGGTGAAGGCGTTGACTCTCCGACTCTCGACAGCATGGAAGCTCTACTCCGATCGGAGTTTATCAGCACGTATATCGCGCCGCTGACGGCTCAGGACGCAGCCGATCTGGAACTGACGGCACTGGTCGAAGCGGGCGATCGCGACCAGCAGGTTCTGGAATTCATCGATAAGCTGGCGTTCTGGAACACGAATTCGCATCCGAGTCACTCGTGGTGGTCACCGGTCGATCCGGTCTATGCAAAGGTCGTATGGGCCGAGCTGGCCGCGCATCGATCGCTGAACGGTGAAGAGCAGGCGGAGCGATTCAGTCTGCCTCGCCGCTGGAAAACCGCACTGGTGCCAAATCGGCATTCACTGGCTCAGCGAGTCAGCAAAGAGGCCTACAACGTGATGGCCGAATTTCAGGCGGCCATCGACGGCAACGCGTTCAAGGACGCGTGCCAGGTCATCGCGTCTTCGTCGGCATCGGATTTGATCGGCCTGCTCCCGGACGGCAAGGACCGACGTCTGCTGGTGTCGTTCCCGAATGCGGTCGCTTTGGCCATGGATCGTTATCCGCCATTGCGAGTGAGCATGAATGAGAAGTTCGGAGCCGTCGGTCGGCTGCGCGTGCGACAGGCGATCGAGTCCGGGGACAGTCAACAGATCGAGGCCGCGACCGTGCAGTATTATGGCACTGTGGCCGCGGCCGAGAGCGAATTCTGGTTGGGTGACCGCGCACTGGCCGCGGGACGCTTCACCGAGGCGCGCAGCTACTACGGCCGCGCACTGGACGGATTCCGCCGCAACTCGCTGGTCAACACGGCGGAGACCGCGGGACTTGCCTCTCGTCTGAGACTGACGGCTGCATTGATTGGCGAACCGGCAGCGGGAACAGAAGACCCGGCCGCAGTGCCAGCAACGATGGCAGTTAACTTTAGTGGCACAAGACTGACCGCGGATCAGTTCGAGAAGCTGGTTACCGAAATGACGGCACGGGCTCCGGACAAATCAACCGGGGACACACTGGACAGCGGACAGTCCAGGTCATCCAGCTCACTGCACACGGCGGTGCGTCTGCCGGAAATTGCCGGTTACAAGACCGAGGCACGTGGACGGTACGAAGGCGATATGGGTGACCGCGCCGGCCAGAGTGCTCCGGCGCTCATCGACTGGGTTGCGCGACAGATGGCTATTGAGACCGAGGGCAACGAAGCCATCCTGACCAACCGGTTTCAGGTCAGCAGCATCGACCTGACAACTGGCCTGCTGAAATGGCGGCGCGACATCGGCGCGGATCACGGCTACGCGCATCAGTGGCCGATGCTTCCCATGCGACCGCTGCTGACTCCTGGAGCGGTGTTCTGCCGCTGGGTGACGAAGCGTGGTGTCGAACTCGTTCGCCTGGCGCGCGACTCGGGCAACATCATGTGGTCGCAAAAACCGCCGCAACCGGTCGCCAGCGACCCGATCCTCGTCCGCGGCCGACTTGTCGCATTCGCGGTTGATCAACAGTACGCCGGGCCGAAGGTTTTGACGCTGCTGACGCTCCATCCGGAAACCGGCACGATCCTGAGTGCCGTTCCCGTCCTGCAGATGTTCGACGTGTGGCCGAATGCGACGCAGGTCTGCCAGGTAACGGCCCACGACGGACGCATTTACGCGACTGTGGCCGGCGTCGTTCTGTGCTGTGACGGGCAGGGACAGACGATCTGGGTCCGCCGTCGCGATGCGATTTCTCCCGCGCTCGATGCTCGGCATCTCTACACACGCACGTGGGTACCGCCGCTGGTCGATGGTGATCGACTGATCGTGACTCAGCCGGAATGTCCCACGATTGAATGTCTCGATATCCAGACCGGCCGGTTGCTCTGGCAGCACGTCAGTCTCGACCTGCAGCGGATCGTTGCAAAGACCGAGGATCGATTATTCACACAGACCCGCGCCGGCCTGGAGTGCCTGGACGTCAAGACGGGCCACTCGCTGTGGATGTATCCGGCCGCCGACCTGCTCGATGGCCTGGCTGTCCTGGATGCGCCACCGCCCGTCGTCGCAGCTGCCGTTGCAGGCGCACCTGCGCCTGAAGTGGCAGAACCGCCGCCGACCAGTCCGGGACTGCTGGTCACTCGCCGAATCCCTTTTCTGGAGGGCAACGGCAAGCAGTTTGTCCCAGCGCTCGTCTGGCTCGACGCCGAAACCGGACACGAAATGGGGCGTCAGGTCCTGAAGCCGTTGATGGATGTTGCGCCGTACGTTGGGCCGATCCTGATCACTCCCGAGAAGCAATGGTTGTTTTTCGCCAAAGGCCAGAAGACGCCTCAGCGGGAGATTCACGAACTTCTGCCGGACCCGATGACACGACCGACAATCACACTCAGCGAGCGCCAGTGGGGAACGTGGCATCCCGAATTTCGCCTGGCCAACTACACGGATAACCGCACGGCGCGTCCGCACCTGACGCGGCTGGAACTGGCCGGTCCGATCCATTCTGCCCTTCAGCAGGTTTGCCCAGGCTGGCTGATGCTGGCCAAAGCTCAGCCCAAAGAGGCGGGTCTGCGACCCGATCATCGCGGACAGAAAAATGCGCTCGCCATGCAGGCAGCACCGCGGACTCTGACCGAGGATCAGTGGAAGCAACTGGGCGACGCACCGGTGGATGCGGTGCGTTTGATCCGCGAGGTTTCGATCCCGGACTTGCCGAACGCCGTTCTGAAATTCCGAGCCGGACACGACGCCAGTCAAAACTGGAAGCTGACTGTCGAAGCGGACGGCCAGCGTCTTTACAGCGCCCTGGTCAACGACGAGACCGCTCCCACCGGCTGGCAGGTCGCGCACGTGAGCATGGACCACCTGGCCGGACAAACCGTCCGCCTTGTCATGACCTGCTCGTCCGCCGAACGCAAACCGGTGTGGGTCTACCTGAGCCAATTCGAAACCGCCGGCGACGTGGCCGTCGCCGCCGCTCCATAATGCACACACCGTTCGGCGGTTGCGGCAGGTCAACGGTCGCTGGTCCCGTCAATCATCAGCGTCGGATGATCTCAGTGGCTCTTCGGACACGATTGTCTCTGTACCGTCGGGGGCGATGGCGACTTTGATCAGCTTTCCGTTCTGGCTGCGGACCAGCGGCACTCCCGAGACCATCGCCTGGCGGCGTGCTCGTTCGGCGGCTCGCCTCAGGGCTGCTTCGATTCCTTCGCCCACCGATTGTGATTGCTCTGTCACGTTCATTCTCCTGAGTCGATCAGAATCGGTTCTGTCCCGGCGTTGTCGTAGAGTCGCCAACTGTCCACAAGCGGCCGGTAGATGGAGTCAAAGTTCTCGCGTCCCGTTTGGTACCGGCGGCGGATCACGTCCTCGTCGATGTTGTGCCCGCCTTCGGCCACGCGCTGGGCAACTCGGGCGATCGCCATGTCGACGCTGGGCAGGCTCAGGAAGATCAGCCTGACTGTATACCCGGTCTGTCGCCAGCGGGGAATCTTCGCCGCGTAACCGCGACCGCTGAGAGTCGTCTCGAAGGCAAAACTCTCGCTGCGGTCCACGTACCCATCGATCTCGGCGAGCATCATCCGACCGGCGCGGACGGCGGCATGTTCGGGGCGGAATGGCTGCAGAGCCGCGGCGATCAGGTCGGCGTTCACGAAGTTCAGGCACGTGGCTTCATTCGGCAGGTATTCACGAGCAAACGTCGTTTTCCCCGCCCCATTCGGCCCGGCCAGAATGATGATCTCGCGGTCTGTGCTCATGGCTCTGAAATCTGCGCTCAACCGTGGGCGTCTGCGGTTCTGTGCCAGTGTATCAGGAAGCATCCATTTCAGTCTCAGCGTCACGATCTGACGCCGATCGACAACCGAAGGTCGGTGTGTGGTCTGCGAGTTTTGACACGTTCATTCCGACCGCTTGAACATTCGGGCTCAGATGAGCACTGTGTGAGACGGAACAGGGGCGCACGCCATTCATCGCCACCGGGGCGAGTCCGGTGGCGTGTGATGCACCATGAAGCGTTCAGCAGGGAGCAGTATCGATGGGCCAGAACAACAAGCTGAAGGACGACCTCCGCAAGTTGATTCAGGACCGGACAATCACGGCAGTCATCGGGTCGGGCGTCTCGAAAGCCACGAATCCGAAGGCACCGATTTGGGACGCCCTGATTGCGTCCGGGATCGCCCGTTGCGAGTCGCTGGGGATGCCCGCCGACGAGTGCGAGTCCGCTCGCGGGTTGCTGGCAGTTGGGTCGCTTAGAACGCTGTTGCCTGCGGCGGAACTCGTCGAAGAAGTACTGCAGGAAAGTGGCGGCGGTGAATTCAAACGCTGGCTGTCAGATGAGTTTGAAACGGTCAAGCCACGCAGGCCCGCTGTGCTGCGTGCGATCGGTGCGCTCAACATTCCGCTGGTCACCACCAACTACGATGACCTGATCGAGCAGGTGACAGAGCAGAAGTACGTGACCTGGCGAGATCCCAGCCGCGTCACAAAAGTGCTGCGCGGCGACGACCGACGCGTGCTGCATCTGCATGGCCACTGGGACGAGTCCAAGTCTGTTGTCCTCGGGATTCGTTCCTACCTGGCGGTCACTCAGGACGACCACGCGCAGGCCGTGATGAAGGCTCTGGGTGTTACCACAAGCTTTCTGTTCATCGGCTGCGGTGATGCAGGTCTGAAGGATCCCAACTGGGGCCGATTCCTGGAATGGCTGACGAAGCACGACGAGGACGGTGCGTCGCAGCATCGGCACTACCGACTGGTCTGCGAGAAGGACCGCGTGGACGAGCACTCGTTCGACCGGGTCGGTCAGCTCTACTGTTTGAAGTACGGCGAGGACTACGACGAGCTGGCCGGGTTCCTGAAATCTCTCGCTCCGCCACAGTCGGATGCCGACGACAACGAGGAGGGACAGCCGGCGAAGGTCGTCGTGCCGACCACTGTATCCGACAGCGTCTCGTATTACCTGCAGCGGCTGGAGACGCACACGGACACGCTGGAGCTGCTGGGGCTGGGACGCAGTCTGCAGGTGGCGCTGCCGATTTCTGAGGCGTATGTGCCGCTGCGGGCCTCGTGGCATCATTCGCTGGAAGGCAAGCGGACCGACCGACTGCCCGGTGACGAAGCCCAATCCACGGATGTCGAACTGAACGAAGTCTTTACCCGCAGTGGTGAACTCGAACTGCGGGGCGTCGTGCTGCTGGGGGAACCAGGGGCGGGCAAGACGACCGGGGCACGGCAGCTCGCATGGCGGCTGGCCAGTCGCGAGAAGCTGCCGCAGGACCTGGGACTGCCGGCCGGGATCACTCCCGTGCTGCTGCGGTTTCGTGAGATGAGCCGCAAGGTCCTCGCACGCAGGAACAGCGGGCTGGAACAGTTTCTGATTGAGCAGACGCGCTGTGACGAAGCTCCCAACGGTCTGGGGAATCCCGGGCCGGATTTGTGGAATGCTCCAGGTGGGCTGTTGTGGATGCTCGACGGGCTGGATGAGGTCGTGGATCCGCAGGTGCGGAGCAAGGTCTCCGGCTGGATTCAGCGGGCTCTGAAGAACCGGCCGCATGATCGGTTTCTGGTGACGTGCAGGTTTCAGGGGTACTTCCGCGACGATGGTGTTCCGCTGGGGGCGTCGTTTGCCGAGTTCCATGTCCGGCCGCTGGATGACAAGCAGATCGAGCGGTTCGTGACCGACTGGTTTTCAGCGGCGTATCGCCGGCTGGCGATCTCGGCAGAGACTGCGGCGACGCGGAGTGACGGACTGCTGAGCATTCTGAAGAAGCCGCGGTATCAGACCGGGCGGATGAGTGAGCTGTGTCAGAACCCGCTGCTGCTCACGATTCTGTGTATCGTCTATCACGACCAGCAGAACCTGCCGACGGAACGCGCGAAGCTGTATGCCGAGTGCATCCGGATTCTGCTGCAGCACTGGCGTCACGATCTGTACGAGAAGCCGGACGAAACTGACAGGGACGACCAGCCGGCCGCGGACGATGAAACGGAAGCAGCCACAATCGTGACCGAACTGCCGCCGTTCGATGCGGAATCGGCTCAGTCGGTGCTCGCGCGGCTGGCGTGGTGGATGCATCAGGAACAGGGCCGCACTTCGGCGCCGATTGATGAACTGGCCGCGGAAGCGAAAGTCGCTCTGGAGCTGCTCTCGGCGTCCGCGGGACTGGGCCAGGACGGACATGTCTTCATTGACCGCATGCGCGACGAGACAGGTCTGCTGGCGATGTCCGATGACGGCGAAGCGCACTGCGGGTTCCTGCATCTGACGTTTCAGGAATACCTCGCGGCCGAGTACGCGGCGACGGAGGGTAAGGCGAAGGAGCTGGCCACTCGTGCGACGGACAGCTGGTGGCGTGAAACGGCGTTGCTGTCGCTGCGGTCCTCGCGGCCGTACTGCGAGGAGTTTTTCAAAGAGCTGCTGAAAGCCGGCATCGCGGAAGACCATCCGAACCTGGCGGAGCAGTGTCTGAACGAGACCTCGCATCCCTCGTGGGATCAGTTCCTGAAAGTACTCCGCAGTAAGCGAACGAAGCCGCAGCGTCAGGCCGCCATCCTGCGACTGCTGCGGAGTCGCAGCCGCGAGATTCCGAAGCTGGAGGCAGTGGCCGCGAAACTGGCTGAGTCGGACGATCCGCAGGTGAGTTCTGCGGCGCGAGAGATCACCGCAGCTCACAGGCCGGCGAAAGCGGCAACATTGTTCGGCCCTGTGTCAGTTCAGGCGTCGGCCGATGTCGTGCGCGGAGTCTCTCCGGAACAGGCCGGCGGAGTGTGGGTCGAAGATCGGACGGGCATCACGTACGTGTGGATCCCGGCCGGGCAGTTTCTGATGGGATCGCCGGAGAACGAACCAGAGCGGTACCGCGACGAAGGTCCGCAGCACGCAGTCGAAATCACGCGACCGTTCTGGCTGGCGCGTTATCCGATCACGAATGCGCAATACGAGAAGTACATGCAGGCGGTCGGCGGCAAAGTCAAACAACCAGCGTACTGGGGCGAGCGGCGGTTCAATCAGCCGGAACAGCCGGTCGTCGGCGTGAGCTGGGATGAGGCTGCGGCCTTTGCGGAATGGGCCGGGGGGCAACTGCCCACGGAGGCGGAATGGGAATACGCGTGCCGAGCCGGAACGACAACGGCTTACTGGTTCGGCGACGACGCAGAGCAGCTGGGCGAGTTCGCGTGGTACAAGCAGAACTGCAAACAGCAGACGCAGCCGGTTGGCGTGCAGCCGGCAAATCCGTGGGGGCTGCACGACATGCACGGCAACGTGTACGAGTGGTGCCGGGACTGGCTCGGCGACTACTCGGAGGGCCTGGCCACGGATCCGGTTGGGCCGCCAGCGTCGGCGTACCGGGTCGTCCGGGGCGGGTGCTGGCTCGGCACCGCGCGGTACGTGCGGGCGGCGGTCCGCGACTTCTGGCACCCGTCGCTCCGGGACAGCTTCCTGGGTTTCCGCTGCCGAGTTCAAGTGAGCTCCAGTCAGTCAAGTGCCGGAGGCAACAGGCCGGAAGCGGACAGCCAGTAAGCGGAGCCGTACACGCAGCACGGAACGCAGGCCCGGAGGGGCGCAGGCGGAGCCGCCCCGCAGGAGCCGGAGTGAAGTGCGGAGTACACGGCGGAGCGGCGATACTGAACAGGCGCCTTCGTTTGTTCAGTACAAACGTCCGCCGACCCTGTCCGGCAGATCATCCACCGACCCAGCTCGCGGCATTCCACGGCAGCCACTCAACGTTAGCTGCGACATGTTCCCCCGGTCCCTTGCGTCGCGCCCGTTGACGGGCCGGCTGCGCGGGATCGGCTGCAGGTTCATTATCAACATCGGCGTCGAGCTGGATACTGATCAGCGGACGATCCGGCGGAGTCTTTGCAGCGTCGTTCAACAGGTTCACCAGCCGTGAAACCAGCGACCAATCGGACCGGGCAGGCAACCGCCGAGGGAATGACCGCGTCCTCGCAGGAAGCCCTGAGAAGCGATGCCGGCCTATGCTTTGGGGCGAACGATTGAGTTCTCCGACTCAGACGACGTCGCCGCTATCATGTCCCGCCTGAAGGACGACGGTTTTCGCGTCCGATCCATGATCCGCGAAGTCGCTCTCAATCCACTTTTCAAAACTCGCGGATAATCGAGGCGGAACGCCGCCGCCGTGCCCGAGGAGAACCATGTCTGTGATTCGAACTGCATTTGTCCTGGCAGCCGCGTTACTGATCGCTGCGTCGTGCCAGGCCGCGGAGCGTCCCAACATTCTGTTCATCTTCGCCGATGACTGGGGCTGGGGTGATTTGAGTTGTCACGGGCATCCCTATGTGAAGACGCCCAATATCGATCGGCTCGCACGTGAAGGCACGGACTTTCATCGATTCACCGTCGCCAGCGGTGTCTGTTCTCCCAGCCGGACTGCGGTGATGACTGGCCACTTTCCGGCTCGATACAACATCGACGGTCACTTTGCATGGGTGCCGAGCAACGCCAAACGCAATATGCCCGACTGGTTGAGTCCGAAAGCTCCACTCCTGCCGCGGTTTCTTCAGCAGTCCGGTTACGCCACAGCGCACTTCGGGAAGTGGCATTTGTCGAACAACATGATCCCGGACTCTCCGCTGCCGAGCGAATACGGCTACGACGAATACGGAGCCTTCAATTGTGCCGGTGAACAGATGCCGGTCCACGAAGATGCCGACAACGCGGTCGCCTTCATTGAAGAGAGTCATCGCGAGCAGAAACCGTTCTTCATCAACCTGTGGATTCACGAGCCGCACACACCGTTTCACACAGTGCCAAAGTACCGCTGGCGATTCCGTGAACTCGAAGAGCCTGACAACATCTACGCGTCCGTACTGTCCCACGCTGACGACCGTATCGGCGAGGTACTGAATGCTCTCGATCGGTTGAAACTGACAGACAACACGCTGGTCATCTTCAGTTCCGACAACGGGCCGGCCCGGGCCGCCGCACCGACCGAACTCAAATTAATGCACGACACGGCCACCGGAGCCGGCTACGGAATCGGCGCGGCTCGCGGCATCACCGGTGGCCGAAAGGGCTATAAGTCCGCACTGTTCGAAGGCGGCATCGGCGTTCCCTTCATCGCCCGCTGGCCGGGCAAGATCTCGGCCGGAAAAATCGACAAGTCTTCATTAATGTCCGCAGTCGATCTGCTGCCGACCTTCTGTGAACTGGCTGGTGTCTCACTTCCGGAAAGTTACAAACCAGACGGTATCAGCCAGGTCGCCACGCTGTTCGGCAAGGCGACAACGACTCGCAGCAAGCCGTTGTTCTGGAAGATGCAGTCTCCCTGGCCAACCCCCAAAACGAGGCCCTATCACTGGGTGTCCTACGCGGTCCTACATGAGAATTGGAAGCTGCTCACCAACCGCGATGCGACGTACTCGGAACTCTACGATATCGCTAAGGACCCCTACGAGAAGACTGACCTGAAGCAGCAGAAACCGGATGTTGTGCAACGGTTCCTGAAGCAGATCAACGAGTGGAAAGAAACGCTGCCTGCAGGTCCGTCCGGCCAGGTGTTCTCGATCGAAAGGACGAAAGAGTCGCGCCCGCAGAGATAGCTCGCTGCTCTCGCGTTGCGCGGGAAGCGACTTTGATGACTGCTGCTGGCTCATTCAGTCAGATTGATAATTACTATGCAAAAGTAAAGTTCGGCCATTCTGTTACACCCGCCCTCCGC
Source organism: Planctomycetota bacterium (assembly GCA_963579025.1). Classification (GTDB taxonomy): domain Bacteria; phylum Planctomycetota; class Planctomycetia; order Planctomycetales; family Planctomycetaceae; genus CAUZFZ01. Next base: position 72,321 of record CAUZFZ010000002.1, on the reverse strand, counting down.
TTTGTGAGTATTCCCGTGCATTACGGATATCAATGAGTCGACAGGCCGAATCCGGTCTCTTGAATTTCGTGCCCGTCAGGTTTCTGTCGGCAACAAACCCAGAACTCGTCTCATGCACAAGCGAGAATCACCGTGGAAAAGAGATCTCCTGGTAAGACTGGAATTGATCTGACGACGCTGTCGTTTGGAGCGTCGTCGCTGGGTGCCGAGTTTCGGAGTGTTGACCTGAACGAGGCGTTTCGCAGCGTGCATGTGGCGATCGAGCGCGGCATGAATTTCATCGATACGTCTCCGTTCTACGGTCGTGGGATGAGTGAGATGCTGCTTGGTCGCGTGCTGCCCGAGATTCCTCGCGACAGCTACTACCTCGGGACCAAGCTTGGACGATATGCGGGCCAGCACTTTGATTTCAGTGCCCGGCGCGTCGAGGAAAGTGTCGACATCTCGCTGGAGCGAATGAAGGTTGATCATCTTGACATGGTGCTGTGTCACGACCTTGAGTTCGTCGAGATGTCGCAGATTGTCGAGGAGACGATTCCGGCTTTGCGGAAGCAGATCGAAAAGGGCAAGGTGCGGTTCATCGGAGTCAGCGGTTACCCGATGAAGATGTTCAAGTATGTGTTGGCCAATGCTGAGATCGACGTCCTGCTGACTTACAACCATTACACGCTGCAAAACGACATGGCTCTCGAGCTGGTGCCAATCTGCAAAGAGAAGGGCGTTGGGCTGATGAACGCCGCTCCGTTCTCCGCGCGACTGCTGACGAGTGCTCCCCTGCCCGCGTGGCACAAGGCGACGCCGAAGGTCCGCGAGATCGCAAAGCAGGCCGCCGATCATTGCGCAGCCGCGGGAGTTGATATCGCTCAACTGGCTTTGCAGTTCTCGCTGGCCAACCCGGACTTCACAACCTGCGTGACGGGTTCAGCAAATCCGGATCGCGTCTCGCAGTGGGTCGATTGGGCCGAAGAACCGATGGACGAAACGCTGCTCGGCGAGGTCATCGAAATCCTCAAGCCGATTCACAACTGGTTCTATATCGAAGGGCGACCGGAGAACAACGACGAGCCAACCGTTGAGGCGTGACGAGTTCAACTCGACCGTCGAGTCGAGCACTGTCGGTCGTTTGATTACTTGTGGCAGGGCAAGGAAGACCGGTAGAACGACGCTGCCTGCGGCCGACTACCAAACCCCACCGACCCTGTGTCGGTGGATCCATGATCGGCAGCTACGGCGGCGTTGTGGTAGCTGCCGGTCATGTTTCCACCGACGCAGGGTCGGTGGGGGGAGTCCGCAAGTGCGCGCAGGCGAACAACAAATCGACGACCAGTAGTACGCTGCCCTTTAGAATCAACTCCCGAAATCGACATCACAGAGAGAGATTCATTATGCGGACATGGTTATTGCTCGCCGGAATTGCATTGCCTTCGATGGCTATTGCGGCGGATCATCCAAACGTTCTTTTCATCATGTCGGATGACCATGCGGCGCACGCGATTTCTGCTTACGGAAGCCGTCTGGCGGAGATTGCTCCGACACCGAACATTGATCGACTGGCCAACGAAGGTGCTCTGTTTACGAATGCCTTCTGTACGAACTCGATCTGCTCCCCGTCACGGGCCTGTGTGCTGACGGGTCAGTACGACCACGTCAACGGTGCGTTCGATCTGGGCGGCAAGGTTGAACCTGGAAAACAGATGCTTGCCATCCAGATGCGCAAGGCCGGTTATCAGACTGCGATGATTGGCAAATGGCACCTGAAAGCTGAGCCGGCCGATTTCGATTACTACTGCGTACTTCCCGGCCAGGGGAAATATCACAACCCGGAATTCCGCGTTCGTGGCGACAAGCCGTGGGGAAAGAACCTCGTCAAGTTCGACGGAATGCACGTGACGGATGCCATCACAGATCTGACTCTGAGCTGGTTGAAGGACGGCCGGGATCAGGACAAGCCGTTTTTCCTGATGCACCACTACAAGGCTCCACACGACTACTTCGACAACGCGGCTCGCTACGAGTCGTACCTTGCAGATGTCGACATCCCGGAACCGGACACGCTGTGGAAGCGTGACGGGAAGTTCGGTTCCATCGCGACGCGTGGTGCCGACGACGAATTGGTCCCTCACATCGGGACGTCGATCGGCTCACGAAATCCGCGGCGATCGTATCTCCGAGACCTGCCGAAGATGTACCCGGCCGAGTTTCCCGAGAAGTACGACCCGGCCAATCACAGCGACGAAGAAAACACTCGACTTGCATACAACGCTTATCTGAAGAAGTTTCTGCGTTGTGTAAAGGGGATCGACGACAACCTCGGCCGGTTATTCAAATATCTTGAAGAGTCAGGGCAGCTCGACAACACCATTATCATCTACACCGGCGATCAGGGCTTCATGCTCGGCGAGCATGACTATCAGGACAAACGCTGGATGTACGAAGAGTCGCAGCGGATGCCATTCCTGGTCCGTTATCCGGAGACGGTGAAAGCAGGGCAGCGATTCGACACAATTATAGAAAACGTCGATTACGGCCCGACGATGCTCGACTTTGCTGGTGCCCAGATCCCAAAGTCCGTGCAGGGCCGCTCATTCAAATCACTCCTTGAGACTGGCAAGGAAGCGGACGACTGGAAGCGCGAAGCCTACTACCGCTACTGGATGCACATGGCCCATCACGACAATCCTGGTCACGTCGGCATCCGTACGAAGACTCACAAGCTGATCTACTATTACGGCTGCAACTACGATGGCGGGTATCAGACTCCGCCTGGCTGGGAACTGTATGACCTGGCCAACGATCCGCATGAGACGCGGAACATCTTCCACGATCCAGATCACGCGGGCCTTGTGGCCAATCTGAAGCAGCGGCTTGCCGACACTCGCAAGCGAGTCGGCGACGACGGCACTCACTACCCGGCCTGCGAAGCGATCGTGCAGGAGTTCTGGGACTACGACGCGGCCGATCAGGCCAAAGCGAGAACGATTTCTCACGAGTATCTCAAGCGTCGACTGGCGGAACTCAACGCAGGCAAACGCAACGTTCGCACACACCGAGGAGTGCAGAGAAAGTGAAACGGCTATCATGCGAGCTGTGTTTGCCGAGTCGACAACCTCGCCCTGAGCGTTGTCAACACGCTCATCCGCACCAGTTCGCCATGTCGTCCGGCTGCCGTCGTCTGTCTGTCTCCCTGGACCGACCTCACAAACTCCGGAGCCAGCATGACGGACAACGACCCGTACGACATGATCACTTATCAATGGCCATGCAGTGGTCTGCATGGGTCTGCGGCGCAGCCAGGCACGAGTCGAGGAACGTTGGGTCAGATCTCACTCACCGAACCCGTGCTGCTGCCGAATTGATCGCTTTCGATGTCCATCTGCTGCAACATGCGGACAAACAGATTGGACATTGGCAGGTTTTTGTCGCGGTCATAGGCGACGTGGCCGGCGTGTTTGAGTCCGCCACCGGCCAGCAGGATCGGCAGGTTGTTCGTCGTGTGTGCCGAGGCATTACCAAGATCCGCGGCGTACAGCACTTGCGTCCGATCGAGAAGTGAGACGCCGCCTTCGCTGGTGACTTTCAGCTTATTCAGAAAATCACCGAACGACTCAATCTGAGCTTCTTCGATGGACGCGAGGCGGGCGATGTTGCTGTCTTTCCTGCCGTGGTGTGAGGCTTCGTGGTGCCCGATCTGTTGTCCGTTGATGACAACCGGGCCGTGCGAGTAAATGCTTAGTGAAATCACTCGCGTGCTGTCGGTCTGTAAGGCCAGATGCATGAGGTCATACCACTGTCGTTCGCGTTTGACCTGGTCTGGTCCCGGATGGTCACTGGTAAATGGTTTGACGCCAGCGACTGGCTTTGGCTTGCGGACCCATTGCTCGTCCTGCTGCAGTTGCTGTTCGGCTTCGCGGATCGAGGTCATCAGCAGATCGATACGATCCCTGTCGGGCGTACCGAGTTTACGAGACAGACTCTTCGCCTGATCGCGGACGCCGTCCAGAATGCTTCGTCCATTGGCAATTCGCTCAACTTCGCTGTCGATTTCCGCGGGCGTGCCGTCTATGAACAACTTCCTGAAGACTCGGGTGGCTCGGTTCTCAGACGGAATCACCATTCCCTTGCGGTTCCAGGAGAGTCCTGATGAGCCGAGTGTCAGGCTGGCAATTCGGGTTGGCGATTGAATGCGAACTGCCACTTCCTGATCGAGTGAAATCGAATTCCGCACGTTTCCGGGTCGCATGTTCTCGGGCGCTGCACCGGTCATCAGGCCTGCACGCGTGCCATGTCCACCTCCGTAAAGATGCGACATGCCCGAAAAGACCGTGAAGTCCTGGCGCAGCGGGTCGAGCAGTTTCAGGTATCGACTGGGCTCGTAGTTCTTGCCGTGCGATTCCGGGAAGAAGTACGGCGCGTGCAGGCCCAGCGGTCGTGCGATCAGCACCATCCGCCTGGGCGACCTTGTGGCAGGGTCATCTGATGCACGGGACGTCCGCGGCGACATCGCGTCCAGCATCGGTAAGGCGATGGACACACCAGACGCTCGCAGAAATGTGCGACGTAAGAGTCGTTGTCGTGGCATGGCGATGTCTTTCGTCGGCGTTTGCCGGCTACTTGTAGAGAAACAATCGGCTTTGTGTGATCGCATGAATCAGCGACCGGAATCCGTAATCGCTGGCTCGCGAATCTGTCACAAGCTGCTCGACGACTTCGCGATCGGCGAACTGAATATCAGCTCCGGTTGCGTAGACCAACAGTTTAACAGCCAGGTTTCGCGCCAGCTGGTCTTTATCCTTCAGCAGGATTGCCCGGTACTCGTCGATGTCACGAAATGTCCGCCCATCGGACATGCTCCCATGCGATTCAACGTCTGCTCCGCGAGATACGAAGCGGCCGGGGTAGTTGAATAACTCGGTGCGGACTTTACCTGTACCTCGATAGAAGTCGCGCCAGCCGCCGATGGCATCGAATGACTCCAGTGCAAAGCCGGGCGGATCGATGTGTTTGTGGCAGGCAGCACACGCGGCGTTGTTCCGATGCTTATCGAGCTGCTCCCGGATCGTCGTCGTTCCGCGCACGTCCGGATCGATCGCCGGGGTGTTCGGTGGAGGCGGATCGGGAGGCAGTCCAACAAGTTTCTCCAGCACCCACTTGCCTCGGAGCACGGGTGAAGTCCGCGAACCGTCGGCGGTGACCTTCATGATCGACGCCTGAGTCAGAATCCCACCGCGATGCGAGTCGGCCGGCAGTGGCACTCTCCGCAGTTGCCCGCCGTCGACATCGGAAATTCCATAATGTTGAGCCAATCGTTGATTGAGGTAACTCCAATCGGAATCGACGAACTCCGTGAGCGGTCGGTCGTGAGTCAGAACGTCGTTGAAGAAGTGAGTCGTTTCCAGAGGCATCGACCAGAACAGGAAGTCGTCGAATTCTCCATACACCCGCGGGTCAGGCGTCGTCGCGTTGATGTCTCGCAGATTGAGCCACTGTCCGGCGAAGTTCTCCGTGAACTTCCGCGACCGCGGGTCCTTCAGCAGTCGTTCGACCTGGGCATGCAGCACGTCGCGCTTGTGCAACTGCCTCTCGGTCGCCAGTTGAAGAAGCGCGGCATCAGGTGTTGATGACCACAGAAAGTACGACAGCCGCGACGCGAGGGCGTAGTCATCCAGCTTCGTGCGATTCTCGGGTGAAACATCTCTCAGTGGTTCATACAGGTAGAGGAAATGCGGAGAACAGAATGCTGCCGTGTACGCGACGATCATCGCTTCCTGGAACGACTTGCCCGCGTCGAGCTGAGCATGTGCGATCCCCGTGAAGTAGCTGGTCAGCGTTTCGTCGACAGGCCGACGAAAGATCATCGGCAGGCGCGAACGCATGAGCCGAGCCGCGTCCTCTTGTGGATTCCCAGAAACGACCTGCAGCGAGTTCTGGTTCCACGCCACCGCTCGTTTCAGCGGCAAGTCATCGAACAGCGTCCGATATCCCGGCTGTGGAAACGGATCGATCGGGCCTTCAATCTCAAGCCAGTCCACAACAAGGCCCGGCCCCTGAAACTTTTCCAATGGCGAAACGTCGGGCAGCTTGGCCAGGTCGCGGGCGCTCGGCAGATCCCAACCGTTGAAGACGACGATCTCACGGGTCTGTAGATCGAATTCCTCAGTGATGATCGTCGGCTGTCCGGCCGGAATGTCGTGCACGCGACGAGCAGCGACGTCTTCACGAGTGAGGTATCCATGATGCGTCACCATCACGGGCAATGGACGCCCGCCAGTTCCAATCGCCGAAATCGAGGCTCGCACTCGATAGCGGCCCGGCTCTCTCACGCGTTCGGTTGCACACGGCACGCTGTCGTACATCCGCGTGTGCATCACCAGCGAGTCTCCGTCGAGCCGCACGGACTTGTCGAGATACGACTTGTACGTCTTCACCTTTTCCGTGACCTGTCGCCCGCTCAACCGCACTTTCATGGTCACCGGTTCGTGATTCGGAATCGCAGAGCGAATCGCCTTTTCCGCTGCTTCCTGATACCGCAGCAGGTGAATTGACGAGACATCCAGAACCGAACTGACGTTGTCAAATCCCGCGGCCACGTTGTCATCGGGAAGCAGATCGCTGACAGAGACCTGCCGGCCGAGCAGATCGCGCAATGTTGTCTCGTACTCATTTCGATTCAGTCGACGCAGTTCAACACGACCGTCGCGCCGCTGCCGGGCGATCGTTGCGGCATGCAGATTGAAGCTCAGCGTGTCGAAAAACTCCCTGCGAGCATCCGTTGCCGGCTGATCTGCATCGGGCGGCGGCATCTTGCCGCTCGTGACTTTGTCGAGCACCTGCACCCAACGTCGCAGCACCGCGGGCTGATCGAGATCGCCCGAAAGCCTGTCCAAACGCAAGCCGGCTTCCGCGGCACCGGAACCGTGACAAGAGACGCAGTGCTGCTTCACAAACGACTTCGTGACGTTGTCGACCGAATGCCCGTCAGCTGCAAGTACCGACGCACTGGACGTCATTGATGCCGCAATAATCAAGCACTGAATGGTCAACATTCACCTGTCCTCGCCGTCAGTTATTCAGAGGCCGCTGGGAATCCATCAACTGAGTGTTCTCGACTGCTACGCACAGGACGTTCCAGAAACTTGACGATCAGTTCGCGATTTCGGCACGGATAGAAAGCGGAGCGGCGTCTATCCTACAGAAATGCCCATCCCCTTTCGCCACGCTCAGGGGCAGGCACGAGTCGTTTAACCGACGCTGCCTGCTGTCGACAACCAAACCCCACCGACCCTGTGTCGGTGGATCCATGATCGGCAGCTACGGCGCCGTTGTGGTAGCTGCCGGTCATGTTTCCACCGACGCGGGGTCGGTGGGGGAGTTCGCCATCGCGAGAGTCCAGGTGCTCGCCCATGTACGTGATCAGCAACGCGACAAACTGCTGCTGGATGTCGAGTTGGCTGAAGCGATCAGTCAGGAAGCCGAGACGCAGGCGGCAACAAAGGGCCGGAACATCGCAAAGGATCGTTCGATCATTTAGTGTCGCCTTTCGCTCCGCGAAAGTGCGTTCTTTCGCGGAGCGAAAGACGACAATGTGACACTTAATTCAAGGACGATCCAAAGTGCGTTCTCCGCCCTTCTGGATACCATCCTTGAGCGGCAAGTGGTTGCATCTCGCGACGACTTGTGATGTCGCCGGGCAACGTGTGACGCACTTCCTGGACGCCGAGGTCCTGCACACGGAATCGATTCCTGACCATCAGCTCGTGAGGACGACGCACATTTTGCGATCCGCAACCTCAACGGTCGCATCGACGAATTCGCGATCCTCACTGCAGCCCTGACGGCGGATGAAATCATGGAGATATATGGCAATGGCAAGCCGTGATCGAAGCGTCAGAATGGTGAACGGTCTTGAACATCGAATATCGAACAAGGAATGTCGAAATATGAAGTTTCCAGCAGCGCCCAGACTTCGTCCTTCGGAGTTCCTTGTTCAATATTCGATATTCGTTTTCGTGGTCACAGCCGTAATGGGTTCCGCCACAGATTGCCGGGCGCGCCAGGCACAGGCGGTTTTCGATCAGCCGGCGGCGAGACGTCTCTTCACGTTGAAGGTCCTGCCGTTACTGAAAGTGAAATGCTTTGGCTGTCATGGCCAGGATCCAGAGGATATTCGCGGTGATTACAACATCCTCACCCGCGAGGGGATGATCGAAGGAGGCGAGTCGGAAGAAACATCCCTGGTACCGGGTAAGCCTCAAGAGAGTCCGCTTTATATGGCCGTACTCTGGGAAGGCTCCGAAATGCCACCCAAAGAGAACGACAGACTGACGAAAGAAGAGACGGAGTACATTCGGAAGTGGATCGCGGCAGGTGCTCCCTGGCCAAGCGCCGAAGCTCGGCTGCTGATTCAGAAGAAGGAATGGTCCGTCCGAGAAAACGAGGACGGGTTGATTGTCGATACCAGTGGCGGACTCGTGGATGACTGGACGTATCGCCGATATCAGCGTGAGGATATCTGGGCGTTTCAGCCGGTGAAGAAGCCGGAAGTGCCAGCCGGAGCGACGATTCCGATCGACGCTTTCGTGATTCGCCGGATGGAGTCAGATGGGCTGAAGCCGGCCCGGCAGGCGGACTTCAGGACATTGATCCGCAGGGCCACGTACGACCTGACGGGACTGCCTCCCAGCCCGAACGAAGTCTTTCGGTTTCGTCAGGCCTGGGAGAAGAACCCGCAGCAGGCCTGGAAAGATCTGATCGACCACTTGCTGGACAGCGATCATTACGGAGAACGGCAGGCTCAGCATTGGCTCGATGTCGTTCGTTATGCCGACACAGCTGGCTTCTCGAATGACTACGAACGCTCGAACGCCTGGCGGTACCGCGACTACGTCATTCGGTCGTTCAATAAGGACAAGCCGTTCAATGAATTCATTGTCGAGCAGATTGCGGGCGACGAGCTTCGACCTGGTGACTCGGAGGCTCTGATCGCGACCGGACTGCTTCGGATGGGACCCTGGGGGACGCAGATGATTCCCCAGAAAGAAGCCCGTCAGATCTATCTCGATGATCTCGTACACAACGTCGGTCAGGCATTCCTGTCGATGCCGATGCGTTGTTGCAAGTGTCACGACCATAAGTTCGACCCGCTGCCGACCCGTGATTACTACGGCATGTACGCTGCGTTTGCGACAACTCAGCCGGCGGAAATGGAAGCGGAGTTTCTACCGGGTGAGAATCGGAAGGGATTTGCCGAAAAGCGAAAGCTCGTCGAAGAGTTGGTCGCTTATGCCAGAGCGGAGCAGGCGAAACTTCAGAACAAGCAGGAAGCAGCTGCGAAGAAGTGGTACGAGGAACATGATCTGCCATACAAGAACGAGAATGCCCGGAGGAAAGATCCGGAAGACAAAAAGCCGCCTAGACATGTCGGGCTGACATACGAAGAGAAGGGGATGAAGAAAGTTCGCGAGCAGGATGTCTGGATCTGGGAACGCCGACTCGAACGCTACGAACCGATGGTCCAGGCAGTGTACAACGGGCAGGATGACTTCAAGAACGGTCGTAAACTGAGGCCCGCGAAGAAGATCAATGAAAAGTGGCGCCCCGCGAATTTCATTCTTGGTGGAGGTTCGCTCGAAGCTCCGCTGAAGCCTGTCACGCCGAGAGTCCTCAGCGCAACGGCATTGCCTGCGCAACGCTCGAACGGAAATCCCTGGGAGATCACCAGCGAACTCAGCGGACGACGTCTCGCGTTCGCGGAGTGGGTCGTCAGAGACGACAACCCGCTGACAGCACGCTCCATCGTCAACCGCGTCTGGCAGTCACACTTTGGCAAGGGAATCGTGAAGACGGCGAACAGTTTTGGTGCGAAGGGCAGCAAACCGACTCACCCTGAACTGCTCGACTGGCTCACTGCTGATTTCATTGAGCACGGCTGGAAGATCAAACGCCTGCATCGAATCATCATGTCGTCTGACGTCTACCGCCGGTCCGGCAGGCCGGTCGATGTGAAGAAGCAGGCAACGGTTGATCCTGACAACAACCTGCTGGCCTCATTCCCGTCACGTCGCCTCACTGCTGAAGAACTGCGAGACAGCACACTGCTCGTTAGCGGAGAACTCAACCGCGAAATGGGAGGTGTTCCAATCATGCCCGAGATCAATCTGGAAGTTGCGCTGCAGCCGCGCATGATTCAGTTTTCGATTGCTCCGGCTCATCAGCCTTCTCGAACGCCCGCCGAGCGTAACCGGAGAACTATCTACACGTACCGCGTCCGCGGACAGGCTGATCCATTTCTGGAGATCATGAACCTGCCGAACCCGAACGAGTCCTGCGAGATGAGAGAGTCGGCATCGGTCACTCCCCAGGTATTCGCGCTGATGAACAGCGACGTGATCACTGATCGGTCCACCGCATTTGCTCTCCGCGTTCAGAAAGAGCGACCAGACGACACTGAACAGTGGATTCGTCGAGCCATACAGCTTGCTTACAGCCGCGTTCCAACTCGGAAGGAACAGACGAGTCTGCACGCCTACCTCAAGGAAATGCAGGCGTATCACAACACCCATAAGCCGGAAGAAGTGAAGTACCCGACACAGGTCGTCAGATCACTGGTCGAGGAATTCACGGGCGAGCCGTTTGAGTTCATCGAGAAGCTGAACGTCTACGAAGATTACGTTCCAGATGCCAAACCATGGACAGTGGATGCGGACACGCGGGCATTGGCGGATGTTTGTTTGTTGCTGCTGAATTCGAACGAGTTCCTGTTTGTTTATTGAATATTCAAAACAAGAGCGAGCTGATGATGACCCAAACCGCAATCCCCCGTCGCGAATTCCTGTACGGCCTCGGTTCATCCCTTGGAGCACTGGCTCTCACCGACCTGCATGCGGCTGAGAAGAAGGCTGTCAGTCCGCTCGCACCAAAGCAGCCGATGCATGAAGCAAAGGCCAAAGCTGTAATCATGCTCTTTATGGAAGGAGGACCATCCCAGGCGGATACGTTCGATCCAAAAACAAAACTCAGTGAGCTGCATCTGACCGAGTCACAACGCACTGCTGGTCTGGCTGGTGGCAAGCGGTTCTACGTCGGCAGTCCTTTCAAGTCGCGCAAGGTTGGCAATGCCGGAATCGAAATGTGCGACCAATGGATGTTTCTGGCCGACCCTGAGGTTGCCGATGAGCTGTGCGTCTATCGCGGCTGCAAGGCCGACTCGCTGAATCATCCGGAAGCACTGCTTCATATGAACACAGGCAGCCGCCTGGGTGGCGACCCGGGACTTGGTGCATGGACGACGTACGGACTCGGTTCTGAGAATCAGAATCTCCCCGGCTACGTTGTCATGACCGAGTTGGCTCTTCCACAGGCCGGTCCGGCGAATTGGACTAACGGCTTTTTACCCGCGCACTACCAGGGAACCCGGCTTCGCTCGACCGGCTCGCCGATCCTCGATCTCAATCCTCCGAAGTACAAAACCCGCGAGCACCAGCGCAAGGCCCTCGATCAGCTCGCCCTGCTAAACGCTCGCCATGCCGATCAGCATCCCGAGCACGAAGAGCTTAAGGCCCGCATGGAGAGCTACGAACTCGCCTACCGCATGCAGATGTCGGTACCGGGAATCATCGACATCGACAGCGAGCCGGAACACGTCCAGAAGGCCTACGGTCTGGAACGCAAAGAAACTTCAGCGTTTGGACGTCAGTGCCTGATGGCGCGTCGACTGGTCGAAGAGGGCGTTCGCTTCGTGCAAATCTTTTCCGGCGGCTGGGACAGTCACGATTACCTGGAGAAGGGCCACTCATCCCGCATTGCGAGCGTCGACCAGCCGATCGCCGCGCTGATCAAAGATCTCAAAGTCCGAGGTCTGCTCGACGACACTCTCGTTGTCTGGACGGGAGAATTCGGCCGCACTCCCGACAACAACTACCGAGGTGGTGTCACCGCCCTTGGCCGAGGCCACAACGCGGACGCCATGAATATGTGGTTCGCCGGCGGGGGCACAAAGCGTGGAACTGTCGTTGGCGCCACCGACGACATCGCCGCCGAAGCCGTCGAAGTCGTCCACCCCATCCGTGACGTCCACATCACCATGCTGCGCCTGCTCGGACTGGACGACAACAAACTCACCTACTTCCACGCCGGCCGCTACAAACAGCTTTCCCAGTTCGGCGGTGAACTGATCCCGGAACTGATCGCATAACGCCATTCGGGATGACGCAGCTGGCACTTCGATCCCGCGCCCGTCAACGCACGAATTGCGATCGCAGTTGATCAGCGTGACACTGGTCGTCTCGCGGGGGAGTGGACTCAGGAGAACCCTGATTTCCGGAATGTCAACGCGAGACAACGGCCTCAATCACTCGCAAAGTAAGATTTGTTTTGCAACTTGCGGAGCCGATGGGCAGTCATACAATGGCCCGATTATTACGGTCAGCGGCTTATCCAATCCGAAACGCGGCTCACGGCTGGAATCACGAGGCTCCAAGATGCACGTCATTTCGCGTCGCGAAAACGAAGGAATTGTCATCGACAACCGTTTCATCGTCACGGTGCTCGACTTCGACGATGAACACGTCCGTCTGTCGATCGAATCTCCTCACGAGGAGCCGTACTATCGTGAAGAGATCATCTCTCTCGAAGCAGAATATGCCTGATCCCGTGTCAGCCTCCGATGCTTAGCGGCGGGCATTAGCGCCACGGGCCGTATCTGGCATCATTGGCCCTCATGATTGTGTGACATCATGGGACAGGCTGAATCAGCACCCGAAGCGCTGCCTCGACACGTCGCCATTATCATGGATGGCAACGGTCGCTGGGCTCAGCGACGCGGGTTGCCTCGCATCGAAGGACATCGACGGGGCGTCCGCAGTGTTCGCGATACAGTTGAGTCCTGCGCCGACCTCGGTCTGGAGCAGCTCACGCTGTTCTGTCTCAGCAGCGAAAACTGGAAGCGTCCCGAGGCGGAACTTCGACGCTTGATGAACCTGCTGGAGCAGTTTCTGATCGAGGAACGTTCGGAAATCATGCGACAGGGACTGCAGTTTGCGACCATCGGCCGGCGCGAAGGCCTGACCGATGGGGTGATCCGCGAGATCGAACGCTCGTGCGAAGTCAGTCGGTCCAACACTGGGATGCGGTTGTGTCTGGCATTGAACTACGGTGCTCGTAGTGAAATTGCTGATGCCGCCCGGTTGATTGCCGCTCGTGTGGTCGCCGGTGAACTGGCAGCCAATGAGATCAATGAAGACACGGTGGCCGCTCACCTCTATACGGCCGGTATGCCAGACCCCGACCTTCTGATCCGGACCGCTGGTGAGATGCGGCTTAGCAACTACCTCTTGTGGCAGATCAGCTATGCGGAACTCTGGGTGACGGATAAATGCTGGCCGGAATTCCAGAAGTCTGATCTGATCGAAGCCTTACACGACTTTGCATCCCGCGACCGACGCTTCGGCGGACTGAAAGGCTGACGCTTTATGCTGGGCTGGCGGCTTCTTTTTTCTGCGATTCTGATCCCGGCACTCATTGGGGTGTTTGTCCTTGACCACCGTGCGGGAGCGTCTGCCCCTTATCTGCTGGGCCTGGTTCTGCTGCTCATCTGGCGAGCGAGTTTTGAATTCGCGGATCTTCTGAAGACGCGATCATTCGAACCGTCGTTCCTCATGATTGCGTGTTGCTCGACGGCAATCGTCGTGGCAGCCTGGAGCTGTCGCTTCAACCTGACTGTCACGGATCAGTTGGAGTCGGACCTGACGGTCGGTGCCGCGTCTGCACGTGCCATCGTCATGACTGCCGGGCTGGCAATGTCGATGCTGGTCTTTGCTCTATCCGTCCTGGCAATCTTCCTGCGGGGAGCGATCCGTTATCGAGAGCCAGGCAGGACGATGGAGACGGCCGGGGCAGAGGTTCTTGGCGTCGCCTATGTCGGATGTTTGTTGACCGTGACATGTCAGCTTCGCTGGATCAGCGGAGACCAGGCCGGTTATCTCGTTCTGGCATCGCTGGTCATTGCCGTGAAGTCCGGGGACACGATGGCGTACACGTTCGGGCGACTATGGGGAAAACGGAAGATGGTCCCGACGCTCAGCCCAGGCAAAACATGGATGGGTGGTGTCGGCGCGCTGGTCGGCTCAAGTCTGGGGACGTGGGCATGGCTGCACTGGGCGCCGGGACTGTTCTTTGACAACGCCGAGCCGTGTTCCGCTGGCTGGTCGCTGCTGTATGGTGCGATCCTTGGTGTCGTCGGCCTGATTGGCGACCTCGCCGAATCACTGATCAAACGCGATGTTCAGAAAAAGGACTCGGCAGTGCTAATGCCCGGATTTGGCGGCCTGCTCGATCTGATCGACAGCGTCATCTTCGCCGGCCCCGTGGCTTTCGTGCTCTGGCTGATTCTGCCGTTGCCGACATGGCCGGTCGTCTCAAGCTGAGGCAGCCTGAATGGCCTGTTTCAGGTTTGCACCCCACGCTTCGTTCGCGGATTCCCGCAGTACCTGTTCGCTGACCGAACTGTCTTCCAGCCGGACGACGCCGTGGTTTCCATACACCGTTACTGCCAGCGTTGATCTGTCGCCGGCGCCGATTGAGATCAACGCGGTTCGTCCGCGGTCATCGCGAGCCAGGATGTGCAGCAACTGGCCGCCCGCTCCTGTGCGGACGCGCCAGACGGGGTTCTCCAGACTCAGAATGACGTCGGTAAGACTCGCGGCCACGATCGCAGTCTCCGTCAGGTCTGTCGTGGACTTTCCAGTTTGCCAGTGGAGTCGAACATTGACGGGCTCGCCAACCCGACCGCTGCCAATTGCGGTCAGCAGACCTGTCCTCACGGAATCCAATGTCACACCAGCAGAGCCGGCCGTCAGCGATTGAGTCATTGTGCTACCTCTCTTGACCATTGGACGGATCGACGTGCCCGGGGCATAGTGCGTGTGCGTTGTACTGCCTGGTCACAATGCCCTGAAGCCTGTGAGTGTCATCTGAGAACGACATGCCTGACCGTTCGCTGATCTCGTCTGAGCGACCTGTTGTCATTGGGATGCTGCACGCTCCAGCTCTGCCTGGAAGCCCGCTCTGCGGAAACTCGCTGGCCGACATTCGCACTGCCGTTCTGCGTGACGCCGTTCTGCGTGACGCCGAGGCCTGGGTGACCGGCGGTGTGCGATTCCTGATGCTCGAGAATTTCGGTGACACACCGTTCTTTCCAGGTGCGGTCCCGGCAACGACGGTCTCGCACATGGCTGTCCTCGCTCACGATGTCGTATCGGAGTTCCCGGACGTCAGTCTCGGAGTCAACGTGTTACGAAACGACGGCTGCAGTGCCCTGGCAGTTGCACATGCGGCAAACGGGCAGTTCATTCGCGTGAATGTGCTGTGTGGAGCCAGGTTGACTGATCAGGGGATCGTCGAGGGAATCGCTCACGAACTCATGCGACTGCGGGCCCAACTAAAGGCGGATCACATAGCGGTGCTCGCAGATGTGGACGTCAAACACTCGGCGCCGCTGGCCGCCCGACCGCTGGAATCCGAGGTCCGCGACCTGATTCATCGCGGACATGCGGATGCCCTGATCGTATCTGGCGACGGGACCGGGTTGCCGGTTGATATCGAGCATCTTCGTTGCGTGGCAGAGGCGGCCAATGGCACTCCCGTGTTCGTCGGGAGTGGCGTCAACGCAGACAATGCCGCCGAACTCGCGCAGAGTGCCTCGGGCTTCATTGTGGGCACATCAGCCAAAAAAAAAGGAAACGTGTTGGCGGCGGTGGACGCTGACCGCGTGCGGCGAATCGTCGCGGCAACGCATCAGTAGAGATCGATCCGCGCGGGTGAGTAGCTTTCGTGTCAGCACGCGATTGGCTAAAAACTGGCCTCATGCACTTCTGAAGCCCGGCTGTTTCACAGGCCGGGCTTCTTTGCCATTGGGCCTCTCCGATCCAGCACTTCCAGACACAGTTCGAAATTGCCATGACGACTGACACCACCACCGCAGACTTTCCAATCAATCTGGCCGAGCTGAGAGTCCTTCCACTCGATCCCACGCAGCCAACGCTGGCGGACGAGCAGCGGGAAGCGCTGCAGTTCAATATCCAACTGTGTCGTGATGCGATCATCTTCTTCACGGCGGTCGCTGATGCGAAAGGTCTCGGCGGACACACCGGCGGGCCATACGACACCGTGCCGGAAGTCATGATCGCTTACAGCTTCATGCTGAACGCCCAACAGGGCGGAAGTCCCGATGTACTGCCAGTGTTTTTCGACGAGGCCGGACATCGCGTCGCGACTCAGTATCTGATGGCAGTGGTTGAAGGCAATCTGCCTGTTGAACGCCTGCTGCACTACCGTGAATTCGAGTCGCACCTGCCGGGACATCCCGAACGTGACTTCACCCCAGGTGTGAAATTCTCATCAGGCCGTCTCGGTCATATGTGGCCAATGGTCAACGGCGTGGCAATCGCGAATCCGGATAAGGCCGTCTTCATGCTCGGCTCCGACGGGTCGCAGATGGAAGGGAATGATGCGGAAGCGGCGCGGCTTTGTGTCGCTCAGCATCTGAATATCAAGCTCGTGATTGATGACAACGATGTCACCATCGCGGGATTTCCGTCCGACTACCTGCCCGGCTATGACGTCGCGAAAACGCTGGAAGGTCACGGGGTTACATGCGACACCGGCGACGGCGAGGACCTCGACGAACTCTACGCCCGCATGTGCAAAGCAGTGACCTGCGACGGCCCCATTGCCTTGATCAACAAACGCAAGATGTGTCCGGGCATCGCTGGACTGGAAGGTTCGAATCACGGACACGACGTCATCAAGACCGCCACCGCGATCGAGTACCTGGAATCGCGAGGTCGAACAGAGGCGGCTGACTACCTGAAATCCGTATCCAAAGGTCCTGGCAAGCCGGCACTCCGTGGTTCCGCGGGAGCGGGCAAGAACCGGTCGGCGTTCGGCACCATTGTGAACGGACTGCTGGATCAGATGTCGGAAGAGGAACGCATCGCGGCCGTGCGCGTCTTCGACAGTGATCTGGAAGGTTCGTGCGGCCTCGACAGCATCCGCAAGGAGCACCCCGAAGTATTCGTCCGCGGTGGCATCATGGAACGAGGCAACTTCTCAGCCGCAGCAGGTTTCGGCTTCGAGGCTGGCAAACAGGGCATCTTTGCAACGTTTTCAGCGTTTCTCGAAATGATCGTGTCTGAGATCACGATGGCCCGCTTGAACAAATCCAACGTGCTGTGCCACTTCTCTCACGCTGGCTGCGACGACATGGCCGACAACACTTGTCACTTCGGTCTGAACAACATGTTCGCGGCCAACAACCTGCCCGACGATGACTCGACCCGACTGTATTTCCCGGCGGATCAGCATCAGTTCAAGGCTTGCCTCGAACGCATTTTTGGTGACTCCGGACTGCGGTTTATCTTCTCGACCCGCTCCGCTGTACCGGACATTCTGGACGACAATGAGCAACCAGTTTACGGCGATGGCTACGAGTTCGTGTCCGGCAAGGACGATCTGATTCGCGAGGGCACTGCGGGTTATGTTGTGTCGTTCGGCGAATCGTTGCATCGGGCGCTGGATGCGGTGATCAATCTGAAAGAAAACGGTTTGGACGTCGGACTCGTCTGCAAAGCAACGCTGAATGCTTACGACGAGGACATGATGGGGAAACTCGCCAAAGCGCCGCTGGTACTGGTGACCGAATCCTTCAATGTGAATACAGGACTCGGATCGCGTTTCGGGACGCAGCTCCTGAAGCGGGGCTTCAAGGGCGCCTACAACCACATCGGCACTTGCAAAGAAGGCTCCGGCGGACTGTGGCAGCAGATGGGCTACCAGGGCATCGACAGCAATGGCATCCAGGCCGCAATCCGTGAACTCGCTGGTCAAAGTTAGTGTGTTCCAAGATTCCGGGCTTCGCGTCGCCAAACGTTTGGCGCGGAACAGAGCGGTAGGCGGATTTCTCCGAAATCCGCTGCCCTGGACCTGGGAAGACAGGTCGGCGTTCGATGTGGCAGCAGGTCGCGACGTCGTCTGGTCCCGATTTCGGAGAACTCGGGCTACGGCTGTGTCAGGATGACACGGACGGACCTGGTGTCCCACGGCAGACCTGTGGTAGACTGGGAACATGGTTAGCCCACAACCCACTACCACCGAAGCCGACATCCTCGCGGACGTCATCGCCCCGGAGCAGGGTGATTTCCCGCCCGAGTTCGCTCGCTCAGTGCTCGGCTGGAAGTTCAGCGACAAGGCCGCAGACCATATGGGTCGACTGGCCGAGCAGAACCAGCAGGGACAGATCACGCCACAGGGGCGCGACGAACTGGAGCGGTATGTGCGAGTCGGCAGCTTTATCAATCTCCTGCAGGCCAAGGCCCGGCTGTCCCTGCAGCAGTCCGCCGGTGGTTCCCACTGAATCATGGCGAAGGCGATTCGCAATCAGGTGCGGCAGCGGGCAGGCGACGTCTGCGAGTACTGCCGCATGCCGCAGGAATTCGACGTTCGACCCTTCCAGCTCGACCACATCCGGGCCGAGAAGCACCACGGGCCGACCGAGCTGCCGAACCTCTGCTGGAGCTGCCTCGCGTGCAATTCCTTCAAGGGCAGTGATCAGTCGGCCTACGATCCCGAAACGGATAAACTGGTCCCGCTCTTCAATCCGCGAGTTGACGTCTGGTCCGAGCACTTCGAGTGGAACGGGCCAGAACTCACTGGTCGGACAACTCGGGGTCGCGCCACGATAGATCTGCTCCGCATCAATCAGCCCGAGCAGGTCGCTCATCGGTGGAAGTTGACCAGCCTGGGCGTGTTTCCGCCGACGAGCTGACTCGCTGCGAGATTAAATTCAGACGACAGCCCGCTCCCGGTGCAGAGATGGCCGGCTACATCGGTGGCTGGAATCCCATTGCGGCGAAGCGAGTCAGCTCGATTGTTGTGGAAAGACGAACGGCCGCGACCTGTCCGTATGGCAGGATGACCTTCCGAGTGCCGAACTGGTCCGGCGTTTCACGCTCGACCACGAGTAATCCGCCGGAAACCATGAATCCGTTGAACGGAATCGCCTCGCCGAAACCGGTGACAATCATGCCGGCGCGAGGAATAGCGTCGGGCCAGCCTTCGAACAGCGATCTCCAGGCGACGGCAGGATCCATGTCTGCTCCTTCGGTCAGGCTGGGCTGGGCGTGTATCGACTAATGCCTGCGCACGAACCGGATTCAAAAAAAAATGCCCGAGCCGGTTGACTCGAGCATTCTTACTGAAACTGACCCCAAGGGGATTTGAACCCCTGTTGCCGGAGCGAAAGTCCGGAGTCCTAGGCCACTAGACGATGGGGCCGCTCGCAAGTGCGCGTAAAGTAATTTTCGTCACGGCCCTGTCAATGCTTCACACAAAATCGACTGCGAAAACGGACAATCGGAATCTCACCGTCAGGCATGACGGCTCGGAAGCGAACTACTCCACGGCTTTTTCTTCCGCCTTCGGCTCGTTGACACGAGCAGCAATCGCTGCATGGACCTCGCTGCGATGCACGGGAATCTCTCGGGGAGCTTCGATGCCAAGACGCACTTTGTCGCCTCGCACGTCGACGACCGTCACGACGATAGAATCCGCGATGACGATGCTCTCGTTTTTCTTCCTCGACAGGACCAGCATAACCACCTCCTGAAGCGACCGGCCAAACCAGCCGCGAGCTAATTCCGTGCCTAACGTAACCCGAGATCGAAAAAAGTCAAGGACCAGGGGATTTCGCAAGCGAAATGGCCGCATTGGCGCATGTGGCCCGACGGCTCTCGTCTCCTTTTTCTGATACGCATCGTGGTGGCCAGATGACGGACCGCATCGCGTCTGGCCGACATGATGCGAGAATTGCCTCGAACTGGTCCAATGGCCCAAACTCTGGTTAAGTTGCGCGTCGATTTGAGAATCGCGTTGTGAAATTCAGGACACTTCATGCTGGCCTCAAGTTCCGCTCAAAAGCCGATACGCAAACTGGCTTTGGCGCGGATCCGCAGCTCACCGTCGCTCATGCGGCAGTACCGTCTGGCACGCGGTGGTTGGCGATTCTATGCGCTGAAAATGGTCGCCGGTTTCGCACTGCTGCTCATTCCTGTTCTGCTCACGATTGTGCCCGCCGTGGGTGGCTGGCAGTTGACTCAGTGTCGTGACCGAGTGTCAGGACTGGGCACCATTACCATCGCGGCTTTTGTTGCCGCCGTGGCTGCCTTGATTCATGGAAGCTGGCTGCGACGGGAATTGACTCGCTCTGTCAGCGTCGCTCTGCTGGGTCAGCTTCCGTTTTCGGACCGTCGCTACCTGCGCAACCGGGCGACCCTGTCGATCGGTATGACACTCGTCTTTCTGTTTGTCTGCCTTTCATACGTCGGCGGGACACTGTTGTCGTTGAAGCTCGGACCGGCGGAAATGGGAGCGCTTATCGGTCTGGGGGTCGTCGAATGGGTGATGGTTGCTTCACTGACCGTTCTGCTCCCCGTGTGGTTGCCTCAGGTGGCTCGGGAAGAAGTCGTCGGCGGCATGCTTCTGCTGGCTCTCGTGTTGTTGGGGGGCGGAGTCATTGTATGGCTGTTGGGAATAGCGCAACTGCCTGCGGGTGAGGTTGTTCTGGGAATCCTGCTTGCCGCCACGCCGACGGGCTGGCCGCTACGAATGATGCTCGACGGGGTCCTGCAACCGCAGCCGGGAGCCTGGTGGTTCGCCGTGCCGACCGGGCTCACCGTACTGGCGGCGCTGGCGAGTTATGCCTGGCTTGAACGCCGCTACGTGGTTCGCGAGGTGACGATCGAGAACGGAATGCTGGGCGTTGCTGTCGGCGACAGGAATTGGCGACTGCTCAAGTCACCGGAAGAGGAAGATGCCGCAGCCGAAGCGGCAGAATCTCCGCTCGCCTGGCTGCCGCGTCGGTTATCTCGCGGAGACGAGGATGCTGAACTCAGCCCGGCGGAAGCACGCGACCGTGTCCACGCCGCGGATTTTCTTGAGCGTGACGCGTGGACCTCGGCTGGCTTTCTGGAACGCCTTGTGGCCTCGATTCTGACTGAACGCGAGCGGCAGGCTGTGGAAGTGATGACCGGCGGCCGACCGTCATGGACAAAATCTCTGATGATTTCCACCACGGTCTCACTGGCGATTGTCATGCTGCTGTTGCTGGCCGACCAGGCGTTTCAGTTCCGGCTGATCGCGATGGGCGGACACGTCGCGTTCTTCGGGTTGGTCGCAACGATGTCCGGAACATGGAAGGCGGCGATCTGGAAATCATCTGACGGGCATGTGTGTCCCAGCATGGCTCTTTTGCCCGTCAGCCAGTCGGAAGTCGAGCGACTGGCGATGGTTCTGGGGGTCATTCGGGCCTTCTGTCTTTTGCCGTTCGCGATCGGTGTGACCGTGATGATGACATTCGGCCTGACCGGGCGGCCCGAGTTTGTCATGAGCATTTACATCGGTGCGAAAGTCGCACTCGCGTTTGCGGCACTTCATCAGTGGTGGTTTCTCGCTGTGCAGCTCAATGTCGCGACTCCGTTTCCGTCTTGGGCTTGGCTGACCGACCTGCTGGTCGGGGGCATCTGTGTCGTTCTGAGCATCGCCGGGGCGGGCGGCCTGTTCGTCGCCGGTCAGTCAGAAGGCTGGTGTCTGGCGGCGACCGCAGTTCTGTTCGGCAGCGGGTGGGTGGCCCAACGGTTCCAGCATGCGCGACTTCTGAAGGATCCGACCGACTTCGTCGTGTCCCAGACGAGTGCGTTTCGTCTGGATCAGCAGATGCGGAGAACATAGCCAGTGAGTTCCCGCACGTCCGACAGACCGAACCGATTCCTCGATCAGGTCGGCTCTGGCCTCGCCGCATGCGGCGTAAAAAACACCAGAGTTCTGGTTGCTGTGTCTGGTGGCCCTGACAGCGTCGCCCTGCTCCGAGCACTGCTCGCAATACGCGAGACCACAGGCATCCAATTGTGCGTTGGACATGTCAATCACCGACTGCGCGAACGCAGTTCTGATGCCGACGCCCAATGGGTGAGCCACTTGAGCCAGACGCTCGATGTTCCCTGCGATATCCGAACAGTCGAGGTTATTCCCGGAAGCGACTCCGGAGAATCGCTGGAAGAATCTGCTCGACGCATGCGGTACGACCTGCTGACAGCAGCAGCCGAAGACGCAGACTGCTCAGCGATCGCTGTCGCCCATACGGCCGATGATCAGGCCGAGACCATTCTGCACCATCTCGTTCGTGGAACGGGCATCACCGGACTCCAGGGCATGCCTCGAACCCGGCGGCTCAGCGACGGCGTGCGCCTCATTCGACCGATGCTTGATGTGTCACGCACAGAGGTTGAAGCGTGGCTCAGCACGATTGACCAGGAGACACGGATCGATGCGAGCAATTCCGACACGACGCTGACCAGAAACCGCATCCGCCACTCGCTGCTCCCTCTCCTCGCCAGTGAGTTCAATCCACAGATTCACCGCGTCCTTGGCACGCTCGCGATTCAGGCAGGTGAACTTGCAGACTTCGTGGGCAAACATGCGGCTGCACTC
The DNA here is from genome assembly GCA_963579025.1 of Planctomycetota bacterium. Taxonomy (GTDB): domain Bacteria; phylum Planctomycetota; class Planctomycetia; order Planctomycetales; family Planctomycetaceae; genus CAUZFZ01. The sequence continues at coordinate 49,785 of CAUZFZ010000002.1, read as the reverse complement.
GTCAATGATATTAAACTGATCGCAACTCCGGACTCTTTGCGGATTGACTGCGACGTGTTTCGCGATCAACCGACCGTTCTGGTGCGTGAAGCACTGCGTCGGATCTGGCAGAGCCAGGACTGGCCGCAGCAACGCATGGGGTTCCGTGAATGGCAGAGGCTGGCTGAAATCGCGATCGAAGGCGGCGCGGCATCTCTACCCGAGCGTATCGATGCGCGTCGGCGTGGATCGCTGCTGGTTCTGACTCGCACACACGAGTCATCCCCTTGATCCGAAAACTGTGGCGACATTCCTTTTGGCCTTGGAATATGAGGACAAAACGCACCACCGTCTCCGCGTGCGTTGAAAGTCGAAGCTGATACGATTCCGCAATCGAGTCGCGACCGGAATGCCACTGGCCGGGCTCGAGCCAGACTTGTTTATACCTGCTCCGCACCTTCGTCGGGGCGTCTGCCAACGCTGTCTTGATCACTAAGGAAGAACGTGACTCTCCCATCAGTAAAGATCATCTACACGCAAACTGACGAAGCTCCGGCACTGGCAACGTATTCTCTGCTGCCGATCATCAGAGCGTTTACACAGGCCTGTGGCATTGTCGTTGAGAAACGTGACATCTCCCTGGCAGGCAGAATCCTTGCCAGTTTTCCCGACCGCCTGACGGACGACCAGAAGCGGCCCGATGCGCTCGCCGAACTGGGTGAGTTAGCCAGGACGCCTGAAGCCAACATCATCAAACTTCCCAATATCAGTGCGTCCATTCCGCAGTTGACTGCTGCGATCAGGGAACTGCAGGCGCACGGCTACGACATCCCGGACTTCCCGGAAGAACCCGAAACGGATGCGGAGAAAGAACTGCGAACACGCTACGCCCGTATTCTCGGCAGTGCCGTGAACCCGGTCCTGAGAGAAGGCAATTCTGACCGACGCGTAGCCGGACCGGTGAAGGAATACGCGAAGAAGCATCCCCATTCGATGGGCGCGTGGACCGCAGACTCGAAGACGCATGTCGCTCATATGCAAGACGGAGATTTCTTTGGCAGCGAACAATCGCACGTCATGGCTGAAGCAGGAACGGTCCGCATCGAACTCACGGGCGACGATGGCAGCGTATCCGTCCTGAAAGATTCACTCTCGCTGCAGGCTCAGGAAGTCATTGACGCGTCGGTGATGAGTCGTCGGGCTCTGCGTGAATTCCTCGCCGCAGAATTCGACGACGCGCAAGCGAATGACGTGCTGCTTTCGCTACACCTGAAGGCCACGATGATGAAAGTGTCCGACCCCATCATCTTTGGTCATGCGGTCAGCGTGTTTTTTCAGAGTGTCTTTCAGAAGCATGCTGCTGCATTCGACGAGCTCGGTATCGACCCGAACAACGGCCTGGGTGCCCTGTGCAACAGGATTACGGAACTGCCAGAAGCCCGGCAGGCTGAGATCAGGGCAGACATCGAAGCGGTGTATGCGTCCCGACCGAAACTGGCGATGGTGAATTCAGACAAGGGCATCACCAATCTGCATGTGCCCAGCGACGTCATTATCGACGCCTCGATGCCGGCTGCCATTCGTGCCTCGGGTCAGATGTGGGGACCTGACGGTGAGCTGCACGATACGAAGGCCATCATCCCGGACCGCTGTTACGCCGGTGTTTACCAGGCCACCATCGATTTCTGCAAAGAGCACGGTGCCTTTGATGTCACCACGATGGGAACCGTCTCCAATGTCGGCCTGATGGCTCAAAAGGCTGAGGAGTACGGTTCACACGACAAGACCTTCGAGATCCCGCATGCGGGCACTGTGCGGGTCATCGACGATTCAGGACAGGCAGTACTTGAGCACGCCGTGCAGCAGGGCGATATCTGGCGAATGTGCCAGACGAAGGAAGCGCCGATTCGGGACTGGGTGCGTCTGGCAGTCAGCCGCGCCCGCGCGACCGGAGCCCCCGCGATTTTCTGGCTGAATCAGGACCGTGCTCATGACGCGCAACTGATCGAAAAGGTCAATCGCTACCTGCCCGAACACGACATCGACGGCCTCGACATTCGCATCATGACACCCGTCGAGGCGACTCGACTGACATGCCAACGAGCCAGTGATGGCCTCGACACGATCTCGGTAACCGGCAACGTTCTGCGTGATTATCTGACCGACCTGTTTCCGATTCTCGAACTGGGTACAAGCGCCAAGATGCTCTCGATCGTCCCGTTACTGGCGGGCGGCGGACTGTTCGAAACCGGAGCAGGCGGCTCAGCCCCAAAGCACGTACAACAGTTTGTCGAAGAAGGTCATTTGCGCTGGGATTCGCTCGGTGAGTTCCTCGCCCTGGCCGTGTCCATTGAAGACCTTGCTGCTAAGACCGACAACGGCAAGGCGCTGGTACTTGTTGAAGCGCTCAACACGGCGAACGGACAGTTTCTGGACAACAACAAGTCACCCTCACGCAAAGTCAACGAGCTTGATAATCGAGGCAGCCATTTCTACCTGGCCCTCTACTGGGCCCAGGCACTCGCAGCTCAAGCGCAGGACTCTGAGTTGCAGGAACGCTTCAGCGGTTTGGCACAAACGCTGGCTGCTAACGAGGCCGTGATTCTCAACGAACTCAACGCTGCCCAGGGGCAGCCGGTCGACATCGGTGGATACTTCGATCCCGATCCCTCGAAAGCAGAAACTGCGATGCGCCCGAGTCCCACATTGAATGCCGCAATAGAGGCAGTTCTCGCTGACTGATGGCCTTGTCAGTCATCCAATGCGGACACGCGCGATGTCACCTCGTCATATAAGTCCACCGGCAACGGACCTTGTGCACTGGCAGCCAGGTTTTCAGCCAGATGAGCAGGATCACACGTCCCTACGATCGTCGTGTGGCAGTGCGGGTGCGCAAATGTGTATCGCAGAATCAGTTCGGCCCGCTTCACTCCTTCGGGCAGAACCTCGTCGAGATTCGCACGAGACCAGACATCGTTCAGTGCGGGTCGCTGGATTTCGGCATCCGGTCCGCCCTGCGCGATGCCTCCCCGGATGATAATTCCCGCACCGGTTTCCGCGGCTCGCGTGATCAGGTCATGATGTTGAGGAGCCAGGCACGAATAGGGGATCTGGAAAGTGTCAAACACGCCCAGGTCGATGAGGCCAGGTAGATGTGGCAGGCTGCTGGAAGCTCCGATGAATCGGATCAGGCCCTTGTCGCGAAAACCCAGCAGCGTGTCGATCAGGCCAGCCCGCTGGATCGTTTCAGCGTCGCCTCCGTGGAATTGCAGGATGTCCACATGATCTGTCTGCAGACGCTGCAGGCTGGTCTCGATGTTTCGCTTCAGGACGTCCTTTTCCCAGACGTGATCAATCTCAAGATGATCGTCATGCTGCGTGTACACGCAGCCGCATTTTGTCGCCAGGTGGAATTCGTTGCGGCGCGAGCTGATGTACCGGCCAATACGCTCTTCGCTGATTCCATAGTCGGGCGAGGTGTCGATGAAGTTGATACCGGAATCGAGCACTGCGTTCAGGAACTCGTCCGCCGCTTCTTCGCTCACGACGCGCACACCCCACGTCCTGGGCCCGCGAATTCCCATACTGCCGTAACCGAGCTGTGTCACTTCAAGGCCAGTCCGGCCGAGAGTCTTTGTAATCATTGCCGTCAGTTTCTACAGGACCGTTATCTGGCCCTGATTACTTGACTTTGCACAAAGCGCCGAAGAACGGACCGCGGATGACGCTGATTTGGCGGATGTAACGGATCAGCGAACATCCGCAAAATCAGCGTCATCCGCGACTTCTTCCTACGTGTCGCAGTCCGTGGCCAGATGGAACAGGCAGTCGCCTCGTTCGACCGGTCCGGGAACACGTCGGCAGATGATTGTGCCGTCGTGTTCGAATTGCGTAATGACAGGTTCTCGCCACGGAGTCTGGGGCACATACACGGCCGCCGCTGGCTGACCCGCTTTCACGTCGTCGCCCAGATCCACCAGCGGCTCCCACACTCCATAGTCAGGACTGTAGACGTAGTAACTGGTGTCGCGCACTTCCATCATTCGAGTCGGTGGGAGATCGTCGTCGACGATCATATCCGGGACGCTGCCGAGATGTTTCAACACACGTCGGACACCCCGTTCTGCCACGTTCAGCGAATGAACAGACGTGGTTCCCGACCCGCCCAGTTCCGTTCCGATCGCAGCAACTCCGCAACGCTGAGCGCCGGCCAGCATGGTGCGATCTTCGACTCCGGCAACTGCGTAATAGGACAACGGCGCGGCGAACACATTCAGCATCGCTTGTTGCCTGGCGGCGAGTTCACCGTCTTTCGCGCGCTGAGCAAGTGCACTGGGCAGATACATCAAAGAACTCCCGCCTGAATGCAGATCGACGGCATAGTCTGAAATCGCAAGCAGCTCGGTCTCGATGTAGTGCGCGATGGCTGACGTCGGCCGCCCGTCCGGATCGCCGGGGAATGATCGATTGAGATTCAGGTCATCAATCGGTGACGTCCGCAATCCGGCGATCGCAGCTGGATAGTTCGCGGATGGCAGCATGATGATCCGGCCGCAGACCATGTCAGGCTCCAGTTCCTGACACAGTTTCATCAACGCGAGCTGCCCTTCGTACTCGTCACCATGATTGCCCGCGGTTAACAGGACGGTCGGTCCGTCACCGTTCCTGATGACAATGATCGGGATGGCGATCCATCCGTATGCGGACCGATGCACCGAGTGTGGAAGCCGCAGGAAGCCTGTTTGTTTGCCATCCTGATCGAAGTTCACTTCGCATGTAATGCGGGTCTTGCTTGTCATGTGTTGTGCGAATTCCGGAACAAAGTTTGTGGGGCCGATACTCAAGAAACAACGATCCGAGGTCCCCTCTCCCCCGCGGGGAGAGGGTTAGGGAGAGGGGGATCGGACAACCGTTTCGTGTGGATTGTCAGATTGACTTTGGTTCAATCTCTGTCGCGAGTTGCTCGTTGTATGCGAACAGAGCAGGAGTGCCACCGGTGTGAATAAACACGACATCTTGATCGGATGAGAAGCGGCCATCGCGGATGTGGTCAATCAGGCCGGCCATACTCTTACCGCTGTACGAGGGGTCAAGCAGAATCCCTTCGGTGCGGGCCAGGAGCGCGATGGCTTCCAGACACTCTGGCGTTGGAACGCCGTAAGCAACTCCAACATACTCTTCCGTGACATTGATGTCGGTGGGTTCCAGTCGCGTCTTGATTCCCAGCCGTTCTGCCGCGCCGTTGGCGATGTCTGTCATGACGGCTTGAGTATCCCACGGCCATACGATTGGTGTGATGTGCTGAACAGCAAACGTCTGCCCGAGTGCCACGGTAGCCAGAGAGATTCCCGCTCCGGTCGAGCCGGCCGAACAGACGTAAAGTGCGCTCGGCGTCACGTCCGCCTGAGCGGCCTGTTCGAGTAACTCAATCACTGCAGTCACATAGCTGAGTGCAGCCAGAGGTTTCACAATTTTCGGCAGGCGCTCATACACCCGGCATCCCTGACCACGCAGCCGATCGGCGGCCAGGGCAATCTTCGCATCAACGTCCGGTCCTTCTGCTTCGTCAACGATTTCGATACTCGCTCCGACAAGGTGGTCAAGCAACAGATTGCCCTGCACAGGGTCAGGTCCGTCAGCCGGTTTTCCTCGACCGAGTACCAGATGACACGCCAGTCCAGCTTTCGCACAGGCTGCCGCCGTCTGTCGGCAGTTGTTGCTTTGAACTCCGGCCCCCCAGACAACCGTGTCGGCGCCCTGCTCCAGAGCGTCGGCAATAATGAATTCGTTGTGGCGAGCCTTATTGCCTCCAAACGCCAGACCGGTGCAGTCGTCTCGCTTGATCCAGACTCGCGGACCGCCCAGAGCCTGCGAAAACCGCGGCAGATATTCCAGAGGGGTCGGCAAATGAGCGAGTGGGAATCGCGGCAACTCGGCGAGACGTTTAAGTAAGTCGTCAGCCGTGTAGACAGCGCTGGTCTCTGTCATCGTTATTGAGCCTTGGTGTCAGTCGTGTTGATTCAGTTCTGGCGAGCTGGCGCCGTAGGCCTGCTCGTGATCGGCAATACGGGATGCAGCGACGTCACCGCGATGGATGACCAAGCGATGGCGCAAAACCAACGGCTGCTCAGCCGACAGCGGAACGGGATCGCGTCCCGGATACGCGACATTCTCCATACCATAATGTCTGAGTACACAGCTTGACTTTGGTTCGATCTCTGTCGCGGGTTGCTCGTTGTATGCGAACAGAGCGGGAGTGCCACCGGTGGGCGCGATTCTGAATCGTCTGGGTTACCGTCTGCGTCGGGTTCAGAAGGCCCTTCCCGAAAAAAAGTCCCGGAAACAGACGCGATCTTCGAGAACGTGCATGGCCGACGAGCCGCGGCCGACGGAGATGACAAGGCCAGTATCAGCAGACCTGGGAGGAGAGTGCGGCGCATTCGGTCGTCCGATCTGGCAAGGCGTTGCTGTGGAAACAGAGAGACGGTGCGTCAAATTGTTTCACGGATCCGACAGTTTTCACAGCGTCGAGATCAATCGACGGTCGCCAATCCGTCCTGCGGCAACGCGTTGGTCGAAATCACGTTCGGATGGCCTATAATCAACAATTCCCGATGCCCGCCCGACGCACTCGGACTGAACATTCACGGTCTTTGATGTGTCGGCAAATGCTGTGTTTTCTGTCTTTTTCGTTCCGGTCACCGTCGCAGTCATTGCGACCCGTCAGGCAAGAAGTCGCTGATGAGTGCTCAAAAGAACCTCTTTGACAAAGTCTGGGAACTCCATTCGGTCGGGACGCTTCCGTCCGGACAGACGCAACTGTTCATCGGGCAGCATCTGATTCATGAGGTCACCAGCCCCCAGGCTTTTGAAATGCTGCGGGATCGAAAGCTCACGGTGCCGTATCCCGAGCGGACAGTTGCCACCGTCGACCACATCATTCCGACCGATAATCAGGCTCGGCCGTTCCTGGACACACTGGCCGAAGACATGATGTCGGCAATCGAACGCAACTGCCGCGAATTCGGCATCGAACTGCTGGATCTGGACGACGAGCGACAGGGGATCGTCCATGTCGTCGGTCCGGAACAGGGCATCACACAACCGGGTATCACGCTGGCCTGCGGCGACAGTCATACCAGCACTCACGGAGCCTTCGGCGCGATCGCCTTTGGCATTGGGACGAGCCAGGTCGCTTATGTTCTGGCGACTCAGACACTTGCGATGCAGAAACCAAAAGTCCGACGCGTGGAGGTGACGGGCAAACTGGCACAGGGCGTCTTCGCGAAGGATGTCACACTGCACATCATCCAGAAGCTCGGCGTGCAGGGCGGCGTCGGATACGCCTACGAGTACGCGGGCGAAGTCTTCGACCGAATGAACATGGAAGAGCGGATGACCGTCTGCAACATGGCCATCGAAGGCGGAGCCCGCTGCGGCTATGTGAATCCGGACGAAACCACTGTTGAATACCTTCGCGGTCGCGCAAGAGCGCCGCAGGGCGAAGCGTTTGACCGAGCGGCCGAATGGTGGCTGAGCCTCGCATCGGGTCCGGACGCTGAATTCGACGACGTCGTCACATTCGACGCCGCCGACATCGAGCCCACTGTGACGTGGGGCATCACACCCGCGCAGTCCGTGGGTGTGTCGCAAAGCATCCCGGCCGTCGCCAGTTACCCAGACTCGGAACACGTCCTGATCCGCGAAGCTCTCCAATACATGGGCCTCGACGAAGATAGCCCGATCGAAGGCACAAAGATTGACGTCGCGTTTATTGGCTCGTGTACGAACTCGCGAATGTCCGACCTGCGTGAAGCTGCCGAGGTCGCCCGAGGGAATCAAGTAGCTGAAGGCGTTAAGGCGCTGGTCGTACCGGGTTCACAGTTGATCGCCAAACAGGCCGAGGCCGAAGGCCTGCACGAGATCTTTCGGGCAGCGGGATTCCAGTGGCGGGCAGCCGGTTGCTCGATGTGCCTGGCCATGAACCCGGACAAACTGCAGGGACGCGAAGTTTGCGCCTCGTCCAGCAATCGGAATTTCAAAGGCCGCCAGGGCAGCCCGACCGGTCGTACTCTGCTGATGAGCCCGGCGATGGTCGCGGCCGCCGCTGTCAACGGTGCCGTGACCGACGTACGAAAAATGCTGGAACCGGCGGTTGTCTAGTCGTGGGAGGATATGTCGTGGGACGAGTACTCACGGAAGCCACAATTGAAAACATGCGAGATCTTTGGGCGACTGAAGACGGTCAGCTTGAGGACGCAGACGTACGGCGTGTCGAGGTGGATGACGCGCTGGTCGACACCGGCGCCACCACGCTGGCACTCCCGAGCAAGTGCATCGAACAACTTGGTCTGAAAAAGGTCGCTCAGAAACAGGCCACATCCAGTCAGGGTGTGGGACCTGTCAACATTTACGAAGCGGTCAAACTGACCGTGATGGATCGTTTCTGTACGGTCGATGTCGTTGAAGTGCCGGATGAAGTTCCGATACTGATCGGTCAAATTCCGCTGGAAATGATGGACCTTGTGGTCGACCTGCAGGGCAGGCGACTTATTGGCAACCCTGCCCACGGTGGTGAGCAGGTTCTGGAACTCTACTAAGGATCGCTCAAGAACTGACCGTCCAATGTCCCCTCTCCCCCCTGGGGAGAGGGTTAGGGAGAGGGGAATCGGACAGTCAGTTATTTCTCGAGCCAACCCAGACAAAACAATAGAGAAAACGTAATGAGCGAAATCCGCGAAATCCGCGAGATCACTGGAACTGGCATTCCACTGTTGATGGACGACATCGACACCGACCGCATTATCCCGGCGCGTTACCTGCGTTGTGTGACGTTCGATGGTATCGGCGAGCATGCGTTCGAAGATGATCGGCAGCAGGACCCGAATCACCCCTTCAATGACGAGCGGTTTCAGAACGCCAGCGTGCTGATCAGCCGTCGCAATTTCGGCTGTGGTTCCTCGCGCGAACACGCGCCGCAGTCGCTGATGCGATGGGGCATCAAAGCGATCATCGCCGAGTCGTTCGCTGAGATCTTCTTCGGCAACTGCACGTCACTGGGCATCCCGGTCTTGACCGCATCGACTGATGACCTGCAGGCCCTGTGCGACGCGATTCAGAACGACCCATCCGCCGAGATCACCGTCAGTCTGGAAACGCAGACTGTGCAGATCGGCGACCAGTCGTTCTCCGCCAGCATGCCCGAGTCGGCCCGGTCGGCCCTGACAACAGGCAACTGGGATTTCCTGGCTCAGTTACTGGAAGGCAAGGACGCGGTTCAGACGACCGCATCGCAGTTGCCGTACGTCAGTGGGTTTGCCTCGTAGTCGCCGGACATTACGTTTGCGACTCAGGAGCCTGTTCAAATGAAAACACTGATCGTTCTGCGACACGGCAAGTCAGACCATCCGGCCGGAGTGACAGACCACAAACGCAGCCTGGCCGGGCGAGGCACGCGGGACTCGACACGAGTCGGTGAGGTCCTGGTCGAACGAGGACTCGTTCCCGACATCGTCGTCAGTTCGAGTGCCAGACGAGCACACAACACAGCCATCCTCGTGGCCGAGGCCTGCGAATACGACCGCGAGATCGTGACCACGGACGGTCTTTACGAAGCGTATACCGGCGACATCCTCGAAGTGGTCCGCTGTCTTCCGGAAGAACACCAGATCGCTCTGATCGTCGGCCACAATCCGGGCTTCCATCGCTTCGCTGAAATCATGGGGGGGCCTGTCGACGGATTCCCCACGTCGTGCTGGGCGCACCTGGCAATCGACATCGAACACTGGGAAGAAATCGAGGAAACGTCTCCCACCCGACTTGAAGAGCTCTGGTATCCAAAGCTCGAAGGCTGATCGATGCTGTTCGGAACGTCTGGGTCTGAGCGACAACCGCGTGCCGTCGTCGGAGAGAGTTGAGAGTCACCAACGCAACCGGTTGAAAATTGGGACAACCGATTTTTGTGTGCCCGGCGAAATACGATCCCGTACAGCAATCAAGTCGGCTTGCGACGCAGGACGAATGTTGGGAACGAGCCGTAGTGCTTGGCCCAGGCGAGTTGCTTGACGTAGTCGCAACTGAATTCGTCCACCCGGTATTCGGCGCATAAGGCAGCGAACGCCTCACTGGCGTAGACCTCTCCCGGAGGTGTCCTGGGCTCCAGCCGTGCAGCGCGGCTGACGTGCGTGCCGGTATAGTTCTGCTGGTTGGTAAACGGGTCCACGCAACCGAACACAGGCCCGGCATGCAGCGCCAGTCGGATATTGAGATTCGCGGGCAGCTGCTGCTTCTGCCACTCGTCGTTCGTAATCTGACGGCGGACGAAGTCGCAGATATCCAGTGCACACAGGCCCGCCGCGCGGACGTGGTCGAAGACCAGGTAGAGTCCATCTCCCCACGTATTTCTGACAACGTTGGCATCGCCGTACGTGCGGACAATTTCGGCGATTGGAGTCATGAAATGCTGCAGGAATCGACCGACCTGTTCCTCGTCGAGCTGGCTGAAATTGACCGCATCTCCGAACAGCATGGCCATGATGCGCGTGCTGGTGACAGGGCAGTCGGGGCCTTCGCACACAATATCGGGCGGCAGCGGATTCTTCACGATGGGCAGCACACCGGTGTGATTGGATTCAGCCGTTGACACGTCGACCTGATCCACATCCATGCCCAGACTGCGCCAGCGTTGCACGACACTCGCTGTGCCTCCCACACCATCTCCCGGACTGCCATCCCACACCACCAGTCCGACCGGCTCTCCCGCGTTGCTCCCGAGTTCCGTGGCCCGCACCGTCGCCAGACCGTGCAGGATCAGGTTGGCATAGTCATAGCCGATGCCGTCTCCCTGAGTTCTCCGGGGAGACGCGATGACCACCTGAGTCGCCCTCGACAGGACTTCGTCAAACAGCGTTGACCATTCTTCCCCGGCGAACGCCACACTCTCGGCTTTGAACTGATCCTCATCGTAAGGTAAGACGATCCGTGACTCGCCACCGAGTTCCTGAACGGCTTGCTGGAACAACAGGTCCGCTCCGCACGCGGCCGACGAATAACCAATCAAGGCCCGGTTGTCAGTCAGCCAGGTGCGGATTGACTGTCGGACTGAACCGGCAAGCGCGGCCGGCAACCTCGCCGGAGTGCGATTCGGCCGATCGATCATGTGCCCGGCGAAGACGACAACACGCGGGATCGGCAGCCACTGGTCGAGCAATCCGGCGTCGGTGTTTGAGAGACGTCCCTGAGTTGTCCAGTAGTCGAGCAGCCAGCCAGCCTGGCGACGTGTCGTGTTGATGTCGCCGAAATTCCTGGGCGCCGCCTGATACGCCGCCTGGTAATGCTGTCCTGCCTCATCGAGTTCTCCCAGATTCAGCGCGACTTCTCCCAGAGTGGCCAAGTGCCAGTACGTCTCCTCCGGGCTGACGTCCAGGCTTCGAATTCGCTCCAGGTCGGCCAGGCACTCCGTCTGGACGTGGCGAGCGATGCTGTCCGACTCGGCCGTTTCGTCGAGCAGACGTTCGAGCGTTGCGACGTTAATCGCAGTCCAGAATCCATCGGACTTCGCGGAGGCCTCGCGGTAGATCTTCGCCGACGTTCTCAGCAGGTCGCGCCGTTCGGTCTCGCCGCTGGGATGCAGAAACGCCTGGTCCTTGTATGTCCGGGCCAGAATGCCAAGCGTCTCTTCGTCGAGATGACCATCCTCCTTGAGCTTCAGGAGAACCTGCTGCGCGTCGTGAGTGTTGCCCGAGCGAGCCAGAGCCAGACCATAAATCTGCCGCAGGCTGATGTCTTCGTTCCACAGCAGGTACGACTGGCCGGACTCATCTGCTTCCGCGAGTTCCAGTGCCGCCTGGGCCACCTCCCGAGCGAGCGGAGCTTCACCCAGTTTGAGAAAGCGACGCCCCAGGTGTTGGTACAATTCCGGCAGGCACCGCCATGCCCGATCCTCTTCGCGCCGCGAGTTCCAGACCTGCAGCAGTGTGGGGAGTTCAAGAGCGACCTGCTCCTCGGAGGGTGCTTGCGAAGCCTGCTCCCCAGCCGCACGCAATTGATCAAGTAGCTCCTCCGCCGCGGCTGTGTCACTCGCTTCGCTACCCGTGCGAACGTGTTGCGCACCGGACGGCATCGTAATTCGGTAGCCACGTGCGACCACGAACTTCAGTGATTCCAGGGCGGCGCTGCGGTCGTACTGCTGTTCCGAACCGTCCAGCTCTTCGTACGGCACCAGGCACGGATGCTGCTTTGCGTTGTCATCCCGGGTGGCGCCCCAGACCCAGCCGTCATCAATCCGTTGCTGTGCCCAGACGTCGTGAGCATGCCGGGCGATTTCCTCGGTCAAGTCACTGATATCAGATGACAGTCTGACATCAGAAGTATCGACTGGTTGCGGCTGGTACGTCATGTTGGCAGCTCCATGAATAACGGTGTCAGGGTCGCTCGGCTTGGCAACTACGCGAGTTTCAGATGAGTCGATCAATCTCAGAAGCGTCGCTCACGTGATGGAACGTAGCAAAATGCGCGTCGATTTTGTGTGGTGCTGGAAGCCGGCGTTCTCCAGATGCCAACGTCCCCTGCATGAAACCATCGTCCGTGTGGTGCAGTCCGGCGATGTGACCAAGTTCGTGTGCGATCACACTCAGTAGATCGATTCGGTCCCGAACGGAAGGGGCGAGAGCAAACCGTGCACTGTCTGACAGACTGAATTCGTTGTGATTCATGGGGGAGCTGCCCACGAACCATCCGACACCGGACGCATTCACATCAATCAGAATCCGAGCCTCTTCCGCTCGTCCCAGTATGCCCGTCGGCAGGTCTCTGACGACGATGTCCACTGCACGCAATGACTCGGTTGCAGACTCGTCCAGACCGGCGGACGCGAACAGCTCCACCGCCGTATCCGCCAGGTCCCGCAATGCCGATGCGTCGAGTGGGTCAGCCGAGACATTCGGATTCCCCCCAGGGTTTTGGGCAGTCGAGGCGAGACGGAGGGCGTTTGTCGGCCGCCATGCAACGGGAAAGTTTCCCGCATAGCTCTGGCGATCTGGTTCGTCGCGAGAACGACTGAAGTTGTTCGCAAAGACGCTTACATCCCCGAAACCGACAACACCGTTTCGATCAAAGTCACTGCCGAACGCGGAACCATCCGTGCCGACACTGCCACCGAAGGCTGCTGCAAACAGAGTCACGTCGCCGAAACCGATGGTGCCGTTGTCATCCAGGTCGAACATCACCGGCCAGATTTCCGGAACGAGTACAGCAAGAGTCGTGTCAGCCTCAACTCCACCGACCGTCGTTGTCGTGACATCAGAGGTCACAAACCGCGCCCCCAGTGACGGCAGAATGTAGGCACCAAACTGATTGTTCGGCAGATCGTCCGCAACAGCGGATACGAAAGAAACGCGTCCCAGCAGGACAAACTCATCTCGACCGGCGTCCGCGATGACAGTTGCCGCGCTGAGATCAACAATTCCGTCGTCGTCATCGACACCGGACACCTGCGACAGCGAAAAACCCGGACCGAATTCCGCACTGTTCGCCGAAAACAGATTCACGTCGTATCGCAGATTCAGACTGTACGTGCTCAGGGAAGACGTATCGTCGTTTGGAGTACTCGCCCAGATTTCGACAAAGAAATCATCCCATTCATCCAGAAAATCAACGTCTGTCGTCAGGTTCGCAACGTGTCCGTTCGCATCCGTGGGTGTTGCCGACAGCACCAATCGTAAATCCACTTGCACCGGAGACGCCTCTGTAGATTCCATGTCATCTGGGTTGATCAGCGTGTCCGAGCCCTCGTCACCCTGCAGCAGGTCGATCCCCGCCCCGCCGATCAGTCGATCGTTACCGGGGCCTCCGAAGAGCATGTCGTCCGCGTCACCACCATCAAGCAGGTCGCTACCAGCCCCGCCACTCAGTCGATCGTTGCCGGCACCACCACGAATCACATCATTCGCATCACCACCGTCCAGAACATCTTGCCCGTTCTCACCGTTCAGTTCGTCGTCGCCATCTTCGCCAAACAACTGATCGTTTCCCTCGCCCCCAAAAACAGAATCATTGCCATTGCCACCCCGGAAGATGTCGTCGCCGCCTTCACTCTCCAGGCGGTCATTACCGGCCCCGCCAGACAGTTCGTCATCGCCCGGTCCACCAAAGATCACCTCATCCGGGTCATTTCCAACGACGGTGTCGTTACCGTTTCCACCGACAAGGAAATTCACTGGTCCGCCGCCGCCAGAGATGCTGTCGTCGCCGTCGCCACCAAAAACGACATCAATGTCGCTACCGCCAGTGACCGTGTCGTCGCCCGTACCACTCAGACCTAACGCGGCCAGGGTTCTGTCCAATATCCCGTTCGCATCACCAAAGATCGCACTGACGAGCGCGGCACCGAACACATTGAAAAAGTTGAAGGATTGCCCGGTGACGGTAATCGTATCCCCCAGGACTGCATTGAATCCGTTACCGGCACTGATTAGATCATCACCAGACCCGCCAATGATGACGTCCAACCCCTGACCTCCGGTGATCGTGTCGTCGCCATCACCAGTAGGTATCAGGCCAGGGGGTGAGACGATCCGCCCGTCCCTGATGTCGTCGAAATTGATAGCGCCGGGGACGTTGAAGTTGAACGTGTCGCCCAGCAGCAGGTTGCCATCGTCACCGCCCGTCACCGAGTCCGAATCGATGCCACCAGCAATGACGTTGAAACCGGCGTTGCCGCGAATCGTGTCGACGCCAGCGTTGCCAGACAGGATGTCCAATGTCCCACCGCCGCCGTCGATAACATCGTTTCCATCACCTCCAGTCGCGATTGTGAATCCATTGCCGCTCTGCTGCAGCACGTCGTTCCCGGTCGCCGCGAGGCCGGGCAACTCAAAGCTGGTGTTGATGGACTCGAAGTTCTCTTCGAGTGTGTTATCAACCGAGACGCCCGAAAAGTCGATCACAATTTCAACACCCAGGTTCACGGAATCGCCCAGCATGAAATCCACCAGGCCCGCACCGGTCAGAGTGTCATTGCCGCCGCCACCCACCATGAGATTGAATCCGTCACGGGCACCCGTCAGCCGATCGGCACCATTCCCGTCCTGAACAAGACCAGTCGCGATCCCGAAACGCACAGGCAACAGACCGTTGAAGTCGAAGGTGATCACCGACGTCGGGTTGACCGGGACGCCCAGAAAACGAAACCCATCGCCGAACAGGATGCTGCCCAGACTCCCCGGTACGGTTGATGCTTCCAGGGTGTCGTCGCCGATGCCACCAAACATGATGCTGAGGAAGGACTGACGGGCCGTGAGCGTATCGTTGCCCTCATTTCCGATCAGAATGTCAACAAAGCTGGCTCCAGCACCGCCATCGCCAACGTCGTTGCCCTCACCACCGACGATCAGATCGATACCACTTCCGCCGTTAATGACGTCGTCGCCAGAACCATTCTGAGAAAACTGCGGTGTCCCCAGCAGAGTCAGGAATCTGCTGAAGAGACTTCGGGACTTCGTTTTCTTCGTTTCCTGCGTTTGCGGGCTGTCGTTATTGGGGTTGCCCGAGTCGTCACTGCCATCGAACACACTTTCGAAACTCACTTCACTCGGACCTGCGGTGAGGTTGAACGCGTCACCGAACAGCAACCCTCCACCGTCACCGCCGGTGAGCGTGTCGGCGCCGTCACCTCCAACAAGCACGTCGAATCCACCGAGCCCGCTTAACGTGTCCTGGCCGGAATCCATGGACTCCAGCGAGACTTGAAACGACAGCTTGCCCTCCCGGAAATTGGAAAGGAAATTTGTGAAACCATCTTCGCCGTTGAGCGCGAAGGTGAAACTGTCACCAATCACGACGTCAGCGCCGGCGCCACCCGTGACGCTATCGTTGCCCGCTCCGCCAACCAGAATGTTCGCGGTACTTCCACCGGTGATGATGTCGTTCCCGTCTCCGCCGACAGCAACCAGAGAGTCTGTGTCGCCGGCATTGATCGTGTCGACTCCCCCGAAGCCGAACACCACATCGACCGTCCCGCCGCCCGTGTCGACGTTGTCAGCGCCGGCACTGCCGAACACCAGATCGAACCCACTGCCACCAGTGATCTCGTTGGTGTTCGATCCATCACCGGGCAGGCCGATGGCTGTCTGGAACACTAGCCCCTGCGTGAGCAGGCTCTCCGCATTGTCCTGACTTGAGGAATTCAGAAAACTGCTGAAATTAAAATTCAACGAACCCGAGACAGTGAACGCATCGGCGAAAACGATGGAGCCGCCGTCTCCGGACTCCAGCATGTCGCTGCCGCCGCCGCCGAACAGCACGTCGAAGTCTTCATCGCCGAACAGCATGTCCGAACCGGTTCCAACAGGTCCGAGCGTGACGCTTCCCAGTACGATTTGCTGCATTGCCAGCGCATCGAGAAACGACGTCAGCTCCGGACCGGTGAAAGTCGGGCCAAACCCTTCACCCAGAAGCACGTCCGTGCCCATGCCTCCATGCAGTTCATCATCGCCCGCGCCGCCAACAGCAAAATCGTCGCCGTCTCCCAGAACAGCGATAACGGAAACCGTCACAGCAGAATCTACCAGCACAGCGTCGCTGCCACTGGAAGTGACAATCAGAATATCGGCAGCACCTGCCAGAGTGACGGACGACGACACATTTCCGTCGTCCAGTGTCAGCACCAATCCGCCGGATTCGACATCCACCTCGTCATCGGTGCCGAATGCTGAGCGTACGGCAACGCGTTCAGCACTATCCCGCTGGTAGAATCCCTGGAATGCGATGTCATTGTCAGTCTCAGTTGTTTCCCGCAGCTCTGCATTTGAGTCTGCCACGGCGAGTACAATTTCCACGTCCTGATCGAGAAGTGCCTGTTCCAACGCGAGAAACGTCGCATCGCCACTGTCAGCCAATGCCGCGACATCGATGACTAAGACATGCCTGCCCGTCGACAGCGCCGCTCCTGAAGATTCTGTGGCCCCCGATTCGTTACGCAGCGACAGTGCGCCATTACTGTTCTGGATGAGGTCGCTGGAAACTGACAACTCGCTTCCAATTGCGAGATCCGTTCCGGAATCAAAGGTCCCGTCGTCGGAATTGAAGAAAGCCAGCGAGAATGGATCGGTCAGGTCAGTGGCCAGCTCATATGTCAGTGCAAGTCTCGACGGGTCGTTTTCAAAGTGACTGAACGAATCGATCATGACGTTGTCCGCGATCGATGACCTACCCAGCACAGCGGCTTCAGTTCCCGTCGACATGCCAACAATAGTGGCCACGTCACCGAAATTGTTGACCTCGTTAATCTGATTGATGGTCGACACAGTGCCGCTCAATCCCGTAATCGAATCCCCGACGGCAAGCGCCAGGGCAGGATCGAGGACGGTCAGTCCATCCACTGCGAGGTTCGCTGCGACATTCACATTGCTCACGTAAAGTCCGAGCTGTCCCGACTGCTGCCCTGTCGCAACGAACGACACAGTCAGACGTGTCGGATCCGCTGGAGCTGTGACCAGTGATGTGCCGATGCCAACGAGGGCATCAGTACTGAATGAGGAAAACCCACCTTTATCCTCGCCCATATCAAGAGTGCCATTGCCGTTGTCATCTTCGAACACTTCGCCGGGATCGAGGAACGCGTTCCCCGATATGCCCGCAATCCGCTCGATCACTGCGGCACCGCCGGATTCCACGAATGCGAAGATTCCAGCACCGGGATCCAGTCCCAGACTGGCAGCACCTGCTGCGGTCAGATCACCGAAAAACGTGACGGCATTTCCGTCATCTGCGATGCCAGGCCTGATTCCAAGATTTGACCACGCACCTCCAGTGGTTGTCGCAATGGTTGTTTGCGTGTCAGTTCCCGTGATGTCATGAAGAACGATGCTTCTGGCTGTGCCCACACGTGCGGCGACGACAACACGATCTCCGTCTGCAGCCCGAAACCGGAAGAACGACCCGGACGGCAACGACGTGACTTCAGAGAACGGGCTGAACGCGTCCCGAGCATCTACCACCTGATCACTCAGATGAATCTCGAATGTCGAGTCTTCGAGTCCTGTAAATGACAATTGGCCATCGTTGGCGATGCTGGCAATGCTGGATAGCGCGTCGAAAAAGTCTGAAGGCGGTGAAGGAGTCGTTGAGCGAGCGATGGTGGTGAAAAATCCGGGATTATTGGCGTTCCAGATACGCGCTCTTCTTCCGCCGGCAATCGTATCGACGGCCGCGATCTGATTGTTGTTGTTGATCTGTAATTCACGGCCGTACGTCCGTGAACTGCTCGGAGAACCGAAGCTAACGATCTGCGGCGCCGATCCGCTGCCCGCGAAATAGACGCTCTGGCCTGTCGAACGCGAACCCACAAATGCGATGTTTCCCGAATCGTTTACTGAAACGGCAGCTTGAATGTCTGTGAGGCTGTTCTGGCCGGTCGCGGCCAGGACTTCAAAGTCAAACGTGCCCGTGAGCATACACCGACATTCCAGCCGCTCGGCTGCCTGGCGAGGGCTTCCGTTAACAATACGCTTGCGTCCACGAAGCCGGCGTGCGAAACGTGACCGCCGGATCGTCGGGACCATATTCTTGACCTCAATATCACGAATTGTCGCGCCGACCGGATCCAGGAATCTGAAAATGATGTCACTGAATCCAAGCCCGCCGCCTTGTATGAACCAGGACCGCAATTCAAGTGTGATTGCGGTCCAACTCGCCAATACTCGATGGAGCAGCCACACCAGTGTACTTATGTCGGAAGCAATTCATCTTGCGGTCACATGCCGCACATATCAAGCAGCACGACTGGCTGACATGCGGCCGCACTTCCGCATCCGCGGCAATGATCGGCCCAATACGAGTCCCGTTGTTGCCGGGCCGTCAGTCAACGCGTGCTTTTCAGTGTGATCAGACATACACCATAGGTGAGAAACGACGGTGTCGTCAGTGAAAGCGTCCGGCCCTGTTGCTCGTACTTCAGAGACTTGCGCCCATCGGCGTCTGGATCCAGGAACGTGACTCGATCGACTTTCTCACCTTCACCCAAGGGTAAGCGAACCGTCACCTCAGGTGCTGCGATTGGAGCCTCTCGTTCGACCACGGCGCGACCGCTCGCCTTTTCTTCGTGGTTGTAGTTCACCAGATGAACAACGTACGAATCGGCGCGCCGGTAGAGATGTGGCTCGACCGTATAGGGCGCCGTAAATCGGGCGTGACGATCGTTGAGTGCCCGGTGCAGCGCATCGTGAAATGGCTGAGCCTCACTCGTGCCGCCCGTGTGAGGTTTCAGGCCGCTGACCACGACGGCTGCGATCTTCGACCATGCCGGATCACTCGCGTCCCGGGCAGTGCGAGGAACGGCAATCACCTGGCCGCCTTTGCTTTGATACTCGGCCAGGCGAGCTGTCTCTAATCCGATCGAGTCCGCGACGATGACCGCTTTGTAATTCGCAAGCTCCACTGTGCTGAGCAGATCATCTGGCACGAAATCGAACTGAATGTGCTCCGTCAGCATTGTTCGCCCTGCGACTTCGATCATCTCCAGTCCATCTGCCCGACCACGATGCGAGGCCGTGCGCGGATGAACGAGCAGCACATCTGAGACTGGCTGCCCATTTTGATCCGCGTACAGATCGGAGTGAGCCTGCACGAACTGCATGTATCGCAGCATCACGCGACGGTCTTCTTCAGTGCGATACGGCACTGCGATTGCGCCGGCCATCATTCCCAGGGCGGCAGCTTCAGCCATCATGTTACGTGGGCGGTAGAAGTCGTACTTGTTAATCACGTACGGCTTTCCTCGCGCGAAACTCCGCAGCAGTTTGGCATACAGCGTGATATCGGCCAGAAAGCGCTTCTCAAGCTGCGTGTTCTGGCATGTACCCCAGTTGCAGTACCAGTAGAAGTCTTCGCCCTTGCCCCACAGATCGACTGGCAGACTCCACCGTTCGTTGGCCGATGCGTGACCGAACGTGGTCATGTCCCAGACCGGGATGTGTCCACCATCCAGATGCAGTTCGTCGAAGTACGGCATGTGATTCCATTGAGCCAGCAGCAGATCCGGCTTCATGCTGCGTCCGAAATCAACGAACACGTCATCGTAAGCAGACTTGATGGCGTGCCGGGCATACTTCATGCCCTCGAGTTCCAGTGCACTCGGCAGGTGTTCGTGGTCTCGATGATGTCCGTAGACAGCCGGCAATTGGTATTTCGCGAGGTTGTTAATACCCAGTTTCTCATTCAGCCCCGCCTTGTCGAACCGGTGTGACAGCCAGTTGCGGAAGCCGTTCTGGCAGTGTGAACACGAGGCCTCAGCGTGCGAGTGTTTGTGCGACTCGTCCTTCTTCGTCGCCCTGGTTGCGTCGTTGTGTGCGCGATCCTCCGTTGATGCGGCATGACAGAACGGGCACCCACATTCGCCGAACATGTTTCGATGCGTAATAAAGCCATCAATGCCTGCATCGATCATTGCTTTGACGAACCCTTTTTCGACGGACAGCCAATGCGGGTTCACGGCGCAGCCACGCGGCGCGTGGGCTCCTGACTGCTTTGCAGGCGGCATGGTTCGGATTTCCAGGAGGTCGATGCCACGGGCGTCCGGCTTCCTGCCCAGCAACTGTTCGTCCCA
Source organism: Planctomycetota bacterium (assembly GCA_963579025.1). GTDB lineage: Bacteria > Planctomycetota > Planctomycetia > Planctomycetales > Planctomycetaceae > CAUZFZ01. The sequence goes on along the minus strand of CAUZFZ010000002.1, from coordinate 29,204 downwards.
GTGGTTCTCGAAGAAGTCGACAAATTTCATCGCTTCGTCCGGCGTGTTGCCCACGTTGAGTAACTCGATCATGCCCACAACTTTGATGTTGCTGCGATGCATGCGGGAGAAGATATCCCGCCACTTGCCGAGCCATTCGCGCCGATCCTCCTGAGCGACAAACTGAGGTGCGCCGAATGCTCCCATCACAATGACTTCCGGCTTCATCGATTCCGCGAACTTCAGAAACTCCTCGTCCGGCAACGACAGCGTTCCCACCAGCATCGTGCGGAACTGATGCAGGCCATCAGCACTCGGGTTGTCCGCCGCACGCACCGATGAAGACTGCGGCAAACCAGCCGCCAGAAGGACCACTAATGATGCGAAGGAGTGATTCATTGAGACTTCCTTTAATCCACGAAAAGCACGAATGACGCGAAAAAGAAAACAGGATTGAGCGATGCCGATTTAAGACCCCGTGCTCATGTTCTTGTGATATCTGGCAAACTCAGACTGCCGCCCATCCAATCAGAATGCTTCAGTTTTGTTTTCGTGCGATTTCGTGTCTTTCGTGGACCCTCACGCACATCGCCCAATCCGCATTATTCGCTGGCTTCTCGAATGACGATGCGCTGGGCCGGCTTGACGTGCTCCTGAGTGACGGTGGTCTTCGTCGCGGGAAAGAAGACTTCGACCTGGTATTCCGGTGCGGCGAACCGGCCAAGCCCGAAATGAGCTTCCAACTGCGACGCGCGACCGTACCCTGCGCCTGACTGAATGTGGCGTGTTGCGACCAGCGTTCGCTTGCCTTTGACATCCGCGTACAGCCGCACCCACGCGCCAATGCCGTCGAGGTTGCTGGTCACGCCAACCGGCTTGACCTTCAGCCAGCGCTGGTCATCCGTGTTGTTTCGATAGAGAACAATGTTCTTGTAGAAGTTGATCAGGAGCAGATCGAGGTCCCCGTCGTTGTCGAAGTCGGCCGCAGGCACACACACACAATTCGCCTCGAATCCGACGCCCCATTCCTTCCGCACCTCGGACCAGCTCTGTCCGTCCTTCCGAGTCCACATGGGATTGCCGCCTTTGTGCGTGGCGAATTTGTTGCCTGTGGGAATTGCGTCCACGCCGACGTAAATATCCAGCCAGCCGTCGTGGTCCAGGTCTTCGATGATGGCGTCGTGCGAAAGAGTCTTGTGCAGCAGTGTTTCTCCCTGTGTGACCTTGAATTTGCCTTTCCCGTCATTTGCCAGCAACAGGTTTGGAGCCACCACATGTCCCTGACTGATCAATTGCGGCTCCGTGGAATTCGCCCCCGACAGCCAGGAATCGGTGGTCTCGTAGAGATCGAGTCGACCGCGATTCCAAAGATCGGCAAACACAACGCCAACCGATGACGCCTTACGCGTGGGCCCGTGCGTTGCCGTGATGTCCTGAAACCGCCCACCCACGTTTTTCAACAGCGTGCTGACCTGCGAGTCGTAATTCGTGACGAACAGGTCATCGAATCCGTCGTCGTCGATGTCGCCGAAAGCACAGCCAAGACTCATGGCGTCCGGAAGGGCAAGTCCGACCTGTTCGGCGATGTTGGTGAAGGTCCCATCGCGATTGTTGCGGAACATCACGCTGTCCGAGTACGGGCACGTCACAAACAGATCGAGCCATCCGTCGTTATCGATATCCGACCAGGCACAACTGCGTCCGGGCACGGTCATCAGAGTGCCTGACTCCGCCGTGACATCCTTGAACTTTCCGTGCCCGAGGCCGCGATAGAGGCGACAGTGTTTGCCGGGGGCGGCCTGACTGTTGTCTTTCCGGTTGAATTCCAGGGACGTCAGGAACACATCGAGGATTCCATCTCGATCGTAGTCCCCGGTCGCAGCACCGGTGCCCCAGCCGGCAAACGTTTCGAGCCCAGACCCTTTGGTGACATCCTCGAACCGCAAGTCGCCAGCATTGCGAAACAACTGCACGGCGGGCAGTCCAAAGCAAACCACAATAAAGTCCAGCCGCCCATCGCCATCAAAATCCTCAACGGCGACCCCATGCACCTTCTGCTCGCCATACTGCGGCTGCCCGGGCCGCGGCACCGTGTTCAATCGAATCCCCGTCCCCGCGGTGACATCGGTAAATCGATCCACGGCGCATGCGGTGTCGATTCGAGAACCGCACACCAGCGATGCCAGCAGGCAGACCAGTCGTCGCATGACAGACTCCCAATTCGATTCCCGGTTGTGGACACGAACGGCAGTGATGTGTAACGACCCGTTCAGCGGGCGTGAAGGCGTCGGCCGTTGGTGTCAGCCGCGTCCTGTCAGTACAAAGTCACCGTATCCACCCGGCGGTTCGGAGATCACCAACTATGACCAAGGCGCTACCACTGTTCCCCACTGCCGTCATTGGCAGCATGCCTCGACCGCAGTATGTCAAAGATCTGCTGGCAGCGCGCACGCAGGCTGGCGGTCATCCCGATGCAGAACTGCAACGCCGCACCGATGATGCCGTGCGGTTTGCGATTGGACTTCAGGAGCATGCCGGGATCGACATCGTCTCAGACGGCGAATGGCGGCGCGAGACTTACATCGACGTCATTGCCGACATGCTGGACGGCTTCGAGTGGATTGAGCGGGACGTGTTCGGCTACCACCAGGTGGTCACTCGAAAAGTGACACCGAAGTTTCCCGGCATCGTCGCCCGGGAGGCACGGTTCCTGAAAGACAACACCGACCGGCACGTCAAAGTCGCGTTACCATCGCCGTACCTGATCGGCCAGCGCATGTGGGAGCCGGATCATTCAACCGATGCGTACCCGACGCGCGAAGCTTTCTGCGAAGCTCTGGTCCCGGTGCTGCGCGAGGAACTGCTGGCCGTCCGCGAGATCGGCGTCGACATCATTCAGCTCGACGAGCCGCACCTGTGCGTGTTGGTGGACCCCGAGGTCCGGGCAAAGTTTGAGGACCCGGAAGCAGAAATGAGACGCGCCGTCGAATACATCAATGCAATTGTCGAAGGCGTTGAGGGCGTGACACTGGCCGTCCATCTATGCCGTCGCAACTGGGGCCGCCAAGGGTGGGGAGCGGCCGGTGGATATGAAGCGATCCTCGAACACGTCAAGCGACTGGACGTCGACCAGTTGATGATGGAATTCAGCATTCCAGTCGCGGGCGACGTGGCCATCCTGTCCGAGTTGCCCGAGGAATTCCGGATTGGACTGGGCTGCGTGGATGTCCGTTTTCCAGAAATCGACCAGCCGGAACAGATCGTCGAGCGCGTCGACAAAGCACTCGAACACATCGCGGCAGACCGGTTCACCTTGAGTCCCGACTGCGGCTTCTCACCCGGCAAAGACCACGGCATCCCGCTCGACGAATCATTCGAGAAACTGAAGAGCCTGTCAGCCGCTGCCCGCCTGCTGCGCGAACGAGCGTGATCGCCACCGAGTCTCGGCGTCGGTAAAGAGCTCAAATGAGAGATTAATCTACTCCCGACTGCTGCCATTTAGTCCGTCACAGTCCAACGCAATCTGCGGACGCATGTGGGAGAAGCCCTCATCACTGTTTCTGCTCAAGATCTTTGATCTTTTTGAGAGCGATCTTCAACTGCTCCTCTACGACAGCCTTCTGCTGGCTGAGTTTGACAGCTTCCCGGTCTTTCTCCTCCGCGATCAGGCGTAGCTTCTTAGCCTCCTCGAAATTCTTTTGTGCAATCAGCTTTTGTGCTGCTTCGGCCTCCTTGGCCTTTTCCGCTTCGATTCGCATCTGATCGGCGATCATGCGTTCGCCGTCAGCAGTAACACGCTGCTTTTCAGCCTCTTCAAAGTTTGTCTGAGCGATCTTTGTTTGCTCCTTCACAATTCCTTCCTGCTTAATTGCCTCGGCTTCGTTGATTTTTGCTATCTTCTCTTGCTCAACGGCGATCGCCTTTTGAGCCGTAGCTTCAAACGCCGCATAGACAGCCACGACGAATAATGTCGACATAACGACGGCAATCACCGACACGATCCACAGGACGAAAGTATGTCGCTTGTTCCTGCGAAGACGTGAATGTTCCTCCTCGATTCGCCGCTTCCGAGAGAGTGCCTCAATCGACTTCTTACGTAACTTCCGGTGAGTGGGGTCGTTCGGGTCGAGGACGGACATGCAAAGGTCAAGGTCGCCTTTCTTAAGAGCACTTTCGGCGTACGCGAGACGTGCGGTCGATACGCCGATTTTTGCAGTCTCGTTCACGGGCCACATTTCGTACGCCTGCTCAAACTGGAACATGGTGCGAGCATAGTCATCGTAATTATCTGAGCCCCTGGCTTTTGCCAGATTGGCCTCGCCAAGTTCTGTCAGAGAGATGCTCTCGATATGGGCAGAGTACTCCTTCATGGCAGCTTCGAAGTCGGTGACCGTCTGGAAACGTACGTTGTGCCGCCGTGCCATCGCAATCGCGCAGATGGCGTCCAGCTCGACGGGGATCGTTGTGTCGATTTCCCGAACGTGCGGCGTCTGGCCGGTTGCAATGCGGTGCAGCATGGCGGTCAGCCGGGAGCCCACGTATACGGACTTGTCCGGTTGGTGAGGCGGCTGGCCAGTCAGGATTTCGAACAGGATCGCGCCGAGTCCGTAGATGTCAGTCCGCTCATCCATGTGCTGCACGCGACCAGCGGCCTGTTCCGGCGACATGTATCCTGGTGTGCCAAGTCTCTTTCCCGCCTGCGTCGCTTCAGTCCAACCGTCTTCTGTAACGACGATTGGCGTCGAGTCTTCGTCGTCGCTGTTCACCTGACGGGCCAGACCCCAGTCCAGCACAATGGCTTCACCGAATTCGCCCAGGACGATGTTCTCGGGCTTCAGATCGCGATGAATCACGCCTCGGGAATGGGCGTACGCGATGGCGTCGCACACGCTCAGGAATATGCGAATCAGTCGCCGTTCTGAAAGCGGATCGTCATCACCGGCCTGTTTCCGTTCGTGATGCTCGCGAATCGTTTTGGAGAGTGTCTCGCCCCTCACCAGTTTCATTGTGTAGAAGGGTCGCCCCTCGTGGTTGATCTCGTAGACCGGGACGATGCCCGGATGCTGCAACTGACCGGTAATCTGCGCCTCTTTAATCAGACGTCGCACGGCTTCACTCGAAGCTGAACCTGGTTTGATCTCCTTGAGCGCCACCTCGCGCGACAGGTTGTTGTCCCGCGCCAGCCAGACCTTGCCCAGGCCACCCGTGCCGACTTCATTGATCCATGTGTAGCGCGACTTTGGCTGCTCAGATTCGTCGAGCGTCTGACCGATGGTCTCGATCAGGACCGGTGCTGCGGATGGCCATGAGCTGAGCGACTGCTGGACATCGGTGTCTCCCACCTGGGTCAACAACGCATCGCACACATCGCCTCTGGTTACCGAATTGAGCGTCACTCGCGGATCGTTCTGATGCTTCGCCAGTTTACGCGCGGCTTTCTTCTCGATGAAGACTCGATCTTCAGGCGTGACCCAACCGCGTTCGGTCAATTGATCGGCGAGTGATTTCGACTTGTCGGTCGCCCAGGCACGACATGCGGACGTGAGCTGCTGCAGATCGAGCAGCTCATCTTCAAATGCCAGAACGGCAAACAGCAGGTGTTGTTCGACGGACATGATGGTCAGGGCTTTCAGCAACGTGTGGTCGGAACTACAGATGGTGTCCACCCATGATGCGATCTGGTCACCACATCCGAAAGCCACTACGCGTCGTGCGAGTTGCCCAAAGCCGCAAGACAAAGTTTGTTGTTTGTCCCAATATCTTCCAGTCGTTCGGAACCGTGGATCGGCGCCGATGTCGACACCCATCCGCATTGCAAATGCGTAGAGTCTTGTTTTCTTGACAAAGTCCTGGGCGATCGCAACCGGAAGCGTTAGGCGTAAGCGCGGCGTGTGACAAGCGGGCCAAATAGCATCTGCGGTGTGCCGGCGCGGAGAGCTCAGAACAACGTGAGCACTGAACAACTCCAGGAGTCGCCCGCGCCGGCACACCGAATTGGTACTTTGCTCCGCTTGTCACACCCTGCGAAACTCACCGGCTCTTTGGGTTACGAATTCGGTTGCGGCCAGGGGCCAGGCCAGGACTCTATTCTCCAACTGCGCGATCAGGGATTCGCCGGTTCATGCGCGGAACCGAGTAGTCGATGAATTTCTGCATGCGCGTCCTGCAATGGCATCGGATGGCCGTCCTTTGCCGGGACGTTTCCCACTCGGTCGATTAGGAACACGGCCGTGACTGGCTTGTCCGCCGTGTCGTCGTAGCAGTTCCACGATCGGTGGATGCTGTGATCCGGGGGCAGGTCGGTGACCAGTGCGAACGAACTGGGGAAACCCGCGGTGCTGTTCTGGGAAGGTAACGCCGTACTGATCGCGGCCACGTAGGTGTTCGTTCTTTTCAGGTCGGCCGTGTGTTGAAGTAAATGAGATAACACTGGGTCCGCGGCGGCGCCTTTTTCTCCGTCAAAAAACACGATGAAAATCGTGTGGCGACCCAGCCAGCCGTGCAGCCGGAACAGCGATCTGGTGGAATCCGTGCCTTCGAACAACGGCGCCCGCATGACCGCGACGGACGATTGAGTCGACCGTCTGCGGGGCGATGTCTGGGGTCCGTATTCGACGGCGGCATAGATCAGTAGCGCGGCAACAGGCAGCACCAGAATGCGCGGACGGAATCGACTTCGTGCAATCAAGACTCTGACTCCTGGGTCATTGTTCGAGTTGTCATCGATGTGGCCTGGTTCACGCCATTGCGATCTTCGTTGTCGGCGATGACAGGAATCGCCGCGGCGTCCAGTCGCTGTTCCTGGACGACGTATCGTGTGTGGCAACGATACGTGCAGATGCCACAGCCAACGCAATTATCCGGATTGACGAACGGCGCCAGAATCGTACTCATCTCGTCGATCTCGGAATCGGTAAACCCCTGCGATTCCAGTTCTTCTCGATCGACCGGCAGTTGGATCGGTCGCATGTCGATCGCGTGATAGCCGGCCTGTTCGCATTCGGCGAAACACAGATCGCAGTCTTCTCGGCCATCTTCCCGGAACGGCAGGCACGTTTGCGTATTGACGACCGCCAGACCCATATGCGTTTTCCGTTTGCGCAGAATGTCGAGCGGTTGAATCGCTCCAGTCGGACAGACGAGCGTGCAGAAGTTGCAGTCCTGATGACAACCGGCGTGTTCGGGATGCGCGACCGGTGTCCACAGCGAATCCAGGCCGTGCTCCAGCCCCGCCGGATGCAGCACGGGACCGGGACAGACCTTGAAGCACTCGCCGCAGCGAATGCACAGATCGAGGAACTGATCCTCCGGCACGCTACCCGGCGGGCGCAATGGCCGCGGTGTGTCGGCGGGAATGGCGGAATCTACCAGCATGGTGAGTGCAGCGGTCGTTCCCCCAGCGACCCCGGCCGTGAGGAATCCGCGGCGTGACACGGGCCGCGGCTCGACGGGCGGATCGTTGAACATTTTCAGTTCGACCGTATTCCAGCGCGTGACAAACTTGATGGCATCGACCGGGCAGGCGCCGCCGCACGTCTGACAGTAGGTGCAGTCGTTCGTGCGGGTTGTGAAGTCTTCGTGAATCGCATCGAACGGACAGGCCTCGACGCATTTGTTGCAGTTGATACACGTGCTTTCGACCTTCCGCTCACCCACGCGGAAGAAGTTGAAGACGGACAGCAACGCGCCGCTCGGGCAGACGTATCGACACCAGAACCGTCGACCCAGCAGGCTCAGTAGAAACACCGCGGCGAACAGCCCGATCGACAGCCAGAACGTCCAGCCGACGGGTGGCAGGTGACTGCTGCCCTTGATGGCGCCCAACTGCAGTCTTCCGCCAGTAAACAGCAAGCCGCGAGTCAGCACGGGAATAGCGGAGAAGTACCCCGACGTCAGTATTCCGCAGGCTGACGTCACAAGTACTCCACCCAGCAGGTAGTACTTGAAGTGGACCCAGCCGCCCTTCGGTCCGTTGTCCGGCAGATGGAATCTCTTGAAGTGTCGCCCGATCGCCCAGTCGAAGACATCGATGAGTGTACCCAGTGGACAGAACCAGCCGCAGAACGCGCGGGGAACGAGTACGCAGAGGGCGACGATGCCGACCATCCACCAGAGCGTCGACCAGTTGAGGACTTTGCCGGCGAGCGCCGTCGACAGGCCAACAAGTGGGTCGATCAGCAGAAACGTCTCAACGGGAAACGACTCCTTACTGCTGAATGTCTCGGTCGAAAAGTGTTGCGAGTACGGCCAGCAGACGTGGAAGAACGCGAAGAGGAACATAAGCAGGCAGATCGCCTGGACGGCTCGGCGCAGCGGTGAGAATCGAGTCACCGGGCCGATGCGATCCAGCCAACGGAATGCCAACCCTCGCCAACCCGTTCGTTTGCTCTTCTTGAGGAACGGGAAAAAGACGTCAGCCGCTCGCCGCGTCTTTGCCATCAGTGCTCCGGTTTCACGGTCATGGACGACAGCACGTCGGCCAGTTGCGATCTGGCCTGCTTTGAGCCAGTCGTGTCATCTTCCGGAGGAATGGGTCGAGTCTCAAGCCGATCGTTCAGGACATCGTACAGGCGACCGGTGTCGTACAGCTTGAAGCGTTTCGTGCGGGCGAAACGCACGAGTCCGAACTTGTCCTTGTCCCAGCCGGGTCGCGGATCGTAGTGGCAGAACACCCAGTCGCGCGGGTTACCCTTTCGGCCCATCAACTGAGGCAGAAAGCTGCGACCATCGATCACAACGTCGTCCGGCAGCGGTTTACCGGCGGCTTCCAGTACGGTGGGCAGGAAGTCGGTGGTGTCGACCAGGTCTTCGTTGATGCCCGGACTGATGCGACCGGGCCAGCGAGCGATCATGGGCACGTGAGTGCCTGCGTTTGTCGGCGATCCCTTGCCGCCCAGGACGTTGCCGAAGATCGATCGGGAAACGACTTTCCGATCCGTTCCATTATCGCTGACGTACAGAATCAGCGTGTTCTCGCGCAGGCCGAGTTCGTCCACTGTGTCGACGACGCGGCCGATGACTTCGTCCATGTAATTGACCATGTCGGGGAAGTACTTGATGTCGCCACCAGATGTACCCAGCGGAGGATGCATCTTCTCTTCGACGCCCCAGTCGTTGCTGCGTGGCGTTGGCACGAACGGCCAGTGCGGAAGCGTCATTGGGTAGTACACGAAGAACGGCTTGTCGTCCCTGGCGTGACGCTGCATGAAGCTCTGAATGAACTCGACCCAGACGTCTTCTCCGTAACGGCCTTTCGTGTCCTTGCGGAATGCGCCGTTTTCGAAAATCACAGGATCGGCAAACCGCGGACCTTTGAGTTCGGTGTGGCCGGTGTGCCAAAGCGAGTACTCGTCGAACCCGGCGTCCTGGACCTGCATGCCCTTGCCGCGTCGCAGTTCCGAGCCGGGGTAATCCGGAGGGTCGTAACTCTGCAGTTGCCACTTGCCGGCGATGCACGTGTGGTATCCAGCGTCTTTCATCCAGTGGCCGATTGTCTTTGCGTTCGGATCCAGGCATCCGAAATACAGCCAGTTGCGGTTGTTGTAGAGCCCGGTCATCAACTGGATGCGCGTATTCGTGCAGAGCGGTTGCGCGTACGCATGAGTGAACCGCACACCTTCGGCCGCCAGCCGATCGAGTTGCGGCGTGCGGTAACTTGTCCCGCCGTAGCAGTTCAGGCCTTCGACACCCAGGTCGTCGGACAGGATCAGAACGATATTGGGACGATCCGCCGCCGATGCCGCCGCCGCCAGGATCAGAAGCGCAAGGCCGGCCGTCAGTTGTCTAAGCATGAGTTTTCCTGATGAGGGTCCGCGACAGAATAGCAGGCCGTCTTGCTGGTACACGTGATCCACGGTACTTTCCCCGCCCGCGCCGGCAATGGATTGTCGGCTTTGATTAATTGCGGAATCAACGGACTCAACAGAGGCGCAAGGACGAGCATGCTGAAGATCTTCCGCCCGGACGAAAATCCGGAGACGTCTGACACGCCCACCTCGATCGAGACAGGCTCTCCAGATTCGGTCGAATCGGGCCGCAACTCCGGCCAGCCGATCATCTATTCATTCGCCGATTGGGTTGACCGGTTGCGCAGCGGTCCTCGAAGTCTTGTCGACCGGGCCCGGTCGATTCACGCCAACGTCTGTTGCCCGCAGTGCCGTCATGCGTCGGTTCTACCTCTGATGCTGAACGATGGCCGCACCGATGCCGCGGGACAGGTCGTTCCCGGAACGGCTTCGCTTGTCGGATTTCATTGCGAAGACTGCGACCACGAATGGCCGGCAACGCGATCTAATACAGCGAAGATTCGCGTGTAGCGTCACGACGCGGTGATTGTGCTCCTGCGGGATTTCTGATGTAGCGAAAGTCGCCAGGACTTTCGGCCGAAACTCTTGGCGAGTTTCGCTACCACTCGGTTCCGGTTCGGCCGGGTTGTGCTCCTGCGGACGATAACCATGCTGATCGTCCTGGTTGCGCTGGCCCTTTCAATCCGCCCAGGGGTTAGTTCCAGCCTTGCCTGCATACAAACTTGACGGTTTGTCACTGGTTGCCTTGAAAATCACGCCACCTGGACCTCCAGGGTATAGGCTGAGGGTGCGACTGAATTGCTACCGCGTTCCGGAGTGGAACCGGGCATCCAGACGCTGGTCCGTGGGAAACGGGCCATTCACCCCAAGGCAGGAACCAGGACGATGCTCGTACTCAGCCGGAAGAAAGACGAAAAGATTGTCATTGGAGACAACATCTCCATCATGGTTGTCGAGATTCGCGGAGACAAAGTCCGCCTGGGCATTGAAGCCCCGCGCGAGATCAGCGTCCATCGCCGCGAAGTGTACGAGGCCATCAAGCGGAAAGAAGCGGAAGCAACCGAAGCGCCGGAAGCGACCGAAGCGCCGCTGGACACCGACACGCCGGCTCCGGAATCCGTGCAGTCCTGAATTGCACACTCGGGCGAAGCAGTCGCCGGTTTCGTCAGATGTGCCGTCGTGATTCCGCCTGCAGGTGGAATTGCGACATACGAGTTCGGGCCCGCGTTGATTGAGCGAACTCTGCCTTGCAGGGACAGAGTCCGAGTCGATCTATGATCGAAAAAGCCCGCACTCATCCGGTGAGTGCGGGCTTTTCTCATTGATTCCATGACCGACTCAAAGTCGGTCGGGATCGATCTGACTTATCTGTCGGACTTCTTGCGATCACCTTCTCGAGCCCGGTCGAAGATCTTGCGCAGTTCCTCGATCGTGACTTTGCCGTCACCGTTCGAATCGACACGCGAGAAGTTTTCCTTCAGACGGTTGGGCGCCTCTTCCTTGCTGACGGACCCATCGTTGTTCTGGTCCAGTCGACGGAAGTTCTCATCCAGGTTGCTTCCGCCCCCACCCCCACCCTCACGTGGACGGTCGCCTTTCGGCTGGTCACCATCGGCGGGTGGTCGTCGTGGCCGATCGCCTTCGCCCTCGGGGCGACGCGGACGGTCGTCAGGTCGGCCTTCACCCTCGCGCGGCGGACGGTCACCTTCACGCGGCGGACGCCCTTCGCCCGGCCGACCACCAAACAACTCGCGACCATCAAGCTGACCGTCATCGTTCTGATCCAGTTCGTCGATGAGCGATACGGCTTTGGCCAGCTCATCACGGCTCAGGCGACCGTCGCGGTTGGCGTCGAGGATACGGAAAAACGCCGGCCCACCACCGGGAGGGCCCTCACCCGGTCGACCCTGTCCTGGCGCCCGGTCTCCTTCGCGTCGCTCGCCATCGCGCGGCGGGCGGTCACCGTCTCCGCGAGGTCGGCCTTCACCCGGTCCTCCGAGTTTTTGTCGAGCCTGCATGAACTCTTCGAATGTCAGTGCATCCTTACCAGCGGCCTTAAAGACCGGCGCGACACGTTCACGAATGAATTCCGGTAGCTCGTTGAGAGTCAGTTTGCCGTCTTTATTGCGATCCATACGCTTCAGGAATTCACCGTCACGCGGCGGTCGCCCTTCGCCCGGGCGGCCTTCGCCGGGACGTCCTGCTCCTTCGCGCCCACCGGGCCGAGGCTCGTCGGCCTGATCGCTGGTCGCGCCGTCGAATTCCGCGCGAGACAGTTCGCCGTCGTCGTTGTCGTCGCCGATTCGGACGAGTCGGTCAAAAAAACGGACCTGGTCTTCCGGGATCTCTGAGGCGACGAGTTTGCCGTCGCTGTTCTTGTCGAGCTTCTTGAAAATGTCGCCCGAATCGTCCTGAGTCATCGCCATTCCGCCGCCGAGCAGCAGAACGGTTCCGAGCAGTGTGAATCGCTTCATGGGAGTGGTTCCTGAACCGGATGGAGAGTTGGGAGAGCTATTAAACGCGCGTTCCGCAGACAGGTTTCGCATATTCTGAGGGAAAAAGGGAACAGGGAACGGCATGACAGCTTGTCCCTGTTCGCTGCTTACTGTTTCCCTGTTCCCTTACTGTCTTGTGATATCGCGTCCCGGCGGTGCGGGGGGCGGCTGTGTCCAGTTCCAGTCGGATTGGTAAGCCAGTTTCAGCCAGGGCGTGTTCTGCGACTTGCCGCCCCGTTGTTTCGAGACCAGCAATGCGTCCAGCAACCCCGATGTCAGCAGAGTCCGCTCGACCGGCCAGGGCGACCGGCCAGTCTGCATGAATCGCTCGGCGGCCATGACCAGGAAGGCGAAATGGCCGAACGGCCGCAGTTCCTGGGTGTGAAACAGCGTCGCTTCTGTTTTTCCGTCTTCGGCGTAACGCCATGCGGCCGACCATTCGACCAGGGCTCCGTCAAGCGTCAGGATGTTTGCCTTCAGGCCGTCCCGATACCGAATTGTGAATAGCACCGGTTCTGGGACCGCCTTCTCGAGAGACAGTTTGCGATTCACCCAGCGCTTATCGGTGATGCGTTCGAGGCACGCGTCGAGCAGTTTGCGATCGTAGACGCCGCGTTTCTCTGCTTCCCAGACAGCGTCGCCCGTCAGGCACTGGATGCTCTGCACTCCGGTTTCTCCGCCCGCGCGGCGTTCGGCCAGACATTGCACCAGTTCCAGCGCATGGAATCCGTACGAGTCGAGCCGGTGATATGACACGGCCACGATTTCCTTCAGCTTCGCATCTCGTTTCACGTCAACGGGCGGATCGCGCCACACCAGCGGCAGCGACGAACCGGCCATTAACGGGATGTCCAGGTCACGGGCCGTATCGTAAAGCCACTTGGCGTCCTTCCAGTTGTCAGCCAGGTGCTTGTCACAGAACACCGGCACGGACTGACCGGTCGCGCGAAACGTCTGGGCGATTTCTCCGAACAACCGCCGCTTGGGAAACTGGAACTGTCCGGTTGCCGACTCGGGGTAGTCACCGTGTTCGGCGATCAGGAACACGCCGTCGACAGCCAGCTTGTCTCCACCCAGTGTCAGCGCATCGCGCACCGACTTGTGAATCGGAAATCCATACTGCTTCGACCACTTGCGACTGGTGTCGATGGCGGGGACCTGATCGGTAAATAGAGACGCCAGTTGCATCTCGGGACGCGGGCCTTTGTCGTCCAGTGTGTCGGAGTAAAGCATGCGGCCGAGAATCACGTCGGAGTGCGAGTTGTGCCGGTACTCGGTCGTCACACCGGCGACTTTGGGAAAGCGGATTTCGTGTACGGTGAAGGGGTACAGCGTCGTGACGTAGACCGCTCCACTGGAGTGGGCACTGATGCCCATGAGCGTGTAGCGCGGCAGCATCGTTCCGTCGGCCAGCTTGTAAACACCATGGTGATACTTGAGCGGCTTGCCGGCGGCGTCCGTGAAATCGGTGTACTTCGGATTGCTGATGGCGATGGGACCGTGATCGGTCACGGCTTTATCACCCGGCTTCCAGCTCACGACGTGTAGAAAGTCGCCGCGTTTTTCGAACGTGCCTTGCACACCGGCCCACACTGTTCCATTCGGAGCGACGCACATCGCGCGGCAGTCGGTCTTCGTGGCATCGGCAATCAATGGTCCCAGTCGCCGGCCCTTCAGAGTGTTGCCACCTGCTGTCAGGTCGTAGGAGTAAAGCTGGTTCTCGCTCATCGCGACCGAGTACAGCGTCTTGCGATCCGGCGAGATCTCCCAGTTGATGGGATGACCGTGTTCGTGTGCAAGGAATGGCGTGCTGGTCGGCGGCTGGCCATCAATGGTCTGCTTGAGTCGCTCCAGTTTGTCCGTTCTCGGGTCGTATCGTGCGATCTCTCCGCCGCGGATCGGGTGATACGCGCGGCCCTGCCAGTCGACCACGATGAACGCATACATGTGCTTCGTGTCGAGCAGGTCTTTGTACGTGCCTTTTTCCAGATCAAGGACCATGAAGTGAGCATCGTCGACCGGTCGGCCATCGCTGGACGTCGATAGGTATGCGAGGCCGCGTGACTCATCGGGCGTCAGACTGATGATGCCCTGATGCGGAACGGGAATGTCATACACCCGCGTCTTGTCCGTCTGGGGGTCGTAGACCATGGGGTATCCGCCCAGGTAATCGGATCGCTGCTCACCTTTCTGCGGGTACCCCTGTTTGGTGCCGAAGTAAATGCGACCACTCTTGCCGACATTGTTGCGCGTGTGGATCTTGGCCTGCGCGGCGAATCCGGTGACCGTCGTGCCGATTTCCTTGTGAGCGTCGACGACGATCTTCATCTGCTTCGTGGCCGGATCGAATTCGACGAGGTATGCGTTGTGCCCGTACTTCGCGGAGCCGATGTACAACCTGCGATTGGCACCCTCGACGATCGAGAAGTATCCGCTGCCTTCGCTGGTCGTTTCCTTGGGAATGGCATGCGCGGTCGACCAGAGCCAGTGCCGTACCGGATTCTCGTCGGCCAACAGCGTCGAGTGCCCGACGATCGCAATCAGCAGCAGCAATGTTGGTCGCGTCATCGTGCAGTTCTCCCGTCGCTGGACCAGTCTCAAAAAAGGACGCATCGTCACCTTCGGAACATACCCGAACCCGCTCACGTGGCGAAACTTCGCCAGTCGTGCCCGATTACTGGAAACGGCTGTGGATGCGTTCATTTCATCCCACTTGGGGCGTTAGACTGGTGCCTGGAGAAATGAAATGACGCAGGTATCTCACCACATTGCTGCACCGCCCCTGCCGGAGTCGGCGGATCAACTGAACCGGTGTCTGAAAATCGCCAATCAGGTGCAGTCGCAGTTTATCCAATCGTCGAACAGCCGGACGTGTTTCGAAAGACTGCTCAGGGCTCTGTGTTCCGAAACCGGCAGCAAAGCAGGATTCATTGCGGATCTCAGCGAAGATCTGGCGCAGGCTTCGCTGTTACGCATGCTTGCTGCAACTGGTGGTATGACAACGGCCGGCCCCGGTGATGACGTATGGACAACTGAAGTGGGGGCCGCCGTCAGCCTCCCCGACGGGCCACTGCGCCGGGCGATTGACACCGCGCAAACCGTTGTTGACAGCATCGCAGGATC
The DNA here is from genome assembly GCA_963579025.1 of Planctomycetota bacterium. Taxonomy (GTDB): domain Bacteria; phylum Planctomycetota; class Planctomycetia; order Planctomycetales; family Planctomycetaceae; genus CAUZFZ01. The sequence goes on along the minus strand of CAUZFZ010000002.1, from coordinate 13,801 downwards.
GTCACGTCTCGTCCTGGCGATTCCGATACACAACGACGGGTCGCTGGTTGGGCTCATCGGACTGACCGGCAGCGCCTCACTGCATTCAGACATCACCCTGGCTCTGGCTCCGCTGCTGCAAGCCAGTGGCGTTCTGATCGATGCGGCGCATCGACAGCGGCGGGCACAGAACGAACAACGCGACTCTCAAATCAGTGCGTCCATGACCGCCAGTCAGGTGTGGTTGCAGGCTATTCTCAACCACGACCCCGACTACATCGTTTCGGTCAATCGCGACGGGAAGATCCTGTCCGTCAACCGTACGGTGGCGGAATCCAATGTCGATTCCGTGGTCGGCTCCACGATCTACGATTACCAGCCACCGGAGTTCCGGAAAACATCCCAAACCATGCTGCGTCGCGTGTTTGAGGACGGTGAGGTCGTTGCCATGGAATCGTTTGGCGGATTGGATCCGAATTCAGAACGCTATGTTCGAGTTCGGGCGATTCCGCTGAAAATCGACGGGCAGGTCGAATCGGCAGTGTTAATTGGCACCGACATTACTGAGCAGAAAAAAGTCCTCGAAGAAACAGAACAGCAGGAGTCGTTGTTGAACGCGCTGGTGGAAGGTACGTCCGAGTTCATGTTCGCCAAGGATCGCGACAGCCGGATTGTGTTCTGCAATTCCGGAGCGGCCAGAATGTACGGGCTGACTCCGCAGGAAACTGTGGGAATCGACGAAAGCGACTTTTTTCCGGATACCGTCGCTCGGCGGATCCGCGAAGTCGAAATCCGGATCATGACGTCAGGAACGTCCGAAACCTATGAGGAGAATCTGCCTTCAGAATCAGGCGATCGCGTCTTGCTGACAACAAAGTCCCCGTGGCGAGACAAGGTCGGACGCATTATTGGAATCGTCGGGATGGCCCAGGACATCACGGAGCAAACGCGGGCGCAACGGGCACTGGCCAGCAGTGAGGCTCGCCTTCGCACGATTATTGATTCTGAGCCCGCGTGTGTCTGCCTGATTGCCACTGATGGCACATTGCTCGACATTAATTCGTCCGGCCTTTCGATGATCGAGGCCACGTCGAAGAAACAGACTCGGGGCGTACGAATGGAAAGCCTGATTGCGCAGGAATGCCGCGGCGAGTTCAGAGAACTGCACCGCCGGGCCTGCTCCGGTGAGACATGCGATGCACACTTCGAAGTCGTTGGCCTGAACGGAACGCGGCGGACTGTCGAGCACCACGCCGTGCCATTTCAGTACTCCCCGGACGAAACGATTCATCTGGGAATTACTCGCGACATCACCGAGCAACGCAAAGCTGAAGAAACGGTCGCTCGGCAACAGGGACAGCTTGTGCATGTGTCGCGGCTTTCGACGATGGGGCAAATGGTGGCCGTCATTTCGCACGAAATTACACAGCCATTGTCCGCGATTTCAAATTTTGCCGCCGCCTGTTCACTGTTACTCGATCAGCCCGACACCGGCTCGACGGTGGAAAAACACATCGCGTCGATCCAGCAGCAGTCGGAGCGGGCGGGAAACATAATTACCCGAATTCGTGACTTCGCCAAACGCTCCGAGCCGCACCGCTCCACCTGCGATTTGAGGGCTCTGATTGCTGACGCCCTGGAACTGATTCGCGCCGACTTGCGTCGGCGTAGTGTCACGGTCGAGTTTCACCGGCCGGAACCGGGGTTGCTCGGCACCGAGGAACCACCGTTGCTCGTCCTGGCGGATCATGTGCAGATTCAGCAGGTCGTGCTGAATCTGGTCTCCAATGCGTGCGATGCCATGGCGCATTTGCCCGTGGCGGATCGACGGCTCTGGATCCGCTGCTGGAAGAAATCTTCGCTCGAAGACTCGGACAGTTTTATCTCGAGGGCGCATGCCCGAGACGACGATGAGGACGACGACGACCTTTTGATCGGCGCGATTGTGGAGGTCACCGACAACGGACCGGGTCTGGATTCAAATTCCGTCTTACACCTGTTCGATCCGTTCTATACATCAAAACCACAGGGCATGGGTCTTGGGCTCTCGATCTGCCGGGACATCGTGAAATCTCATCAGGGTACGATGCAGGCGGGAAACAAGCACAAGTACGGCGCCCGATTTCGGTTCATGCTTCCGTGTGGCGGAGGGAATCAATGACGGACAATGGACTGACGGTGTACCTGGTAGACGACGACCATGCCGTGCTTGAATCGCTGACGGGATTGCTCGCTGCCGCACAGCACAAGACCCGCAGGTTTGTGTCGGCGGAGGATTTTCTGGATTCACTCAACGACGACACGGCGGGCTGCCTGGTCACTGACTTCAAAATGACCGGAATGACCGGGCTGGACCTGCTGAGGGAACTGAAGAACGCGGGTAGTCTGCTGCCGATCATCGTCGTCACTGGACACGCCACCGTGCCCGTCACAGTCGAACTGATGCAGAGCGGTGCCATCACGCTGCTGCAGAAGCCGTACAATCCGCGTGAGCTGCTGAACGAAGTCGACAGATCACTCGAACTCTACGCGAGGCTTCGCGTGCAGCGCGTCGAAACGACATCGATCCAGGCCCGGCTGGAAACACTCGCGTACGAGGAATACCAGGTCATGCAGTTGATGGTCGACGGTCTGCCCAACCGATTGATCGCCGAGGAGCTGGGAATCAGCATGCGCACGGTGGACCGCCGCCGCAGTGCAGTGCTCGAAAAGATGCAGGCCCAGTCGGCAACCGACATTGCCCGCATGCTCACGCTGCTGCAGGAACGCACACAGGACGACGCGTAGGAATCGCGTTCGAAACAGTCCGTGACACCGCTGCCTGTCCCCAGGAGGGAACGAGCGTGCCCGCAGGGTGGGAGAGGGGATTCACCGTCAAACGAGGACTGCGTCCGATGGATGTGCAACGCGGTCGACGAGCGGAATCACGTGCGGAAAGTAAATCTCCTTGCACGCCCTGGCCTCGCGATGCTCAGCCAGAAGTTCCTCGGACTCCCACTGCTCAATCAACTGAAACACACAGCGGTTCGCCTGCGAGTGATACAGTTCAAACCGGGCACAACCCGGTTCCAAGCGAGAGAGTGTCGCCTGCTGGATGAGCAGCTCAAGGACCTTGTCGACGTCCTGCTCGTTCTTCACCGTCAGCGTTACGTTGTTGTAGAGCATGTTGGTCTGCCTTGATTGGGGTACCGATCCCTTTGTGACTCTGCACTGAGAAGCTGCAGGTCCAAAGCGTACGTTTTCAATTTCATCCGGGAAATGACAGGCTGCCGCGCCTCGTTCTCTGATTCGGGCCGGTCTATGGCTGCAGCGGCACGCATCGAACGGTGTGGTACTCCGATTCTCACGGCTTCAGCTACGTCATGAATGTGCGATAAAATTCCGCCCCGCCCCCAAAGCGGCAGAGCCGCAACCAAAAGTAGGATGGGCACTCTTGCCCTTCCATTGCCGGTGCCGGGACGGGCACTCTTGCCCATCCTACGATGCGCGCGCACGGCGCGCATGCCTGACGACGGAAGCCCCTAAGTGGACACGCGGATGAACACAGATAGAAGGAAAGTCATCCGCGTTTATCAGCGTGCGTCAGCGGTTCCACATTCTGCCGTTCCACATTTTGATCTGGAGAGTCGTTGAGCGTGTCGAATTCAGTGATCACCTGGCACCCGCTGGCGGATGGCTGCGCTCCCGAATGGGCATCCGGCTGGGGTGAGGACGCGTATGGCCCGTTCGTCGAACTGACGGTCAACGACGTGTCGCAGCGGATCCGCTGGGTCCCCGCCGGTCGTTTTCAGATGGGCTCGCCTGAAGATGAGCCCGGCCGGCATGACAATGAAGGTCCGCAGCACTGGGTGGAAATCCGTCGCGGCTTCTGGATGTTTGACACGCCCACGACGCAGGAACTCTGGGAAGCGGTGATGGGTGAGAATCCCAGCAACTTTGAGAGCAAGTACCGACCAGGTGAGTTGGGATGACTGCCAGCAGTTCTTTGACAAGTGCAGCGAACTCATGCCAGCCATAAGACTCGGCCTGCCGACGGATGCCGAGTGGGAATACTCGTGCCGAGCCGGAACATCCGAAGCGACCTATGCTGGGCCGGTGGAGATTCTCGGTGATGCAAACTCGCCGATTCTCGACGGCATCGCCTGGTACGGCGGCAACTCCGGAGTCGACTGGGAGCCGGAAAACCACGCACGGAAACTGATCCGTGAAGTTCAGCAGTGTCCCCACGCATAGAGCCTTACCATGTCCTACGAATTTGTGATCTACGTTTCGGACATGACGGAAGATCAGGCCGACGACATCGCCGGACGCTGGCCGGAGACGACCAGTGGAGCGCGAGTCGGTCGCGAGTACATCGGCTTCACGCGACAGGCCGGTTCACTCGGTGAGGCGATCGACCAGGCCATCGTCGACTTGAAGACGGTTGGAATCGAACCCTTGAAGGTTGAAGCGGACTGGCCCTGCGAAACGGTGACGGCCTGACAGCGACATCCGCCGGAGCCGCGCCGACAAACAGACTGCCCGACGTATCGGATCCTTGCCCGCGGGTCCTGTCTGCAGGGATTGTGGCAAAACAGGTGGCACAACCAGACGCGGGTGATTTCGTCGCTGCTGACCAGCGTGGCATTTTCCGACTCCCAGGCAGTCTGCATGCGACCGACGACGCGACGGGCGAAGCGTGTAGCGGTCGAACTGACGGACGAAAGCGGAGTCCGTCATAAGCCCAAGCGTGGGCAAGAGGTTACGGCGTTCGAGTCGGCGCATAAAAAAGAGCCACCGATGAGACTCGAACTCATGACCTACGCTTTACGAAAGCGTCGCTCTGCCAACTGAGCTACGGCGGCGTCGGGCGGGAATTTAGCGGCGGAACTCGCGCGGAACAAGACCGATCGATTGCCGGATGACAGGACTTGTGCCCCCGGGGCAATGCCCGGAACTACGCGTCGCCGCGCAAAGGCCCCGGCGACAACGGGCTGGTCAGATGAAACACGGGAGGGGCTGTCGGTCCGAACGTCCAGGACGTCTACTCCAGCTTTGTCAGGCCATTGCGGATGGCATACTTCGTCAGTTCAGCAACCGAAAAAATGTCCAGTTTGCGCATCACCTGACGCCGATGTGTCTCGACCGTCTTGACACTGATGTGCAGCTGCCGGGCAATCTCCTTCGTGCTGTGACCTTCGGACATCAGTTGCAGTACCTCTCGCTCACGAGCCGTCAATGTGTCGTGGCTCAGACCATTGCCTGAGTCGGACTGCAGGCTTTCCACGACAACGCCTGCGATGGCCGGACTCAGATAAACCTGTCCGTCTGCAACTCGGCGGACCGCGTCAGCGAGTTCCTCGAAGGCCGAGTCCTTCAACAGGTATCCCGTCGCGCCGGCTCGAAGTACTCCCTGGACAAACTGCCGGTCCGCGTGCATCGAAAGAGCGATGATGCGGGGCGGTTTTGCAAGCTCGCCAATCTGTCGGGTCGCATCAATCCCGTTTAACTCGGGCATGCCGATGTCCATCAGCACGATGTCGGGCGTCAGGCGGGCCGCCTTGGCCACGACGTCGCGACCGTTGCACGCCTCGTCCACAACCATCATGTCGGATTGGCTGTCGAGCAGGGCATGCAGCCCCTCACGCATCAACTGGTGGTCGTCCGCAACCAGAATTCGAATAGACATTGAGACTTTTTGTGCCAGAGTCCGACAAAGCACGGGGAACGAACCATTTCACGAATTCGCGATCTGCCTCGCATCGTCAAATCAGCGAGCGCTGAAGTATTGAGGGTTTCCCCTCCCATAAACAGTGAACTAACATGCCCTGACTGATAATTATACACATGGTTCTGTTTAAACAGACTCTTGATACGGAGCCAGCATCATCGTACATGCCGTGGAAGTGCTCTGCCCCGACAATCGCTGTGGTGTGAATCGGCTTGCTGCGCCAGAGTTTCACCGCTTCAATTTGGCAGGTCACGCGGCCTGACGCGTCCGCTGCCTGCTCAGCCGTATTCAGACCGTCCGACCCCACAACGAACGCCTGCGGGCACTTTGATCTCATGCCGGAAACACACGTCACTGTTCTTGGGGGAGGCATCGTTGGACTGGCGACTGCCTGGAGACTGGGCCAACGGTATCCAGGCACGCGGATCACGCTGCTGGAAAAGGAATCGTCGCTGGCCTTCCATCAGACAGGACGTAACTCCGGCGTACTGCATTCGGGCATCTATTACCGTCCGGGAACGCTTCGTGCCGAGAACTGTCGCGAAGGGATCAAGGCGATGGTGCGGTTCTGTGAAGAACACTCGATTGCGCACGAAGTCTGCGGGAAAGTCATCGTCGCCGTCGACCAATCTGAGTTCCCGAATCTCAAGAAGATCTTCGAACGAGGCGAGGCCAACCGTATCCCCTGCGAGATGATCGGCGCGGATCGGTTGCGTGAGATCGAGCCGCACACGGCCGGTATCAGGGCCATTCACGTGCCGTCAGCAGGGATCGTGGACTTCGTCGGCGTATGCAGCCGACTCGACGAACTGCTGCGCGAGTATGGCGCGGACATTCGACTCAACACGCGCGTCAAAGGGATGCGGAATCAGCCGGGGCGCGTTGTGGTGCAGACGTCTCAGGGCGACGTCGAGACGGACTATGTCGTCAACTGCACTGGGTTGCACTGCGACCGCGTCACGCGGATGAGCGGTCAGAAACCCGAAGCGGTCGTCGTTCCGTTTCGTGGCGAATACTTCGAAATCAGGCCCGAAGCCGAACACCTGTGTCGAGCCTTGATTTACCCGGTCCCCGATCCAGCGTTTCCGTTTCTCGGTGTGCATTACACGAAGATGGCTCGGGGTGGCGTCGAGTGTGGACCGAACGCCGTGCTCGCTTTCGCTCGCGAAGGATATCGCAAGCGGGACATCAACATTCGGGACCTGGCCGAATCGCTGACGTACCCGGGTTTCCTGCGCATGGCCGCAAAGCACTGGAGGACCGGCTGCTCAGAGATGTGGCGATCATTCAGCAAGGCGGCTTTCGTTCGAGCGTTGCAGCGACTGATTCCAGAAATCCGCGGCGATCATCTGGAGCATTCGCCGTCTGGAGTACGGGCGCAGGCGCTGGGGCGTGACGGCAAACTGCTCGACGAATTCGTGATTCAGGAAACAGATCGCGTCGTCAACATTGGCAACGCTCCGTCTCCTGCAGCGACCGCCTCGCTTAACATCGGCACGTTGATCGTCGATCGCCTGGCGACACGATTCACATGAGACCGGCGCCTCGTGCAGCTCAGCCTGCGGCCGATGGCTACCGACGTGATTGCCGGCTGGCACGCTGCGAACCGTCGCGTCGGAGATTCCTCTGGTGTTTTTCGACGACCATTCCACGCGTCAGTGTGCGCTGAGCGAAGTCGAGCAATCGAGCGTCATGCTTCCATGATCGCTCAACGCGACCGCGGTCAATGCGCACATTCAGTTGAGTGTCTCCGGAACTGCTCAGCGTTTGGTCAAACACACCAGACTGAGCCATGTCGAGAATCAGCAGGTCTATCTGCTCACGTGGGATGGCCAATAACCGTTGTTCCTCCTGACGCCCGCGGCCGCTCGGGCCGGGTGCCTGCAGCGTCAACGTGACTCGAGCAACCTCCGGGTTGCCTGATGGATGCGGGCATTCGATTTCAAGGCGCGCCTGCGTCCACTGTGCTTTCCACGCGACAGTCTCAATCTCGCTATCAACGACCGACTGCGGGTCGGAGTCGAAACCGCGGGACAGGCGCCGGATCGGCTGATCGAATTCGTATTCGACGCGGAAACGCTCGAAGTCGATGCCGCCGGATTCCGCCCGCTCAAGATAGTGAGGAGAGCGGCAGCCGCCAGGCAGCAGCACAGCGACGATCATCCAGATCGCAAACACTCGTCCGGACATGGCTACAGGTAGTCCTCTCGAACCGGATGAAAGATGTCGAGCGCCCTGGCGCCTTCATCCAGACCAACAACACGATGACTGACACCGCCGGGGATACAGTACATGTCGCCAGCCTCGAGTACTCGATCCTCGTCACCAACGAAGAAGTGAGCCCGGCCTTCCAGCAGCATGCCCACCTGCTCGTGCGGGTGCGAGTGCAGTTCGACGACTGAACCAGGTTCCAGGTCCACGTAGCTGAGCATCATTTGCACGCCCGCGGCCGTCTGAATATGCACACCCGGAAAGATTGTCTGCCGCGGTCGGTCGGATGTGTTCACGAAATAACGGGACATGGGTTGGGCATTCGTCATTGGTCATTCGTCAATCGTCCTTAGCCACTGGCCCGATGACCAGGGACCAATGACTAATAACCAACTGCTACTGACTCAGGTCCGTTCGCAGACTGTTCGACAACCGGAAATTCTCGTCGATCTCTGTGGCAAGGTCGCTGATGTTGTCACGTCCCTCATTCCCCGCCAGCGTGTCGCGGCCGCTGTTGCCCTTCACGAAGTCGTTGCCGTCTTCGCCCAGCACGATGTCGTCTCCGCCACCACCGCGGACGGCGTCATTCCCGTCCCCGCCAAGAACGGTGTCATTTCCGAGGCCGCCCAGCACGGTGTCATGGCCGTCCATGCCGGTCAGCAGGTCATCGCCGTCGCCGCCGATCACGCTGTCTTCGCCGTTGCCGGCGTTGATCGTGTCGTTTTCGTCACCACCGTCGATGATGTCATTGCCGTCGCCGCCACGGATCCGGTCGTTGCCATCATCGCCGTCGATTCGATCGTTGCCGGCGCCACCGTCGAGCGTGTCGTTGCCACCACGTCCCAGCAACTCGTCATCTCCGTGGTTTCCGATCAGCGAGTCATCGCCACCATCGGCATTCAATTCGTCGTTGCCGAAACCGCCGTCCATGGTGTCGTTGCCGGTTCCGCCGAGCAGTTTGTCGTTGCCGTCACTGCCGAAGATCAGGTCGGCACCGCCGCTGCCGGAGATCGAGTCGTCCCCGTCTCCACCATCCAGCGTGTCGGCTCCGTTGCCACCGTCGATCGTGTCATTGCCATCGTTACCGTCAACACGGTCGGTGCCGCGTCTTGCATTCAGCACATCGTCGCCGCCGCCGCCGAACAGTGTGTCAGCACTGTCGCTACCCGTAATCATGTCGTTCCCGACACCGCCGGACAGAACCAGTCGCGCCGTCTGAACCACAGTAGCACCTGCGGCCGAGATCGTGTCGTTGCCTCGTTCACCGTCGATCTCGATCGACATCTGGCCCGCATCCGGCAGCGAGTTGACGGTGATGCTGTCGTCTCCGCCTCGTCCCCGCACGACCAGACGATCGACCGTGGGAGCGACACGAATTGTGCGACCACCAGCAGTGACTGCGACACCGGTTACATCATTGGCTGGATCGCCCAGCACAATTGTGTTGGCAGAGCCGGTCCCGCGCACTTCCACCGCATCGGAACCATCGTCGGACAGGAATTCGTCGGCTCCCTGACCAATACGCCAGATCATCCGGTCGTCACCCATGCCACCGTTGACCGTATCAGAACCACTTTGTCCGTCGATGGTGTCTGTACCTCGGTTGCCGTCGATTGAATCGTTACCAGCTCCGCCACGGATCAGATCATCGGCATCGCCACCATCGATTGTGTCATTGCCGCCGCCACCGTTGATCGTGTCGTTGCCACTGGCGAGCGCTGAGTCAAAGCTCTCCTCACCGAACAACAGGTCGTCGCCGTTGCCGCCGACGACTGAATCGTCACCATCGCCGCCTTCCAGCGTGTCGCGACCAGAGTTACCAGTCAGCGTGTCGTCGCCGGTTCCCCCTCGGGCCGAATCGTTTCCGCCGCCGCCATTGATGCGGTCATCGCCGCGACCGCCCAGAATCGTGTCGCCGCCCAGACCACCCATCAGCGTGTCACGGCCCGCCTGAGCCGTCAGCGAATCGTCGCCAATAATCATGTCGTTGCCGGCACCACCATCGGCCGAATCATTGCCGTTGCCACCTTCGATCAGATCGTTGCCGCTATGACCTCGCAATGTGTCGTTGCCATCACCGCCACTGAGTTCATCGCTGCCACCGCCACCGAAGACCGTGTCGTTTCCTCGACCACCTTCGACCGTATCACGTCCACCACCGCCAGCCACGAAGTCGTTACCCTGCATCCCCGCGACAAAGTCGTTGCCATTACCGCCATCGAGCGAGTCGCGATCCGCTCCCTGGAACGCGGCGGCGTCTCCGATCAGCCGGTCCGCTCCGTCGCCACCGAAGATGGTGTCGTTTCCAACGCTGCCCTCGAGCGTGTCGCGTCCGTCACCGCCATCGATGCTGTCGTTGCCGCTACCACCGTTGATGGCATCGTTGCCGTCATCGCCCAGCAGTGTGTCATCGCCCAGGCCACTGTTGATGATGTCGTTGCCGTTGCCACCATCAATCCGGTTGGCGCCATTCAGTCCGGAGATGATGTCCTGCCCGTCGCCGCCGAACAGTGAGTCTGCCAGGTCGAGACTGCCCGTGATCGTGTCATCGCCGGCTCCCCCATTGACACTGATCGATGTCAGATTGTCGAAGGATGCGGAGTTGACGCCGGAGATGTTGATCAGGTTAGCTCCACCACCACCGGTCACCTGCAGCCCGCGCAGACTTGTTGCCAGAACACCACTGACCGAGAAGTCGATCTGGCCGTTCACGACGACCTGCACGAAGTTGGTGTTCGACGGATCACGGCGTACTGTGATCGAATCATTGGAATCCGAGTTCGCGATAAGCGTATCGCCGATGACGAACGTCGAGACCGAAAGTAGCGTTCGGTCTTCAAAGCTCTCAATTTGCGCCTGCGTGATCGAACTTCGAGTCTGGTGGCGACGGCGGTTCGATCGAGCGATCCGCTGACGAAACTTGTCCAGCCAGGCTGTCATCTGCATGGGATCCGTCCCTGGGTTTGAGATTCCCGCATTGCCGTATATGTGACGACCGCCCGCTTTACGATCGTGCTGCTGATCGAGTCTCGTCAATCTGCCACAGTGATCAGGGCGCGGCTTGTTCATCGAACGGATACCGCGCAAACGGAGCGTTCGTGGCAGTTCATCGACATGCCAGAACCTGAATCAGCGGCATTGCTGGAATACGCCCTGGATCTCGACTAACCGGAGAAGTTCCGGTGAGAATCAAACTCGGCCACAGCTTGCCCGGCTTGCCAGAATGCCGAACACCCAGTCTGTGGTTGTTCTCCAGTTTCCCAAGTTGGTCGCCGCCGTGCCGGTTCAGCCTGCCGAGGCTGTGCGCTGGTCCGGAGCTCAGCCGTAGGCGGATTTCTCCGAAATCCGCTGCCCTGGACCTGGGAAGACTGAGCGGCGGTCGATGTGCCGGCAGGTTGCGATGTCGTCTGGTCCCGATTTCGGAGAAATCGGGCTACGGCCGGCTTAGCCCGACGTAACCGGCGACAAGAGACTCTGCACAGTCAAAACCAGCTGTCGGGGACTCACTGGCTTGAAGATCAGGTCGGTAATTCCGAAGTCCTCAAGCAGAGCCTCGCGAGGCAGTTCAAGCCCTTTGGCCGTGCATAGCAGCAATGGAGTTGTCTCGTATGCAGGCATCTCACGCAGACGTTTACAGAGCTCGACACCTGGCATCCCCGGCATTTGGTGATCAGTAATGACCACATCGAATTGCGATTGGCTGGCCAGTTGCAGCGCGCGATCGCCATTGGTCGCGACGACTGTACCGAAGCCAGCCCGCTTCAGATTGAACTGCAGGAGATTGGCCATCACGGCGTTGTCTTCGACAATCAAGACTTGGTGATGCATGTTTCAGGCCTCATTCCTCTTCAAACGGTGCCGGCCGTTTAAGGGACGGTGTTGACGATGGAAACCTGGCCCGCACAGTGTGATACGCGGTCACTAACTACCTGTCGCGATCGACATTTGGCTGAATGCAGGCGTTTTCCCTATCCAGGCTGGTGAGCCTGGCGAGTCCAGATGTTCGACGGATGCCCCGGAGGGTCAATCTCAGGGCGATCGGCGGAGTTTGACGTAGCCTTCGGTAGTGCCAACTCAACTTGAGCAGCCACCGACAGGACCCGCCCAATGACTTCACCAGTCTCGATTTCGACTCCACATGAAACGGCTCCACGTCGAGAAACGCCCATCTCACAGGCATTGTCCGGCGTATTCGGGGCTCCATTTCATGTCCGTGAATCGACTGACTCGGGGCTTGCCGACGTCTCTATTGCGCGAGCTGTGGTGACTCGCTTCTGTGTGGAACAAACGGCGTGGAGCGACCCTGGTCACCTGGCTGCCGCAGTCGAAATTGACCTCGGTGGTGGCGTCACAGTCTTTCACCTCCCGTTTGGGCCAGCGGTTCTGGTTGTTCCAGACAGTCAGCCTGGCGGGCCACGCAACTTCGCGGTCGGCGAATTGCCAACGGCCGATTCCGATCTTGTGGCCTCCAATATTGAATTTGCGCTCCGCACGGCGAATGAACGCTTATCAACAGACGAAAGCGAAAGTCTGCTGGAGAGTTACGCCGCTCAGCTTTCTCAGGCCTATGAGGAAATTAACTGGTTGCGAGGGCTGTCAGAACAGTTGGGCCAGTGCGAAGTATCGCGGAGCTTGACGGATGTGGCCGCGGATACGCTGCCAGCCCTGCGGCGCCTGCTTCAGACTCAGGCGGCGGTATTCGTTGAGGTTGGTGAAGACCAGGGCAGCGACTACGTGGAACGGTTGCGTGTTGCACACTGGTCCGGTGATCAAATTATATCGGACACGTCCTGCTGCGAGCTGATCGCGGCCATGAGCATGGACAACCTCTGCGATACGGTCGTGCGGAACCGCATGACAGGGTATGGCTCGTTCGACGGCGGGCAGCCATTGGAATCGATGTTACTCACACCTGTTGTCAAAGGCAGGCAGGCGTTTGGCTGGCTCATATTGCTAAACCGCAATGGCCATGCCTCGCACGTCATTACGAATCACGACATCCTTGGCCTCGACGAGTTTGGTACCGAAGAGGCTGGGATGGCCGAGTCGGCAGCCGTCATGCTGGCGACACACGCTCGGAACGTTCAACTGTTCAAGGAACGCGAGACAATGATGCTGGGGACGATTCAGTCCCTGGTCAGAACGCTGGAAGCTCGTGACGAATACACGTGTGGTCACAGCGACCGCGTGGCGCATATGTCGCAGATGCTGGCAATTGAACTCGGACTTCCCGACTATGAGTGTCGTCGCATTTACCGGACAGGTTTGTTGCACGACATCGGCAAAGTCGGCGTGCCGGACGAAGTGTTGTCCAAGCCGGGATCACTGACCAATGCGGAATTCGAGATCATCAAACGACATACGGTCGTCGGGTACGAGATTCTGAAGGACCTGAAATCCTTCGAGTACATGTTGCCCGGCGTTCGCTGGCATCATGAGCGCATCGATGGTCGAGGGTATCCCGATGGGTTGAAGGGCGAGGAACTTCCATTCATGCCTCGTATCATGGCAGTCGCCGACGCAATGGACGCCATGACCAGCAACCGTCCGTACCGCAACGGCATGCCGTTTGAAAAGGCGGAGTCGATCCTGCGCGAAGGAGCCGGAACGCAGTGGGATGTTGAAGTCGTCGCCGCGTACTTCCAGATTCGAGACCAGATGCAGGAATTCTGCCGCGGTCACAGCAAGTCCTCGATACTCAGCGGTCTTACGGCAATCAGCACCGACAACGCGGTATGAAGCCACAAACGCGTGCTTTGAAGTTGCACACTTCAGTCCCGGAGGGACGCCGGAAAATAGCCCGGGGTTTCAACCCTCACCCTTACACACAATTTTCGAGACTTTTGGCACGAGTTTTGCGCCAGTCAGGAGGACAAATTGTCCTTTGTTCTGACGCAAGGA
>CAUZFZ010000001.1:0-169627 GCA_963579025.1 Planctomycetota bacterium | reverse complement strand
GACCCCAGCCACCCGATCCCATTAGTTCCGTCTGCTTTCCGCCGAACCATCCTTCCAGACGAGGTGAAGCATGTACCGTGCCTCGTTCCCGCCGATTGTTGCCGTTGCCCTTCTCCTCAGCGGTGAGAATCACGTTGCGGCGGACTCAACCGCTCCGATTTCCGTCGGTCCGTCGAACATCACGCTGACTGGGTCGCTCGACCGAGTCCAGTTTCAGGTATCAAACCCTGACTGCTCGGTGGACCTCACACGGTCTGTCGAATTCGGCATAGAGTCCGACGGGATTGTCGAAGTCGATGCGGCCGGCCGTGTGCGTCCGCTGGCCGACGGCGAAACCGCAATCCTCGTCAAACACGGAGAATATGTATCGCGTGTTCCGGTGGCAGTCTCTGGCACGTCCGATCGACCGGTCAGCTTTCGAGAAGACGTCACACCGATCCTGACCAAAGCCGGTTGCAATCAGGGAGCGTGCCACGCATCCCAATACGGCAAGGGCAACTTCAAACTGTCATTGCTGGGATTCGCCCCGGAGCAGGATCACTCACAATTCGCTCGCGACTGGAAACAGAGACGCGTCAACTTCGTTCAGCCCGAGAACAGTCTCATTCTCCGCAAGCCCACAATGCAGGTGTCACACGGCGGGGGAATGCGGTTTCGGAAGGACTCCTATGAGTACGGTGTTCTGCTGGACTGGCTGAAGGCCGGTGCCCCGAAACCCGACAACAACGATCCGCACGTCGTCGATATGACCGTCACTCCAACGGACCATGTTTATCGAAAAGGCGAATCGCAGCAGCTTCGTGTTGTGGCGGGTTACAGCGATGGCTCGCAGATGGACGTCACACATCGAGCCGTTTACGACAGCATGGGTGAGAGCGTCGCGACGATTGATGCGCACGGGCTTGTTACCGCTCACGAAGCCGGCCAGGCCGCCATCATGGTGCGTTATCAGGGGCAGGCGAAAATCTCGATGGTGCTGCTGCCACACGACCGTCAAATCGATCTGTCCGATTTCACCCCGCGCAATTTCGTTGACGAGCAGGTCACGGAACACTGGAAACGTCTGGGACTGCAACCAGCCGGGACGTGCTCCGACGAAGTCTTCATTCGCCGCGCGTTTCTGGATTCGATTGGGACATTGCCAACGCCGGAGAGGATTGAGGCATTTCTGGCTTCCGACGCCGCGAACAAACGAGTTGAACTGGTCGACGAACTGCTCGGTCTGACGGGCGACTCATCGCGCGATGTCCACGTCGGGAACTGGTCGGCGTACTGGGCTTTGAAGTGGGGCGACCTGCTGCGAAACAACAGAAACAAAGTCGGCGACGGAGGCATGTGGGCTTTTTACAACTGGATGCGGGCGTCACTCCGTGAGAACAAACCAGTCGATCAATTCGTACGCGAAATCATCACGGCTCAGGGGTCGATTTACGCGAACGGTCCAGCCAACTACTTCAAGATCGCCACAAAGCCGGATGATCTTGCCGAGACAACAGCGCAGGTGTTCCTCGGCGTCAGGATGCAGTGCGCGAAATGCCATCATCATCCGTTCGAAGTCTACACCCAGGCCGACTACTACGGTCTGGCGGCGTTCTTTACGCGGGTCGGCACGAAAGGCAGTGCGGACTTCGGCGCGCTTGGACGTGACACAATCGTCATGCTGAAGAGTTCCGGCTCGATCAGTCACCCGCGCACGCGAAAGACCGTGCAGCCCACACCGCTGCTGGGCGAGCCGGTGGATCTGGACGGTGTCCGCGACCTGCGACGTCCGCTGGCGGAATGGCTCACTTCACCAGAGAACAAACTGTTTGCCCGCAATATCGTCAACCGCATCTGGGGCTACTACATGGGCACGGGTCTGGTTGAGCCCATCGACGACATGCGAGCAACCAACCCACCATCGATGCCGGCCCTGCTCGATGCATTGGCCGCTGACTTCGTGCAAAGCGGTTTCGATCTGCGGCACCTGATGCGGCAGATCATGACCAGTCAGGTCTATCAGCTCGACTCAACGCCGCTCAGGCAGAATGTCGCGGATACACGGTTCTGTCTGCACTACAACGTCAAGCGGCTGCCGGCGGAAGTGCTGCTCGACGCGATTGACGACGCCTGCGGAACTCAGGAGCGTTTCACCGGAGTGCCGCTGGGCATGCGCGCCATCGAATTGCCCGACTCTAATTATCCATCCTATTTCCTGACGACGACCGGGCGACCACAGCGCGTCGTCGCGTGCGAGTGCGAGCGTGCGTCTGATCCGAATCTCGCTCAGGTGCTGCACCTGATCAACGGGGAACTCGTGACCCGTAAGCTGACTGCTAAAAACGGCCGGTTGTCACGCTTCCTCAACGAGAAGACGCCCATCGACGACGTCATTCGTGAACTCTACATGGTCACGTTCAGTCGCCCGCCGTCGGATGAGGAACTGAACGACGCCCGGACATTTTTCGAGTCGTCGGACTCACCGCGCGAAGGCCTCGAAGACATCCTGTGGGCGCTGATCAATTCGCGCGAGTTTCTGTTCAATCACTGATCGTCGCGAGTTTTCTGTTCAAGGGACTGCGAAACCAATGCGAATCGGAATTTTCGCCGACGTCCACGATCACCTCGACAATTTGCGCAAGGTGGTTGCGCGGTTTAATGACGAGAAAGTCGAAGTGGTGCTGTTCGCCGGCGATCTGGTGTCGACCTTCGCCGTGCCGCCGTTGAGAAAGCTCAATTGCCCGTTTGTTGGCTGTTTCGGCGACAACGAGGGCAACAAACCCGGTCTGCATGCCGGCATGAGCATTGTCGGAATACTCGGTGAGCCGCCGTTCTGTTACCGCGCCGCTGACGGAACGCGCTTTGTGCTGACGCACTGCCATGCCTGGGTCAAAGGGCACGAAGGCGAATTCGACGTGCTGGTTTATGGGCACACGCACAAGCCCTCAATTCAGCGAGACGATAAGGGGCGACTGTACATCAACCCAGGAGAAACGAGCGGCTGGACGTACAGCAATCCGACGATCGCCATTCTGGAAACGGACACGCTGGACGTCCAGATTCTGGAACTCAATGAACCAGCCGCTGTCGGTCAGGCTCTCGGGGACTGACCACATCGCGGATGCGATTAGCGGATGCAGCTCAGTCGCTGGCCAGCCGCGAGATCAGCACGGCGGCTGCGGTCGACACGTTCAATGACGTCACCGGACCGCGCGGCGGGATAGCGCACGTGAGATCGCATGCCTCGATAGTCAGACGACGCAGGCCCTTCTCTTCGTTGCCGAGGATAACCAGCCAGGGCCGGTCCGGAGTAATTGAACTAACGGAATCACTGGCGTGTTCGGACGTGCCCAGCAGCCACAGTCCGGCTTCCTTTGCCGCCTTGAGTGATCGGGCGAGATTCGGGGCAACGGCGAACGGCACGTGTTCCACGCCACCGGCCGCGACGTCGAGAACAGTCGCGTTCAGCGGGGCTGAGCGGTCGCGTGTGAGAACGATGCCTCGGACACCGAAGAAAGCAGCGGTGCGGAAAATCGACCCGACATTGTGCGGATCCTGCAGACAGTCCAGAGCCAGCCAAAGTCCCGGCGACTCTGGCGACGCATCAGTGACGGACCCGAACAGGTCCGTCGGGTCTTTCAGGCCGATCGGTTCCCGAACATGGGCCGACGCCACCCCGACGCGTTCAGTCTTCGGCCCGGCCTGTTTCTGACGATGTCCCCGGCCCGGCTCACGGCCGCGCATCACGACCGAGACCCCTGCCGCGCCTGCGACGTCCACAACCTCCTGCCACGGAGGCGACAGATTCGCGGAACCGGCCCGAATTTCGGTAACATCGTGAGGTCGCTGTTTCAGAGCTGCCAGCACGCTGTGGGGGTTCTTGAGTTCAAGCACGTCCGAACCTGTCTGCTGCTAGTGAAAAACCTGGACATCCGAAACGAGAAGAATCCAGAACCGAGTCCAATGATCAGACTGACAAAAGCAAAAAAAATCCAATCACTCGTCTGTGGCATCGGTGTTGCGCTGGTATGTCTCGGTGTGGATTCTGACAGGGTCGTCGCCGATGAAGTGTCTACGCAGCCGGTCACATCGTTCGAAAAAGATGTACGCCCACTGCTGCGGCAGTACTGCGATCGCTGCCACAACGCCGAGAAACACCATGCGGACCTGCGGCTGAATCGGCTCGATCCCGACATGGTGTCGGGTTCGGACGCGGAAACGTGGCATGACGTTCTGAACAAAATCAATCAGGGCGAGATGCCGCCAGCAAAGGCCGAGCAACTTACGGCCGAGCACCGGCGAATTCTGGTTGACTGGCTGACCGCGGAATTGAAGCGCGCAGTGGATGTTCGTCGCAGTACCGGCGGTCGTGTCGTACTCAGGCGGCTGACCCGATACGAGTACCAGAACACGATGCGCGATCTGCTCGGCCTCGACCTGAACTATGCGGGCGACCTGCCTCCGGAATCGTCGTCGGCTGATGGGTTTCACAACAACGGTGCGGCTCTGGGAATCTCGCCGCTGCAGATCGAGTACTACCTGAAGGCAGCCCGATCGGCGCTGGGAAAAGCCATCGTCAGCGGTACGCAGCCGGAAACTTATCGCGTCCAGCGCGAGATTAAGCCGAAATCCGCGCAGCCCGATAAGAACCCGAAGAAGAAGAAAAAGAAGAAGGTCAATCTGCAGGCAGATCGGCTGCTCGCCGATTCCAACACGCTGTATCAATTGAAGGTCGACAAGTTCCCGCGCCAGGGTGATGTCATTGTCCGAGTCACAGCCGCTGCCGAAGTTCCTGACGGAGCTGGTTACCCGCAGCTGCATGTTTCGTTGGGGGTGAAGGCGGACACGGAAAGTCCCGAACGCGTACTTGCCGTGGCCGATGTCACCGCGTCCGTCGATGAGCCGCAAACTTTCGAGTTTCGTGGCCGCATCGAGGACTTTCCGCTGCCTGGACACAACCCGAAGTTTCCGGGGCTCGCAGTCAATCTGAGAAACGTCTACGGCGGCGCCTACACGCGGATCGGTCGGACTTCGAAGCAGGGCAGCCAGAACAAGGGCGAACTGCCGGCCATCGTGCTCAAGTCCATCGAGTTCGTCGGACCGATCGAGTCGGATTGGCCGCCGCTCAGTCACACGCGCATTCTCTTTGCGAGAACCGACGACCAGAGCGACGACGAATACGTGCACGAGGTCGTGACACGGTTCATGCGACGAGCGTATCGTCGGCCCGTGTCGGATTCAGACGTCGACATCATGATGTCGTTCTTTGATCGACTTCGACCACATGCCGCGTCGCTGGAAGAAGCTGTGCGGGAAACGCTGGCCATGGTGCTGGTGTCTCCCGAGTTTCTGTATCTGATCGAACCGAGACAGGTCGAGTCGAAGCGCGAACCGCTCGGTGATCACGAACTGGCATCGCGGCTGTCCTACTTCCTGTGGTGCAGCATGCCGGACGACGAGTTGTCCAGGCTCGCAGACAACGGCACGCTTCGCCGGCCGGACATTCTCCGAGAACAAGTGCAGCGAATGATTGCCGACCAAAGGTCATGGCAACTCGTGGCGAACTTCAGTGATCAGTGGCTCGACCTGTCGGGAACGAACCGTGTGGCGGTCAATCCGCAGTTCTATCCCACGTTCGATGATCATCTGAAAGAAGACATGCGACTCGAAACGCAGCACTTCTTTGCTGAGATTCTGCACAACGACCTGAGTGCTCTGAATCTGATCGCTTCGGACTTTGTCATGCTGAACCGACCGCTGGCTCAGCATTACGGGATTGACGGTCCCATGGGACGGCAGTTCGAGCGAGTGGCTCTGTCACCCGATCAACGCCGTGGTGGTCTGTTGACTCAAGGCAGTTTCCTGCTGGCCAATTCGAATGGCGAGGATTCACATCCGATCCGTCGAGCCGTGTGGGTGCTGGATCGACTGCTGGATGATCCGCCACCGCCGCCACCGCCGGATGTACCCGACCTGGACCCGAAGAGTCCGAACTTCGCCGGTCTTTCGCTCAAGCAGCAACTGGAACTGCACCGAGAGAAAGAGGCGTGCAACAACTGCCACCGGGGAATCGACCCGTGGGGCGTCGCCTTCGAGAGCTATGACGCCGTCGGCCTGTGGCGAACGGAAGTACGCGGCCGTAATCGCAAGCCGGCTCCGGTGGATACTTCGCTCACATTGCCAGACGGAAACGAACTCAATGGAGTGCAGCAACTGCAGGACTATCTGCTGACTCATAAGCGTCAGCGTTTTGCCCGATCCATCGTCAAGCGATTGCTTACGTACGGACTCGGCCGCAGCGTCGAGCTGGCCGATGAGGCGACAGTTGACGAGTTGACAGCGCGGTTTGAAAAAGATGATTATCGACTCGGCAAGTTGATTGCGGACATCGTTGCCAGTCAGCCATTTCAAACGAAGTAATAACTTAAACACCCCCTCACCCTAACCCTCTCCCCCAAAAGGGGAGAGGGGACTAACGGATTGGCCGTTCTCATGAAATCCTGGCAGTTCGATCGGCGGACGTACCTCAAGGGTGCGGGAGTCTCACTGGCTTTGCCACTGTTGAACGGCATGAGCTTCGCCGCCGGGAAGAGCGACCCGCCCGGTCGTATGTGTTGCGTGTACTTTCCTTTCGGTGTGGCTATGCCGAAAGAGGACAGCGACAAGCGTGAATGGGGCTGGTTTCCACGCGGCGAAGGACGGGAGTACGAACTCACCAACCCGCTGCAGCCACTCGCTCCTCTGCGTGAAGACCTGACGATTCTGGGCGGCCTGTCGCATCCAACCGGCCGAAAGATGGGCGGACACGACACCGGCGATATTTTCCTGACCGGGGCCAGCTTCAAAGGCACGCAGTACGAAAACTCCGTTTCGCTCGATCAGTACGCGGCGCTGCAGATCGGACAGCAGACACGATTTCCATCACTGGTCATGTCCAGCGACGGCGGCGTCGGTGAGCCAACACGGTCAACGACGCTCTCGTTCACTCGTAAAGGACGACCGATCCCCGCTCTGGCCAGCCCGCGACAAATCTTCAACCGCCTGTTCGGCGAGGACGAAGCCACCGAGACGCAACGCCGCCGGCTGGAGAATTCGGCGAGTATCCTGGACTTGGTGCTCGAACATTCCCGATCGCTCAAGCAGCAACTGGGAAAACAGGACCGGGTCAAGCTCGATGACTATCTCGCGTCGGTTCGACAGGTCGAACAGCAGGTCGAGCAGTCACAACGCTGGCTGGACATCCCGAAGCCCGAGGTGGATGCGTCGACCCTCGCACTCGATTCCGACCCGAAAGCGCCCAAAGACTACCTGCGGACCATGTATGACCTGATCTTTCTGGCTCTGCAGACGGACTCAACGCGAATGGCGACTTACATGCTGGGCCAGGTCGCAGGTGCGACAACGATCGCCAATGCCTTCCCGGCGTGTATTGGACTGAAGGGCAACTGGCACGGTCTGGCTCATAGCGGTGCCAGCGATAAGGGCGCCGAGGACCTCGGCCGCTTTGATCAGTTCCTGGCCGAGAACTTCGCCTGTTTCCTGCAGCGCCTGAAGGAGACACCCGAAGGCGACGGAAACATGCTCGACCGCACGCTCGTGCTGTACGGCAGCAGCAACAGCCGGACTCATCAGAACCAGAACTATCCGCTGGTGCTGGCCGGCGGTCGCAAGCTGGGATTGTCACACGGTCAGTTCCTGCGATTCGGTGCGGATACGCCATTGTCGAATCTGTTCGTCACGATGCTGGATCGCCTGAATCTAAGAGTCGACGCCTTTGCAGACAGCACAGGCGAGATTTCGGAGTTGCTCGCCTGATGTTGCAGAATCGCCCTCAGAATCCCGATTGACCCGATTTTGAAGATTCTGATATCACCCCGGTCCGCTCGGGAGACTCCCGGGCGGGTGCATTTTGCAGCGAAGGGAGATCGCTGTGAATTTGCGGGCCAGCCTGGCATGGAGACGCCGGGCAGGTCGTTTCAGGCCTTTGATTCAAGGGTCTGAAGCCACCAGGTTTCAGGGAGGAGAATTCGCTTGAGCGAGCATCGTCTGCGCGTGCTGTTCGTCGATGACGAAACCATGATCCGCGAAGTCATGCGGATCGAGCTGCCGCGCATGGGCCATGACGTCACCGTCTGTGAGAACGGTGAGACTGCCATCGAGGCCATCGACGCCGGATCCTTCGACGCTGCCATTGTGGACCTGCGTATGCCGGGCATCGACGGCTGGCAGGTCGTCGATCACCTCAAGACCGTCTCGCCGGAAACGCAGATCGTCATCCATACGGCTCACGGAAATCTGGACGAGGCGGTGACGGCCATTCGCCGCGGAGCGAACGACTTTCTGCAGAAGCCGTGCAAGCTGGTGGACATTGCGACCGTCCTGAACCGTGTCGGTGAAAGACGCACGCTCGAAAACAAAACAATCTCTCTGGAAAAACGTCTGCAGGCGGTGGAAGGCACGACCGAACTGATCGGTGACTCGCCGGAAATGCAGCGGGTCCGCAATCTCATAGAACGAATCGCCCCGACAGACTCAAACGTGCTGATCCTTGGTGAGACCGGCACCGGTAAGGAACTCGCGGCGCGGCGCATTCACGAACTCAGTGGCCGCGGCAATATGCCGTTCGTCGCCGTGAACTGCGGTGCCCTGCCCGAGCAGCTTGTGGAAAGCGAGCTGTTTGGTCACCGCAAAGGTGCGTTCACGGGAGCCGAGGCACATCGCAAAGGACTGATCGAAGTCGCTCACGGCGGGACATTGTTCCTGGATGAGCTGGGTGAGCTGGATCGCAACACGCAGGTCAAACTGTTGCGGTTTCTAGAGTCCGGCGAACTCCGACGGATCGGTGAGAACGATGCGTTTCACGTCGACGTGCGGGTCGTCTGTGCAACCAACCGCCCTCTACAGGAAATGGTCGACGAACACTCGTTCCGCGAGGACCTGTTCTTCCGCGTTAACACGTTCGAGATCCGACTTCCGACGCTGCGCGAGCGGACCGACGACATTCCGTCACTGAGCCGCCACCTCATCGATCGCCACTGTCGCCGACGCGGGTGTAAACCGGTTTCGCTGGCGAAGCCGGCACTTGAGAAGCTTGCGCGGCACGAATGGAAAGGCAATATCCGCGAACTGGCGAACTCGCTGGAGTACGCCATGACGCTGTGTCATGGCGAGCGGATTCTGGCCGACGATCTGCCCGAGAGCGTCGCGGCGGCACCGTGTCTGCAATTCACAACGAATTCGGACAGCGTCTGGGACCCACGTGAACCAAAGACGCTGCGCGAAGTCGAGATGGACGTCATCCACCGCGTCCTCGACAAACATCAGGGCGACAAACCGCGGGCGGCCAGCGAACTCGGGATCGCCCTGAAGACTCTGTACAACAAGCTGAATCAGTACGAAGTCCGAGCAGCAGGCTGACTGCATCAGCCACGCCGATCTTCAACGCGTGTTCAGTTTTCAGCACGCTTGCAGTCGTGACAGCCCGCTTGCTGTCACTTCGAGGCCTGGGAAGTTACGCTGGTTTCTCCCTCCTTTATCTTCCCGCCTTGACCAGCCTTCCAAGTAAACACCCACCATGTCGTACATTCTGTATCTCTCGATGCTTCTTGCCGGTCAGGATCCAGTCGCACCGGCCCCCGCCCCCGAAGTCCCCGCTGAAGTCCCCGCTGATGTGGCTGCTGAAGCCCCGGCTGCTGGTGCAGAGGGCGATGCAGCTCCCGCCGACGGTGACGCCGCCCCGGCTGAGGGCGATGCCGACGACACGACCGCGACGGAGCCGGGCGAGGACGACATGTCCGACGACGAAGAAGAAGAAGAAGAGGATGGATTCGCCTCAATGGCGAAGCTCAAAGAGATCGCGCAGTCGGGAGCTTTGGGACTGCTGCTGGAAGGTGGCTGGTTCATGCTGCCGATCCTGATCATGGGCATCCTTGCGGCCGGCGTGATCATTGAGCGATATCGCAGCCTGAAAATGCTGACCTCTGACCCCGGCAGCGTGCGCGGCGATGTGCTGAAATTCCTGCGCGAGGACAAGGTCGAAGAAGCATTGAACCTGTGCGAAAACGAGCAGGGACCAGTGCCCGCGATTCTGTCGGCCGGACTTCGCAAGTTTCTGGTGCTGCGACGTCTGGGCTATGACCCCGCCAAGATCGAAGAGCAGGTCGTCAAAGCGATCGATGACTACGGAGTGCATGTTGTCGCCGCGCTGGAAAAACACCTGCCCGTGCTGGCGACGGTCTCCAGTGTCGCACCAATGCTCGGATTCCTCGGTACCGTGGCCGGTATGATCACATCGTTCCAGGACATCGTGGCCCAGATGGGCGAGACCAACATCGTCGAAGCCGCTGCCGACGGTATCAGCGTCGCACTGCTGACGACCGCGTTCGGGCTCATCATCGGCATCCCCGCGTTCATGGCGTTCAATTACTTCTCGAGCGTCATCAACCGCTTCGTGCTGGATGTTGAAGAATCCGCCCAAGAGTTGATGGAAGCCGTCACACTGCAGATGGCACTCGAGCGACGATCGCAGGGTTGAGAGACGAGACGGTAGGCCGAACAAGCTTGGGGTGGCCTGCGGGCCACAACCCAACTCGTTCCAACGCTCTGCGTTGGAATACGGCTTTGGACGCTCTGCGTCCCCGGCTTTGAACGCACGGGACGCAGAGCGTCCTGTTGTGCGTTCCAACGCAGAGCGTTGGAACGAGAAGAGGGCTACTGCGCCTCGACATCGCCGTTGAACCGTTTCAGCAACGGGTCCTTTGCGCGTTGCATGTGCTCGCGCATCAGCAAGCGGAAGCGAGCGATATCCGCGGCGTGGTCTGGATCGTCAATCAGATTGCGTAGAGCATCCGGATCGTTCGCGTAGTCGTAGAATTCTTCCTTCGTTCGATAGACGAAATGCTTCACACGCGCCGCTATCGCGTCGTCCGACTTCGCCGCCTCGGTCATTGCTTTGAATGTCCGTCCGCTCTGTGACTCGTTGCGGAACGTGGTCTCCCCATCCGACCAGGCGTTGTAGATGTAGCCAAAGCGCGGCTCCTGCACGCTGCGCATCGAGTAGTCCCGCTTGCTCGCAATCGTGTTGATGTGTGTAAACACGGACGTTCGACCGGGATCAGTTTTCCCGGTCAGGACGTCCACGAATGACTTTCCGTCAGTGCCCTCAAGCGGTGGCAGCCCAACGGCCGCCAGCACTGTGGGACACAGATCGATGCCCGAGATCATGTGGGACGTGTCATGTCGACCGGATTCGATCTGGCCTGGCCATCGGACGATCCACGGCGTGCGCGTCGAGTTGCGCCAGCAGTTGGTCTTGGCAAACGGAAGCGGCATGCCGTGATCGGACAGGAACATGACCAGTGTGTTGTCCGCCTTGCCTGACTCTTTCAGCGCCTGCAGCACGGCCCCCACAACCTCATCAGCTCGATGCACCGAAGTGAAGTATTCCGCGACCTCCTTGCGGACATCGGGGATGTCGGGCAGGAACGCGGGCATCGTGATTTCGTCCGGCTTATAGACGCGACGGACGTCCGGGAAGCCGCCTCCGTACTGGTCGTTCTTGTTCTTTCGATCTCGTTTGCGACTTTGCTCCTCCTGATCGCTTCCATAGAACGGCCGGTGAGGATCCTGCGCATTGGCCATCAGAAAGAACGGTTGTCCGGCCTCCTCGGCACTGGCAAGGCACTCTTTGGTGTAATGGTGATATCGCTCCGGTTCACGACCGTTTCTGAGGTCCTTCGCCGCGATACGCTGATTCCATGCCCGGGCTCGTGTTGGAACAACGTGCCCGGTCTTGGCCAGCAGCCCGGTGTAGTAGCCGGCGTCTCGCAACGCTTCGACCAGAGTCGGTACGCCGCGCTTGATCGGGTCAAAGCCAAGTGCGCCGCTGTTGTGCGGATAGCGGCCGGTCATCCAGACAGCACGCGTCGGCTGGCAGATAGCGATGGTGACGTGAGCATGTTCAAACCGCACGCCCTCGCTGGCCAGTCGGTCGATGTTGGGAGTGATGTCATCGACCGGGCATCCAAATGCGCCAATCGAATCCCAGTTCATGTCGTCCACAGTAATCAGCACGATGTTGGGGCGTTCGGCCGCGAGTGAGTTGGCCGCCAGCGTTAAGCAGGTCATCAGCAGGACCACAGGGATGAACCGCGACATGACGTTCCTCGTAGTGTGAATTGAGTGATGTCCCGATAGTGAATCGGCCCATGACTCGACGGTCAAGCAGAGCGAAGTCGTTTCACCACGGTTGCAGCACTATGCTCCTGCCGTTTCAGCGAGTAAACGAAGATCGACACCTCGCTTACGCTTTTTGAAGTTGCACACTTCAGCCGCGAAGCGGCGGCAGCAGGCATGATTGCTGTCGCCGCTTCGCGGCTTCGTCTCTTCTGCCGCTTTTTCTGCGGGCTTACGCCCGCAGCTATGTGCTGCCGTCGCTTCGCGACTCCAAAGTGTGCAACTTCAAAACTTACGCTTTGGGTTGTGATGGAATCGCTGCTCGTGTCCTCGCAACGCTTCAAGTCCAGTCATTCGCGATCGGAGTCTCGGCTGTGTTGATTTCATTCGAATGTGAGCAATGCGGACGACGCTACAAAGTCGACGAATCGAAAGTCGGTCAGGCCGCAACGTGTCGTGATTGTGGCGGCGAAATTCGTGTACCCGTGCCCGGTCCGGAGACGGAAACCTCTCCAGCGGGCACAGCCGTTTACCGGCATCAGGCGCGCGAGCGCGACTTTGAACCGGCCATCGCGGGAGACTTGATTGAGGTCATCGACCAGCACATCGAACGCTGCATCGGTCCGGTGTCCGGTGTTCTTCATGAACTGGTCTCAGACCTGGTTCACATCGACGTGCATCAGGTGCCACCGACGGACGATCGCCCGTTCTGGACACTGGTGACCAGCGGCATGAGCGATCGACCGATGACTGTCCCGGAAGGTGCCGAGAATTACGCATTCGCCGAGCTGGTGATCTGTCTGCCTCCGGATTGGCCAATGTCGCAGGAGTCGTTCGAGGATGAGAGTGCGTACTGGCCGATCCGTCTGCTGAAAATCCTGGCGAGATTGCCGCACGAATACGACACGTGGCTCGGTCCCGGGCACACCGTTCCGAATGGTGGTGAGGAGGACGTGCCCTACGCCGACGGCACGGGATTCACGTGTGCTCTCCTCCTGCCGCCGATGCTGGTCGTCCCGCCTGAGTTCGGTCGACTGGAACTCGACAACCGCGTAATCAACTTCCATGCCGTGTGGCCGCTGTTTCCGCGTGAAGTGGACTTCAAGCTGAAACACGGGCTCGAACCACTGATCGATCGATTCGAGAAGCACCAGGTGACGGAACTGGTCGATATCGACCGAGCCAACGCGTGCGCATCACCGGGGTGGAAATTCTGGAAGAAATAGCGTGAGAGGCAGATGAACTCTAACGCTCGCGCCAGAGTGTGTTGTTTGTGATTCCGAGCCTCTGCTGAGTCTCGGCGATGTCGGAGCGAAACCGTTTTGCGTCGGTTGGATACCCTTTTGTGGGACGCAGGTCCGGAATATGCTGCTGCCAGAAGCGGTTGAAGAGTTCCATCGACAACTCGCGCACGTACTTGCAGACCATCGACGAAACAGCCGCCGGAAAGTGACGCTCGGCACCCTGCTGAAAGTGCATATCGGTCTTGCCGATGCGGTAGCTGCTTATCTGCCGACTTTCACGCACACGAAAGATCATCTGCCCATCGAGCTGTTCGTCGATCAGGTCGTCGTACCGATTTCGACCTCCGTGTTTGTCACTGATGATGAGCACCGGCTCCGTTGTGTCCGGATCCCAGACACTGCGCACCAGACCGAGTGTCAGCCGCGACAGGGCCGCACCTTTGCTGTCGTACTTTGCAGCGAGTCGGTTGAACCGCTCCGTCAGCACGATCTCGCTGCGCACCGCTTGCAGTTCGATTCCCGCGGCAGCGCATGTGTCTTGCAGGCCAGTCGCGAGGCCCGGCATGTCGGCGGCTGCACACGAGACCGGTAACGTCTGGTTGGCATCGACGAACCAGGGCTCAACGTCCAGAAAGTCAGCAGGGGCGATGCCTGCGACGTGTTGGCAAAATGTCCGAAAGTTCTCGGGCACCGTACCGGTCAGGCTCAGCAGCGCGAGGACGGATCGTTCCAGTTCGCGCAGTCCTTTGCCGGGCGAGTAGACCTGTTTTGAATCCGCAACATGCAGTCGGCCCGACGAGCGGCGTGGCTCGTTCGTGACGACTTCTTCGAGAGCCGACCAGAAATCGAACTCGCGCGGATCTCCGGGGACGCGCCATGCCGTCGCCGTGATGACCAGCGGGCCCAGATTCGGTCCGTAGCCAGCCTCGTCCGTGCCAATGACCAGTCCCATGAATCCGTCCCGAAGGGGATGCCTGTTGATGTTCACAGCTCAGCAGCGGTAGATTGCAGGTCCACGACGCCGGACCGTAAACCCTGATGACCAGCGATGCCATCATGACTGATCCACAAGCAGCTTCGGCAAATCACCCGCGTCTGAATCGACGTACGGCCATTCAGGCGGGAGGTATCGGTCTACTGGGCCTGGGCATGAATCATGTGTCCGGACTGCGATCAATGGCCGCCCCGTCGGAACTGCCGGTCAGTCAACCGAAGGCTGTTATCTACATCTTTTTGTCCGGAGGCTTAACTCAACAGGACAGCTTCGATCCAAAACCTGACGCACCGGACAACGTCCGCGGCGAGTTCTCTCCCATCGCCACATCGACGCCCGGAACGCAGGTTTGCGAGCACCTGCCGATGCTGGCAGCCAGCAGTCACCAGTGGTCGATGGTCCGTTCGCTGACGCATCCCTACAACGAACACTCGATCGGTCACCACGTGATGCTGACCGGCCGCACGCGCACACCACGCGGGTTTAACTCGAGCGCCCCGACGGTCAACGACGATCCGTCTTTTGCGTCCGTTGTGACAGGTGTTGTACCGCGAAGAAATAACCTGCCACCGGCTGCCGTCCTTCCGGAGAAGCTGATTCACGTCAGTGGTCGCACCATCCCGGGTCAGTTCGCCGGTCAGATGGGTCCGAAGTTCGACCCGTGGTTTGTGGAAGCCAGCCAGTTCCGCGACACGAAGTACATCCATGGAGCGTTCCCCGAGTACGGCTTTCAGCGTTGGGAAGGAGCGACGAATCCCGACAACTATCGCTTCGAGGCGCCAAAGCTGACACTCGGCCAGGGGGTTCTGGAAGATCGGTTTCGTGGCCGTGTCCGGCTGATGACGGCGTTTGATGCACAGCGGCGGCATTTGGATCGGACGGCGAATGTCGCGCAATTCGACCAGAACCGGCAGGAGGCCATTTCGCTGCTGCTGGATGGCGGAGTGCATCGAGCTCTCGATGTGCACGCCGCACCGGACGCGATCCAGGATCGGTACGGACGGAACTCGTTCGGTTGGTCTTTGCTGATGGCACGGCAGCTTGTGGAGTCGGGTGTCAGTCTGGTGCAGGTCAATCTCGGAAATGACGAGGCCTGGGACACGCACGAAGCCGCCTTCCGCAACCTGAAGAACTTCCTGTTGCCGCCGACTGACCGCGCTGTTTCCGCATTGGTCGATGACCTCGATGAGCGCGGCATGCTGGATGACGTGCTGATCGTGATGGCAGGCGAATTCGGCCGTACTCCAAAAATCTTCACGTTCAAGGGAGCGAAGTCGGGATTGCCCGGACGCGATCACTGGGGTGCGGTGCAAACGGTCTTCTTCGCCGGCGGTGGAGTGCAGGGCGGTCGCGTGATCGGGTCATCAGACAAACTCGGCGGATACCCGAAGTCAGACCCGCAGAAGCCAGAGAACATGGCGGCCACAATCTACGAATCGCTTGGTCTACCACAGTCGATCGTGTGGCACGATGAACTCGACCGTCCGCATCACGTGTACTATGGCGAGCCGATCGCCGGACTGAAGGCGTGACCGGTGGTCTACCGACGAATGGCAAGCGGGTCATGAACCGACAAGGCATCCAGCCGTTTGCCGCAGCCTGACTCAACCAGACAATCCAACGGATACGACAAGCATGCAGTGGATTCCGCGGTTAATGGGCATTGTGCCACTGGGTATCGGCCTGACCGTGCTCGGTTTTCTCTGGCTGACTCCGTTCAATGAGTTCGGCTCACCGCCGCTGTTCTTTCGCGTGTTCGGTTCCTTTATCGCGCTGGCGTTTGTCTTGACCGGGGTCGGTTTCATTGCCGGTCCGAGCCTTGTTCGCGGGCAGGGCGCACATCTCAAGGGCATGATGCAGGACCTGGCAAAGACGGCACAGGACATTCAGCGCGGCGGACCGGCCGAGACTTCGCATGCGTCGCCGACGACCTCGCCCCAGGTTGGTTACGACTGCCCGAATTGCGGAGCGTCGCTGGGAAAAGACTGCGATGTCTCACCGAGCGGTGACGCGAAGTGCGGCTTCTGCGAGCGCTGGTTCAACATTCATAACGCTTAGGATCGTTCGGTCATTAAGTGTCGCCTTTCGCTCCGCGAAAGTGCGTTCTTTCGCGGAGCGAAAGACGACGATATGCCACTTAATTCAAGGACGATCGTTTGCCGGCACGATCATTGGTGTTGAGGCGGTAGCCCGCTGCCATTTCTTCGATCGCTGCCTGTCCGGCGTAGACATCGACGGTTCTCTCTCCGCGGAACCGATCTGCTGGTCCTTCGATGGCAACGCGAATCGCATCACTGAGTTGGAATCGTCGTGACACTGCCAGTGCGACGCCGACCTGGAGGCGATCCTGGGGATAGATCGGCGCGTTGAACTCCGTCAGCGCCCACTGGTCGATCCGCAGCCATGCGGAACCATCCTGCAGGCGTCGCTGTTCAATGCAGTCACGAATCTCGCGAGGTGCATCCTGCAGGGCATCCCGATCGATCAGCACTCGAACACGACGAGTCGAAGCGGCGTAGACCGCCCATGACGGCCAGTTGTCGAAGCAGTCAAACGATCGCAGCGCTGGGGCCAGGCATGCACACAATGTGAAGAGCGTGATGGCAACACGAAGTCGATCAGTGAACGGTGTCTGCGAAGCCGCCACTGCGTCTACATTTTTCGTCGTGAAGGCAGCCAGAACACCGTTCTGGGCCATGAAGTACACGTTCCACAAAACTACTCCGGGTCGCTGGTCCATTGCCCAGGGCCCGACCGCAAGAATCAGCAGTCCGTGCATCGCGATCGAGACGATCAGACCGAAGCGTCGCGTCCGCGGGATGATCAGGGTGACGGCGACGATCAGTTCTCCAACTGGCAGCAACGCGGCTGATGCCGATCGCATTCCGGGTGTCCAGAATCGCGTGGAGAGTCCGCAGACACCGGCAAGAGCCTCAACGAAATCCGAGCCGTGTTCACGAATAAAACTGACATCGAGCTTGGACCAGGCAGACCAGGCGTAAATGCTCGCCGTCAGAGCAATCAGCAGCGCGGGCAATGACCACGTGGGAAGCCAGCGGCTGCGAACTGGCGAATCGAGCTTCATCGTTGGCAGCGCCAGAATCGGCGTCAGCAGCAACACGTGATACATCCACGGTTGCAGCCGCTGCTGGTTCAATGCGACCAACAGGACCCCGGACGAGAGCACTCCGATTCCGACCAGCATTGCTGCCCGTGTCGATTCCGCCGCGTCCTGTTTTCGCAGTCGCTGCACCGACAGACCCAGGTCGAGCAGCAACGCCAGAACGAACACGGTCGACAGAATCAGGTCCGCCGCGAATGGCACACCAGTCAGCCATTCGAAAAACGGGATGACGGGAAACGTGTCGCCACCGGTCGGGAACCAGAGTCGCCATGTGGAGGAAATCAGCAGCAGTGCAAACAGGCTGCGGAGGGCTCGCAATCGCAGTTGAAGCTGAGCCATCAGGCACTCCGTCTATTCCGGTCGACCGGATGTCGGTCGGGTCACGTCAATTCAGACGAGGTAATTGATGAATGTCGATTGATGATTTGTGATTGGAGAAGTGTTGGGACTGGTCATCCGCCAGCGTATTCACGATCCCGCCGCTGCGTTCACTTCGAAAATCAACACTCATCAATCGGCAATCATCAATCAACTCTGCCGTCCACGCTTCTGTGACAGCATGTTGCTCCAAAACGGGCCGGCAGTTCCTGATGTGTGACCTATAGTCGAACGAATGCATTGTCCAGGTACGCTTCGACACGGCCAGGAATCCGAGTTATGACGGCTCCCGCGATTCAGATCGATCAACTGGTTGTCCGCTTTGGACGATTCACAGCAGTCAACCGGCTGGACCTGAATGTGCCGGCGGGCGAGCTGTTTGGCTTTCTGGGTCCGAACGGAGCCGGCAAGACAACCACCATCCGCGTGCTCACTGGCAGCCAGCTTCCCACCAGTGGCAGGGTCACGGTCCGGGGATACGACATCCCGGCTCACTTCGAGGAAGCCAAGCCACTCTTCGGCTACGTGCCCGACACCGAAAACCACATGGAAGAATTCACCGGTCGCGAGAACCTGGAACTGTTCGCTCAGCTTTACGGTGCCCCGCGGTCACGCGTCGACGAGTCACTGGCACGGCTTGAATTGACGGAAGCGGCGAACCTGACCGTCGATTCCTACTCGAAGGGCATGCGCCGCAAGCTGCTGATTGCTCGGGAGATTCTGCATCGCCCGCGCGTGCTTTATCTGGACGAACCCACCGCCAACCTCGATGCGCATTCGACGGAAATGGTGCGCAATCTGTTGCGGGAAATGGCCGCGGACGGCGTCACAGTGTTTCTGACCACGCACAACATGGAAGAGGTCGAGCAGATTTGTGACCGCGTCGCGATTCTGTGCCGCGGTGAGCTGGTCGACTGCGATACGCCAACAAACTTCGTCACGCGGCATGCGCAACGCATCGTGAAGGCGCAGTTCGAGCGCGAGGGTGCCGTCGTCCGCGAATCGCTTGATTTGGACATTGAGCCGGAACGAAACCGGCTGGCAACACTCGTCCGGGAAGAACGTTGCGTGCGTGTGCATTCGCAGGAATTCGACTTCGAAGATGTGTTTCTGAAACTCACAGGGCAGGCCTACACATGATGCGTCTCAACATGGTCCTGATTCTGCTGGCCCGCGAGTTCCGTCGCGTCCGCAAGAATCCCATGGCTCTGATTTTCCTCGGGCTGCTGGGAGCGATCGCGGTGCTTGTCGCCGTCAGTGCACCAGCTCAGGAAGGGCCGCCGCCGCTGATTGTCTGGGTGGCCTACGATCAACCGGCCGACTGGATCGATGACCTGACCGTCAACGTACCGGAGAAGCCGGAGATTCACGTCGTGCCGCGGGAACGCGTGCCGGAACGGGACGGACGGTTGCAGGTACCGCCCTCGCATTCGCTGGTCGAGATTCGCAACTCCGATCCATCAAACCCCGTCACCGTGATCGGCCGCTTCATCGGCAAGGACTCGTCGGCCATGCAGCCCTTCTGGGACTGGTTCTGGCCGCGTGTGGCCGAGATTCAATCGGGACACCAGTTGGCCTTCGAGCAGCACGTCGTGCCGCTGCGATCGCCTTCCAGCATCCGTGCGATGATGTCGTTGGAAGACACCAGCGTCGCGGACCTGGTGAAGACTGAACTGATCGGGTCGGTGATGCTGCTCATTGTGATGTTTTTCTCGTGCTGCCATCTGCTCGTGTCGTTCACGGCCCAGGACAGGGAACGCGGGACGCTGATGGCGCTGGCACTGAGTCCCGCGCGGACGTCGGAAATCATGTGCGCCAAGTTCTGCTTCCACATGCTGATGTCAGTCGTGGGATGCACGGCGATCACGGCGATTCTGGTACCTGACGCACTGACACGCCCGGTCTTCTGGTTGGCCTTGCTGATGACCAGCCTGGGGTTGATGTGCGTGGCGACGTGCATGACGGCTCTGGTGAAGACACAAGCATCGGCGGCGCTGCTCGTGCTCTGCTACATGCTCGGTGGAGCGATGCTGTTTTACCTTTCGACGCAGTTTTCGGCCTTCGCCATGATCAAGCGGCTGAGTTTTGAAAGCTACAGCT
Source organism: Planctomycetota bacterium (assembly GCA_963579025.1). Lineage (GTDB taxonomy): Bacteria > Planctomycetota > Planctomycetia > Planctomycetales > Planctomycetaceae > CAUZFZ01. Next base: position 149,634 of record CAUZFZ010000001.1, on the reverse strand, counting down.
TTCCGCTGATCTATCTGTCGCTGAAGCACCCGATACCGCTGATGTATGCCCCTGGCCTGGCGACGATGATCATGCTGGTCGCGACGTGGCTGTTCCTCGCGCGACACTGCTTTTTCCGCTTCGGCTGGCGGTAAATCGCGGCAGTTTTCAGTGTAAAACGAACTTCGATGCTTCCGGAAAAACATATTGACTCGTTTCCGCGAACGGGCGTAACTTCCCGCCGTTCGAACGAGCCAATCGCCGCCCGGAAGTAGTCGGAGTCCTTCGCCCCCCTGGGACCTGCTGCTTCCGGGTTTTTTTGTGCGCACTCGCATCGCGATCCGATTCGCTGCCGTCGGCCGACTCAGATACTAGATCGATTCGAACGCATATGAACGATTCAATCGCCCATATTTGCCTTTGGATTCTTCGATTCTGGGATCGACCGACATGTCGTCGTCGACAATCCGATGGCGGGGCAGTCGCAACCTCGTTCCGCCCGTGCTGTCATTTGTCATTAGTTATTTGTCAATAGTCATTTGTCATTGCTGTCCGGCAGATAGCGAGACATGCACCGTGTCCGTGAAGCAGTCCATTGGCCTCGGAAATGACAAATGAGAGATGACAAATAACTAATGACAAATGGCAGTCGCCTGACTCAGACGATGGAAGAATCAATGCGGCTTCTGAGACGCACTCAGAAGCCAATGCCTGGCGGCACGAATATCGAATGTCGAACAAGGAATGTCGAAGTCCGAAGAGAATCACTTCATCATTCGAAATTCCTTGTTCGACATTCGACATTCATTGCGAAATGCCAACAGGTCGACCTGAGTCAGCCGCAGACGCTCTATGCATTTTCTCGACTCAGTCGTTTCGCTGTCGCCCGGTCGATCAGCCCCTGCGCCGCATCATTCAGCAGCAGCACGCAGATGATGAAGATCAGCAGGCCGTTCGAGAAATGTGAGCCGGTGCCATCGACAAGCAGTTTGGTGGCGATCACGGCCAGAACGGTCAGCATCAGCACGCCAAAGTGTTTGTTCCTGGCGACGATGGCGCTGAGTGGAATCATCCCCCAGACCATGATCACGGATGCCAGCAGAATCGCACCGACCATCCACCAGAATTGCGTCTCCAGGTCCATGATGGCGACAGCGGCGAATACCGAGTCCAGGCTGAACAGAATGTTCATGAAGGCGAGATAACTGACGACCGCCACAATCTTGAGCGACCCCGTCTTTGTCTCGGCATCATCGTGCGACTTACCTTCGAGTTCCTCGCGGAACTTGTGGTAGTACTCCCACAAAGCCATGGCCAGAATCACCAGGCCACCGCCGAACAGCACGAAACTCATCCACGTCAGCCCATCAGCGTGTGCACTGAACCAGCGATTCGGCAGCCATGCGGAATCGGGGAGCGGATTCTCCAGAAACGCCAGTTGCGACAGGCCAAACAGAAACGCGACACGCAGAAGTGCGGCTAAAAAAAGCGCGACCGATCGCCAGATCATGTGCCGACGCGCTTCCAGATTAAGAGTCTTCAAAGAGAACTCAATCAGCAGGCCGTTATCGATCCCGAGTCCAGCGCTCAGCAGCACCAGAGAGACGAATGAGAGAAAGACGTCCACGGTATTCATCCTTGTTTGCGAAACAGTGACGAAGGTTCATCGGGACTGTACTCAAACATCGTCGAGCGACGTAGCCAGGATGCGTCAATGCCATGGCAGTCGTAACCTCATGCCGCCGGCGCTGTCATTTGTCATTAGTTATTTGTCATCTCTCATTTGTCATTCTTTGAGGTCAATGCACTGCTTCATGAACACGTCGCACGTCTCGCGACCTGCACGACAGCAATGACAAATGACTATTGACAAATAACTAATGACAATTCTCAGCCGCCGGATGACATCGAATTGTCGACGACAACATCTTGCCCCCTCCCAGGATCGAACGGCCTAACCTTCGCCCGTGACGGGCGAGGAGACGTCGCGCCATTCTCCGTCGAACGATTCCGAATGCGGCGACGTTCGATCACCCACGATACGATGCTTCGCATCCATCACGAGGCTGAAGAGGGTGGGGACAAGGACGAGCGTAAAGACGGTCGAAACCAGCAGACCGCCCAGCACGACGCTGCCCAGGCCGCGGTACAACTCACTGCCGGCACCTGGAAACAGGACCAGTGGCAGCAACCCGAGCACGGTGGTCAGTGTCGTCATGAAGATGGGTCGGATGCGCGTACGCACACTCTCCAGAATCGCGTCTTGCGGGGACAGTTGTTCGTCGCGGACCAGGTTCAGCGACTGGTGCACAATCAGAATCGGGTTGTTGACTACCGTCCCGATCAAGATCACGAAGCCAAGCATGGTCAGCACGTCCAACGGCTGTAAAACGAACTCGTTCAACAACTGCAGCCCCGCGACTCCACCAACGGCGCCCAGTGGTACGCAGAAGATGATCACCAGCGGATACAGCCACGACTCGAAGAGCGCGGCCATCAGCAGGTAAGTGATCAGCAATGCCAGGATTACGTTGAACTGCAGTGCTTCCCACGTGGCACTCAGCTTGTCCGCCGTCCCTGCCAGCACGATTCGGTATCCACCATCCAGTTGGCCGCTCTGCTGCATCGGATGCACGATCTCGTCGCGAATCAGAATCATGGCCTGTTCGAGCGGCATATCAGGAGGGGGCGCCACTTGAATCGTGATCGCTCGCTGACGTTCGCGATGATTGACCTGTTCGGGACCACTACTCATCGTCACTTTGGCCAGAGCTCCCAGTGGAACAAGCTGTCCGGACGGTGTCGCAATGGGCAACGCTTCAACGTCCTGTGCATTGCGAACGCCTTCGACGCTCCCGGTGATGGTCAAGTCAATCTTGTCGCCACCGATGTAGTAATCGCCTGCGTAGGCTCCATCAATCAGAGCGTTGGCTGTGTAACCCAGTTCGCGTGCGGAAATCTCCATTTCGGCCGACTGGATCAGGTGCGGTTCGATGTGGACTTCCGGGCTGGACAGGTCGAGGCTGGGGATCGGTCGAGCCTGCGTGTCCGGCGGAAGCAGGCTGCGAACCTGTCCGAAGATCTGTCCGCCCAGGGCCACCAGCTTTTCCAGGTCAGGGCCGGTGATTTCGACGTCGATGCTGCGACTGGTTTCCAAGCCGCGTCCAAACAGGCTGGACTGACTGGCGACCGCGAACGTCCCCGGCAACTGTCCGGCGGAATTCCGGATCAGAGGAATCAGGTCAGCGGCGCGTTCCGGGTCCATTGCGCGCAATCCCATAAACACCGAACGCCCGCGAGCCACAAAGAAAAAATCGCGGATGAGCGGGCCGCCTCGCTGTTCGTCGAGTTGCCCCGGGTCGACGTCCCAGTACGGACGCAGGTTGGTTTCGACCGTTTCGCCCAGCTCCATCAATTGATTCAGGTTGTAACCTGGCGGAGGCAGCAGAATCGCGAACACAAGGTTGCGGTTGCCCGTGGGGAGATACTCAACTCGTGGCCACATCACCCAACTGCCACCTACCGATGTACCCACCAGCAACACAACGACTGCCATCCGTCGCAGCGTGCCCTGTTGTATCCAATGATTGAGTGACACAATCAGACCGACGAATGCTCTACCGAATGCAGCCAGTGGCCGGGCAAGGATGCTCAGTCTCTCATCATCGTCCTTCTTGCGCTGCAGCAGTCTGGCCGAGGCCGTTGAGATTAACGTCACAGAAACCACCAGTGACAACGCGACTGCCCCGGCAATCGCCAGGGCAATGTCCTGGAAAAGTTGCCCGGCTTCTTCCTGCACAAACACGACGGGCAAAAAGACGGCAACGGTCGTCAGCGTGGAGGCGACCACGGCGCCGGATACTTCGGATGTTCCGTTGATCGCCGCGTCGAACGGACTTTCCCCGTTGGAGAAACGGCGAAAGACGTTTTCAAGCACAACCACCGCGTTGTCGACCAGCATTCCCACGGCAAAGGCCATGCCCGCGAGGCTGACAACATTAAGCGACCGACCCATCAGGCCGAGTATCAGAAATGTGCCAATGATGCTGGTCGGAATCGCAAGGCCGACAACCAGCGCTCCTCGCGCGACCCAGAAGCCGGCACCGAGGATGATTGCCAGACAGACCACAAAGAACCAGGGCGACACATAAGCCGACGCCAGGGCGGAAATCACGATGAATGGGATCAGCAGCAGCGTCCGCGATCCGAGATGCAGAAACAGCATCAGGACGATCATTGTCAGCGCGCCGCCAATGAAGATGTTCTGCTGCACCAGGTCGACGGCTGAGTAAATGTATTCGGTCTCGTCGTAGACCTGCACAAGCTGCAGTCCGCGCGGCTTCAGAATCTGCTCGTCGATCTCGGCCCGCATTTCACGCAGACCGTCCATGACATCCAGCACGTTGGCCCCGGTTTCGCGAATGCAGTTCACCGCGATGCTCGACTCACCGAAGCGGCGGACGATGCCATCCGGTTTGCGGTACCCCAGCTTTACCTCGGCCACGTCACGGACGTAAACCGGTACACCGTCACGCACCGCAATAAGCTGGGCTTCGACTTCTGCCTCACTGCGAAAACGGCCGAGCGTTCGGACCACCCAACGGCGCTTGCCCTCCCAGAAGTCACCAGCCGAAGTGTCCTCGTTCTGATCCCGCAGCACACGACGCAGGTCTTCGATCGTGATCTGTCGTGACGCCAGACGCTCGGGATCGACGATCACCTGCATCTCGTCCTGCAGCCCGCCCAGCACATTCGACTGCGAGACTCCGGGAACCCGTTCGAACCGGGCTTCGATTTCGTCTTCAGCAAACCGTCGCAGTTCCGTGACGTTGATCGAGCGATACGGCAGCAGTTTTTCATTCACGACTTCGTGCTGATTTCCCAGCAGACGAAGCCGCAACATCGCGAGGCCAACATTGTGAGAACGCAACACTTTCTCAAGCTCTTCGGCCAGCTCCGGGTGCTCTTTCTGAACCGCGACAATCTGCTCGTCAGTGGGTCGACGTGTGCTGAGGATGAACCAGGCGATCGGGCGGTCCGACGCATTGGATGTCGTCATCACCGGCTGGTCAGCGTCTTCGGGATACTCTGGCACCTGCTGCAGCCGCGAGTTTACTTTGAGCAGCGCCTCCTCGAGGTTCGTGCCCACATGAAATTCAAGCGTGACCGTGCCCGATGAGTCAGTGGCTTCCGAGCTGAGTTTGATCAGTCCTTCGACGCTCTTGAGCTGCTCCTCCTGCTCAATGATGATCTCGCGTTCGACTTCCTGAGGACTGGCGCCTGGCCAGCGAGTCTGCACGCTGATCGTCGGACGCAGCACTTCCGGCGTGAGCTGCATGGGCATGCGCAGCAGCGCGACCACGCCGAACAGCACGGTCAGTAGCACGCCCACAGTCACCTTGACCGGGTTATGGACAATCGCGCGGATGAGGTTCATGATGACTTCGACTGGCAGTCAGTCCCCGCGTGTGCGGGCAGGAAGAAGATGTTCGTCACTGACCTGTCGCCTTAGCTTGCGGTTCAGCGTCGGGGTCGAGTGTTTCGATGATGATGACATCCTGCCCAGGTCGCAGCCGTTCGTTACCTCGAACAACAACGCGGTCGCCCGCATAGATATCTCCATGCACTCCAATCAGTAGCCCATGCGAAACGCCCAGCCTCACAGAGACCCGACGGACTTTGCCACTCGGCTTTGGTGACGGAACTGATTCGGCTTTCCTGGCAGCGCCTGCTGATTGCCCCTTCCCAGGTGCATTCACGACGTAGACGACCGGCGTCGCTCCGCCCAGTACCAAAGCGTCTTTCGGCACCAGCAGAGTTTCTCGCTCTGGTCCGGTTGGCAATGTGGCACGGGCCAGCATGCCCGATTTGATCAGCGGACCTGACGGAAGAAGCGTTTTCTTAATGCCCGATTTGATCAGCGGATCTGACGGAAGAATCGTGTTCTTAATGCGTACCTTCACCGGAAACGTCCGAGCTCGAACGTCCGCCTGAGGGACAATCAGCACGACCTGACCCGTCAAGAGTTGATCCGGCAGTGCGGGAATCTCGACGCTAATGTCCATGTCTTCGTCCATGCCTCGCGCCACATGCGTGATGTGTTTTTCCAGCACGTTCAATAGAACATCCACGTAGTCCAGCGCGACGATATCGGCAACCAGGTCACCCTGCTTGATCCATTCACCGACTTCGCTCGGTCGGGCAACAACGTATCCATCGAAGGGAGCAATGATGGTGTGCTTGCTAATTCGAGCTTCCAGGTTGCGTACCATCGCTTCATGCATCGCGACACGCGCCTGCGCCTGCAGAATCTTCTCCACGCGAGGACCGGCGGTGACCATCTTAAAGATCTCTTTCGCCTGTTTGTGCAACTGCTCGGCCGCATCAGCCTCCGCCTGTATCTCGTGCAGCGCGTCGTCGCCGATGGCACCATCTTTGAACAACTGCTCGTTCCGATGCCGCTGAGCCAGTCGAAATTCGCGAAACGCCTTCGCAGCCATCATCTTCGCTTTCGCTTCACCCAGTTCCTCGGGACGAGCCCCGTTTTCGAGTTCCGCGAGTTCATATCGACGGAGGTCAAGTTCCGCCGCCGCGGCATCGCGTTCGAGCTTGATCGTCTCGGTCAACAACTTTGCCAGCGGCTTGCGCTTCTGGACGAAATCACCTTCGTTCACATGGATTTCGTCCATACGTCCATCGACGGCGGCCCCGACCGAACTGTATTTCGACGGAAGAACCGTCCCGACGTACGTCTGCCCCGAGGCCAGTTCTTTCGACTGAACCACCGACACAGCCACAGAAGCCGGTCCGCCCTGAGCAAACACATTTGACGCGCACAGCAAAGCGGCAATGACCAGATGCGACAGACGAGCTTTCATGGCGACACCCTCCTGGGAATTCACAGCACCGCTCGATTGTGGACGCGTACCCAACGAGTCGCCAGCGTGCGATCACTCGTGCTCATCAGGAAGACGCGCCAGGCGGCGTGATTTGCCACATTGTCACTTGATGCCGAATCGCCAGCGAGTCATTCGTTGCTGCGTCATCGAAGGTCGGCCGCGTCGATGGGACATCGGATGCAGTCAGATTGACAGGGCTGCGTCACCCCGACAGGCTGCCGTACGGTGTTTCGTTGTTCGACGCTCACAAATCAGGCCGAGCCCATGGCGAATGTAGAAATGAGCCACTGGACGGGGAAGGTCATCGCAAACGGTCGATTTGCGGTTGGTGACCTGCTGGGTGAAGGTGGGATGGGGCAGGTGTTTCGGGCTCGCGATCATAAGAATGATCGCGATGTCGTGATCAAAGTCCCGCACGTTGTTCTGCTGCGGGATCCGGAATTCGCCGAACGGTTTCAGCGCGAAGTCGAATCGGTCCGCACGCTCGTTCACCCCCACATCGTCCCGGTCTTGTGTGGCGGAATCCATCGCGACGTTCCCTTTGTGGTGCAGCGCTACATGCCCGGAGGCAGTCTCGCTGAGAAAATTGAGTCGACGTCCCTGAGTGACCGCATCGCGCATCTGCGGACGTGGCTGCCTCAGGTGGCAGACGCACTGGATTTCGTCCACGACCAGGGATTCATCCACCGCGACATCAAGCCGGAAAACATCTTTCTGGACAAACGGGGACGCGCTTACCTGGGCGACTTCGGGATTATCAAAGCGACCAGTGAACTGTCGGGTTCGGGAAGCGGGTCCGGACTGACGATGACCGGGGCGGTGATCGGAACCCCCGAATACATGGCACCGGAAATGGCCATGGGCGAAGAGTACGACCACAGGTCCGATCAGTACTCTCTGGCTGTCACGGTCTACGAATATCTGAACGGTACCCCGCCGTTCCAGGGTGCGACTCCCGCCGCAGTTCTGGTGCAGTTAACGACGACCGAAGTTCCGAACCTGTCGTCCCTGCATCCGAGTATTCCGGCAGGAATCTCTACCGCAGTGTCACAAGGCTTGTGCCGGGACCCTGATTATCGCTTCGATTCGTGTGTCGAATTGTGCGAAGCGGTCGTGGCAAACGAGGACTCACCGTCGGAATCGGACGAGTGGGAAGAACCAACTGAGGAAAGGGTGGCAACTGCGTCGTTCCGAACAACGGCCTCCCACCGCACTCGTCCGCGCCAATCGCGACGAACCTCAAAAACCAGACTCCCACAGCTCGATCCTGAAACACCATTTGCCCCACTGCTCAACCCGGCCCTTGTCCTGGTCCACAAGACTCGGCAGAGATACGGCCTGCGATGGCCCATCGCTGCCTTGGTCAGCCTGCTGATCCTGACCGGTGTGACCTTCCGAGTCTCTCCCTGGATGTCACACCGTGAACAAGCGGCGAGCCGCGGAGAACGTGGTGTCGAAACAACGCCGGACCTGCATTCCACCGCACCGCCGGTTGAACGCAATCAGCAGTTGTTGCCACGGAAAACAGATTCGGAACAAGACAGTGTGGTCTCCAATACGGATCCGATTGCAGCGACTACATCTCGGGATCTCTCCACGAGTCCGGAGACGCTCGCATCTAAAGGGCAAGACGACAAACCCGCATTGTCCGACACTCTGGCACGGGAACCAGAATTCCATCCGGTTTCCCAGTTAGTTGCTGACAGTGGCACAATGCTGATTAAGTCTGGCGGAATGCGTTTCGTTGCGGTCCGAGGGATCGTTCCTTTGCGTCTGCAGGTTGAGAGTTTCAATGCCGTGCTCAACCTCGCAACGGACCAGAATGCGCTCCAACTGACGGAATACCTGGACTTTGAGCTTGAGCGTCAATCGGCAGTCGCGGGTCCAGACCCGTGGGCCGGTCCATGGAATCGCGTTTCCATTCGGAAAGCAGTCGATCTGCTGGATCGGACGGAATTTGATTTAGATGTCGTCGGCGAAGAATATCGCGATGCCGTACTCACGATGCCTTTGCTTTACCGCGTGACTGGTAGCTGGGAACAGGCGGTCGGTCAGCACGGCGTGATCGCCTCGCATCGGCGGATTAAGAAGATTCTGTCGAAGCAGGAGCAACTGCAGGCCGAAGTCCGCGCCCGGGCAGCAATTACCGCTGCGGGGGCATTGCAGCTGGCGACGGGCGGATTTACCGTCGTGCAGTACGACACACGCCGCATGCATGCACGACTGGCGGGCGATCCGCAGATGATGGGCCGTTATGTTCAGGCTAGGCGGGATGTCGTGGAAGATGTCGGGCTTACAGTGAATTCTGACTCAGCAGCCGAAATCAGCCCGTCGGTTGTCGGAGGGGCGGAATTCCGCCTGTTCCGATTCTTTGACTTCGACGTGCAACCAGGCACTGCCTACCGGTATCGAGTTCGCTTAAAGCTGAGGAATCCGAATCTCGATCGCGACCCGACAGAGCTTGCCGACGGCTCTTCGCGAATTGGCGAATTTCGGTTCACACCGTGGTCACAGCCCACCGACGCCGCTGTCGTTAAGAAAGAAACAAACCTGTTCGTCAGGCAGGTGGATGAACGGCGTGGAGTTTCGATGGATGCCTATCAGTGGCTGACCGAAACCGGGACCTATGTGAATGGCATGTTTGAGGGTCTGAATCGCGCCGAACGTGTGGCCGCATGGACGAGTGAAAAGAAGTCGCGGCGGGGCGAGACGACAATGGAAGGCGGAGTCGTCACCGATGTGCTGCGACCGGCTCGCGAGACGTTCATGTATGAGCGGATCGACTATGTCACTCCGCATTCGCTGATCGATTTCGAACGAACCAGTGTGATCAATCCGGACGAGTTTCCCGATCTGGAACTGTCATCGAAACGCGTCCCGACAATTCTTGAGGAAGTCGTCACAATCAATCGGTTCGGAGAACTTCAACACATCGACTCCGACAATCAGTCCCAAGGCTACCGGGGCTGGCAGAATCTGATGGCTCAACAGAAGCAGCTCTGGGGGCATCTGCGTCGAGTGGCTCAGCCCACCGGTGGCATTGCGGGACTGCTGGGTTCTGGCGCGGAAGACAAACATCGGCGGCGAAGCAGCATCTTGAAGCGACGCAAAGCCGATGCGTCGAAGTGAGCGTACACACGCCTGCATACATAAGTCGTGCGATCAGTCTCCATTCGTCGTACAACCTCACCGCGACCTGAACGGCATCATTCTTCAAGATTGACCTTGCTCAACATCTCGCTCAGCTTCCGACGAAACTCGTTTTCGCCCGTGCCATTCGTCAGAGGATCAACGTACTGACCGAGGAACAGCACGCGATCGGCCATTTCCTGTAGATTGTCCATCGATGCCAGCCGTTCCAGTTGCTTCTCGTCCCGCTCCAGTACGCTGCGCTGAAACTGCATCTCGACGTAATAACGGGTCATCAGCCGAAAGATTTGATAATAGGCTTCCTGGTCATTCGGACCGGCTTCGACGAATCGCATCGCATTGACGTGCATGTAAGCACAGAGTTCCTCAACCGTTTTGCCTTTGAATTCCGGAACGTGGACATCCTCGATCTGGATGGCCTCGGCGAAACGCAACACGCTGTGTCGCATCCGGTCAACGTGCGACACGGCGCGTCTGTATTTGAGCCAGTAGTTCGCATCGACTTTGCGACGCGCCAGCCTGCCTTCGTCGCTCAGTATCCGGAGATAGAGCTTATCCACGGACTGCTTCAGGTCGACGGCCGTTGCAAACTCGATTCCCTTCCCGTTCGCAAGTTCTTTCAGTGCCTTCTGCCGAATCTCCTGAATCTCGTCTCGATAGGACGTGTAGACCGGGTCTCTGAGTACAAGCGGCCATTCGAGCGAGAGCACGTCTTCATTGATACGGCCCGTGAGTTTTGATTCGGTCAGACCGCGAGAAAAGCGGATGCGCCGCACAAGATTCTCCGGAACCTGCAGCAGCGAAAGAGACCGATTCTGTTCGTCGACTTCGATCGTGATACGCTCAGGAAGTTCCGGTCCGCCGCCAAGTCCCGCCTGTTGCTGCAGGAACTCGGACTTCTCACGGCGTTGTGCGGCCGTTTCGCCGCAGGCATCCAGCAGCGCATTGAGTGCCCGTCCGCTGACAACCGACCCGCGAGATTCCCACGGGAATTCCAGAATACGGTCAAGCACGACTTCCTTGCGCTTGTGAATTCGGGCGAGGTATTTCGTACTTGTCCGAGCGTTTGGTCGAACCTCTCGAATGCGGTCCTGAGGCTCACTGATCAGCCAGCGTCGCACGTAGTTGACGACCTGTTCCTGCTTGTCGAGTTTCGCAAGTAGCGCCGCACGTTCGACCTGCAACTGTTTGCGCCATTCCGCGACGCGTTTCGAAGGGTCCGTCGCATGTGCGACAGTCGAAAGACAAACACATGCGCACAGCGCAAGTGACAGGCGATGGGCGTTGTTCATAAGTCACATCCTGGTCAACAGAACCCGCAATGTGGTGACGGGAACCAAGTGATAATCTGATTCAATCAAGCCAGCGACGCCAACAATCGCTCCGCGTTCGTTGAGCACGATCGCGCCATCAAGTCCCGGCCGACTGATCGCTTTCAACTGATATCCTGGTGAGACACCAATGACTTCAAAGTTCGATCCAGTGACTTCGGCCGGTGTCTCGACCAATTGAACCTGCACGGGGTCGTAGGCCATTTTTCGGTCGAGCGGATCATGGTAACCGAGCAACTTCAGCGGTCGGGATGACTTCAAAGGAAACTCGGATTCCTGGCCGAACGGAGGGGCCGGCACTCCTTCCAGTGGAGTCTCAAGAATCAGGACACCGACATCATGCTGCAGTGACGCCACACTCCCGCGATCGGCCGCCTCAAAACGCGGGTGAAGACGCACTTCGCGAATTGGTTGAGGTGCATTAGCACTCCAGATGACGGGTTCACAAACCTGCTGACCGTCCTCACGGTACTCCTGGTATTCCTGCATCTCCTGGGCCAGTCTGCCAGACGTTATCACCTGGCGACCGTTTGCCAGCCAGCCACTGCCTTCGCAGAACAGCCGACCATCGAACCGAACGCCGACCCAGACAACACGCTGCCTGATTGTGTCGAGGTCCACTGGCTTCAGTTTGTCCGCGACGACCACTGGCGGATTCGCTGGAACATCGGTTTCCACAATGGAATCACCGACTGGAACGGGCTTCGTGTCGATTTCGGCCAGCACATCAGGTTGTGTCGTTCCGGTTCCTGACTTCAGAGCAAGAGAGACAATTAACACGAGAATCACGACGCCGGCTCCCGCCAGTATCCGTTTGTCAGTCAGGGTGCTTTCGCCGATGGATTTATTTGATGCGGCCGCAATGTGAACCGAATCGTCAACACTCACGACGACAGCCACTGGTCCCATTCGACCAAGCTCAATTCGGTCACCCGGTCTAACCACCTGTGGAGACGAAACCGGCTGGCCGTTCAACAGCGTTCCATTCGTTGACTGGAGATCAGCCAGCATTAGCCGTCCGTGTTCCCAGATCAGCCGAGCGTGGTGGGCGGACGTGAATTCGGCCTCGGCAGAATCCGGCAGGATGAAATCGCAGTCCGGATCACGTCCGATGCTGAGCTGTGATCCGGTCTGTTCCAGCCGAATCGGGGCCGAGTCCCCCAGAGCGAATTCCAGCGTTACACATACATGAGGCGAGTTCATGACCACACATTCCGGTCTTCGCTGACAGTTGTTACAGAACCTGTAGTATGAACCGCTGCTCCCCGAGCTGGAATTCGCAACGTTGAGACGTGTGACTGCGTTCGACTCGAACCCAGACTCCGTTCACACTTTCCATGTCCTCAATGTACCACTTGCCATTTGATTTGCGTCGCAGGCGGGCATGAGCGTCATCCAGCAGCGGATCATCGATAGCTAATTGCGATTGATCCCGATCGGCGCCGATGACCTGATCCTCTGAAAGGCTGATTCTTGTGACTTCTTCATCTCCATCGAGCTGAATCAGGGTGGGCCCCGCAAGCACGGCCAGATCTTCACGTGAAATCGCAGCCCAGCCGCGCGTACCACTTTCGGAGCGGCTCTCTGTCAGATCGACCTGAGCCCCACCGGGAAGGCAAACGCGGAACCGATTTCCACCAAGAATCAGTTCGTAGTTATGCCGGAGTCGGAACCTGGGGAGTCTGACGAACGTACCGTTCGTGCTGCCCAGATCGCGTAACAGCCAGCGATACCCATCCGGAGCCTGCTGTCGTTCGATCTCAAGGTGTTGCCCGGAAATCATGGAATCGTGAGGAATGACCACATCACCCTCTGATCGACCGATGACCGTTCTCGCTCCGCGAAGACGAACCGTCTCTCCCGTGTCACGGCCATCATCAAGCACAACGAGCCACGCCATCGGCGGACGTTGAACTGGCCGGAATTCGCTCGCCAGCGCGGCGTTCGATTCCAACGCTGCGACCTCACCAAATTGCGACTCCTCGACAGGCTCGGCGACTGGCGCAATCCGGGTCCCTTTGACTCGTCGGTCAGACAATCGAGACATCTCCACACAGCAAGGTCACGGCCCAGGGAAACTGACGGCGGCCCCAATGTTGCTACCGTCACATTCGAAACCTGTCGCTCAGTCCACCGTATCGGCGACTGTCTGATCCGACAAGCACGCATGCCATTGGCGGCGCGATTCTGGATGATGGAGTGTGGTCGGTTTTTCGGCTCGGTTATTCCGTCCGGGCTGGTTCTTCTACGGACGACGTGTTTTTCAGACATCGTTCTCCGTACACTGGTCGAGGGTTGTTGCACGCCCGCCTGATGGGAACTGAACCAGTCTTTTTCGTCTGCTCTGCAATGTCCAACACGTCAAAGTCCACCACAGGTAACTGGACGGGACAATCGCTGTCATCCGGTCGTTATCAGGTGCTCGAACTGCTTGGCGAAGGTGGTATGGGCCAGGTGTATCGTGCCTTTGATCGCCAGCTCTCACGCTATGTTGTCGTCAAGACTCCGCACGTCCTGATGCTGCGAGACGCTGAATTCGCCAAGCGCTTTCGTCGCGAAATTCAATCGCTGTCGCGACTTGATCACCCCGCGATCGTCCACAGCCTCAATGCGGACGTTCAAGACGGTGTTCCGTTCGCTGTCATGGAATATCTGCCGGGAGGCAGCCTGTCGGACGTGATCGACAATGTTCCGTCCGATCAGAAACTTGATCATCTGATGAACTGGCTTCCGGCGATCGCCGATGCCATCGACTACGTGCATGGTGAAGGCTTTATTCATCGCGACATCAAACCGGGCAATATTCTGTTTGGTGCGGATGGCCGCCCCTACCTGGGTGACTTCGGAGTGATCAAAGTCGCTGCCTCCCAGGACCGTCCGCAGGCCCAGACACGACTGACCGCAACAGGGATGGTGATCGGCACACCCGAATACATGGCGCCGGAACTCGCGATGGGTGAGGAGTACGATCACCGCATCGACCAGTACGCTCTCGCGGTCACGGTGTTTGAATTCCTCGCGGGAGAGCCACCCTACACCGGCGCAACACCGGCCGCCGTCCTGCTGCGACAATCAACAACAGAGGTGCCCAACCTCGCCACACAGGTCAGTGGCATTCCCGATCAGGTCGCACAGGTTGTCACCAGAGCCCTCGGCAAGACTCCCCAGGAGAGGTTCGAAACCTGCGAGGGCTTTGCGGCAGAAATTGCGAACGCCGTGACTGCACAGACCGCAGCCCCGTCGGGTGGACCTGATGTCTGGAAACTCCCATGTCCATCCTGCGCAGCCCAGCTATCGGTGTCGAGGGAACTTGTTGGGCGTCGCGTGAAATGCCGCCGTTGCCGCTCGAAATTATTCCTCTCGGATGACCTGACAAGGCTGCTGCCTCGAGACGATTCGTCGGTCTCTGATTCGGTGTCGATCTCCGATACTCAGACTTACCTCGACACGTCTCAATACCCGAACCCGGTTGTCATTGATCACGCACCTTCCGGGATGGCGCCGGTCGCTGAAGCGACTCGTCAGCAGAGCTACGGCAAACATGCGAAAATAGTTTCACTGGCGATTGCAAGCAGTGTCGTGATTGCCTGGATCATTCAGACGGAAGTAAGACGCGTTTATCACATCGATGACACGCCAAAGGCCAGCTTGGAGAGAATTGAGGCATATGAGGTCTTTGAGGAGCCAGCAAGCGTCGCGAACATCAACGAGCGATCTGCCAGTTCAGCGGGCAGTCCGTCGTCCAACGGCTCGACCTCAGGCATCCGCTCGCCAGTCGCGACCGCGTCCGATTCGACCATCCCCAGTCGTACTGCTTCAGCCTCGACATCACCCCGTTCCCAGGCCGGCTCCGCGACGACACCCGTGCAACCACCCTATAAGACGCCAGAGCGATCCGGATTCAGCGTCACGAATGTTGCCTTCACGGGCTACAACCGACAAGCCGCCGGTCTGGCCGCTGGTCAGTCCTACGCGACGTTTTCCTACACGGTTAAGTTTGACCCGCGATCACGATCTTCCAGCGACGCGATCAGTGACCAGAGATTGGTGCGCCAACACTATCTTCAGATACTGGGCAACAACACGAGTGCATCATCGAGTTCCAAGACGGTCGGTGGAAACTCTCTGCGCCAGTACGCGGCTGGCGGATCTGCCTTGCCGTTGATTACCAGTCAGTCGACGACGACCGAATGGCCACTGGCACACGCAATTTCCATGCGAACCTACCCGCCGGGACGATACCGACTCACCGTCGAAATCCGGTCAGCAACCGGAATCCATGCCAGTGGTACGACCGACTTTGACGTCCCGGTGACGATAGCCGTGCCATCAGCTCCCGCGATGCCTAACGCGAACACAGTCGCCGCGTCCGCTCCACGTCGCGGGACGGTGGCTCGATTTTCCGGTAACTCGTACGGAACAATCCCATCGTTGACGTATGCCGCAGAGTCTGGAATCACGATCGAACTCCTGGCACTGGCTGCTGACGTGAACCGGGATCAAACTTTGTTCGGTAACTTTCAAAACGCAGGGATTGGCGTTGAACTCAGGAACGGTCGCTGGTCATTTTCAGTACATGACGGGCAGAATTTTCGTCGAGTGCAGTCGGACGCCGTCGGTGTCTCAGGCAAGTGGGTGTATCTCGCGGCGTGCTGGGACCTCAACGAAATGCGTCTCTATCTCGACGGCACGCGTCAGCAGAATACGGAGCAGTTGTTTGGGAGACACCGCACTTCTCGATTGCCGTTCATGGTTGGTGCCGACCCCGACGCTGTAGCGCGTCCAGAGCACTTCTTCAACGGCATGATCCGTTCGATCCGTGTTTCGAGTCGAGCGAAATTCGGTTCCAGCGAGATCAAAGTTCCGGCAACACTGGTCAATGAAGCTGACACCGTTGCTCTGTTCAACTTTGCCTATCGCCAGGGAGCGCGAATGACGGGGTATTCAACCTATCGACGCGAGGTCAAGCTGTACGGCGTGAGCTGGGCCGCTGGCCTCTGATCGATGCTCGGTCCGGCACCGTTTGACGCGCCCCTCTCGCTGTCAAAGGCCGGCAAGGCGCTGGTTCGAGTCACCGAATTCTGGAAGCTCGACGCCCATGCGATCCATGAGGGACAGGTACAGGCTGCAGGCGCGACGGTCGTTGTCGGCACGATCCAGGCAGTTCAACACTCGACCTGTTTTCAGTGTTCCGTCACCCCCGCCCGCAAGCACGATTGGCATGCGGTCGGCCTGGTGTTTGTCGCCGTCGAACAGGTTCGAGCAGAACATCAACAGCGAGCTGTCCAGTAACGATTGTTCGCCCTCATCGATCTCGCTCATTCGCTTGAGCAGATACGCGAACTGCGCGGCGTGGAATTGGTTTGTCTGCAGATACATCGCTTCCAGTTCGGGATCGCGGCCGTTGTGTGTCAGGTCCAGATGCAGGCTGCCCTGGACTCCCGGCAGGAATCCGAAGTTCATCTGCGACAGATCGTTGTTCAGCATGCAGGTCGCGATCCGCGTCCGATCCATCTGAAACGCCAGCACGATCAAATCGAGCATGAGTCGCATGTGCTCGGAGACGTTCTGCGGCAGTTCCTTCGCCGGCCGAGGCATGTTGGGTTTGGTGAGTGTGGGTTGCCAGCCCTCCAGCCGACCGTCCTGCGACGCGCGATCGATTCGCTTCTCGATACTGCGTACGGATTCCAGATACTCATCCAGCTTCACCCGATCAGCGGGCGAGAGCCGCGACCTCAGAGAACGAGCGTCGGCCAGGACCTGATCCAGAATGCTGCGGTCGAGCTTCCGCTGTCGTCCATCACCAGCAATCAGGTCATACGCGCGGGACGGATAGATTTCTTTCGTGGCCGGCCTGGTCGCGGTTGCCCAGGAGATACACGAGCCATAAATCATCGAGAGGCCGTCTTCCAGACGCAGTTCTGTCGGCTCAACACCAAGGACCAGACTGGGAATTGCGGTCTGCTGCCCGATCTGTTGAGCGAGCACCTGGTCCATCGTGCGGCCGACGCGGATGTCGTTCTGATCGAGACTGACCCAGGCACCGGACAGAAGATTCGGCATGCGACCGAGATGAGCACTCGGATTGGCCACGGCCTGGGCGTTGAACACACCGTCAATCACAACGAGGTCTTCGCGAAACGGCGCGAGCGGTGCTATTGCGGGACCGAGCTGCATGTCGGAACCGCGTCCCTTCGCCCACCAGTGAGCCGGTTCAACTCCATTCGAGAAATAGAGGCATGCGAACCGTTTCGGAGGCTTCACCGGAGAATCAGCCGCTCGTTTTCCGGATTCCGCCCGCAGTGGCAAAGACGTCAGCCACGGCAGCGCAAAACTGCAACCCGCGGCACGCAGTAAACTGCGGCGGGAGACACCACTCGACCAGTGGGAACGATCAGTCTTCTCCATGATGAATCTCGAACGCATTTGTCGCGTGAACCAGTGCAGATGGAAGGGTTTCATTGTACCCGCACGACGTCAATCTCTGAATGGCACAGGTTGGAGGGAGAGAGATCGGCAACTTCTCCGTCACTCGTGGACTTGCGGCAGCGGTGTTGCAGCACGATCGTTTCGCGAATTCAACACGACGTCCAACAGTTGGGAGATCTCGTCGATGCGTCATTATCGAGAAGGCCTGTTGTTGAAACTTCAGTCGCTCGCCGCCGCGACCGTTCTTCTGATGCTGGTCGCGGACGTCACGGCTGAGGACAGAGGATACGCACTGGCAAATGCCGTGCGGCAACTTGATCCACATGTACTGTCGGCGAATGCGTCGAAACCGATCAACTCGGAAGACGATCCGCGGCGGATGCTCAGTGCCCACATCCGCGGGCGGCGGCGGACTGTCAATCAGAAAGACGTCGCCGCATGGCGAGCGGTCTCGACTCGCGAGCAATGGGAGACACTCCGAGATAAACGCATTGCCGCCTTGAAACGTTCACTGGGCCAGTTCCCCGAACCACCAGAAGACCTTAAGCGACGTGTCACGCGCACGATTGACGGCGACGGTTACCAGATCGACTGCATCACGTTTGAAAGCCGCCCCGGTCTACTCGTTACGGCGAATCTCTACAGCCCCGAAGACATCCGCGAATCAATGCCGGGCATTCTGATCTGTCACAGCCACCACAACCCGAAGACACAGGGCGAGCTGCAGGACATGGGCATGACCTGGGCTCGGCAGGGTTGCGTCGTGCTGATCATGGATCAGCTCGGACATGGCGAGCGGCGACAGCATCCATTTCGCTCGGCTTCCGACTACGACGGTGAGTTTCGCGTCAGCCGCCAGGACTACTACTTCCGGTACAACGTCGGCATTCAATTGCATCTGATCGGCGACGGCCTGATCGGCTGGATGGCCTGGGACCTGATGCGCGGCGTTGATCTGCTGCTTGGACAGGATGGAGTTGATCCGGAGCGAATCATTCTGCTGGGAGCAGTGGCCGGTGGCGGCGATCCAGTGGCGGTGACAGCCGCGATTGACGAGCGAATCAAAGCGGTCGCTCCGTTCAATTTCGGCGGGCCTCAACCGGAGAACGTCTTCCCTCTGCCGAAAGATGCGGAGTTGAGTTTTAACTACGTTGGTGGCGGCTCGTGGGAATCGACTCGCAACCTCCACACTTCGGCTCGAGACGGCTTTCTGCCCTGGATCATTGTCAGTTCTGTCGCGCCGCGACGTTTGATCTACGCGCACGAATTCGCGTGGGATCGTGACAAAGACCCGGTGTGGAAGCGCATCGGTTCGATCTTCGACCTGTATGGCAAGCCGGATCATCTGACTTCGACGCATGGCTATGGCCGTGTGACGCTGTCGTCGAAAGAAGCGTCGCATTGCAACAACATCGGCGCTCACCACCGCAAGCAGATTCACCCGGCGCTGGCAAAGTGGTTTGGAATCCCGGTTCCCGATCCGGAATACAGCAACCGAATTGACGCATCTGAACTGTGGTCCGTCGACGGGAATGAACTGGCAAAAAAAGTCGAGATGCGGAAGGTCCACCAGGTCGCGAACGAGATTGCAACAAGGTGCATCGATAGATCCCGTAGGCAAATCCGAGCATTGCCTGAAGACAAGCGCTGCGCGGAACTGGCCCGCCGCTGGGGACAGCTCCTGGGTGTGGGCAACATTGCATTGGGCGGAGGCCTGGAGCCGGCGTCGGAGATCGAGCACGGTATCCGGACGATCCGGTTTGTGCTCGGGATAGAACGCGGGATTCACGTACCCATGCTTGTGCTGCTGCCGAATAAGATCCCGGACGATGGCTGCGGAGCCGTTGTCGCGGTTGCTCAAAGCGGCAAGGCGGGATTTCTCAAGCACCGCGCGGCCGCGCTTGCGACGCTGCTCGAAAAGGGTGTCGCCGTCTGCCTGCCGGACCTGCGTGGCACGGGCGAAACCAGACCGGGTGACTACCGCGGCCGACGCAGCGACGCCACCGGACTGTCGTCCAGCGAACTGATGCTGGGCGGCACACTGCTCGGCGGGCGACTGACCGACCTGCTGCATGTGATCAACTGGATGCGCAGCTATTCGCCGATCGACGCCGATCGAATTGCGGTGTGGGGCGACTCCTTCGCGCCCGTCAACGCTGCGGATCGACGCGTCGACGTTCCGCTGAGAATCGACAACGAGCCGGATCACTCCGAACCGCTCGGTGCCACTCTGGCGCTGCTGGCAGGAGTTTTTGATGAGCGACTCGCTTGCGTGGTCGCTCGGAACGGACTGGTCAGTATCCGCAGCATTCTGGACAGCCAGTTCGTGTACGTGCCGCACGACTTTGTTGTGCCCGGCGCGCTCATCGCCGGTGACATGTGCGACCTGGCTGTGGCGATTCACCAGACGCGGCCGATTCATATTGATGGCCTGGTCGACGGTACGAACAGGCGTGTCAATCAGGATGACGTCGACCACGAATGGGCCATTGCGAGACCAGACTATCGCAACGGCCTGTACCCATCGGCCGAGCCCCTGAAAAGGGTCGCAGACAGGCTCGCAGGTGCGCTGCGCCGCTGATTCAATCGTGACGGTGCCGAGTATGGGCTAAGATAGTTTCGCCCGGTCACGAACACCCGGCCGACGGAGAATCGAAATGTCACAGGTCATCGAGCGTGAGCAGGTCGAAGTTGACGAGCCCGTCCCGGACAGGGATGTCCTGTACGAAGTCGTGAACGGCAAGGTCGTGGAGCTGCCACTCATGGGTGCATTTGAAGTCCTGCTCGGATCGTTTCTTAACACCCAGCTCGACACGGCGGCTCGCGCTGGCGGGTACGGTGTCAGCGTGTCGGAAATGCTGTTCGAATTGCAGCCGGGACTGCGTCGTCGTCCGGACGTCGCTTTCGTTTCGGAACAGACCTGGCCTCGCACGCGGATCATGCGCCGTGGGGCAGCCTGGCTGGTTGTGCCCGACATCCCTGTCGAAGTGGTCAGCCCGTCCAATACGTTCGAGGAGATCGAACGCAAGACGCGCGAGTACCTTGCGGCCGGCGCTGTCCAGGTGTGGGTTGTTTCGGCCACCGAGCGTCGCATTTACATTCACAGGTCGCCTCGACAGATCGACGTCCTGACTGAAACCGATACCCTCACCGCCGGCGACCTGATCCCCGGTTTCGCACTTCCCCTGGAACAGCTCTTCGGAATCCCAGTCGAAGGTGACGAGTTGCCATCCGACGAATAGGCACTTCCACCGTACGTTTCTCGCCCCGAATCCCATCGTCCGTATCCCGCCCCAGCGTCTTCCAACGGAGAATCCTCGTGTCACACCTGTTTCGCATCACATCGGTCATGGTGCTCCTCACATCGCTCGTGCAGGCTGATTCCAACTGGCCAACATGGCGGGGACCGTTGCAGGATGGGCATTCCGTCGAGTCCGGGTTCCCACATAAATGGAACGACTCGAATGTGACGTGGAAGGCCGATCTGCCGGGCATCGGACAGTCATCGCCGACCATCTGGGAACATCGCATTTTCCTGACGGCAGCTCTTGAAGGCGGACGGGAACGAGTCGCGTTCTGCGTCGATCGGACAAACGGAAAGATCCTGTGGGAGAAGAGCCTGTGGACGGGAGCGCCCGAACAGACTCACAAGATGAATGGCTGGGCCACGCCAAGCTGCGTCACCGACGGCGAGAATGTTTACGCCTTCTTCGGCAAAGGCGGCGGCCTGTTCTGTCTGACGGTCGACGGAGAACTGCGCTGGTCGAAACCGCTGGGCGACTTCACCGGACCGTGGGGCACGGCCGCGTGTCCCGTTCTGGTCGACGATCTTGTCATCCAGAACTGTGATTCGGACGGCGAAGCATTTCTGGTGGCTTTCAACAAAGTCACCGGCGAGCAGGCCTGGCGAGTTCCGCGGGAAAGCAACCGCTGCTGGAGCACACCGATTCTGGTTCAAACGAAGAACCGGGCAGAACTCGTCCTGCAGGGCCACACCGGTGTCCGTGGTTACAACCCGGCAAATGGTGAAGAGCTGTGGAAAGTCACCGGATCGAGCGGACGTGGAACTCCGACGGTCACTCCTGGAGCAGGACTGCTGTTCGTCGTTCCAGGCCGCCCCGGTGAGACCTACGCCCTGAAAGCCGGAGGCAGTGGCGATATCACTGCGAAGAAGGAGTGGTCAGTGAAACGCAGCGGACGCGATCTGCCGTCTCCGATCGTCATGGGCGATTATCTTTTGATCATGAACCACCGCGGCGGAATCCTCACTTGCTACCGCGCGGCGTCGGGCGAGGAACTCTGGCAGGAACGGATTGGCGGGACATTCTCGGGAAGCCCGGTGGCATTCGATGGACTCGCAGCATTCATGTCGGACAGCGGCAACGCGATTGTCGTGAAGCCGGGTGAGAAAGCCGACATCGTGAGCGCCAACACGCTGACAACCGACGACGACGAAATCTTCCGTGCGTCCATCACTCCCAGCGGCGGCCAGCTCTTCATCCGCTCAACAAAGCGACTGTACTGCGTCTCGAAGTAGCACTTTCGAGCCTGTGTCCATCACCTTTGAAAAGCGTAGGCAATGTGCTTGCGGCGTACGCAACCGCATGAATGCGGTTACTACAAACGCTACCGTTGGACGCGGCCGGCTCCGCTGCCGTGCATGAGTGATTCGATCTCGGAGCGTTCCGCATAGTTGAAGTCACCGCGGATGCTGTGTTTCAGACAGCTCGCGGCGACGGCGTAACGCAGGGCTGTGTGCGGATCGCTCAGCTCGGGCGTGTTGAGTGCGAAAACCAGTCCTCCGGCAAATGAGTCGCCGGCACCGACGCGGTCCACGATGTTGTGGATTTCGTATGGAGAGTACTCGCCGTCCGCATTCAGCGGCGCGAGGCACGCTGTGTCGGACGCGACGTCGAACAGCATGGCTCCCCAGTTGTTATGGCTCGCTGAGATACTCTCGCGCAGAGTGATCGCTACTTTGCTGACGTTGGGATACTGCTCAACAATCCGCCGGGCGACTCGTTCGTAGCCGTCGGTCTGGATGCGGCCCGATTCGACGTCGGACGCCGAGTCGGAAATGCCCAGACAAAGATCGGCGTCTTCTTCGTTGGCGATGACCACGTCGACGAATGGCACCAGCTCGGCCATGGTCTTGCGGGCCAGATCGACGGGCGGCAATGACGGATCCCAGCGCCACAGCTTCTTGCGGAAGTTCAGATCGCAGGACACTGTGAGTCCACATTCCTTTGCCGCTCGAACCGATGCCAGGCTGGACTCGGCAGCCTCGCGACTGATCGCCGGTGTGATTCCCGTGATGTGAAACCAGTTGGCTCCGGCAAAGGCGGATTCCCAGTTGTAGGCCTCGGGACCGGTCACAGCGATCGACGAGCCGGCCCGATCGTATGTGACGGTTCCGCCGCGCTGGTTGGCTCCGGTTTCGACGAAGTAGATACCGAAGCGGCCCTGGTCCACACGCTGGATCAGTGAATCGTCGACGCCCAGCCGGCGCATCTCCTGCGTGAGCGCGTCGGTGATTGGATTGTCCGGCGACGGTGTCAGAAACGCGGACTCACCACCTTGAAACGCGATGGAGACGGCCGTGTTCAACTCACCACCACCAAATGTCGCGTCCAGGCGTCCTGGCAGGACCTGACGCAGTCGCAGGAAATCCTCAGGCGCCAGTCGCAGCATGACTTCGCCAAACGTCACGACTCTCATAATGACATCTTTCGGGCACAGGGATCGTTTTCAGCAGGTTGATCGTGGTCGATCAGCAGTGAGGAACATCAATGACGGCAACAACTTATGCGCATACCCCCAAAAATCCCAGATTGCGCTGCCGCAAAAACGCCCAATTCCGAATTAGAGAGTACGGGAACGGTGTCGGCCCGAACTGTGATTCCTGCTGCCCTCCGATTCGGCTGACTCTGACAAGACGCCGAATCAACGTTTGCCCCTTGCAGGAATCACGGAAGCGGTCGACGCTGACTCGGACACCAATGTACGGCTCTTCCGCGATTGCCCTCGCCAGGTCGTACGTCCGAGTCGGTATCGCTGCACGGACGTCGTTTCCATAGCCCAGCGGCTACGGGCCTGTCGCTGGGCTTTCTTGTGCGCGGCGTCGGAAAAACCGCACAAGTGCGGTTACTACGAACCTACGAACTGCCGTCCAGCGTTCGAATCCGCTTCTGAATCTCGATGTTGAAGCTCTGATAGCGTGTCACGAGATTTCCTGGATGGAACAATCGTGCGTGTAGCATTTCGAGGTCTTCGTGTCCGATCGCGTGAGTGAAGATCGGCTGCAGATACTCGCGACCAAGTTCTGACGGCTGAAACCGGCGCGTGCTGTACAGCGACGGATGCACTTCGCGGGCGTGGATCGTACCCCAGCGATCACGCAGTTTACTGGCTGACAATTCGCTGAGAGTGAACCCCGTTGATTCCGTGTACTGCAGAGTCGCAAGGAAGTTGTTCTGTTCGCGGGAGAGGAGTTCGACCGCTTTGCCGCCCAGTTGAGCTGCGTGAAATCGATCGAACAGAATCGGCCGACCGCCTCGTTGTGTATGTCCGACCTTTCGCGTGAACACGGCTGATCGTGCGTCGTCGTGGCGGCGGTTTTTCTGGAAGTAGCTGTCACCGAGTTCGCTGCGGAGCCTGTCAGCGAGTCGTTCGGCCGCCCCGGTAAAGAGGATGTTCCCGGCGGGGTCGAAGCTGTTCGAGCGAGCGCCCAGTTGCCCTTCGCTATCCCGCACACCCTCCCCGATCACCAGTACGGCATGCTTCTGGAGGTCGTACAGTTCCCGCACACGACTCACGATCGTCGGGTAGTCCAGCTCGACTTCCGGGATGAGGATCATGTCCGGTTGTCCGTACGCAGCCCCCAGTGCGATGGATCCCGAGTCGCGGCCCATAACTTCGACGATGGCGATACGGCGATGACTCTCGGCGGTCGTTCGAATCCGCTCGATACTTTGGGCCACAACGAACACCGCTGTCGCATAGCCGGGAGTCACATAGTTGATGATCTCGCCGAGGCCGACTTCGTCTCGACTATGGGAGTGTCGGTATGTGAAGCCGTCGGGCGTTTCGTCGCGGACCCATTCATTCGGCTCATCGATGTGATTCAGGCCCAGGTCGTTGTCGATCGTCTTGGGGGCCAGCACGCACGGGAAAAACTCGGTGAGTGGCTGCATGCCGCTGATCGTGCCGTCACCACCGATGCAGACCAGCCCCTGGATTCCCAGCCGACCAAGTCGCGATGTGACTTCCTTGAGTACCTCGGTCTGTTCGGGATCGATGTACGCTCGGGATGAACCAATGATGGACCCGCCGAGACACGGATCGAGTTCTGGAATCGTCGTGAACAGCGGGTTCAGCCGAACGTGCGGCACGCGTTCGCTGAGCATTCCGTCAAAGCCCTTGATCAGGCCGTAAACTTCGATGTCGAGCTCGTTGGCTCGTTGCACGGCTCCGAACAAAGTGGCGTTCAACGCCGGGGTATCTCCGCCCGCCGTCAGAATCGCGATCCGCTTCATGTTTGCGTACTCCTGTGTCGGTCAGTCTCGCGGTCACAAGATCATCTTGAGGCGAATGAACAAAGCGCTAATCATCTGATCCTGGCACAACTGCGCCGCTGTTCCATCTGGATTCTGCGAATCACGGCGTCTTCCCGCGACACTCTCCACCACCGCCTCGCTGATCGAGGCCCATTTTCTGGAAGCTCATCATGCGATTTCTCGCCGGATGCGTCCTTTCCGCCGTTCTCGCCAGCCTGTTCACCATCTGGATGCTCGACGGTCAGACGCGTCAGACCGCGATCGCTCAGGATTCGTCCCGGCCATTGCCCCTGTTCGCTGTTCCCGCGCAGGGAACGTCCGACTCGATCGCCCAGTATTTCAATGACGACGGCCTGACCGCCGAGGAAGCCATCAACGTTGCGATCTACGAACGTCTGCACAAGAGCGTTGTGAATATCACGACGCGCAGCACGCGGGTCGACTCTTTCTTCCTGACAGAGAGACTGTCTGAGGGCACCGGATCCGGATCGGTCATCGACAAGTCCGGGCACATTCTCACCAACTGGCACGTCGTGGCCGACTCGCGCAACATCGGAGTCACGTTGTTCAACGGCGAAACGTTCGAAGCTCAGGTGGTGGGTTACGACCCACCGAACGACATCGCGATCATACGCATCGACGCACCTGAGGATGTGCTGTTTCCGATTCGCATGGGCGATTCGAGCAAGTTGAAGGTCGGCATGCGCGTGCTGGCCATCGGTAATCCTTTCGAACTGGAACGGACACTCACGACCGGCATCGTCTCCAGTCTGAATCGATCACTCGAAGTGCAGGACAACTGGTCAATCAAATCGATCATTCAGATTGACGCGTCGATCAATCCGGGGAACTCTGGCGGCCCGTTGCTCGACCTGCACGGCCGGCTGATCGGTATCAACACGGCGATCGCCAGTCGTACCGGGCAGAGCTCCGGCGTCGGCTTTGCGATTCCGGTCAATCTGGTATCGCGCGTTGTGCCCGACCTGATCACACACGGTCGAGTCTTCCGTCCCGAGGTCGGTATCCAGCGAGTGTTCGAAACGGATGAAGGCCTGCTGGTCGAACGCGTCACGCCCGATGGCCCGGCCGAACGTGCCGGCGTGCGCGGGCCGACTCTGCTGCGCCAGCGCCGTGGTCCGTTCATCTTCGAACGACTGGACCGCAGTACGGCCGACCTGATCATCGCGGTCGATGGCAAGGAAGTTCGTTCTGTCGCCGACTTTCGCGAGGCGATCGAAGCTCGCAAGCCCGGTGACTCCGTGAAGCTGACCATCCGTCGCGAAAAACGACTCATCGACATCAGCGTCCAGCTTGGTGGAGGCCCGCCCGCGAAAATCTCGCCGGGAACGCGGTCGTAAGCGAACGCCGGCTCGGATACGGTTGTCGGTCGGACAAACTCGATTTGAGTCATTCGAGATTGCTTCAGGGGACGCTATGTCCGGCCAGACAGAATTGATCTGTCCGTTGTGCGAACGCTCCGTTCCGCGAGTCACCGCTCATCACCTGGTTCCAAAGAGCCGCGGTGGACGTGAGACGCTAGGCATCTGCCCGGACTGCCACGGAATGATCCATGCCCTGTTCCCAAATCGTGAACTTGAGCGTGAACTGTGCTCGATCGAAGAGCTGAAATCTCAGCCCGAGTTTGCCGCGTGGCTGAAGTGGATCAGTCGACGTCCCGGTGATCGGCGTTATCGACCCCGACGTTCTCGGCGGGCTCGAAATAGAGGACGCGGGGGTTGAACGTTGTGACTGGGGCGTCCCGACTCAATAATTGCCCGTCGCCGGAACATTTGATGTTCCCGCGGGTTTGATTGTGCAGGCCTTCCTCAACCACTTTCTGATCACGGAGCGTGAAATGAACAATGACCCCTTCCGAAGCTGCCCCGATTGTGACGACTCACTCGACCGTCGTCGGTTTCTTCAGTCTGTGGGAGGGGTTGCGGCCGCCTGCACTGCCGCTCCGTTGCTGACTCGTGTCGGGTCTGCCGCTCCGTCTCCGAAGAGTGCGGCTGAAACCGCCGTCAAAGCACTGTACGAGTCGCTGTCGGACAAACAGGCACTCGCCGTTTGCCTGCCGTTCAACCATCCGCTGCAGTCCCGCATCAATGCCAACTGGCACATCTCGAAGGCTCGGATTGGTGGCGACTTCCTCTCAAACGATCAGCGTGATCTGGTCGACCAGATTCTGAGGGGCATCACCAGCGAAGACGGTTACGAACGACTGCAGAAGCAGATGACCGCGGATGGTGGCGGCGTCGGCCGGTACTCCTTCGCCCTGTTCGGTGAGCCTGGCACGGGCAAGTTTCAGTTCGAACTGACCGGTCGGCATCTGACGCTGCGGGCCGATGGCGATTCAGTCCCGGGAGCTGCGTTCGGCGGGCCGCTGGTTTACGGACACGGCGTCGGCGACCCGGCTCGCAACCTGTTTTATTACCAGACGAAGCAGGTCAACGAAGTCTTCAAGGCGCTTGATGCGAAGCAGACTAAGCACGCGCTGGTCGACACGTCTCCGTCAGAAGACGAGGTCGCGTTGCAGGGCCGCGGGGGCAAGTTCCCGGGCATCGGAGTCAGCGAACTCAGCAGCGACCAGAAAGAACTGGTCGAAGGAACGCTGAAAACGCTGCTGTCTCCGTATCGCAAGGAAGACGTCGACGAAGTCATGCAGATTCTGAAAGCCGGCGGCGGCATGGACAGTCTGCACATGTCCTACTACTCGGACAGCGACCTGAAGGGCGACAAGGTCTGGGATGTATGGCGGGTCGAAGGCCCGTCGTTCGTGTGGCACTTCCGCGGCGACCCGCACGTACACGCCTACATCAACATTGGTCTCAAGGACGCTCAGGCGAAGGACTCCTGATCGAGTCCGTATGAAAATCAAAAGCCCCGGCTGGCAGGACCAGCCGGGGCTTTTTTTCGTGTCCTGGGTGCTCTGTGAGGCTTTAGATTTCAGGGTGGCTGGGGTCGAACGCAGTGAGCCCCCAGACGTAACTACTGGGGGCTCGCGTTGCTCGACCCCAGCCACCCAACCCTGATTCCACAGACTGACAGAGCACAAGGAATCTGCTGGAAAACGTCAGTCACGCGGCGCGATCCAGGTACACCGACGGGCCGTCTTCTTCCGGACGCCACTGCCAGCCAGTTGCAGCGATCCGCTCGGCCAGTTCATCAGCACTGCACGCCACCAGCGGACTGATTTCGATCGTCGCGTCAGGCGACACATCGACGCCCGCCTGGATCAGCCAGTTGCGATGCAGGCCGCACAGTTTTTTCTGCACAGCCTCGGGGCTGGTCTCAGAACTGTGAGCATCCTTCAGTGGCAGGAAGTTTTGCTCGCGGTCGACTTGGATCAACAACGTTGTCTGGGCACGTGGAAAGATGTCAAAAATGAACCGTTCGAACTTAATCGCATTAGGAGCATCCGGCTCGACGATCTGACCCTGCTCATCAATGTGGTCGACTGCCTTGTGAGCCGGATGAAATGGCAGGGCACTCGCATCGTGTGACCCCCGCATCAGAAACTCTGTGCGAAAGAGATGAATGCCCGTATTGGCCGCCCGAAATCTCAGTTCACCGTCGGCATCGCGCGCGTTCGCGACGGACTCGGGAATCAGCGAATACTCCAGCACGTGGAGCCGGCCGTTGATCGTGACAACCGTCCCGGCACGCTCCGCGGCATCTGTCTTTTCCACGGTCAGTACGGTCACATCTGACTTGGACAACACATGCTGTCCGACGAGATGCGGATCGAGCAATGGTGCGGCCGGGTTATCGACCTGGCAGTAAAACAAATGCTCGACACCCTCTTTCTGCATCGAAGCGAACAGTCCATCTCGCGACAGGGCCGACACGACGCCACCGTGGCCGTCCGGGCCGAGACAAACGCGCGACTTGGATTCGAGCAGAACTCGCCCGTCCGGATCGACGGCGGGCATCGTCCCCTGGCAGAAAACGTGCCGGCAATTGGCAGACACTCCAAACCAGTCGGCGTCATCGAGATAGCTGACGGTTGCAGAGTGGGTCGACGGGCTGGTCATGACGTACACGGGAAGGTCGACGTCGTGTCGTCGAGATGCGGCGACGACTTTCTCCAGCAGCAATTGATAAAGGGACGCTCCCGAAACCGGCCCGAGTGGAAAACATCCTTTCGGACCATCAAAGCCCAATCGCGTGCCTTCTCCCCCTGCAACGATCAGCACTCCAATTTTGCCGTTTGCGAGAGCCGCCTCGCCCGCCTCTCGAGTTGCCACAGTGCCAGTCGCATCCTCGCATTCGAATCCTGTGACAGAAGGTGGTTCGATCTCGAACGCCGCATCACCGTGCGCCGTCGAACCTGCGATCGAGCCAGTCAGTGCCTGCAGCTTTTCGAAGTCAATCTGCTGAATCTGGTCGACCAGCTCCGATCTCTGGTCGCTGCTTAACTCGTCCCAGAATCTGAGCAAATGCTGCTGACCCAACGTCAGAAGTTTCGATCGCAACGCGAAAACTCTGTTCTGAGCACCTGAAGTTGGCTGATGCTCCCAGCTACGGCCTCTCAAAATTCCAGATCTGTTCATAATGGACTCCACCGTACAGTTTTCCGACCCAGTCCGAAGGAATGACTTGAGAGACCAGCGGGTGCGAGAATGGACCGCAGTCCCTCAGCTCCAAGACGCCACCGTGCCGGCCAGATCGACGCCACGGAGTTGCGTCTGCGCGGAGATAATAGGCGGACCTGAAAGATACTGGAGGATCGGAATGAAATGCCCTGAACGGGGCTCCATGGTGATGCCGTAACATATTGATAAATAACAACTTACTGGCATTTAATCAGCGGCGTCTGAGAGTTGCCGGTCGTTGTGAATAGACTCCTGATCCACTAAGATTCCGCCCTCGTGGCACGTAAGAAAAGACCCTTGATTTCTCGGGGTAAGGAGACACGGCATTGTCGGTTGGGAATGGCGGTTCGGACGATCTGACGAACTCGGAATCTGGCGACATTAACGCCCCACAGGAACGAATTCGGCAGTTGGATATTCAGGACGAAATGCGAACGTCGTATCTGACGTACGCTATGTCCGTCATCATCTCTCGCGCACTGCCCGATGCCCGCGACGGACTGAAACCGTCTCAGCGACGTATTCTGGTCGCGATGAACGATCTGAATCTGGCGCCTGGTGGTACGACAACCAAGTGTGCGGGTATCGTCGGCGAGACGATGAAGCGATATCACCCGCATGGTGACGGAGCGATTTATCCGACGCTGGCCCGCCTCGCTCAGAACTGGGTCATGCGAGAGACGCTGATTGCCAAGCAGGGCAATTTCGGTTCGCTGGCCGGCCTGCCGCCCGCTCAGATGCGATACACCGAGGCGAAGCTATCGTCCGCCGCGGCCGACATGCTCGCTGATCTCCAGTACGACACGATCGATTACGTCGCAACGTACGACCAGAAGGACACCGAACCGGTTGTCCTGCCGGCGAAGTTTCCCAACCTGCTGGTCAACGGCTCGACCGGCATCGCGGTCGGTATGGCGACCAGTATTCCGCCGCATAATCTGGGCGAGGTCGCCGATGGCGTCGTGCTTCTGATCGACGATCCCGAGGCCACGATCGATCAGGTGATCGATGTGCTTCCCGGACCGGACTTTCCAACTGGTGGCATCATCTGCGGCCGATACGGTATCCGACAGGGATACCAGACCGGGCGTTCAACGCTCGCGCTACGGGCGAAGACGCACTACGAAACCGAGAAGAACAGCGATGTCATTGTCGTCACCGAGATCCCGTACATGGATACTCGGGACCGCATTCGCGAGAAGCTCGAGGTGCTGGTCCGCGACCAGAAAATCAAGGGCATCTCCCGAATCGTCGACCTGACCGACCGGACGACCCCGACCTGGCAGGTCCGTCTGCACATCATCCTGAAGAAGGACGCCGATAAAGAAGTCGTCCTCAATCAGCTTTACCAGTTTTCGCCGTTGCAGAGCACGGTCAGCGTGATTCTGCTGGCGCTGGTTGGCAATCGGCCGAAGCTGCTCAACATTCGGGACATGTTGCAGGAGTTTCTGCGGCATCGCGTGGACGTCATTCGTCGTCGCACCGAATTCCTGCTGGCCGAAGCACGTAAACGCAAACACACGGTCGAAGGTTTGATGATCGCTCAGGTCAACATCGACCAGGTGATCGCGACCATTCGCGCCGCCGCCAGCCGAGCTCAGGCCAAAGACGATCTGCAACAGATTCAGGTCCCGGCCGAACTGGTTGCCCGAGCACTCGGCGATGCAGGCTTTCGCAACTTCGTCGAGGAATACGGCGAGGAGTCTGAGTACTCGCTCTCGGCCAACCAGTCGGAGGCGATCGTCTCAATGCAGCTCGGCTCGCTGGCCAACCTGGAACGCGAGAAGCTGCAGGGTGAGTATCTGAAGCTGCTGGAAGACATCACCGGCTATCTGCATCTGCTGTCGGACGATGCTCATATTCTGACGATCGTGCGCGACGACATGGTCGAGCTGAAACGCAAGTACGGCGACGCGCGACGCACCGAGATCAGCGACCTGGAACTCACCAACGTCAATAAAGACGACCTGATCACTGAAGAGACCATGGTCGTCACGCTGTCGCGCAATGGATACGTCAAGCGCACGCAGCTCACGGTTTTTCAGGCGCAGAACCGAGGCGGCAAAGGAATCACTGGAGGGAAGAACGACGTCGAGGACGCGATGGAGCACCTCTTCGTTTCCAGCACGCACGACTACCTGCTGTTCTTTACGAATCGAGGGAAGGTCTATTGGCAGAAGGTCTACGACCTGCCCCTGCAGAGTCGTACGGCGAAAGGTCGGGCGCTGATCAACCTGCTCAATCTTGATGACGGCGAGAAAGTCGAGAACTGCATCGCGGTGCGCGACTTCGACGAGCAGCACTTCCTGTTGATGGCCACCCGCAAAGGCACGGTCAAGAAGACCGTTCTGACCCAGTACAGCCGACCAAAGCAGGGCGGCCTGATCGCCATTCGACTGAACGAAGGCGACGAGCTGGTTGATGTCGTGGTTGTCGGTCCAGACGATCACGTCGTGTTGTCGACACGTGACGGCATGGCGATTCGTTTTGCGCAAACCGATGCCCGCGCCATGGGAAGAGCCACGGCCGGAGTTCGCGGTATCAGACTGGTCGGCGATGACGAACTGATTGGCATCGTGGTGGCGAACCCGGACATGCAGTTGCTCTCAGCGTGTGAACACGGATACGGCAAACGCACACCATTCGGGTCGGGCGGTGTTGTTTCCGCGGCTGCCACTGTGACCGACGATGACATCGGGGACGACGAGGGTGATTCCGCCGCCGATGTCGACATCGACGTCGAATCAGCCGAGGGTGACAGCGATTCGGGTGAGGAACGCAGCGGGCATCAGTACCGAGCTCAGCGTCGGGGTGGCAAAGGCCTGCGCGATATCCGCACGACGGCACGTAACGGCAAGGTCGTGAAGATTCTGGCCGTGACCGATGGCGATGAAGTTCTGATGGTCACATCCGGCGGCAAGATCCAACGCGTCCGAGCCGCCGACATCGGCATCGTCGGTCGCAATACTCAGGGCGTCCGCATTATCCGACTGGATGAATCCGACTCGCTCGTCTCAATGGCGCGTATTCCGAGCGAGATCATCGGCGACGAGGAGCCGGCGGCGATTCCGACTGATACGGAAGTTGTCGACGCCGATGTCCCGGAGTCTGAATCCGAGAATGCTGGAGATGACTCATAGCTGTCGCTTGCGGAAGTCAATGACGCTGTGGCCGTTTGTGACGCTGTGTGGGAACATAATTGCGACCGACACAAACCCACAGACCGAGAGGGGTTGGAATGGCAAATCCTTCACCACCATCGATCGCAGACGAAGTCCGGGCATTTGAAGAGAATTGTATCTCGCCTGAAATGGTCGCGATCTATCAACAGAAGACCCCGGGTGAGCGTTTGGAGATCGGTTTCGGCATGTGGCGCGCAGCGCGAAAACTGGCTGAAGCTGGCGTACGACATCAGCATCCCGACTGGTCGGACCAGGACGTCACTCGCGAAGTCGCTCGCAGGATGTCTCATGGACTCGTATGAGTTACTTCAGTATGCGGCCGATACGCTGGAACGGTTGCACGTTCCCTATCTGGTCACCGGCTCCATGGCCACGATTACCCACGGCGAGTCCCGATTCACTAACGATGTGGACATTGTGGCTGACTTGAAGACCCTGCACATCAGTCGGTTATGCGCCGCATTCCAGACCCCGGAATTCTATTGCTCACGTCCGGCCGTCGAGGATGCCGTCGAGCGACGGGGCCAGTTTAATGTGATTCATCCCACGTCCGGCCTGAAGATCGATTTCATGGTACCGACGGACAGCGACTTCAACCGCTCGCGTTTAAGTCGTGGCCAGATGGTCGTTACCGATGTGTCCGGCAGTCAGGCTCGCTTCGCAACGCCGGAAGATGCAATGCTGAAGAAGCTTGAGTACTTTCGGGACGGTGGTTCCGAGAAGCACATACGTGACATTAAAGGCGTACTGCTGATCCAGGGCGACGCAATCGATTTCGAATATCTCGACAAGTGGGCAGAGACCTTGGGGGTCGTCGACCAACTGCAGCAGATTCTCGAAGACACGCCGTAGCTTTGCGGCCACTTGCCACGACTGGAGAGTGAGCAGACATGACTGTTGCCACTACACGATCGTATCTGCTGGCGATGGGCAAACGCCGGGTGACCCTGATCACCGTGCTTTGCATGGCAATACCGCTGTTCGCCAGCTCGGCGATTGCTCGGCCGAACATTCTGCTGATTGTCTCGGAAGACAACGGTCCGGAACTGGGTTGTTACGGCGATCCATATGCTCGGACTCCGAACCTGGATCGGCTTGCCGCGGATGGTGTCCGGTTTGAACGGGCCTTTGTGCCGTACTCGGTGTGCAGTCCGTCGCGGGCGGTGTTTCTGACCGGACTGTACGCGCATCAGAACGGCCAGATCGGACTGGCGACTCACAAGTTCGCGCTCTACGACCCCAAGACGCCGAATGCGTTTACGCTGCTGAAAGCCGCCGGTTATCGCACCGGGCTGATCGGCAAGCTGCACGTGAATCCAGAGAGTGCCTTTCCTGTCGACTTCCGAAAGATCACGGGCGCCAACTTCGGCCGCAGGAAGATGGAGGAATACTCCAATGCGGCAGCCGAGTTCTTCAATGCTTCGGACGAACCGTTCTTCCTGTCGATCAACTATCCCGACGCTCACCTGCCGTTCCACCGGCAACAGTTCGGACGGCCGCAGGCTCCACTGACCGGCGCGGACGTAAAGCCGCTGCCCTGGGTCGGAGTCGATTCGCCGCGTCTGCGAGAAGTCACTGCCGATTACTACAACTGTATGGCTCGGCTTGACGACGGGGTCGGTCTGCTGCTTAAGGAACTCGAAGCCAGTGGCAAAGCGGACGACACGCTGATCGTTTACATCGGAGACCATGGTGCGCAATTCCCACGAGGCAAAGTCTCGGTCTATGAGGGCGGCTTGAAGATTCCGTTCATCATCAAATGGCCACGCGACTTTGAACTGGAATCAGACGCTATTCTCGATCAACTGGTCTCAACGGTCGACATTCTGCCTACATTCCTCGAAGCCGCCGACCAGGAGATTCCCTCGCGTCTTCCCGGACTGCCGCTGCAACGCCTGTGCGATGCGTCCGGATCGGAATGGCGGCAGTACATCTATGGATTCACAACCGGCTCGTATCCGCACGCATTTCAGCTCCGCTGGTCGATTCGCGATGACCGGTACAAGTTGTTGCTCAGTCTGTTACCGGGCGAAGAAAACCTCGGCTCGTACATGTATCTCGAACCGACGTTCCGGATTAAGTTGCCGTCGCGATTCACTGCTGAGGAACAGGCCAGCGCCCTTCCGAGCGTCGCAGCCGCGCTGGCCCGCTTTCGAACGCCACCGCAGTTCGAACTGTTTGATCTGCTCAGCGACCCTCACGAGTGGAACAACCTGGCCGACGACCCTGATATGGCAACAGTGAAGCAGCGTCTTATCAACGCCCTTGCCAGATTTCGCACGCAGACACGCGATCCGTTTCTCGACGCAAAGAACGTTGCGGACTTCCGCCGCAGTCAATTCGGCGCACATGACATGAAGTATCGCAAAGCAAAAATCTTCCGCTGGCCGTATCTCGATGACTTCGCCGAGTGGCGCAGAGAGCGAGAATGACTGGCAGCGGCGCGATCAACTACGCGTCGATCTGACACACACGCGCGAATCGGCGACATTCACTCGCCAGACGGTAGCCGCTGATGGACTCTGCGTGGACTGCGGTGGCACCCAGCTCACGCAATGCGGGTTCCAGCGTGACGGCTTCGAAGTCTCCGATGATCACTGTTCCAGCTGTGTCTTGTGCATTCAGCCACGCGACCAGCGTCAACCCACTGCTCAGTCCAATAGCCAGATCAATCAGGCCAATGCACGGCGTCCCGGCTGCCAGCGAGGCCTGAAGTCTTTCCCTGAAACTGGCGACAGTGCGGCAGGCTCTGACCATGAATGGTGAGTCTTCAAGCTGGCGCTGTAGTTCCGGTGCCCAGCGAGGGGCTGATTCGAGGACAACGATCGCAACGGGTTCATACATGACAGCTCTCGTCGGACTGCTGCCGCTGGGATAGACGGCTGACGTTCTGGGAGGCGAGCTGAAATGAAATCGCGTCCGCCATCAGGTACCGATTGCCTTACTTCAATCCCGCCTGCTTCAACGCCTGAAATGTCCCGTCAACGATCGCGTCCTTTGTGATTGTTGCGCCGGTGATGCCGTCGACCTTCAGGCTTTGTTCGTCGGTGATTCGTCGGGGGATAATGACGCAGGCGTTCTGATCGATCTTTTCCTGGTGCGTGAGAGTGATATCGCTGACTCGGCCATTCTTTACGACGACCGTCAGATTGATGTCTCCAGAATAGCCCAGTGTTTTCTGCCTGTAGCGACCGTCCCGCAGAGAAACGCCTTCCAACGCACCGAACGACAGCAGGTCGAGCTTCGACTGCACTTTCTTCGCGCGGCGCGGCAGCAGATGTCTCCCGTATTTCGGTTTGCCCTGGGGATAGAGTCGAACGGCCTCAGAGTAGTGGTGCTTCGCCTTGTCGATCATCCCCCATGCGACGTACAGGTCACCGAAGGCATCATGAGCTTCGGCCTCACGCATCAGCGGCATTTCATGGTCCGGCACTTTCGTGATCAGCGTTTTGAGTGTCTGTTCCGCAAGTTCAAATTCGCCGTACTCGACGTACAGTGATGCCAGCGCCGTCCAGCCACGCAGCAGCAGATACTCGGTCTGCTCCGGAAGCCATTCCTGAAACTCTTTGACGGCCCACGTCTTCTCACCACCAAGGAACAGATCAAAACCGTATTCGTGCCCGTCGCCGATGTCTTTCTTTTTATGGTATTCCCAGAGCAGCTTGACGCCTTCCTTTCGAGCGTCCTCTTTGTTCAGCCCGAGCAGCCGTCGAATTTCAATCCGCGCTTCCTTCCACGGTTTCGCTGTGTCCCAGGCAGGTTCAACAGACTCCAACCAAGGCGGTGGTATCTGCAGATTTGCCAGGTCTTCGTCCAACCGACTTGGTCCAGCGGGCTTCGGCTGTGTGACGACGGGCGGTGTCACTGGCGCGGCCACGGGGCCGCTCGTGACCGAATCCGACGCGGGAACGTCGGCGACCTGCACCGGCGCGGGTTCTGGATCAGGTAAGGTCGCGACCTCCGGCTGTGTCACGGCGGCTGTCGGTGAGTCCGACGAATCCGGCTCGGCTGGGAGTTGTGTCTCGACATCACTGGCGGCCGTTGCAGGCTGGCTTTCAGTGAGTGGTTCCTGGATCGGCGCCGAGTTTTCGCAACCAGCCATGGTCATCACGCCAAGACAAAGGCAAAAGACGGCGCGTGTGAACGAGATCATCGGAGGATTCCTATCGCATAAAATGTCGCACAGGAACGCGTGTGGCAGAACAGGCAGCCAACTCAAACGTCCCAATAGCCCCGGTCGGCAGACCGCGGGATTCGATTGCCCGCGTGCTGGCGAGTGTGCCGCTCGTTTCCGAATTCAGCTCGCTGGGCTTACACGACTCCGGGCATCTGCTCGATGCGGGCGAGGGTGTTCTTTAGTTCGAACGGCAGACCGGGGATCAGTCGGGCCTGGCTGTAATCAAACAGCGTGTGAAAAATCGTCGCCAGCAGGTCGTCTGGCCTGAGAGGTGTGCCATCGGCGTCGCTAGCATCGCGTGTGGATTTGCCGATGATCTGGCCGTGAGTCTTTCCGCCACCGTAAAGCATCAGTGGTCCCAGACGCGGCCAATGGTCTCGGCCGCCGTTCTTGTTGATCTTTGGTGTGCGGCCCATTTCACCGCAGCACACCAGCAGGATGTCATCAGAGAGATTCCGTTCTTCGCAATCTTCGATGAAAGCCGAGACCGCGTGATCGAACGGTTCAATAACCAGTGGCTTGCCTTGGTGGACGGGCACATTGTTGCCGTCGGCGTGGAAGTCCCACACGAATTCCGAGTGGATCGTAATGAACCCACAGCCGGCCTCGCACAGTCGGCGAGCCAGCAGCAGCAGCTTGCCGAGCGTCTGCGTATGGGCCGTGTACCACGGGATATTGTTTCGCGTCTTGCCACCGCCGTAGGTCCAATGATCTGAGTTGCAGTACGCCGCCGTGTCGTAACGGGCGAGCGTGCGCGGGTTTTCCTTTGACAGATCGAATGCTTCGGCCACGCCCTTGATGACCAGCTCCATGGCCTGCTGCTGCAGTCCCGACAGACCTTCGTCGGCCTCGACACTGCGGCGGGCGTTGTCCAGACGCTGCAACAGATCGCGTCGGTTATCGAATCGCTCACGCGGCAGGTTCAGCTTCATCGCTTCCTGGAGAGGACCTTCCCCTCCTGGCATGAACGGAGTGAACGCTTTGCTCAGCGACCCGGTGGAGTCGAACTTGCCGAAGCGCTCACCCAGAGACTTCTGCTCGGGATCGATGGACTTCGGAATCATGAACATCGAGTTGGGCAGGCCGGACTTCGGATTGTTGGTGCCGGCGACAGCCGAATACACGGCACCGATGCTCGCGCCCTGCGTCAGGCCGCTGACGATCGGCAGCACGCCGCCGTGTCCCGTGTTCGTTTGAAAGTTGCGGACGACGGCCAGCCGATGTGCGTGCTGAGACAGCTTCTGCATGCTGCTGCCGAAACGCATGCCCGGCACTGTGGTGGCGATGTCACCGCCGACACTGGCGATTTCGACCGGCACATCTAATTTTGGATCGAACGTCTCATGCTGGGTTGGTCCGCCCTGCTGAAACAGAAACACGACGGACTTCCCTGTCGTACTTTTGATCTCGGCAGCAGCGGCTGACAGCTCCGGCGATCCCATGGCCAGACCACCCAGGCCGAGGCCGCCGATCTGCATGAAATTACGGCGGCCCATCGGGCGCCGACGCGAAACGTGGTCTGAGAGTGACAGCATGAGGTGGGTTTCCTGCACTAAGGAATTCCGACGCGTCGATATTCCGCACAGACCCTTGTATCGACGTTCGTCGATGCCGGCAATCGCTTTAACAGACCCGACTTGTTGTCCGATGTCGTGAATGGAAGAATGGCATGCAGACTGACGTCCTTAGAGATTCCGGGGTTTCCGTTCCATGACAGAAGCGTTCTCGATTTCGC
The DNA here is from genome assembly GCA_963579025.1 of Planctomycetota bacterium. Classification (GTDB taxonomy): domain Bacteria; phylum Planctomycetota; class Planctomycetia; order Planctomycetales; family Planctomycetaceae; genus CAUZFZ01. The sequence goes on along the minus strand of CAUZFZ010000001.1, from coordinate 110,601 downwards.
GCCGCCGCATGTTGCAGAACAGCGGTTGTGGCTTCGGCTGGCTGGCGGCGTCGCATCTGGCGAGCCGGGACTCTCAAGCAGCGCGCAACCCCCTGGCCGCGCGGCAGCCGCATCACATGCCGCGGGCGAAACGCGTGATCTTCCTCTTTATGCACGGAGGACCATCCCAGGTCGACACGTTCGATTACAAGCCGCGGCTGGAGAAAGAGGACGGTCAGAAACTGCCGTTCGGAGCGGCTCCGAACATCGAATCAACGACCGCTCAGCTCCGCATCATGAAGTCACCGTGGAAGTTCGCCCGGCATGGCGAGAGTGGGCTGTGGGTTTCCGAGCTGTTTCCTCACGTTGCTCGGCAGATTGATGAACTGTGCGTCGTACGTTCCATGCACAGCAAGGGGCAGTCGCACGGTCAGGCGGTGTGCATGCTGCACACTGGCACCGACAGCCTTGTGCGACCGAGTCTGGGGGCCTGGGTTTCGTACGGACTGGGCACGGAAAACAGCGACCTGCCTTCGTTCGTTTCGATCACTCCGCCCAAGGGACATGGCGGACCACGCAACTACGGAACGGGATTCCTGCCGGCGATTCACCAGGCGACAACGATTGGCAATTCCACGCAACCGATCAAAGGTGCGAACATCGCGTTTCTGGACCGCGGTGGAATTCCACTGGAACAGCAGCGGCGACAACTTCAACTGCTGCAGGCCATGAATCGCGATCATCTCGAACGAGCCGAACGTGATGAGCAGATCGAAGGCGTGATCGAATCGTACGAGTTGGCTTTTCGAATGCAGACGGCAGTGCCGGTTGTGACCGACCTGTCATCCGAGTCAAAACCGATCCACGAGCTTTACGGCATCGGCACCGAGCCCACCGACAACTTCGGGCGTTGTTGCCTGATGGCGCGACGATTCGCTGAAGCCGGCGTGCGATTTATTCAGGTCTCGGCGAAGCAGAACTCGTGGGACCAGCACAGCAATTTGAAAAGCGGGCACGAACGCAACTGTGGTCAGGTCGACAAGCCGATCGCCGGGTTGCTGGCCGACCTGAAGCAGCGTGGGATGCTGGACGACACACTGGTCGTGTGGGGCGGCGAGTTCGGTCGCACACCGATCGCTCAAGGCACCAACGGCCGCGATCACAATCCACAGGGCTTCACTCAGTGGATGGCCGGAGGCGGCGTCAAAGGTGGCTTCGCTTACGGCGAGACCGACGAGTACGGCTATTACGCGGTTCAGGACAAAGTCCACATGCACGACATGCATGCGACAATCCTGCACCAGCTCGGACTGAATCACGAGCAGCTGACGTACAAGTATGCCGGCCGTGATTTCCGACTGACGGATGTTTATGGGCGCGTCGTCGAAGAGGTCATCGCCTGACACGGCTTCTGAGGCAGGCTAAGAAACGACAGCTGCCTGGCGGTCGTCGTTTTTTTGATTGACAATCATCAATCAATGCTGAGAAGGCATGTCGGTGAACCACATGCCCGAAAGACCTAACGAGTGGGTGGGGTGACTGAGTGGTTTTTCTCAACCGAATCTACACGCGCAGCGGTGACGCGGGCGAAACGTCCTTGGGCGACGGCAATCGTGTGCCGAAGACGCACACTCGCATTTCTGCTTACGGAAATGTCGATGAACTGAATTCGGTCCTTGGGCTGGTTCGCTCGGTCGAGTTGCCCGATCAGCTCGACGACTGGCTGTTCCGGATCCAGAACGACCTGTTCGATGTTGGCGCGGACCTGTGTGTTCAGGAAACAAATGCTCCTGAGTATCCGCCACTGCGAGTCGTGGAATCGCAGACGCAGCAGCTTGAGGCGTGGATCGATCAGATCAACGAGTCGCTGGAACCGCTGACCAGTTTTGTGCTGCCGGGCGGCTCGCCAGCGTCCGCATGGCTGCACTTGGCGAGGACGGTCTGTCGCCGTGCCGAGATCGCTGTCTGGCAACTTCATGAGCACGAGCCAGTCAACGACCAGGTGGCCCAATACCTGAATCGTCTGTCGGACCTGTTGTTTGTTCTGGCCCAGCACTGCAATGATCGAGGTCAGTCCAGTGTGCTCTGGGTCCCCGGGATGAACCGGGATCAACCGTCCGAGCCGGAGTCTGAAGGCGCATGAACGAGCCACTCGAAGTAGCACGGGAACGGTTGATCGAGACGATCCGCGACTACGGATCGGTGGCCGTTGCGTTTTCGGCCGGAGTGGACAGCACGGTTGTCGCGAAGGCCGCTCAGTTAGCCTGCGGAGACAGGGCGGTGGCGGTCACGGCGCATAGTCCGAGTCTGGCGGCGGGCGAACTTGATCAGGCACGTGAACTCGCAACGCTGATCGGGATCAGGCACCAGGTGGTCGTGACGGACGAGTTCAGTGATCCGGCTTACGCGAGGAACCCGTCGAACCGTTGCTACTTCTGCAAAACGGAACTGTACTCGCAACTGGAACCGTTGCTCCCGGAACTGGGTGTCGACGTGATCGCTAATGGCGCGAACATCGACGATCAGGGTGACCATCGTCCCGGGATGCAGGCGGCGGCCGAGCACGCGGTGCGCAGTCCGTTGATTGAAGCGGGACTTAATAAGAATGACGTTCGCGAACTGGCTCGCGAATGGGACTTACCGGTCTGGGACAAACCTGCCATGCCCTGCCTGTCGAGCCGCATTGCTTATGGCGTCGAAGTGACTGGCGAACGCGTGAGGCGGATTGATGCTGCAGAGCAACGACTGGCGAAGCTGCTGGGCACGCGCGAATTGCGCGTGCGGCTGGAAGCCGGAGACCTCGCCCGAATCGAAGTCCCGCTGGAGCATCTGTCGCGTCTGGCCGACTCGACAGTGAGGGAACAACTGGTGACGGAATTTCGGCGCCTGGGCTTTCAGTTCATCACGCTGGACCTGGAAGGCTTTCGATCAGGCAGCATGAATACCGTCCTGCCTGTGGAATCGCTGCAGGTGACGCTGCGCTGAACCGGGCAGGTCGTTTGGCGCGGGTCTCCCCACCCCGCCGCGGGCCTGACCGCAGGTCTCCCGCGTCTGTGAGCAAACCGTGAATTGTCTGGTTGACCGGGGAGACCTTCGGTCAGATTTCCGGCGGGATCGGAGACCCGCGTCGAACAGAACGTCTTCTACTTCCCGGTTGAATCACCGTTGCCGTTCTGAGCATTCATCTGCGCGAATTTCAACTTCTTTCGATGCTGGTGCAGACCAACGGACAGGACGTCGAGAGCTTTACCCAGTTCGCTTGTCGCTTTTGTCGGCTGCCCGACGTCGAGCGCCTGTCGCGCGGCAGTGATCGATTTCTCATGCAACTTCCAGTCGACCTTCCAGTTCTCAACAGTCGCCAGCTCGCGGAGTTCGTTGTCGAGTTTGGCCAGACGTGACAGAAACACCTTTGTGATCTTCGCACTCGCCGATGCGTGACTGCTTGCGTTGAGGACTTCCGGTTCCAGACTGGCAGGAGCGTCACCACGTGTCTCGTACCAGTGTTTGATCAACACGATCACTCCGACAATTCCGACCGATGAGAACGCAGTACCGGCAACGTAGTGCCGCGTCACCAGCATGACGGCACCGATCAGCAGCACGAGAAACGACAGCCAGAAGAACATCATCCAGAACGGGCCGACCGACGATTCTCCTTCCGGAGCCATGCGAGGGGGCGGAGGGGGAGGCGCGGGCATGCCTGCGGGTGCGTCTCCGGCATTGGCGATGACCACAGTGACATTGTCAGATCCACCACGCAGGTTGGCCAGATTCACAAGTAGACGCGTGGCTTCACCCGGCGGAAGTGAGCCAACAATCATCCCGATCTCGGCGTCATTGAGATGTCCGGTTAGTCCATCCGAACACAGAACGAAGCGATCGTTCGCGTAGACCTCGAACGGTCCATCCACCTCGACGTCCACAACTGGTTCGGGTCCCAGCGAACGTGTGATGACGTGCCGGGCTTCCGGCAGAAACACATCGCCCGGCTGCAGTCGGCCGGCACGTCGCATTTCCCATTCGAGACTATGGTCGTAGGTGAGCAGTTCGATCTGGTCACCCCGCACGCGATAGCAGCGGCTGTCGCCGACGTGTGCCAGATAGGCGCCCTCGGGAGACAGGATGAGCGCGACGATCGTCGTGCCCATGCGCGTGAAATCGGGGTTCTGCGTGCCGCGTTCGTTGATGACGCGATTGGCTTCCTTGATCGCTTCGATGATCGCAGCCGGGATACTTCCGGCACGGCTTTTGAAGAAGGTCAGCGGAGTTGTGTCGATGGCGATCTTGCTGGCCAGCTCACCGACTGCATGCCCGCCCATCCCGTCGGCCACGATGAAGACGTGCCCCCGCTGCAGCCATGCCTCTTTGTCTGAACACAACTGGACGGTGAACGAATCCTGGTTGTTCTTACGCCGCATACCGACGTCACTGAGCGTCGCGTATTGGACTTTCTGCTCCCAGTGCATCGTCGGTTCCAGGTATCAGCGACTGCGGGCTGAAGTTCCGCAGATCAGACGTGACTCATGTGGTCGGCCTTGAAAATGGGCGTATCCACACCAGTCTCGCAAAATCCTGGCGGTCGGAGCAAGCGTCACCTCGTGTGAGTCGAATCAAACTGGCATAAAAGACAACTTGTGCCGGTATGACGTGACTCGATCCGAGTCTGACAGTGCAATCAACTGCCGTCTGTCCCGGATCGCACTGCGAGAACAGGGAACCTGCTGGAAGATTTGCCTATTGGAAAACATACGGTGGAGCTGGGGACAGATGCTGGATATGACGATCGTTGGGCAGCTTCGATCCAGGCGTCGTGCGGCCGCGGTCGATCTGCTGGCGGAGAAAGTCAAGCAGTTCGTTCACGCGTTTCGGGTGATCGGCCGCGAGGTTCTCGCTCTCATTCGGATCGACGCTCAGGTTGAACAACTGCACAAACGGAGCGGCTGTCAGCTCCTCACGCGTCGCCGGCTTTCCGAATTCTCCTCGTGCCCGCTGCCAGGCTTCGTCCCAGGTGGGCGAGTTGCCCAGACCGACTCCACTGCCACTGCCCGGACACAGCGCGAGCTTCCAGTCACCATGGCGAACGACGAAACAGCGAGTCGATCGCAGGATCATGGACGTCCGAGTGTGCTCCGCGGACGGGTCACGCAGCAGCGGCAGATAGCTGACCGAATCGAGCAGGGAATCCGCGGCTGGTTTGATTTGTGTGACATCAGCGACAGTCGCCATCAGATCGTTGAGTCCGATCAGCCGATCACATTGCGAACCTGGCTCGACGACACCGGGCCAGCGCACGATGAACGGAATTCGCAAGCCGCCTTCGTAGACGGAGAATTTGTATCCGCGATAAGGACCGCTGGGAAAATGTCCGCGTTTTTCCAGTTCCTTCATCTGTCCGGCCGTGGCCTTGCGACGATCACCCGCGTAGGGAGCCGGGCCGTGGTCTGAAGTGAAAATCACAAGCGTGTTTTCGGCGAGATTGTGTTTCTTCAGAGCGGCAGTCACTCGGCCGACGCAATCATCCGTTTCCATGACGAAGTCGCCATACAGCCCCATGCGGCTCTTGCCTTCAAACTTCGGACTCGGACTGAGTGGGGGGTGTGGCGACGTTAGCGCGACGTACAGGAAGAACGGCTTGCCTTCTTTGGTTGATTTCGCGTTTCTGGCAATAAACGACTCGGCCTCAGTGCTGAACCTGTCGAGTACTTTCCAGTCTTCAAACCCCTTTGCAGTCGGCCCGACACGATTGAACGCGCTCCAGCCTCGCTGTTCTGTCACTTCACCAACAAACACGTTCTTCCTCACAAACACGTACGGATACATGTCCAGAGAACCCGGCAGAATGAACGAGTCATCGAAGCCATAGTTTCGCGGACCGATCTTCAGTGGCTTTGAGTAATCCACATTGCCCAGTCCCTGATTCTTCTCGTCGAGAGTCTGCATCAGCGTCCCAAGATGCCACTTACCGACGTAACCGGTTCGATAGCCGGCGGTCTGCAACATCTTCCCCAGGGTCAGACGTTTCAGACCGATTCTCGGGTTCAGGAATCCCCATGGTCCACTGGGACGAGGCGACTGAAATCGCCACGCATATCGGCCGGTCATGATCGCGACGCGTGTGGGTACACAAACGGACGCCGGCGCATGCGCGTCGGTAAACATCATTCCGGCAGTTGCAAGTGCATCGATGTGCGGAGTGTCGATCTGACATCGATCGCCCCCGTAACACTCGACATCTCCGATGCCCAGATCGTCGGCCATGATGTACACGATGTTGGGAGCGGCAGCTTCAACCGGCGTCGTAGCGACGGTGATCAGGACACCAGTTGCCATCCCGGCAAGACACAGGAAAAACCGAGTGGCGTCCTGTATGTGCTTCGGACCTGATTGAAGTTTCATCTTCGTCTGTCCATTCAGTTTGCGACTTTTTCCCTGATTGCAGCCGCGCAACGGCGACGGGGTATAGCCCCTGGGGTAACCCAGGCGTGAGGCACCTTAATACGCACCATCGCCCCGGAGGTCTGCGGCGCCGAGCCAGTCGAGCAACATGATCAGGACCTGTATTCATGAGGCGGCCAGTGCGTCAGTCAACATCGCCAGGAGTCGATCGACTTCGCTCTGCGTTTCCGGGTCGAGACTCCAGGAATTCGGTTCACGTCGCCGATCAGTCGTGAACAGTCCACGCTTCACCAGAATGTACTTTTCGATGGCCAGGAAGCCGTCCAGACCCGCCTGCAATTGCAATGCGACCAGCGCGCAGATGGGGAAGTAAATGCGATAGGCTGTCGCGTCATCGTTATTCTTCAACGCTCCCCACAAAGCCGCGATGCCATCCAGTAAGTCAATGCCTGGCATCGTGCCAATGACGCCGCGTCGGAAAGCATCGATCAGCAGCATGCCGCCCGAACCGTCGAACATGCGGGCGCGACCGTCACTCGCATCTCGCAGGTCAGAGATGTTTGGTCCGATGGGCGCGCCTTCCGGTTTGAACAGGATTTTCTGCGGCCCGTATTTGTCCAGCAGGCGAACGTAGAATTCCGTCGGGATCGATGCGCCGACGTAAGACGACGCGTCCTGAACGATGAGCGGCACGGGCACGGCATCTGCCAATGTACTGAAGTAGTCTTGAAGTGCCGTCAGTGGCAACGCTGCTGAAATCGGAGGAATCGCCATGATGGCGTTGCAGCCGGCATCAACGGCTGCCTTCGCAAAGTAGACCGCCTGCTTTGTGCTCTCCGCCCCGACGCTGGCCACGACTATTCCACGACCAGCCGTCGTTTCCACGATCACCCGATTCAGATGGACCCGCTCTTCAGACGTCAGCCGCAGGATTTCAGAAACCATTGCCGAACACACACCGTCGCTTCCCTGCTCGAACGCCCAGTCGATTTCTCGCTGCAGACTGTCACGATCAATTTCGTCGTGAACGTCAAACGGGGTGTGCAGAATCGGCAGTATACCTTCGATGTTCGATGTCGCGTTCATTGTTTGTGATTCCATAGTCGTTACCAATCTCCCACGCCGCCGTCCTGATAGAAGACGCGTTGCGGGATCTCCTGTTCGAACGGGTGCTTTCTTACTTCGTCTTCATTGATCGTGACTCCAAGTCCCGGCTTCGTGTTTGGTGTCACAGTTCGCGTCTTTTCATCGACGGTGAATCCTTCCTCCACAACATCATTCCGCCACGGGACGTCATTGTGCACCGACTCGCAGATGATGTAACTCGGCTGAGAAAACCCGAATTCCAGTGACGCGGCTGTGCTGACCGGTCCCTGCGGATTGTGCGGGGCGAGTGCGATTCGATATGCGTCAGCCAGTGCGGCGATGCGGCGAGCTTCCGTGAAACCACCGCAGTGAGTGAGATCGACCTGGCAGATCTCGCAACCACGAGCCGCAAACAGATCTCGGAATGCGGCGAGGTGTGTCATGCGCTCTCCGGTGGCGATCGGTGTCGTGACGGCCGCGTTGATGGCGGCCAGTCCTTCGATGCTCTCCGGCCAGCAGGGTTCTTCGAAGAAATAGAGCCCGTACGGCTCCAGAGTTTTGGCGAACTGCATGCCCATCGCTGGCGACGGTCGCGCGTGGCAGTCCACCATGATGTCGATGTCATCTCCGACAGCCTCGCGCATCGCGGCAACGCACGCATCAGCAGCCTTGATCGGCTTGAGACCTTCGATTGGCATCGTTGGAGGCACGGCCATGGATTTGAATGCCGTGAACCCTTCCGCGATGGCTTGCCGGGCGAAGTCCGCAAACTGTTTCGCATTATCGACCGGCGTCTCGTAGAAGCTTTCCAGATTGCCGCCGCCAAGATGGCAATATAGCCGTATAGAATTCCGAACAGGTCCACCCCACAGCTTGTGACATGGCACTCCGTGAATCTTGCCAACAATATCCCACAGCGCGAGATCGATCCCGGCAATCGCGGTCGATCGAGTCACTCCGCTGCCGTGCCAGAAGTGTTGCCGCCACATCATCTGCCAGAGATGTTCGACACGCGTCGGATCCTCGCCGACCACTAAAGATGCCAGATCTTCGATCGCTCCCACGACGCCGCGAGTGTGCCATTCCAACGTCGCCTCGCCCCAGCCGAACAGCCCCGGTTGGTCGGTGACAACTTTGACAAACACCCAGTTGCGCATGCGGGCGTGACAGACATGAGTTTCGACTGCGGTGATTTTCATTGTGTTTCTTCCAGCTTACGCGGTGGTGTGTTGTTCGAGAGTCGGGCCTGAGACCCGACGTAAGAAAGGCGAGCCACCTGCGCCACTCACATCTTGTCTTTGTCGCCAATGTACTTGTTGTTGTCGCCGAAGACAAATATGCTCCCGGCATGTCAATCGCGACCTACATCAAAGACGACCTTGCCGCTCAACTGAGTTCAGGGCGGGAGTTGCCGGTTCAATTGACGCTTGACTCACTGGCAGAGCACTACAGCGTAAGCTTGACGCCCGTGCGGACCGCAGTCGCTGAGCTGATCGACGAAGGGTTGCTGGAGAAGGGCTCCAATCATCGCCTGGCCGTCACAACCCCACGCCGAAAAGGAGCCCGAACGCGATGTAAACCGAAACTGCCCGAGCCGCCACGTGACCTATATGAAGTCATCGCCAGCGACCTGGTGCAGCGCAGTCTACGAGGCGAGCCGATCTATCTACGCGAGGAAGCGACCGCCGAGAAGTACGACGTCAGCCGGTCCGCAATCCGCAACATCCTGCATCGTCTGGCCGGCGAAGGGATTCTCGATCACATCCCACGACGCGGCTGGCGTCTGCGTCCGTTTCGGCAGGGCGACCTGCAGGCATTCATCGAAGTGCGTGAAGTGCTGGAACTGAAAGCACTTGAGCTGGCTCGGCCGAAACTGGATACGGGCGAGCTGCAACGCATGCTCGAATTGAGTGTGCCGCCGGCATCGTCCGGTATCTCACAGAGCGTCGATGAGTCACTGCACGAATACCTGATCGCCATCGCCGGCAATGCGTACATCAAGGATTTCTTTGACCGTCAGGGGCGCTACTACCGGCTGTTGTTTGAGTGGGAAGATCATGATGACGCTGTTGCGATTGAGACAATGCGCCAGCACCACGAAGTTCTGACCGCATTGGTCAAGAAGAACTGGACTGCGGCGAGGAAAGCGTTGTCGCATCACATCCTCGACAATCACCCGATCCTGAGCCAAATCGAAGGCATTTCGGACGGAAAGAGTGACGCTTGTTTGTGATCAAGACCACACGTCCCAAGGAAAAGATCCATGAACAATTCAGCGTCGCGACGCGACTTCCTGAAATCAGTTGGGCTCGCCACGTACGCGCTTGGGCTGGGACCTGCAGCACGGGCACAGGAAAAGAGCCAGCCACAGAAGGACACCAGTGGTCGTGGAACGCGACTCGATGAACTCCCCTATGAGTTGATGATCTGTGACTACGTGCGGTTCAAGCTGTCCAGAGTGGACACGCGCGGAAAAGTCATCTGGGAGCACTCGCCGGAAGGAAAAGTCTGGGACTTTGTTCTGACGGACGACAACAAGCTCATCTATCCGATCATCACCGACAAGCAGGAAGTCCGCTGCATTGATTTTCAAAAGAACCGCGTTTGGTCCTGGCCTTATGCCAGGGAGTTCAGAGAGATCATCAATATCACAAAGCATCAATCACAACTGATTGTGAGTGGCCAAAAGCCGCCCCAGGCTATTCTGATGAACCTGGATGGAACGATTCAGAAGAGGCTGCCAATCCCCGCTAAGTACAAGCATCACCATGGCCAGTTGGGGAACGTGTATGACGTCGGCAACAAACACTATCTGGCTCAACTGTGGGGCGAAGGGACGGCTCTTGAAGTTGATGAAAACGGTAAAGAGGTTTGGCGATGTCAAGTGCCAAAAACAGGAACCGGTCGCTATCCGGCGGGGACAATTCAGGATCTTCTACGATTAGACAACGGCAACACCCTGCTGGCCTGCGGCACACAAGCTCGGTTACTGGAAGTGAATCGTTTGGGGAAGATCGTCTGGGAGTTCACCGGAAAGGGGCATCCCGAACTCAATCTCACCAACGCCTGCAATCTCCAAAAGCTGAAGGACGGCGCCATTCTGGTTACCAACTTTCTGCGTGGTAATTCAGGTCGCGGCGCACATGCCTTCAGGCTGTCAAAAGAGAGGGAGATCACCTGGACGTTTACCGACCACGAGAATTTCACGGCCGCCAGTCAGGTGTGGGCGATCGAGCAATAGGCACGCCAGAACCAACGCCATCAAGGCGGCTGACAATCTCGTTCGTCACCGACCATGCCGTTGAGGAACGGTACTACGCCACTGACATTCGCGCGACGGTCATGAAACAGCTGGTTCTCAATCCGCGCCGCCTCGAAGTCCCCGGCCAGAAGCGGCTGGAAATCGACTATGGTAACCCGATTGAAGAAATCATCGCGAAGTGGGGCATAGCCAAACAGTCGGGCTCCTGGCCCTGAAACCAGGACAGCCCTTAGACGAGGTCCGAATCTACGTCTCACCGAAGTCACGTTACTCAGGCCGCTGCTGGCGATAAGCACGGTCAAGAATCTGCATGGTGTGCAGTACCGAGATCGGTTTACCAAGCCGCTGCAGGTGCGACTCGATCTGTGTCATGCAGCCGATGTTGCCCGTGGCCACTGCGTCGGGTTCTGTCGAGAGTACGGCCTGCGCTTTCTGCTCGCCCAGTGTGGCCGCCGTCTCTGGTTGCTCAATGTTGTAGGTGCCCGCCGAGCCGCAGCACATTTCCCCGTCGGGGATTTCGACAAGTTCGAGATTGCCGATCGACTGCAGCAGTTGCCGCGGTTGCGAGCGTACCTTCTGCGCATGAGCCAGATGGCACGCGTCGTGGAATGCGACTCGCATCGGCGACTTCAAATCCGGTGGCGATTCGATGCCCAGTTCGGCCAGGAACGCGCTGACATCGCGGACTCGTGTGACGAACTCTTCTGCGGCAGCCTGTTCGGGCTCACCGCGGAGCCACAACGCGTACTCATGCATTCCGGAACCGCAGCCGGCGGCATTAGTGAGCACGGCGTCAACGTCGGACGGAAACGCCATCAGGTTCTGCTTTGCAAATTTCTTTGCCTGCCAGGCGGCTCCGGTGTGAGCGGCCAGGGCTCCGCAGCAGACCTGCGATTTCGGGATGACTGTTTCGACACCGTTTTGCGCGAGTACACGCAGTGTCGCATGATTGATGTCAGGCGCAAGCACCTGCTGTGCGCATCCTGCGAGCAGAGCTACGCGGGCTCGACGTTTGCCAATGGCGGGGACGAGTTCGGGTAGCGGTTCGCCTTTGGGCAGTCGGTCGGGCAGCAGTTCGAGCATGGAACCGAGTCGCCCCGGTATCAGCCGTCGCAGTGGTCGGGCGAATTTGCCCAGACGCGCGCCGAATCGAAATCGTCCGGGATAGGGCAGTGTTTCGAGCACGAACCGTCGCAGCACGCGGTCAAACAGCGACCGGCGACGAGTTTCTTCCGACGTCGCACGGAACGCTGTCACCAGTTCCCCGTAGCCCACACCCGAAGGACACGCGGTTTCGCAGCCGACACAACCCAGGCAGCGATCGATGTACGGAACGACTGCGTCTGTTTCAACGCGACCTTCCAGGGCTTCTTTCATCAGAAAGATGCGCCCGCGGGGTGAGTCCATTTCCTCGCCAAGCACCTGATACGTCGGGCACGCAGGCAGGCAAAAGCCACAATGCACGCACTTCTGTATGGCCTCGGCCATCGGTTCACCGAGGGGGCCAATCTGCTCGATGGGAATGTTGTGCTGCATGGTGGTCTCTGTTGTTTAACGGTTAGCCGCAGGCGTCAGCGTTTCTCGCGCACTCTGCAAACGTCGACGCCTGCGGCTTGCCGTTAAACGATCATTAGTCAGTCGGTCCTGGCGAAGCAAGGAGCGGCGCAGGTTCAAAGCGAGCGGCCATTGGCATGCGGCGTCCGCTGCCGAACGCTCGTGACGACAGCTTGATACCCGGCGGCATCTGCCGGCGTTTGAATTCATTGCGATCCAGCCGCGTGGCGACCCACTGGACTGTCTCGCGTGGAAACTGCTCGCTGAGCCGGGCGACCGATTCCTCGCGTTCGATCAGACCTTCCAGAATGGCATCCAGTACCGGGTACTCGGGCAGCGTGTCCTGATCGAGTTGATCCGGAGCAAGTTCAGCACTTGGCGGTTTGCTGAGAGTTCCCGCGGGAAGGACTTCGCGACCTTCACGGACTTCGTTGATGTACCGGGAAATGCCGTAGACATCTCGTTTGAAGACGTCGCTCAGTACGGCAAATCCGCCACACATGTCTCCATACAAAGTGCAGTAGCCGACGGACAATTCACTTTTGTTACCGGTTGCAAGTGCCACCCAGCCATGCCGGTTACTCCGAGTCATGACGATTCCGCCGCGGATGCGGGCCTGCAGATTCTGATCGGCCAGCCCTCCAGGTTGACTGGTCAGGTCCTCACCCACGACGGCGGTTTGCTCGTAAGCCTGATGCATTGCATCAATCGGAATCGTCTCGAAATCGATGCCCAGGTTTTCGGCCAGAGCCACGGCATCGCTGACGCTGTGGTCACTCGAATAGCGGCTGGGCATCGCGATTCCGTGGACGTGATCCGGCCCCACGGCGCGGGCTGCGATGTAGCACGCCAGCGCACTGTCGATCCCCCCGCTCAGCCCAAGCACGCAGTCAGTGAAACCACACTTGCGCATGTAGTCCCGCAGACCCAGGATGAGCGCGTCGAGCATTTCGCCTTCGTGACACCAGCTCGAAGCGTGGGCGAGTCCATCCGCTGGGGCCGGCCGATGCAGATCATCCGTTTCAATGACCGCCAGTCCCGATTCAAACGCCGCAAGCTGTTCGCGCACGTGACCGGCCGAATCGACCGCGAAGCTGTTGCCATCAAACACAAGATCGTCGTTCCCGCCAACCTGATTGACGAACACGAACGGTCGCCTGTGTCGTTCGACGTGTCGCTGCACGAGTGCCTGGCGACGGTTCTGCTTGCGAATCTCGAATGGGCTGGCCGACAGGTTGATGAACAGGTCGACGCCAGCCGATGCCAGCTCTGCCACGGGATCCAGTTGCGGCAACGGCTCGTCGTGATAGTGAGTTGACGGTTCGCCCCACCAGGCGTCCTCGCAGATGTGGATCCCAAGCCGCAAGCCGTCCAACTCAGCGGGGCGGACCGAATCAGCAGGCCTGAAGTAACGTCGTTCGTCGAAGACGTCGTAGTTAGGCAGTAGTCGCTTATGGATCGTGGCAGCGATTCGACCTTCGCACAGCAGACTCGCCGCGTTCGCGATGCGTCCCGCGGGCAGATCCACGCCGCTCGGATGTCCGACGATCGCCGCGATGCCACTGGGCAGTCGGTTCGCCAGTTGCTCGACGGCGCGGTCGCAGGCCTCCACAAATCCTTCACGGAGCAGCAGATCGCGCGGCGGGTACCCACTCACGACAAGCTCGGTTGCCACGACGAGTCGGGCGCCATCGTCAGCAGCCCGTTCGGCGGCCTGCACGACAAGCTCGGCATTGCCAGCGATGTCTCCCACTGTGGGATTGAGTTGAGCCAATGCAATTCGCAAAACGACGGTCCCTTTTTTCTGTCGTGGGTCAGAATCGACGAGCCTGATGCATCCTCAGTGTGATCAAACGACACAGCTCAGGAAGCAGCGTGCTTATACGAATCCGCCAGGCGGAATTGCCACCATAGAGGCACGATCCGGGCTGGTTGTTCCCGGATCCGGGCTGCCGTAAGATTCCGCACCGCCTCCGCTGCGGAAGCACGTTTCTTACTTTGTGACACACACTCTGCGATGCCCAACACACTCAAACTCGGAATCCCTGCCGGAAGCCTGAAAGACGCCACGGCCGCCCTCTTTCAGCGAGCAGGATACAACATCACGTTTTCCTCGCGGTCGTACTTTCCGAAGATCGATGACGAGGAAATCGAGTGTCTGCTGATTCGGGCTCAGGAAATGGCCCGTTACGTGGAGCAGGGCATCCTCGACGCCGGCATTACCGGACACGATTGGGTCCAGGAAACCCAGGCCGACGTGCATGAAGTCTGCGAGCTGGTGTTTTCAAAAGTCAGCCGCAAGCCGGTTCGCTGGGTGTTGTGCGTCCCTGAGGACTCCGACGTTCAGTCGGTCGCCGACCTGGAAGGTAAGACGATTGCGACGGAAGCCGTCGGTCTGACGCAGGCCTATCTGGCAAAGCATGGGGTCAACGCGGCCGTCGAATTTTCGTGGGGAGCGACGGAAGTCAAACCGCCGCGTCTCGCGGACGCGATCGTCGAAGTCACGGAGACGGGCAATTCTCTGCGAGCCAACAACCTGCGGATCGTCGACCAGATTCTGGAGAGCACGACGCGGTTGATCGCCAACCGGACCTCATGGGAGGACGACTGGAAGCGGGCCAAACTGGAAAACATTGCCCTGATCCTGCAATCCTGCCTGAACGCCGAGGGCAAAGTCGGGATGATGATGAACGTGCATCGGAACAATCTGAAAACGGTGCTCGATCAGCTTCCCGCTCTGCAGACGCCGACAATCTCCTCGCTGTCCGATCCCGAGTGGGTCGACGTCAACACGATCCTTGACGAGGCCGTTGTCCGGTCGATCGTGCCGCAGCTCAAGGCGGCCGGAGCAAAAGGCATCGTCGAGTATCCGATCACGAAGCTCATTGATTAGACAAAGCAGGCAGCCATGAAACACCGTCGAATCGTTGTCGCTTTGCTCAGTCTTTCGATTGTCGTCGGGCTCTCTGGCTGGTCGTCGGGCTGGTTCAAACCAACCGAGACGGTGATTCACGAACTCGCCCCGGGCGTCTACTTTCGCAAAGTCCTGAACAAGCCGGAGTTCATCGGCTGCAATCAGGGTTGGGTCATCTTCAAGGATTTTGTCCTTGTCATTGATGCGAACTTTCCGAACCAGGCGGAAGAGGTCATCAAGCTGATTCGCAAGACGACGGACAAGCCCATCCGGTACGTGTTCGACACCCACTATCACGGCGATCACGCGGACGGAAATGCGATCTACACGGCCAACGGAACGATTGCGGTCGCATCGGAAAACAGTCGGCAACTGTTCGATACAAAGGGCATCGCCGGTTTTCAGAAGTCACAGAAAGAGAAGCCGGACGAGTACGGTCCGCTGGAATATGACAAGCCGACCCTGTTCTTTCCCAGGAAGCTGGTGCTGGACGACGGCAACCAGCGCGTTGAGCTGCTGTATTTCGGACACGCACACACGGCCGGCGACGCAATCGCCTGGCTACCGAAACTCGGCATTGCGTTCACGGGCGACGCCTGCGTGAACGGAGCGTTCAACTACACGGGCGACAGCAATACGGAGAGCTGGATCGGCGTGCTGACAGAAATGAAGAAGCTGCCCATCAAAACGATCGCTCCTGGCCACGGCGAAATGTCCGACGCCAGTCTGATCGACACGCAGCGCCGGTACTTCGTTGAATTGCGTCAGTTCGTGCGAAAGGCTCTCGACGACGGCAAGTCACTCGAAGAAATCAAAGAATCGATCGACCTGCCGTTCTACGAAAAGTGGACCGGAGTTGATGTGAAAGAACGCGTCGAGAACATCGAACACGTCTTCAGCGAGTTCACAGCGCAGTAACAAACCGGGAATCAGTGATTCCCGCCTCTTGTCCCTATGTGCCGAATACCCGGAAGCGACGGTCGAAATGTCCGATTCCACTCCGCCACGCAGAGCGGACAGCACTGTTCAATCCGCGCGTCTGCTCTCGGCGTCAATCCTGCTTGCAACCGGTGGAGTCTGCCTGTCTCTGGCAAAGGGAGACCTTGGCATCCTGGCCGCCCCAGTTCTGATCGTCGTTTCTGTTGTCATTGCAAAAAGTTACCTGAGGGATTGATGACCGACTCGATGCAATCGCTGCTCGACTCCGGCGACTCGTCATTGTTCGACATCACAACTGTCGGAGAGGGTCCTTCCGGCAGCCTGCCTCTGAATGACGAGCTGTTGAGGAATGCACCCAGTGGCGACCTGTTCGGTCTGACGCAAAGCGCCGGGATGGGCTGGGATCCACAGAACCTGCTGTGGGATCAGGTGTTGATCCTGAGCACTCAGGGTGGCATCCGCGGAGAAGACGGCCGCGCGATCGCGCTGGGTTATCACACAGGCCACTGGGAAGTCGGCCTGTTGATGCGGGCCGCCGCAGAAGAATTGACACGGCTTGAGCGGATTCCCTTTGCGGCCTACTGCAGTGATCCGTGCGACGGACGCTCGCAGGGCACCACCGCGATGATGGACAGTCTGGCCTATCGCAACGATGCGGCCATCGTTTTTGGTCGTTTGATCCGCTCGCTACCGCTCCGCAAAGGTGTGATCGGAGTGGCGACGTGCGACAAAGGTCTGCCGGCGATGATGATCGCACTGGCCGGTCAGCACGATCTGCCGACGGCCATCGTGCCAGGCGGAGTCACGCTTCCGGCCCGCGATGCCGAAGACGCGGGCAAAGTGCAGTCCATTGGAGCGCGTTTCGCCCACGAAGAAATCACGCTGGAGTACGCGGCCGATCAGGGTTGTCGAGCTTGTGGTAGTGCCGGGGGCGGTTGTCAGTTTCTGGGAACGGCCGCAACCGCGCAGGTCGTGGCCGAGGCGCTGGGAATGTGTCTGCCTCACAGCGCGCTGGCACCATCGGGGCAGCCGATCTGGCTCGATATTGCCACGCGGTCGGCACGGGCTGTTGTTGCCATGCAGTCACAGGGTGTGACAACCCGCGACATTCTGACGCCTGATGCATTCCATAATGCGATGGTCGTGCATGCTGCCTGTGGCGGTTCCACAAACCTGCTGCTGCATATCCCGGCAACAGCGTTCGCCGCCGGAGTTGATCGCCCAACAGTCGACGACTGGAATCGGTTGAATCGCCAGGTGCCGCGGATTGTCGATGCCCTGCCGAACGGCCCCGTCGGTCATCCCACCGTGCAGATGTTTCTGGCCGGCGGTGTGCCGGAAGTCATGCTGCGCCTGCGGACGCTCGGTCTGCTGAAGCTCGATGCACTGACCGTCTCGAGGCAGCGACTGGGTGATGTACTCGAGTGGTGGGAGTCATCCGATCGCCGCGGGCGATTGCGCGAGGTCCTGGCTCAACAGGATGGCATCGATCCAGACGACGTGATCATGACACCCGTCAAAGCGCGAGAGCGGGGCCTGACCAGCACGGTGTGTTTCCCAGTCGGGAACCTTGCGCCCGAAGGCTCGGTCATTAAGAGTACGGCGATTGATCCGAGCGTCGTGGACGAGGATGGTGTCTATCGCAAGACCGGTCCGGCCCGCGTTTTCACGTCAGAGCGTGATGCAATCGCGGCCATCAAGGACGGAAAGATTCTCGCTGGCGACATCATCCTGTTGATTTGTCGTGGCCCATTGGGGGCCGGCATGGAAGAGACGTATCAGCTCACGTCAGCGTTGAAGTACCTCAAGTTTGGCAAGCAGGTAGCCATCATTACCGACGCACGATTCTCCGGCGTGTCGACCGGCGCGTGCATTGGGCATGTCGGCCCCGAGGCCCTGGCTGGTGGTCCGATCGGCAAGGTCCATGACGGAGACCAGATTCGGATTCGGGTGGATCGCAATTCACTGGAAGGCAGCATCGATCTGGTGGGCGATGGTGAGCGTGAGCTGACACCCGAGGAAGCAGCCCGGTTGCTGGCGGAGCGCACGCCGTCAGTCACCCTGTCTGCCGATCCGGATCTTCCGGCGGAAACTCGTTTGTGGGCGCTGCTGCAACAGGCGGGCGGAGGCACTTGGGGCGGGTGCGTTTACGATGTCGACGCGATTGAAGCTGCCATGCAGAGAGGGCTCGGTCAATAGCCATAGTCCGTGCCGCGGATTCGCCGCACGATGCGATTGCGTTTGATCAGCCCGGCTTTCTCAGCCAGCCAGGCACCCGGGTGCAGTTTCAGGCAGACCTCGGCGACGTCACCGACCAGATTGCGAGTGCCTCGCACGGCGGGCGCCAGAACACTCGCGGGGGAATGATGCGAGTGGTCCGCGACGAAATCGAACGACATTGAGTATGGGGCAACGTGGTTTGTCGAGTGGTGTTCGACGCTCTGGCTCACTGACACGTAGTAAAGCTGCCCGGCGGAATCCTGCACCAGCGTGTAAGAGTTCCGTGCTGCCCCGTAAGTCGGTCGAGCGGAATACGTCATCTGCGGCATGACAAACACGACCGAATTGGGAGCGGCCGAGTAGGAATACGCAGAGCCATCGGCTGTCACCAGGTAGGCAACGTTCTGCGCATCAGCGCTCTGTGACCACACCAACGCGCAGGCCAGTCCGATGAGTACCCGCTTGAGTTCATTGCTCATGTTGCTGGTTCCTGATTTCGTGACTCGTTCCAAAGCTCTGCGTTGGAATGCCATTCCGGACGCTCTGCGTCCCGGGTGTCGAGTGACCGGGACGCAGAGCGTCCCGTGGTGCGTTCCAACGCAAAGCGTTGGAACGAGTCCGCCTCTGCTAACGATGGAGCGAGATTGGGTGAGCGGTCGCTGCGATCCACTGCCGGGATCAGATTCGGCGCATCGTGAATCGCGTTTGACTGACTGTTCCACCTGTCCGGGTTGTTTCGATCGTGGCAGTCATGCGAGAGCACGCTGCTTTGCGGCCAGAAAGCCTCGGACCCATAATCCGCCACGCATCCCAACATCCACTCCCACTGAGTCCGTTATGCCGCGATCACTCAACGTGCTGGCCCTGCGACTGCTGGACGACGTCCAGTCCGGCTCTGGCGACGAACTGGGAGTGGTTCATCACGCGCTTGGCAACGGCGCGTCCGTCGTTGACTTCGGTGTGGAATCGGCCGGAAGTCTGGAAGCCGGAATCCTGCTGAGCCGGGTCTGCATGGCCGATTGCGGACGCGTCTCGATCGTGTCCGGCAGTGCCTTTTCAGCAGGCTGGCCGACGATTCAGGTTGAAACAGATCAGCCCGTCGCCGCTTGCCTGCAGAGTCAGTATGCCGGCTGGAAAATCAGCGTGGGCGACTACTTTGCGATGGGATCCGGACCAATGCGGGCGGCCGCAGCGTCCGAAGAATTGTTTACTCAGCTTCCCGTTGCCGAAACGGCTCAGCGAGTTGTGGGTGTTCTGGAAACCGGCCAGCTTCCGACTGAGGACGTCGCTGCATACGTTGCCAATCGATGCCAGGTGACGCCGACTGACATCACGCTGCTGGCGGCGCCCACGGCCAGCCTGGCGGGCACGATCCAGGTGGTGGCGCGGTCCGTCGAGACGTCGCTACATAAATTGTTCGAACTGGGTTTCGACGTGCGGCGCGTGCGTCACGGATTCGGGACGGCTCCATTACCGCCCGTCGCCGCAGATGATCTGAGCGGCATTGGTCGGACGAACGATGCCATTCTGTATGGAGGCCAGGTCACTCTGTGGGTCACGGGAGACGATGCTTCGCTTGAGGAAATCGGACCCCGCGTTCCGGCATCGGCGGCCGATTGCTACGGCAAGCCGTTTCTGGAGATCTTCCGCGCGGCCGATCACGACTTTTATAAGATCGATCCTCTGTTGTTCAGCCCGGCTCAGGTCGTGTTTCACAACGTCGAAACCGGTAACGCATTTCGGTTCGGCAACGTCGATCCCTCGATCCTTGGTCAGTCGTTCGGCGTTTGACCACTGCCGTGACTGATTCTGGATCCCGTCAGGCCTGCTTTGAGGAACGACCATGTCTCGAGAAGACGAAACGATTTGCTCCCGCGGTGGCTGGGCCGAGGACTTCACGACGCGTTCCAGTAACCCTCCGCTATATCAGACAACCGCGTTTGATCTGCACGGCATCGAGCAGTTGGATGCGGTGACCGACCACAGCGAGCGGGGCTACATCTACACGCGCGACGGCAACCCGAATCATGCAGCGTTTGCGAGTGACGTGGCCGATCTGGAACACGCCGAAGCTGGAGCGGTGTGCGCCTCTGGGATGGGAGCCTGCTCAGCCATTCTGCTGAGTCATCTGCGCTCCGGAGACCACATTCTGGCAGCGCGAGTGCTGTACGGTCGCAGTTCGCAGTTGCTGTCTGAACTGGAGCGTTGCTTCGGAATCGAAGTGACGTTCGCCGATGCCTCTGACATCGAATCGATGTCTGCCGCCGTCCGCGACAACACGAAGCTGTGTCTGATTGAGAGCGTCTCCAACCCATTGCTGGAAGTCGTCGACCTGCCGCGTCTGGTCGAGGCGATGGGGGAGGTTCCAGTCGTCGTCGACAATACGTTCGCGACCCCGTGTCTGTTTCGCCCGCTGGAACACGGAGCAAAGCTCGTGTTTCACAGCGCGTCCAAGTATCTCAATGGACACGGTGACGTGATGCTGGGCGTTGTTGCCGGGTCACAGGCATCAGTGACATGCGTGCGTCGCGTGGCCAGTCTGTTCGGACTGAACGCGAATCCGTTTGAGTGCTGGCTCGGTTCGCGAGGGTTGCGCACGCTGCCGTTGAGAATGCAGCGCGTCTCTGAGAATGCGATCAAAGTCGCCGAGTTTCTGGCCGGACACTCAGCCGTGTCGCGCGTCTATCACCCGAGTCTGCCCGACCACCCGAACCATGAACTGGCTCAACGACTGCTGCCCGACGGAACTGGCGGCATGTTGTCCTTCGAACTGCAATCGGGCGAGGCGGGCATCCGACCGCTGTTCCGAGCGCTGGCCGAGACGATTCCGTTTTCACCGACGCTGGCGGATACGCGAACAACCATTTCCTGGCCAGCCGGAACTTCGCATAAGTACGTGAACGTCGACGAGCGTCGAAGCTGGGGAATCACTGACGGGCTGGCCCGTCTGTCGGTGGGCATCGATTCAGCGGATGACGTCATTGCCGAACTCGATGCAGCACTGCGGACGCTATAGTGGTGTGTCAGTCCCGCTTCGAGGGGTAGCCGAAGTCGCCAGACTTTGGCCAAACCCGGGGAAACCAAACTCTGACGAGTTCGGCTACATCCATCACTTCACGGCTGACGAAGCACTCAATCCACTCCGGCGCCGAACGTGTCGCGTTCGCTGCGTGTCGAGGTCTTCGGTCGTTCCGACCCCAGGTGCGGACGCGAAGGCTCGGACTGCGGCGAGTCGACTCGCCGCTGTTCATTGTCAGGCGCGACTATCCGTCGCGACGGACTGGGTTCGATATCGCGGCGCGTGGCTTTGGCAATGCGGTCCTCTCCATAGTCGTCGTAGCTGCAGACATAACCAGGCTTATGGGCATGGACTTTCTCACGCTCGAAGGATTCCAGGACCTTCGACTGAATCATGTCCCGGCAACCGGAATTGATCGGGTGAGCGATGTCGGCGTACAGCTTGGCCCGACCGTCGTCGTCCTTGATCGCCCGCTCTTCTTCGAGTTGTGCGCCACAGTCGTTACAGAAGCGTGCACGCAAGTGGTTCTTGGTGCCGCAGTTGCCGCAGCGGTCGGTCAGTTTCCGGCTGGGCATTGCGACAAATGCCCCCTTCGTTCCCTGAATGATCTTCAGGTCGCGGATGACAAAACACCCGTCGAAGGTAATCGAGCAGAATCCCTGCAGACGATCGTTGGGGTCGTCCATCAGTTTGATACGTACTTCGGTGATATCCACGGTTGTCCCTCCTGAAACACGCCGCGTCGGTGACAGCTCTCCATCAGGGTGGTGTTTCCACCACAAACACACGGCTTTGGCCTGATGCCCTCAGCCGTGCAGCGGCCAGCCTTGCCTCACATCGATGTCGGCAGACACCGAAGTAAGCCGTTCCACTACCGCTCATCATGTGTCCGACAAAAGGATGTCGGGCAAAGGTCGCACTTAAACGTTCGATGTCTGGATTCAATGCCTCAGCCGGAGACTGAAGCGAATTGAACATCCTGCGGCCCGCGCCCTTCAAATCACCTCGTTGCAGACTTTCGATCAGCGATCTGGACCCGCGACGTGTCTGTTCCGGCCGACAATATCGGTACACCTCGGACGTCGACAGACCACTTTCGGGTTTCGCAATCACAAAATGCAGACGCAGGGGGGCAGACAACGGACGAATTACTTCGCCGCGACCCTGGCAGATTGCGGTGGGGCAAGGTGAGAGAAAAAAACCAATGTCGCTGCCGATCCGGGATGCCAGTCTCTGCAGCTCATCGCGACTCAGGCCAGTGTGCCAGATTCGATTCAGAGCGAACAGCATTGCGGCGGCGTCGCTGGATCCTCCCGCCAGCCCCGCTGCGGCCGGAATCCGCTTGAACAGATCAATGTGGATGCCTCGGTCAGCACCCGTTTCTGCTCGCAGCAGTTCCGCCGCCCGCACTGCCAGATTGTCTCGCCCGTCCGGCACCTGCTCCGAATTGCCCAAGTTGGACTCCGTTCGCGGGGCATATCCGGCGTCGTGACAACGCAGTGAAATCTTGGGTGTGGACTCCTCAGTCAGAACCAGTGTGTCGTACAGGCCGACAGTCACCATGACCGTTTCCAGCTCGTGGAACCCGTCAGCCCGCTTCCCCAGTACCTCAAGAAACAGATTGAGTTTCGCAGGGGTGTGAACGACCCAGGATCGACCGGACCGTCGGAGTCTCATGAGACGTCACATCCTGCGACTGTCTCGCTGACCGTCGGCGATGATGCATTCCCGAACCGAAGTCCGGGGCTTCCCCGTCGATTGGTGAGCGAAGGGCCCAACCTGATTGCCGACTATTTGCGTTGGGAACTATGTAAGAGCGACTTCCCTATCGGAGACTGCTTCCATGAGCGCAATGGCCACGGTACGCTGGCGCGAGCTTATTTCAACCTGCAAAAACGGTCAATACGGTTTTACGCCAATGACCCGACATGCGACTTGACAGGTTCGAGGGGAATCCCTCGAAGATCGCGGTCGGACAAGTCCGACGACTTAACTGCCGCACCTCGGGCGTCCACTGGTGTGACGTTGAATCCAACAGCGAGTTCCGGGAGTTCCCCTGTGTCCGAGTTGTTTCCGGCAGAAATTCAACCGCCCGATGAACAACTGCTGGATCAGCTTCGACTGCAACTCGTGCCCGGCATTGGTCCGCGCCATCAACGCGATCTGCTCAGTTATTTCGAGACGCCAGGCAAAGTCCTGTCGGCGAGCATCGGTGAACTGGAGCAGGTTTCCGGGATCGGCCCGAAGCTGGCCACGCAGATTCAAACCACACGCCGATCGTCCGAGGCCGAGAATCAATGGAGATTGTGCTGCGAGCACGGTTTTCAACTCCTGCAACTTGGTACTGATCAGTATCCGAAGAACCTGGCCCAGGTTGACGATGCCCCGCTGCTACTATTCTGTCGGGGCGAGGTACAGAAGCGCGACGAGATGTCGATTGGCATCGTTGGCTCGCGGCGCTGCACAGTTTACGGACAGCAGCAGGCCGAAAAACTCGCACGTGGTCTGGCGATGGCTGGACTGACAATCATCAGCGGTCTGGCTCGAGGTATTGATGCGGCGGCACATCGCGGAGCATTGGCAGCGGGCGGACGCACGATCGCGGTGTCGGCGACGGGGCTTCTGAATGTGTATCCGCCGGAGCACGCTGATCTAGCCGCACAGATTTCCGAACATGGTGCGGTGGTGACCGAAAACCGTCTGGAACAGCCGCCGAGTTCCGGACTGTTTCCGCAGCGCAACCGCATCATCAGCGGTCTGTCGCTGGGGGTCATCATCGTCGAGGCCAACCGTCGCAGCGGGGCGCTGCATACATCGCGTCACGCCATGGAACAGGGACGTGAAGTCATGGCCGTTCCCGGCCGCATCGACAGTCTCGCCAGTGAAGGCTGTCACGATCTGATACGCGACGGAGTCACGCTGATCCGTCATGCCGACGACGTTCTCGAAGAGCTGGGTCCATTGATGCAACCCGTCCAGACGACTCAGGCGGAAGAAGTTCGCAGCCCGCGAGAACTGGTGCTCAGCGACCAGCAGCGAGCAATCCTCAATCTCGTGACAAATGATCCGCAGCATCTCGACGAGATCATCCGGCAGGCCGGCATCGATGCGTCGCGCGTGCTGGCCACGCTGACGATCCTCGAAATGAAACGCATGGTCCGACGACTCCCCGGCGGCCTGCTGGTGCGCGTGACCTACTGAGAGACGGTGCTCGTAGTATCCGGACTTGTCCGGTTCGGCGGCGGGCGTCGATCCGTTGGGGCAGATTACCAGGCTCGACACATTCGAATGTTAATGCGCGATCGAACCGCACAAGTGCGGTTACTACGAACGGCGGAGACTACGGACTGCCCAGCATGTGCAGCAGGCTGAGCAACAGGTCGCGGTTGTCAGCCTGGAGATATCGCATCGTGCCGCCCATACGACTGAAAGACTTGTTGTAACGCAGGTAATAGGCCGGGTTGTCGATGGGCGGTTCGCCCTGGCTCCAGTCCCAGGTGGACTCCGCCAGGTCGCTGACCAGGATGAAATGGTCATCCATATGCTCACCCCGCTGGATCGCCAGGTTCTGTGAGATCGACAATGACTTCTCGAAGATCATCGGGCTCATCACCGCCGAGCCGATCGAAAGATACACGCCGCCGTCAATGCGGCTGATCGATTCCGCGTAAGTGAGGAAATCCCGCTGCGCAGTCCGACCCAGTGCGGCACCGTGATTCATGGGATGGTTGTAGATGATGTCGTGTCCGATCATCGGATGTCCCGTGAACGGGACGCCCAGCCGGTGCGCTCCTGCCTGAATGCTGAACCGCTTCCAGGGATGCGGAATGTCCAGCCAACCGGGTTCCAGCAGGCGGGCGCGCCCGGACTGGTTCCATTGATCAAGCACGAGTTTCAGGTCCGCCGCGGCCGCCGCTGTATCCGGATTCTGATTTCCGCCCTGCATCGCTGCCTGAATACAGGAGTCGTCGGGGATCGTCAGACCTTCGTTCTCGATCATTGAGCCGATTGATTCGCCGTACCCCTTACCCTCGAAGGCGCCAATGTTCAGGGCCAGGTTGATGTACAGCCCGGTCTCTTCCCAGTTGCCGAAGCGTCCCTGATCGACCATCGACTTAACGTCTTCGCTGCTTTGCCCCTGGAACGCGAACTCCCAGTCATGAATGATGCCCGCTCCATTTGTTGCCAGGTGAGTAAGCCAGCCTCGCTCAACAAGCTTGAGCAGGACGGGACCGAGTCCGTTCTTAATCGTGTGGGCACCGAACGCGGCCACAACTGGCCGGTCATTCACTCGCGCCTGGCGAATGCGGTCGGTCACCTGTTCGAGCAATCGGCGGGACGCGTCCGGTAGCTCGGGCGGTGTCGCATCCGGTGAGACATGGTCCTGTTCGATCGAAGTCTTGTTCGCGCGAGTAGACAACGGCTCCATACGAACCTGATAGCGATCGAACTGCGGAAAGGGCATGACGGTTCCGTTCTCAGTCAGGCGCAATGTAATAGATGCGATACGTCGGCGAGTTGAAGACGACGGGAACGTCAAACGGTCCGAAGCGGCGTGAGAGGATGTAGGTGATGCCTGTCTGCTTCGAGAGTGCCTGAGCGGATTCCCGGGAATACCCACCGTCGGGCCGGTAGTTCTCAGGTGCCTGTCCCCATTCGCTCATCGCGTTCAGTCGCGTGTTCCATTCGCGGATTCCGGCCGCGTCCTGCGGGCAGTCCTTGCGGGCAACATACTCAGCCCGTTGAGCAAACCACTTGAATGCCCAACCGTCTTTCGGAGTGTAGATCAAAGCATCAGCGGGCGCGTTGGCCTGCAGCCATTGGCACGCAGCCAGCCAATCTCGCTGCTGCCGAGACGTCATGTAGTTGATCGATCCGAGCCCCGCGTTCAACCAGAGTGCGATCAGAAGGCCGCTGGTCAACAGGCCCCAGCGGAGTCGTCCGGGCACGAGGACCGATGCGAGCCGCCGCGACGAGAACTGTCCGGCCACCAGGATTGAAGTCAGCAGCGGCAGCATCACGTCGAACAATCGGAACGGATAAAACTTAAGCAGCGCGATGCGAACTTCCCACAGCGGTGTCCGGTCGGTCGGTCGAGGTCCGTATCCAATGGCCAGTCCGACCAGAGCGATGAATCCAGCCGCGGCCACGTAACGGGACATCAGCACCATGCGGCGGTCCGTCGAGAATCGGCACAGCATCAAGCTCAGCAGCGACAGGAACGCATACCCGGCATACGCACTGAAGCGGAACATCATCGGATCAAGGTGATGGGCCAGGCGATAATAGACCTGCACGAAGTTGGCATACCACGTCTCCTCACGCGTCGCTCCGGCCGTCACTGCCAGGGCCGGGACAATCCCCATCAAAGCAGTCGCCGTGAGCAACACCATGCCTGCCAGGAAGTGCGGGCTGCGGATCGTCCTGGCACTTGACGCCATCAACTCGGTGCGCAGTCCGACACGGCCGGGCTGAAGTATTGTGCCAGCGCACGCCAGGACGATGGCGACCAGGCTCCACATGCCGACCAGTGGATGAAAGGCGACTGCGAGGCCGCACGTAACTCCGGCAACACACCAGTGACGATTCGCCAGAGCCGCGAGTCCGCAGAGCACCAATCCGTACGACAGCACCTTCGATTCAACACCTCCAATGAGCCATTCGCCCGACAGGTTGCCGATTGAAGCCAGCAACAGAAATATCCACGCCGCTGCCAGGCCTGACCAGCGATCTCGGTTGAGTTGCTGGCACATCAATTGCCAGCCGAACGCCAGAATGAGGAACGCAATCATCCGGCCTGCGATGGCTGTGTGTTCAAACGACAGAATCCGCGTCAGCGGGCCGAATGCCTGATAGAAGACCAGATGCGGATTCGAGGACTCGAGAAACAAATCGCCGGGACACCAGTCGGGGTTCCAGTAGTGCTTTGCCTTGCTCAGATAGTGCGGTTCGTTCACCCCGGGCACGGGAGCGTGGCAGAACGAATACAACAGAAAACTCAGCCAGATGCAGAGCAGCGGCCGACATTGCACGCGATGGCATTGGTCAACATCGCCATCAGGTTCCTGTGCCGGTCGCCAGAACGTGAGCAAACAGGCCGTCCATGATTGCGCAGGTCGGTTGCGGTCGTCAGCAGAACAATCATCCGGCACGGGACTTCCGTTCGGTCAGCGGTGCATCTCTTTGAATCGCCCAGCTTGACAGTTTGATGAGCGGTGCGAGATGCTATTCCCGTTCTGGCGATGAATGCCA
Organism: Planctomycetota bacterium; assembly: GCA_963579025.1. Lineage (GTDB taxonomy): Bacteria > Planctomycetota > Planctomycetia > Planctomycetales > Planctomycetaceae > CAUZFZ01. The sequence continues at coordinate 82,980 of CAUZFZ010000001.1, read as the reverse complement.
GTTCCCCACCTTGCGACTTCGACTCGCGCACCGCATTAGAGTGGTGATTACGAACGACCCGCCTCCGCTTCCTACCCTGAGAGGACCGTCCTCATGTTGCGATCCCGCCATTGCCTGACAGTTCTCGCGGTGTGTGCATTTGCCGCTCCGTTAAGCGCAGCCACTCCGGAAGAAGAGGCGCAGGTCGTCGCGCTGACGAAAGCCGCGGATGAAGCGAAAGGTCGGGAAGACAAGGCGGCCGCCGTGCTCAAAGAAACCCGGACGAAAGCTGCCGGACTGCAGACCGCTTTGATCAAGGCCAAGTCGGAGAAGAACCGGGCCGGCAAAGCCGTGAAGGATTCCGAAGGCAAGCTTAAGCCCGAACAGGACAAGGTCCCGCCACTGGAAGAGGCGAAGAAGAAGGCGGACGAAGCTGCTCAGGCCGCTCGCAAGAAGGCCGACGAATCAAAGAAGGAAGAAGACGAGAAGGCCGCCAAAGAAGCGGAGACAAAAGCAGAAGCAGCGACCAAAGCTGTCACCGATGCGCAGGCTGCGGTGAAAGCTGTCGAAGATGCGATTGCGACGGCCAAAGCCGACGTCGAGAAGTCGACCGTCGCTGTTACCGCCGCGGAGAAACAGGTCGCCGACTTCAACCCTCAGGTCGAGAAGGTGTCGACCGAATTCGCCGCCATCAGCAAGGAGCACGTCGAAAAACGTCGTGCGGCCGAACAGTTGCGGATCAAAATCGGAACGCTCGTGTCGTTCGCGGAATCGGTCGCTCCGATCTTTTCGCAGCGCTGCCTGGCATGCCACAACGCGAAGACGGCGAAGGGGCGATACAACATGGAGACATTCGCCGGCATCGTGAAGGGCGGCGAATCGGGAGATGCCGTGGAAGTTGGCGATGCCGACTCGTCAACGATGTTTGCATTGATCGAAGACGGGTCGATGCCGAAGGATGCAGACCCTCTGACAGCCGAGCAGATCGAATCGATCAAGAAATGGATCAACACCGGCGCGATTCTGGACGCCGGATTCAGCCCGGGTGCACCGCTGATTCAGATCATGCCCAAACTGCCGCAGCCGCCAGCGCCCGAGTCGTATCCGGTTGCGATTCCAATTACGGCGGTCGCCTTCAGCCCCGATGGCAACACGCTGGCGACGTCCGGTTATCACGAAGTCGTGCTGTGGAAAGTTGCCGACGGAACGATCGTGCGTCGGATCAGCAATGTGGCTGAACGCGTCTATGACATCGAGTTCACAAAGGACGGCAGCAAGCTTGCCGTTGCGTCGGGCACACCAGCTCAAATCGGCGAAGCCAAGATCTTTCAGGTCAGTGACGGTGCATTGCTCGGCGACCTGATTCGCACTGATGACTCGGTCTTCGGTGTTGCAGTCAGCCCCGACGGCAAGCGGTTGGCAACGGCCGGAGCGGACCGCAGTATTCGCGTGTTCGATTTCGAGACTCAGGAAGAGCAACTGTTGATCGAAGATCACGCTGACTGGGTGATGGACGTTGCCTGGTCGCCGGACGGAACAAAACTGGCATCGGCGAGTCGCGATAAGACGTCGAAGGTTTTTGACGCGACATCGGGCGATTCGCTGGTCACGTTCAACGGGCATGGACAGCCGGTCTACGGTGTGGGTTTCTCGCCGGACAATAAGCTGGTTGTGACCGCTGGTAGTGATAAGCAGATTCGCACGTGGAACGTGGGCGATGCAAAACAGGTACGGGCGATTGGAGGATTCGGTGGCGAAGTCTTTCGTATTACCGTGACCCCCGAAGGACAGGTCTTCAGCAGCAGTTCCGACAAGACAGCACGCAATCACCAGGTTGGCGACGGCAAGGCCCTGAAAACATTCGGCGGGCACACCGACTGGGTTTACTCAGTGGCTGTTCACCCCGGCAGCAAGCGTGTGGCAGCGGGGTCGTACAATGGCGAGGTCCGAATCTGGAACGTCGAGGACGCTGCCGAGACGCTGAAGTTCGTCGCCGCTCCAGGACACTCGGGCAAAGAGACTGCAGCAAAGTAAGAGTTGTTGGCAGCGTGATCGGATCGCGGCACTTGGGCTGGTGCTATTTCGACTGCCCGAAGGACCGGTACGGGTGAACGAGCCCAAGCTCTTCGCATTCAGTGCGACTTCGACGTTTGGCATTCCGTCGCGCGGCAAATGCCTCCCTGAACGCATCGATGTGCTCTGAGTTGCCGGTTCATCGGAGGCGTTCCACTCGACGTATCAGGCGATCGTCTGGAAACGTGCGGTGAACCCCGCAGGCCACTGCTTCGACACGCTGTCGAGCCTATGTTTCTCTCGAAAGCTGGGGAATTCCACTTGCGATGCCCAGTCCCCGTCATGCGGACAAACTGATCAACTCACCTCGGACGTCCAATGCCACATCAGTCGACAGAGGAATGTCAATCGACAGAAATCACCGTCAGCCACGGCGTCACCGAACGATGCTCCGTTGGTCCGCAACCCAACAGCCACATGATGGAAGCGACGATGGCTGCATCACAAACGGCAGGACGGGCACGCTGGCACTACGTCTGTCTTGCGCTGACCGCGCTCAACACCGTGGCATTTTTCTGGACCAGCCAGACATCGATTAACAGCTTTACTGACGATGCCCGTGTGAATCGTCAGTGGGACCAGCAACAGGCGAAGTATGTCCGGCTCTCCAATCTCATTGGGGCAATGAGCGAGCGAGGTGGCCGTGTCTTCAACAGCCGCAATATCGAACGGGAGCAGTTGCAGTTCGAAGGCGTTACGGAGACGTTACGGCAGGAACTGAATATGGCCCGCAGAGACGCCGGCCTGCACATGTCCGTCGTGAACTCCGTCGCGATTTTCAGGCAGTTGGATGAGATCGGACTGCACGCAATCACGGCAGCCTCTTCAGCGGATCAGCTCTTTGAACAGATGCGTCGCAGTCGTCGTGAAGAGGCCGTCGATCATCTGATACAACTGAATCAGGCATGCTCATCAATGACTGCGGACGTGACGGAACTGCATCGCCTGATTCGCGACATCCAGGATGCGAATTCCGATCAACAGATGTCTCACGCGACCGTCATGCGAAGTCGCCAGTTCTGGCTGGGCAGTTGCGGCCTGCTGATGGTGTCGCTGGTGGCGTGGCGAGGATCCAGGCTGACACGGTCCGTCCGAGACTCAATGGAATCCGCGCGCCAGCAGACCGACGCCCTGGCCGACGAACAGGCCCGGCTGAGTACGGTTTTCGACGAAGCAGCCGATGGCATTGTGACGGTCATCTCGCGCGACATCTCGCAGCGCAAGGAGTTTGAAGCCGAGCTGCACGAAGCCCGCATTGAGGCGGAATCGGCGACGAAAGTGAAGAGCCAGTTTCTGGCAAACATGAGTCATGAAATCCGGACGCCGATGACGGCCATTATCGGGTACTCCGATCTGCTGCTTGACCCGAACCAGCGGCCTGACGAACGGACTCGCTGCGTGAAGACGATCCGTCGCAATGCCGGTCACTTGCTGACTCTGATCAACGACATCCTCGACCTGTCGAAGATTGAAGCCAATAGGATGAATGTCGAATCGATTGAATGCTCGCCGTGTCAGATCGTGAGTGACGTGGCCTCGCTCATGCGGGTACGGGCCATTGAAAAGAAGATCGACTTTGGCGTCGTTTATGACGGACCGGTGCCACAAACAATCGTCAGTGACTCCGTGCGAATCAGACAGTTGCTGATCAACCTGGTCGGCAACTCGATCAAGTTCACGAAGGACGGAGAAGTACGCATCCACGTCTGGACCGAAGGTGCCGAGTCGGAATCGCCGATACTGCATTTCAAGGTGCTCGATACGGGCATCGGAATGACTCCTGAGCAGATTGGTCGTCTGTTCCGTCCGTTCACACAGGCCGACGATTCGACCACTCGTCAGTTTGGCGGGACGGGTCTGGGGCTGACAATCTGCAGACGACTGGTCGAGTTGCTCGGCGGTGAAATCGAAGTAACCAGTGCTCCAGGGCAGGGATCGAGTTTCGAGTTTCATGTGCCAACTGGTTCGCTTGCTGGCGTTACGATGATCGCGTCTCCATCAGAGTCGACACTATGCGAGGATATTGCGCCGATGCAGAGCAGCGTGCAGGCACGAATCGCGGCCAACATCCTGCTCGCGGAAGACGGTGGTGATAACCGCCAACTGATTTCGCATCACCTGCGAACTGCCGGTGCTACGGTGACAACAGCCGTCAACGGAAAAGTCGCCTATGACATGGCGCTGAGAGCTGCCGATCAAGGGCAACCATTCGACATGATCTTCATGGACATGCAAATGCCCGTGATGGACGGCTATGAGGCGACGGCCGCGTTACGCGAGAAGGGATACGACGCACCAATCGTGGCGTTGACGGCGCACGCCATGAGCGGTGACCGGGACAGGTGCATCTCAGCGGGGTGCAACGACTACTCCACCAAGCCCATCAATCCTCGCAAACTCACAGACATGGTCTGCAAGTTTGTTCCTCAACCGGAACCGACTCAACCACTGGCGGTCGCGGGCACCATTGTCGAAACCGCTATGAAGGAACCGGACGAAACGATCGACTGCGAAGTGACGACGCGAACGTGTGAGCCACTCATCAGTGAGTTCTGCGATGATCCGGAGATGCTCGAAATCGTCGGCCGGTTTATCGACGGACTCGTGAACCACGTTGAATCTCTGACCAATGCACTGGCTCGGTCGGATTTCGAAACGATCTACCAGACAGCTCACAAGCTGAGCGGCGCGGCAGGCGGCTATGGGTACCCCGCGGTCAGCGAACAGGGACTGATCGTCGAGCAACTTGCGAAGGCTGGCGGTCCGATCGAAGAACTTGAATCGCATCTCGAAGAGCTCGTTCATCTGTGCCAGCGCGTGATCGCAGGGCGGGGTCGGATGCAGACGGATGACCGGCCGAACATCCAGCCCACTGGTGTCGATTTGCTCCCACTGAGCGAACCCGTTGATTCCACGAACTCGTGTGCATTGCCGGGTGAGCACGAACCACCACGTCATGACGGGTCCGCTGTCCATGCCGAAGCACGTGTAGATCGCATCGTCTCGCAGATTGAATGCCTCAGCAGGTCAGACCCGGATTGGAAGGAACTGACGGACACGCTCGAAAGCCTGGCCTGTGTTGTGCGTGATTCGTTACAGAATTCACGCGAGTCAGAGGTCGGCGTTACGTAAGATGTTTTTTTCGCGGCGTGCCAAGAAGGAATCCGGCGATGACACAGAAGATTCTCGCAATCGATGATTCACCTGAGATTCATCAACTGCTGAAAGTGCGCCTGAAGAATCTAGACATCGAACTGACACATGCCATGAGCGGTGATGATGGATTCATGCAGGCATGTTCGTCTCAACCGGACTTGATTCTGCTTGACGTTGTGATGCCGGACAGCAGTGGCTTCGACATTTGTCAGCGTCTGAAGTCCGAGTCAGATACGCAAAACATTCCGGTGATCTTCATCACCGCAGCCAGCGACGTTGAGCAGAAAGTACGTGGCTTCGACGTGGGAGCTGTCGACTATATTCAGAAGCCGTTCGACTCGGCAGAACTGAATGCCCGCGTGCGTGCGGCTCTGCGGACAAAAAGATTTCAGGACATGCTGGCGCAGCGCGCCATGATTGACGGCCTGACGGGACTTTGGAACCGAGCCCACTTTGATCAACGCCTGCATGAAGAGGTTTCGGCCACACAACGATACGACCGGCCGCTGGCGTTGATCATCCTGGACGCCGACCGCTTCAAGTCACTCAATGATGCCCACGGGCATCCGTTCGGTGATCAGGTACTGCAGGCGCTGGGTGAAGTTTTACATGCCAACGCGCGCACGTCCGATTGGCCATGTCGTTACGGCGGTGAGGAGTTCGCCATCATTCTGCGTGAGACGGACCAGGCGGGGGCGATGATCCTGGCAGAACGCATCCGTGCGAACATCGAAGCGCTGCAGATGCGAAACGCAGGACAGCCCGTGCCTGTGACAGCGAGTGTTGGCGTATCATGCAACACGTTGTGCATGAACCCGTGTGACTTCTCCGCGGAATGGCTCGTGAGCAGTGCCGACGGCGCCATGTATGAAGCGAAGCAGGCCGGGCGCAATCGAGTGTGCACTGCGAAGTGCTCGTGAAAAGCAGTGCCGCTCCCGGTCATTCACGGCGATGATCGCATAGTGTGTCCAACTATCTGGCGCGCACACCTTTGAAGCGTACCAAATAGAAAAGGCGGCCGAATTCGGCCGCCTTTCCTCGTTGTTGCTCGTCTCGAAATCAAGTTTCGAGTGGTTGTCTTCAAGACACCCGAAGTGATCTCAAAGATCACTTCTTCTTGGCGGCCTTCTTCTTCTTCTTGGCGGCTGCCTTCTTCTTTTTGGGGGCTGCCTTCTTCTTCTTGGCGGTTGCCTTCTTCTTCTTGGGGGCTGCCTTCTTCTTCTTGGCGGCTGCCTTCTTCTTCTTGGGGGCTGCCTTCTTCTTCGCGGCCTTCTTCTTCACGGCCTTCTTCTTGGCTGCCTTCTTCTTGGCCACCTTCGCTCCTCCTAAACGAGTAACTCAGAGTAACTGATGCCGCTGATAACCGGGCTATGGACGACAGTCAGCTAACCCCGATCGAACTCCAAGCCGGCCGGTCAACCGTGACTAGCCGCATGTAAGACACCGAAGGCTTTACTCATCAATGGCTTACACTCGATCGCGAGTCATAGTTATCGATTCATCTGAGTTTGGCAAGCCTTATCTTTTGAGTTTCGGCGCGAATCAATCGTCTTTGGCATGACATGTTCCCGGCGCTGTTGGCTGATGCCTTCAAGCGCGACGCAATCATGCTGCGCATGACCGCGTTGCATACCGGTTGATGGCGACCCTGGTCGTATGCGATGCGTCGCGGCTCGTGTCGATGATCACGCCATGATGATGACGCGTCCGCGCGCTCCAGGTGAGCCGCAACGACATTCAACAGATTGAGCGCGCGATCGAATGATGCACCGCGAAGATGTCACTCTTACGGCTTCGATGCGCTGCTGACCTGACGCAGCGTCTGCTGCATGTAGTCCATGCTTTGTCGCACGATGTACTCAGCACCTGGGCTGTAATCAAACACTTCAACCGAAACCCATCCGTCGTAGCCGGATTCGGTCAGCGCCTGAACAATCGGCACATAATCGGTCTCGCCCATGCCCGGTCCAAGCAGATTCGTGTCGTTGACATGGAAGTGGCCGACGCGGCCTTTGAATTCATGAATCAGTTCCGGAACCGAACTGGACTCGGCGCCCAGCATGGCTTTGACGTCCTGATGCAACGTGAAGTTTGGCTGACCAACCATCTCGATCAGTTCGGTCGCCTGAGCGCACGTGTTGATGAAGTCGGTCTCCTTCGGCGTCAGAGGTTCCATGCAGATGCTGACGCCACGATCAGCAAACGCCGGCAGACACGCGCCGAAGACGTCGGCCGCGTTGGCCATCGCCTGTTCGGTCGACATGCCATCTTCGCGATTGCGCTGGAACGGCGAGCCGAACACCATCAGCGTTCCGCCCATGTCGGCACACGCATTGCCCAGCTCAATCAGGTAGTTACTCGTCGCCGTGCGGACAGCAGAGTCCTCTGTTGTCAGATGCAGACCTTCCGTCTTTGCCAGCAGCCAGTGCAGGCCGATGATCTCCATGCCGTGGTCTTCAGCCTGTTTGCGTAACGTCGCACGCTGATCCATCGATACGTCTGTAATCCGCTCGGCGAGAGCAAACGGTGCCACTTCGAGTCCTGTGTAGCCAAGGCTCGCGCTTAACTCACACTGACGTTCCCATTCCCAGCCTTCGTACAACTCCTGGCAGATGGCGAACTTCATTTCTGATCCTTTGCTGTCTGGGTTCACTCGCGTTTCAGCGTGGATACGGCGATGCGGCCCACGATAGCAGGCGCCTTCTTCAAAGTCGCCACACTGGGAATCGCCCCAACGTGAATCCTCAGCAACTCTGTTCTAACCGTTAAGACTTCACGCGCACGAGCCCCTGATTCGAGGCCTGCTGTAACGATTTTCGCGGGTGCGTCGGCAGGCTGTCGCCACCGTTCCGGGAGACGTGCCCGAATGTGACACTTGCTGAAGATTGTCAAAGTCTGAGGACGAGTAAAGGGACAGCAGTCGTAATGGGTTCGCAGCCAGCGACCCCGACCATTTCAAGCATCATGTGCTGGACCGTGAGGAGCTACTCCGATGAGACAGGCTTTGAAACCTGCCGTCCTGACCTGCCTGTTTCTGGCAGCAGGATTCGAACAGACCGCTCACGCGACGTACTGCGGAGCCGACAGCTATTCCTGCTGCCCGACGTCCGCGTGTTCGTCCACGGGTGACTTCTGCTCGGCCGTGGCGTCGTGCAACACCTGTTACAAGACAGTGCGGGAAGTCGTGTACGACAAGTGCCAGATCACTCGGTACCGCACCGTCTACGACAAGGTTTGCGAGCAGGTGCCCGTCCAGTGCTCGCGCAACGTCTACGAGACGAAGTTTCGCGAGCAGTGCTACAACATCAGCCGGCCGGTCTACAAGGTCTGCTACAAGGACGTGTCGCACACAGTCATGAAGCCAGTCCGGAAGACCGCGTTTCGCACTGAGCGGTACCAGGTCAAAGTGCCGTACACGAAGACCTGCTATCGCAACGAGACCTACACGGTCTGCAAGCCCGTTTACAAGACCTGCTACCGCACGGTCTGCAACGAGGTCTGCAAGCCCGTCTACAAGACGTGTTACCGCGAAGAGTGTTACACCGCTTATCGTCCCTGCACTGAGACGCGTTACCGCGAGAAGTGCTACACCGTGTGCAAGCCCGTCGTCGAATGTAAGCAGGTCGATGTCTGCGGCGGCGAATGGCGTACGGTCATGGAACAGTGCCCGCCCAGCAATTGCGGACGATGTGTCACGTCTCCCGGTCGCTGGGACTGGGACTGCGGCAAATGCCAGTCGGTCTATCGTCCGGGCTGCACGCGCACCGAGCGATTCTCCCAGCCGGGTTCGGTCAACTGCCGTCAGGTCTGGGTTCCGAAGACGAAGAAGAAGACCGTCATGTGTACGCGCATGGAACGTCAGGTGAAGACCTGCCGCATTCCCTACACCGTCTGCAAGATGGTGCCCGTCAATCGGACGCGCCGCGTTCCGTATACGACGTGCCATGTCGTGAAGGAAAGTCGAACGAAGAAAGTCCCGTACACAGTCTGCTCCACCGTGCAGCAGTGCCGCACGCGTCGAGTGCCTTACACCGTATGTGCGTGGCGCTGCGAATCTCGCTGTCGTCAGGTGCCCTACACGGTCGAATCGTGCGAACCTCACACGGTCTGCCAGAAGGTCCCGTACACGGTCTGCAGCCACGTCTCAGAAACACGAACCCGCAAGGTTCCGTACACGGTCTGCCGTCAGGTGTGCGAGACAAAGTTTGTCTCGCAGAGTCGCAGTGTGCCGCGTCAGGTTCCGTACACGCAGACGATCTGCAAGCCGCGCGTCGTGTGCCGTCAGGTGCCCGTCCAAACGTGTTGCCCGCCGCCCAGTTGTTCATCGTGCTCGGTCCCGACCTGCACGGGCTGCGGAGGCTGAGTCTCGCCAGTGACAGCAAACTGACTCAACGGGCTGGTCAACTTGACCAGCCCGTTTCTTATTCCCGAACGGGGAAGCGCGACTCCGGCGTCTTTTCGATCACGCCCCACGACGTCCCCACGCGGTCGATGGTTCAGAGAGTCTTTTCTGCAACCACTGGCCTCGGCATGATGCGTCGTGACCTGCTTGGGATCAGTTGCGTACGGTTGTGGCCAGGTGGCACACCCGCCCTGTTTTGGCGTCCAGTGTCACATGACTTCGATTCAGTGACCCGGTAACGTCTGAAAGATCTCTCGCCACGATTTCGATCTTGTGTGAGAATCTCGCCTCGCGAGTAGAAACTGCGATTTCCTGATCATGTAAGGATGAGCTCTGGAATCCTTGCCTCGGCGTCAGGCAATCGGTACGTTGCTCACGAGTTTTGACTGTCTCGAACGGACTGTTCTGTGTCTGTTCAAAGCCCAACCGGGTTACTCAGCCGATTTGCATCAGTGAGTGGAGAGCAGGGGACGTCTCATGGCTGAAGCTATGCTGCCGGCGGAACTCGCCGAGGTCACAAACCCGTTGCAGCCCGGGGATGAACTGCTGACCGCGGAAGAACTCGCGGATCTCTCGCTGTTTGCCGCTCTGAAGAAGACGCCGTCCTTTGCTCGATTTCCTGGTACCACCGTCCTGCGCAAGTGCAAAGCCGGACGAGTCCTGGTACGGCAGGGAGAGTCTGGAGCCACTGCGTTTTCAATCCTTTCGACTGAAGACGTCATCCAACTGCGCGAACTGCAACTGCTGAAACTGCGTGAAGTGCTTGAGGCCAAAGAGGAGCGGCGCGATCCGCGTGGCCTTCACCAGCACTTCGAGTTGGTCAGTGTCAAAGATCTGCGCGTGCTCGAGGAGCAGATCAGTGACGAACTCGTGGAGTTGCGCAAGCAGCGCAAGCAATACCACGACGACGACACGCCACCGGTCGAACGCCATGTCTCCACCGCGTATCTCCTGCTCAACGATGGTGTCAAACAAAAAGTCGGCTTCTTCAAACGCATGATGCTGGGCGTCAGCAGTCAGAAGGATCGGCCGGAATTCATTTCGATTGACGGACCGTCGGACATCAACTCGAAGACCAGACAGGCTCCGCTGCACGAGTCCGAGTTGTTTGGCGAGATGAGTTGCCTGAATCGGGCTCCGCGATCCGCCACTGTCGTGGCCACGCGCGACTGCTACATGATCGAGATGCTGCGCAACGTGCTTGACATGCTGCACAACGATCCCGAATACCAGAAGAAGATGGATGAGGTCTATCGGGAACGCGTGCTCGACGGCCAGGTTCGCCGGTTGCCTCTGTTTCAGGACCTGCCGGACGCCGAATTCGCCGCCATTCGTGAGCGGATCCAACTGGTCAACTACGAAGCCGGTACTGTCGTGTTCGAAGAACGTGACGAAGCCGATTCGTTCTACGTGGTACGCAGTGGGCTGGTGAAGGTCGTTCGCAATTCCTGGACGCTGCTGCGGGCCGTGGAATTCAAACCGGACAACTGGAAGAACGTCTGGAAAGAGCTCAAAGAGGCTGCGGAGGATCCCGTCGGCGCACTGGTCTGGGCAAAGATGCCGGCGAGTGTCCAGGAAGCGGCGCAGGGCACACCTGGCGAAGCTGATCAGGCCGCTCTGCTCGCAGCGTTCGATTCACTCATCAGAACGGGCGACCTGCATCTTGAGCTGGGCCGTACCACTACGGAAGTCGTGGCGAGTATCGATAGTCCGCAGGTCGCAACGGACTGCCGCGACTTTCCGCTCGGCACCAAGAAGTGGGCGGAAATCGAAATCCGGACATTTCATCGGTCACTACTTGAATGGGTGCTCCCGCTGGGTATGCCGCGCCGCGCCGCGACATCCGGGTCTCGTCGGATTCTTCGCTACATGGGTCGCGGCGATTTCTTCGGGGAACTGGGCGTCATTACAGACTCGCCTCGGAGCGCAACAGTCTTTGCCTACGACCACCCGGACGGAGGCGCGAATCAGCGATTGCCGGACTCGCGCACCGGTGCAGTCCCGTCCCGCTGCGAACTGATCAAGATGTCGAAGGAAGACTTTCTCGGACTGGTGGAAAAGTCGAAGAAACTCAAGAGCCGACTCAACAAGATCGTTGCGCAATACAAGGAGCAGGCCGCGTCGGCCATGACCGAGGAAGCCGAGCAGATAAACGTGCGGTCTCAGTCACCTGAATTCGAACAGCTTGGCTTGATTCAGGGTCAGAAGCTGATGCTGATCGACCTCGACCGCTGCACCCGATGCAACCAGTGCGTCGATGCCTGTGTCGCTTCACACGACGACGGCCGCACGCGCCTGTATCTGGACGGGCCACGGTTCGAGAAGTTCCTCGTGCCGCTGTCATGTCGATCCTGCCTGGATCCTGTCTGCATGATCGGCTGTCCGGTCGGATCAATTAACCGCGGGGATTCCGGCGAGATTCAAATCCGGGACTGGTGTATCGGCTGCGCCATGTGCGCCGATCAGTGTCCGTACGGCTCTATTCAAATGAGTGCTCTGCCCGGCGAACTGGAGTTGTCGGCGTCTCAACAGGCGATTCTCGGGGACAGTGACGTAAAAGCTGTCAACGACATCGCTGTGGTGTGCGACCTTTGCGGCACGTTGCCCAGCGCACAACCATCCTGTGTTTACGCATGCCCGCATGATGCGGCGAAACGTGTCAACGCGCTCGAGTTCTTCTTCAAGACTTAAGGATTCGCCGTGCTCCTGGACAGGACACATCAGAAGTGGGCTGTGGTTTCGACTGTGATTCTTGCGGTCTCCGCAGCGTCGTACGTCATGTACGCTCAGGTCTCGCCGCGAGGTCCCACGGGCGGCAGCATGATGGGCCTGCTGTACGGGGTCGTTGGGACGGCCATGATGATCTTTGCCGGCATGCTCGCCGGGAAGCGTCAGGTCCCCTTCTGGAGAATTGGCAGCGCCCAGTTCTGGCTGCGCGGGCACCTGTGGCTCGGTACGCTCAGCTTTCCCATGATCATGTTCCACGCCGGGTTCGGTCTCGGCGGACTACTGGAGCAGATTCTGTGGCTGTTCTTCCTCACGGTTGTGGTGAGCGGTTTCTTCGGCCTGGCGATGCAGCACTTCCTGCCGAAGCTGATGGCGTCCCGCGTTGATCGTGAAACCGCCATGGTCCAGGTGCCGTACGTGCGAAAAAGAAACCGCATCCTGTCAGACCGGGTGGTGTTCGAGCATTGCGGCAGGATTTCACTCAAGAACGACCCGCTGCAAAACCAGATTGAAGGCCTGGCAAAGAAGTCCGCATCCCTGCGTGATCGCGAGGCGGGCGGTGACAAGTCGGAAAAAGACAAAGTTAAAACCGAACGCGGCAACTGGCTGAACTGGGTCCCGGAGGACGATCAGGAATTCTACCGCGACCTGGCCCGTCAATCGAAAACAAACGGTTGGACACGCACTGAGGACGACTTTACTTCGATGTTGCTCGAAGTGTACGACGTCAAAGGCATCGAACCGGCGGCAGCATCTGCGGTTGAGAAGCCGGATGCAGCGGCCGATGCTGGCGACAAGCCGGACGTCCCTGTTCCTCAGCTTATTCGCCTGCACGGTGCGTTTGGAACGGGCGGTGCCGAGCGAGTCGAGGCTTATCTCGAAGCCGTACGTAAAGGTGAAGCACCCGCACCCTCCGCCGCAGGTCCCGCACCGGCCGCCGCCAGCGAGGCAAAGTCAAAATCAGCCGCCAAACCTGCCGACACAGGACCGAAGATCGCGAGAGTTCTGGTTGAAGACATCGGCAGCGAAATGCAGTCCATCCGCAATTTGCTGACAGAGAAATACGGGTTTGATTCAGGACTCGCCGCAGAAGCCGCGAACAAAGCGCGGCCGTTTCTGGTGCAGGACCCCGATCGCGAGGTCGACTCCATCCGAGACTTCTTTGTGGAGAAGTATGGCTTCGATAAAGGTCTTGCGACGACCGCCGCCGAAAAGGCGCGGCCGTTCCTGGGCGAGTTAGATGAAGAGATGGCAGCAGCCTTGCGAGATGGCAAAGCTCAGAAAGAGGCCGATGAGATACGGGCTTTGCTGCAAGAGAAATACAACTTTACGTCTCATCTGGCTGACGAAGCGGCAGAACAGGCTCGTGTCTTCATCGCTGGTGGCGACGTGGCGGCCGGAATGCGGCGACGCAAAGCGGATGTCGAGGTCAAAGGAATCACTGCACTGCTAACCGAGAAGTACGGCTACACCGACGCGCTGGCAACGACCAGTGCGGAGAAGGCACGACCGTACATCGATGGCTCTGCCTGGGCTAAAGAAGAAGAGGAGCCGGCAGCAACGACCGCGGCACTTCCGGCGGCGGCCAGTGCGGGCGGTGGATTGTCCCCGCTCGACATGATGCGCCAACAGGCTGCAGGTGGCGCTGCTCCAGCGGCTGGCGGCGGTAGTGCTGAATTGACAACCATCGATATTATCCGCTTACAGGCGGCTCCAGGCAGCGGTGGCGAAGAACGAATTGAAGCCGCAAAAGCTGCGGCTGCTGCCGCCGGTCCGGCAGCAGCAGCTGCTCCGGCCGCACCGCCACCACCGACGAAAAAAGTTCGACCTGTCGGACCCGTTCTGCGAACCGAAGAGTTGCGAGACTTCTACGCCGACACTGTCAGACCTTATCTGACTGGTAAGGGGCGTAAGGGGCGTCTGTCGGGAGTCACCGAATCAACTCGGGCGTTTTCACAGATGCGGTCGACGTTGCCGGTTGAACTACACACGACTCTGGAGTCTCTGGAGACACGCTGCGAGGAGCATCGTCAGTTCGCAGAGCAGGAACGCATTCATCACTGGCTGCACTACTGGCTGGCCCTGCATATCCCGGTTTCCATTGCACTGTTCGTCCTGGTGGCGATCCACATTGTCGTAGCTCTACGTGTCGTCCCCTGGAAGGTTCCGTAAGAGGCTGACTGTCCGTCTCGTCTTTACCACGCAATCGAGCCGAGTCGATTCGGCGATTACGAACAAACTAAAATGGTCCAACCTTATACAAGTCGAGAGCTGGCGCAACGGGTCGAGATTGACGTCCAGAAGCGCCCGAACCGGTTCTATCGCAGGACATGGCGGTGGTCGCTGTGGCTCAGCCTCTTCTGCCTGCTGTGGCTCTGGTTTGAAGGCGCCCGCGGAAACCTTGCGGTCTATGAGGGCGGCGATCTCGCCACGCCTCACCGCATCTTCGAAAACGACTGCGCCAAGTGCCACAGCGAGTGGACCACGCTGGATCGCGTCGTCAACTTCGATTTCAGTTCTCACGTCTATTCCGTGGACAACAACGACTGCCTGGCCTGCCACCCCGGTGCGGAACATCACAAGAATCAGTTTCCGGTCCATGACGACATCTCATGTGCGTACTGTCATGTCGATCATGCCGGTGATGTGGACCTGAAGCGGTCGCCGGATCGCGTCTGCACGGAGTGCCATTCGGCTCTTGTCGTGCTGCAGGATGGTGGCGAGTTTTTCAAAGGATCGACGGAACCATCGACGACATTCGCAACTGCCGTGACGGAGTTCGGCAGCCCGGGCGGGCATCCCCCGTTCGCGTTTGAAAAACTGATCGCCTCTGGCTCGGACGCGACGGCTGATGTCGGTGACCCGCACAAAGTGTACGAACTTCTCAGTTACGTCGATGGTGTCGGCTGGGGAGACAAGGCTCAGATTTCCTTCAATCACTCGGCTCACCTTAAATCCGAGCGGGACGAGAACGGGAATCTGGTCTATGGCATCATTGACTTCGGCGACCGAGAAAAGCAGCAACGTTTCACGGACCTGTCCGAGGCGTGCAATGTCTGTCACCGGATGGACCCCGAAGGCCGCTACATGCTGCCCATGACATACGAGAAGAATTGCCAGTCCTGCCACCCTCTGTATTACGACAACGAACGATTTCCGAACGAAGTCGTGCCCCACGAAGTACCAGAGACAGTACGTGGCTATCTCCGCAACAAGTACACGCAACTGGCGCGCGAACAGCCAGCCAGGCTCAACGCCGCTCCGCGACGAGTGATTCCTGGACGCAAGAACGAGCAACAGAAACTGTCCGGGGACCAGTCACAGTGGCTGGCCGAACAGATTATGAACGCGGAAAAAGTTGCACTCAGTCATGAGCGAGTCTTTTTTGGCTCGGAAGCCAGAGGCGGATGCACTTACTGCCACGCGATCAAGAATGAAGACTCGCCGAGTGACTGGTCTATCGTGCCGCCGAACATCCCGAGTCGCTGGCAGCCGCATGCCGTCTTCAGCCATCGGTCTCATCAGGTGTTGAATTGCGCCGAATGTCACACTGGTGTGTTTGAGAGCAGTCTTACCAGTGACGTGATCCTTCCGGGAATGGAACTGTGTCGTGAATGCCACTCACCAAATCCGATCCAGCCGACTCCGGCGTCGGGCACGCGATTTATGGGGGCACGTTCAGATTGTGTGGAATGCCACGTCTACCACGATCACTCACAAGACGAGTTCATCGGAACATTGAATCCACAACTTGCTCCGTCAACGGCAAATCCGAACGCAGGTTTGTCCGGCAAAAACTCGAAGTAAGAAATGAAGCTCCGTCTCCGTCGCGCTATGGATCGTTGACCGGCAGAGTTTCCCTGACCCCGACGCTCTTCATACAGGTACGACCTTTACAGACGTTCCGAACAGAAGTGCGGGCGAGCGCAAGACTGGAGGGGTATGCTGTCGCAGGGAAGCGGCTGACGACCGTCGGAGATACACATGCACTGGACATCGCACTGCAGACTTGTAATCGGGACAGCCGCACTCATCGGACTGACCCACCTCAGCCCGCCTGTGGAGGCTGCTGAACCATCCGGCCAACTGGTCGCTCTCAACCCGGACCGTGATTCCGGCGAAGACGCCGGCGCGGAAACCGTTGCAGCGGCGGCACACCGTTTCGTCGGTGTGGGCGGCTGCGCCGCCGCCAACTGCCACGGAGGTGGCGGCACCAACGGTCCGCTGGGAGCGGAATACAGCATCTGGATCCAGGACGACGCACACGCCAAAGCGTTCTCGGTTCTTTACAACGAAGAATCGAAGCTGATGGTAAAGTTGATGCATCTCGACAAGCCCGCTCACGAGGCGCCGCTGTGTCTGAACTGTCATGCACCGCAAACGGATCCGCCGTTTGATCATACAGTCGCGCACTATTCAGAGCTTCTCGACGGCGTTGGCTGCGAGGCGTGTCATGGAGCCGCCTCGAAATGGCTCGCTCCCCATGTTCGCAAGGACTGGTCCAGCAAGTCGCCCGAGGAAAAGGCCAAATACGGCTTCCGCGATACGAAAGACCTGTGGACCCGCGCACTGGTCTGTGCTGACTGCCACGTCGGTGAACCCGGTCGCGATGTGAATCACGATCTGTATGCCGCCGGTCACCCTCGACTGTTCTTTGAACTGGCGGCGTTCAACGCAAACATGCCGCCTCACTGGGATCGCAACAAAGACCGCAAGCGAGCCAGTGCCGGAAATGAAAAGGCTTCTGCCTTCGAGGCAAAAATCTGGGCCATTGGGCAACTCGCCTCCGCCGAAGCTGGACTCGATCTTCTGCTGTTCCGTGCGAAAAACGCATCGCTCGACATCAAGCAGTTTTCTGAGGCAAAGCCGTACCCGGCGCAGATGACTATTCCCATCTGGCCCGAATACGCCGAAGTCGAGTGTTTCTCGTGCCATCACGATTTGTCGGCTCCCAGTTGGCGGCAGGGGCGAGGTTATGCCGGACGTCGACCGGGTGGCTATCCCTGGGGCACATGGCTCTTTCCGCTGGTGCCTGCGGTGTCGAACGAGCTTGGTGACGGGGACATTGCTGGCAAGGACAGCGCTTTGTCGCACCTGATGCTGGAGATGTCGAAACCACTGCCAAAACAGGAACTCGTAATTGGGGCGTCCGGAAAACTCCGTCAGCAGCTCCAATGGCTGGCCGCCAAGGTCAATAACAGCACGCCCAATGAGGATCAGTTGACGCACCTGTTGCGTGACCTGTCAAAGTCTGGTGGTCATCACGCCATGCAGAGCTGGGATGCGGCAACGCAATCGTATCTCGCGTTGATCGCCCTGCAGCAGGGGCGTCGTGACGTTCAGGGTCGAGCAGGTGAAGATTCAGAGCCGACGGCGGAAGACCGCCTGATCAATGATTCGCTGAATGAGATTCGTAATCAGCTTGGATTTCCTGATCGCTTCGACAGCCCGCAGACATACAGCAAAACAAACGCGACAGCGATTTCGGAGCAGTTCGACAGGATTCACAACGCGCTGGCTGGCGAGTCGTAGAAGGTTTTTCGTACGTCGCTACCAGTCCATCGGATTCGCCCCTGTGCAGTGCTGACCGGCGAGAAACCGCATTCATGCGGCTACAACAAACGAGGATCATCATGTACCGCCCACTGTTGAATTGGCTCGTCTTAGGCGCGGCAGGGTTCGTCGCCATAACCACATCGGCCAATGCCCAGGACGAGAAGCCCGGTCCGGAATACATCGGACTCGGACAGTGCGTGCTCTGCCATAACCAGAAACTTGCGGCTGACGATTCGCCATTCGTGACGCTGAGTCGCGATTTCACTGCGCTCACCGAAACTGAGATCTTTGCTCACGACAAACACCGCCAGGCGTACGAACTGCTGGAAGGTAAACTCGGCCAGCACATGCAGAAAATCCTGGCCGATGCCTGGGACAAGCCAGATTACAAAGTGACCGAGGATCAGGCGTGTCTGTCGTGCCACGCGGGCTGGAAGACAGGCGAAGAAAAGCCGCCCACGTTCGAGTACGGCGTGACGTGTGAATCCTGTCACGGTCCGGGTTCACAATGGCGCGATCCGCACATCGACCCCAAGTGGCGCGCTACACACCCCAGCGAAAAACTGAGCTGGGGATTTACGGACGTTCGCAACCCACTCAGTAAGGCAAAGCTGTGTTTCTCCTGTCACATCGGGAATGTCCAGGAAGGCAAGCTTGTCACGCACGAGATGTACGCCGCTGGTCACCCGCCACTGCCGGGGATCGAGTTGGAGACATTCGCTTCGCAGATGCCAGTGCATTGGCGGACGTTGCAGGAGAAGGGTGACTTCACACACCGGGATGCATGGATCAAAGCCAACCATGAAGGCGTCGAACACAACCCGCTGGAAGACCTGCCGCTGACAAAGTCCGTGATGATCAGTGGAGTGATGGCGTTGCGGGAAACGCTCAATATGTTCGGTTCGCAGGCACACCATGCGGACGGCGAGCAATGGCCGGAACTGGCCGTTTTCGACTGCTCGGCGTGCCATCATGATCTGGCTGCTCCCGCGTGGCGACAGGTACGTGGTTATGGAACGACGGTTCCCGGTCGTCCTCAGATGTTTGCCTGGGCGACGGCACTGGTGAAAGTTGGTGTGCGGCACCGCGCTGGAAGTGACGACGCGAAGTTCAAGGCCGACTGGGACGCGGCACACGGCAAACTGGAAGAACTACGTCGCGTGCTCGATCGTCGGCCCTTCGGCATCCCGCAGGAGATTCACGCAATCACGCACGGTGAAAATGGTCTGATCGCGTGGCTTGATGAGCTGGCCGAAGACCTGTTCAAAAGCGCTGTCGGAAAGGGTGCGGCACGTCGAGCGATTAAGGAACTGGCTAGTCAGCCTGAAGACGCCTATCCCGACTTCAATTCCGCCCGGCAGGTCCTGTGGGCCATTCGCACGATCCAGACGGAACTGAATTCCGATCCACCGGAACTGGCAGCCGCGCCGGACGGCGAAACATCGAAGCAATCCGTGGAACGAGCAGTGGCCAACCTCCGGACCTTCAACGCGTGGCGCGACGGAAAACGTGCAGCAGAACAGAAAAAGGTCGACGAATTACTGATGAAGCTGGAGTTCACCACTCAGCTTCGACTGATGCTGCCCGCCGGCGACGAGTACGTCATCGCCGAAGAACTGCCTCAGTCCCTCCGGGCGATTGCCGTATACGATCCCGAGTGGTTCCGCGAGCAGCTTGCGGTGCTGGCCAAAACACTGGAAGACTGACGATGCCGAACCGGATCGGCAGGAATTCCTGATGGCGCGGCCATCTCGTCGCTCGCGCTTTTTGAAGTGGCACATTTCTGGACTGCGGTGATGCATCACCGCTTTCCTATCGTGGCGAAGCCACTCTTGCGACGGAGCCGCTTTCCATCTGTTTTCGACGGCGTGTCTACCATTCCGCCCAGGACGGAGTGAGGAGAAAACACTGAAAAGTAAGCGGCTTCGCGGCAAATGGAAAAATGGGAAAGCGACGATGCATCGTCGCACTCCGAAAGTGTGCAACTTCAAAACTCGCGACCCAGGCTGTTCCGTGTCGCCGCCTGACGGCCGAATGCCGGGAATCGAATGTCTCCCGGAATCTGTGCTGTGACAATGCGCGTGTGTGGCTAACCTGCCGTCTGCCGCCCGCCGTGTTTGAATGACGGAGTTGTGTCATGCCGACGCCGAATGATGACCATCCAGATCTCCACGATTCGGATGATACTCGGATTGCCGATGACGGAAGTTTCAGTCCGACGATTGGTGACGATGACCGTCTCCGTGAAGACGAGCTCGATGCGACTGTCGTCGATCAGACGATTGCCGCAGCCACGCCCGAACGAAAGTCTGACGTCGAGACTGGTGGCTCGGACGCCACTGTGGTGGACGCGTCACCGGCTGTTCCCGAGCCCAACGCTTCGCCCGGGTCCTCATTCGACACAGCCGACCAGACGATGATGGATGAAAGTCTGGGTGGTGGTAAACCCGTTGGCTCGCCCTCGAGCGACACCGTCTCGCTGGAGAGCGCCCCCGACGCCGCACCGAACGGCACCGACGCAACGATCGCCGACGTGACCGTCGACGATTTGACTGTGCATGATGGAGGTGAGGCGCGGACAGGCGACGACGGCACGATGCCACTCCCTCCCGACACAGACGCCGAGGCGGTGCCGGCCGACAGAGCTGAGACCATCATGGACGAACCGATCCCGGGCGACGTGTCGTCCGCGGCCTCGAGCGGTACCGAGGGGACGCTGATGGATCCAGCATTGGCGGGCCCCCCACAGCAAGATCACGAGGCAACTTTGGCTGACCCGGATCTGATCAGTCCGGACCGTGTTGACGAGCCGGTCGATGCGACGATCGTTGAACCCGGTATGGGCAGTCCGGATGCGACGCTTGTCGATCCGTCGAGTTTCTCCGATACGGCTGCCACTTTGATGGATCCATCGTCAGCAATTGCGTCCGGGGCTGATGATGGAACCACAGGAACAGTTCTGGAATCGGAGCTGCCCAGTCGCGGAAGCGGTGTCGAATCGGCATTCGGGCAGACGGCGGCTTCGGCTGGGTCGGGCCAGGGCAACTGGAATGCGACGAGAAGTCGAGACGGCGCCGCGAAGAAAAAGGGCGCTCACGAAACAGCCGACCGATGGGAAGAAGAGCAGCGCTATCAGCTTGTGAACAACTTCGCGCGCGGCGGGCTGGGACAAATCTGGCTCGCCAGTGACGTCCGTCTGCGGCGGGACGTCGCCTACAAGGAAATGCTGCCGGCCGCGCTGAAGAACCGGAACGCTCTGGAGCGATTCCTGGAAGAAGCTCAGATCACAGGGCAGCTTGAGCACCCCGGCATCGTCCCGATCTATGACATCGGCTACCAGGCCAACGGCGCTCCCTTCTATTCGATGAAGCTGGTCCGCGGCGACACGATGCAGAATGAGATTGAGCGTATGCATGAGCTGCCGCGGGACAGCCCGGAACGCGCCATGGCTTTCCGCAAGCTGCTGGGCAGCCTGGTCGCGGTCTGCAATGCATTGGCCTTCGCTCACGATCGAGGCGTGCTGCACCGTGACCTCAAACCCCTGAACATCATGCTGGGGGCGTTCGGTGAGGCACTGGTCCTTGACTGGGGGCTGGCCAAGGTTCTGGACGTGGCCGGTTCCGAGACACAGGACGCGGGTACGTCGATGACAGCCGTCGTAAATGTTGGTGGCGAAACCGTGATGGAATCTGGTGATGGTTCGAGTCAGCCAGCCACGGCGATTCCCGGTGCCTCTCAGATGTCAGTGACCGGCAACGACAGCGTTGCTGATGGAGGGTCGGTGCCGAGTACAAAGAAGAGCATCTTCACTGACGTTCGCTCGGTTGGCAGCCAGACGATGATGGGTTCCGTGATGGGTACGCCGTCGTACATGCCACCGGAACAGGCAAGCGGCAAGGTCGACCAACTCGATGGCCGCAGCGACATCTATTCGCTGGGCGGAATCTTGTACAAGCTGCTGACGAATCATCAGCCGATTCCACGAGGCGGAATCAATGAGGTCCTGAAAAAGGTCATCAACGGCGACATCGTCCCGCCGCGTCAGCACGACCCGGATATTGCTGCACCGCTGGAGGCCATTTGCCTGAAGGCGATGTCGAAAGAGCGTGATGATCGATACGCGTCAGCTCTCGACCTTGCGGCCGATGTGGATGCGTTTCTTGCCGACGAAGCCGTGTCGTGTTTCGAAGATCCGTGGAAGGTACGTGCCCGACGTTGGATACGCCGGCATCCGAAGCTCGTTTCCTTTGTGGCCACAGCGGGCACTGTCCTGATTCTCGTGGGCGGACTGGCCGCGTTTGTGCGGAATCACAACCTGAATCAGATCCATAACTTTGCGGCCACTCAATTGAAGCTCGCCGAGACAGCCGCGTCTGGTGGTAACTTCGCCCAGGCCCGGGAACTGATCAACGAGGCACGCGGGCGAACCAGCGATGATGCAGCGCTCGAAGACCTGCACGATTCGCTGTCGAGTCGCCTTGACCTGATTAAAACTCAGCGACTGCAGCGGTTGCGCCGGCTGGTTGAGGAACAGCTTGCTCAAGTTGAGACGTTGATGCGTGACGAGCAGCATCCTGAAGCACGCACGCAATTGGCCGAACTCAACACGTTACTCGATGGGGAAACCGGACTACCTGACCTGACGACCGCGATCACGGTTGCGACAGAAGCCGTCGAACGTGCTATGGCGTTGAGCAAGACCATTGCGGCAACGGCTGCAAAGTTTGACACGTTCCTGGTCGAAGCTGACGAAGCGCGCGCGTACGGGACTCTGAAGGAACTGGAAGACATCGACGACGATGCGAGGCAGGCCGTCGAACACATCGAGACTGCGCTGGATGTGCTTGGCCTGAACACAGAAACGCCGTTTGCCGCGGCACCGGCACACTTCGCACCGGGCCTGGTCTGGACACGCAGCTACTTTGAGAAAAACGTCATCTGGCCGCTCGACGAACTGAAAGACACAACCCTCGAGCTGCTGCTGTTGAGAGCGGAAATGGAAGCGCGGCTGGCTCGCAATGAACCCGAGGATCAAAGACGGGCCGCAGGGTTGCGGGCGCTGCAGTGGATCAGCCGAGCCGAATCGATCGGACTGGGATCGCAGGCGTTGCTCGCCTGGAAGGCGACATGGATGGAGATGGCCGGCCAGGACAACAGTGAAGTGATGTTGCAGGCCGATCGAACACAGCCGACCACGGCACTCGATTACTACCTGCTGGCGGAATCCGATCGTAAACAAGGTCTGTTCGACCGGGCGCTTGGTCGATACCTGACAGCTCAGCAGAAGGACCCGCAGAACTACTGGATTCATCACTTCACCGGATTGTGTTATCTGAATCAGTCACAGGCGCGTGCCGCGCTGGCGACATTCTCGAACTGCATTTCGCTCCGGCCTAACTACGCGTGGCCGCTGATGCTCCGCGGGCTGTGTTACGGACATCTTGGTGACATGGATGCAGCTCTGCTGGATTTCGGCAAGGCCGTGGAGCTCGACCCGAAGTCCCCGGGAATATTCATCAATCGCGGTGCCGTACTGCTGGCACGAAGGCAGTACGACCTGGCGACCGCGGATTTCAGGAAAGCGTCAACTCTGTCCCCACAATCAGCCAAGCCGTTCATTAATCTGGCCCTGGTGCATCACGCAAAAGCGATCGCGATTGGCGCGGGTGAAGGTGAGTTCGCCGACCTTGAAGTTCTCAAACGTCTGGAGCGGGAGCAGGCCGAACTTCAGGCGGCTCTCGACGCGCTGGATCAGGCAGCAGACACGGAGCGGGCGCCGCATCACCCGGGTATCCATCAGTTGCGCGGGCGAATATTCCAGAAGCAGGGCAACGCGGTGGCGGCATTGAGCAGCTACGAACGTCACATCAGCCTGGACCTGGATCCGATTCGAAAGGCCGCCTCGCACACACAGATTGGTTTCATTCACTTTCAAGCCGGTGGCCCGGAAGGCTACGCGCTGGCACGAGACGCTTTTCGTCGTGCAAACGAGCTGAATCCGAATGATTCGGAAACGGTCGGCATGATTGCCGAGTCCCATCTGCAGCTCGCCGAACGAGAAGAAGCCTTTCGCCGATTCGAGAACTACATCGCCATGGTGAACGGTGCGATTGAAGAGCATCTGCCGTCGCCGGACGTCGTGTTTACGGGCATGGCCACTGCACTCGACGGAAGTGGACAGAAAAGGAAGGCCGTCCATTACTACACACTGAGCCTGAACTTTGAGGAGCAGGTTGTCCCGTTGACGAAGCGAGGCTGGATGCTGGTTGAACACGGTGTAACGCTTGCAATTGAGGACTTTCGTGCAGCGAAGAAGCTGGCCCCAGGGAATCCGGATACTCTGATCGGGTTGGCATATGCGTGGGCAAAGGCAGCTTCCCTTCCGAACTCCTCGCTACAGCGTCTGGTCACCCCCGAATATCCACTGAAAGATGCACTGGCAGAAGCAATCAATGAAATTGACGCCGCAATTGGGCCGACGGACATGCAGGCAGAACTGTTGGTTGCCCGGAACCAGTACTACGAAGCTGCCGTGCTGTACCACAATTCGGCAACCGTCTACGCCCAGTGCGCTCGCAGCACGGCAGCGCGCCGCGGTGATTCTCAACGCATCCTTAAGCTGGCTGAATTGGCCGTAGAACGTCTGAAGAGTGGGCTCACGATCGCAAAGTCGGAGAGGGTCCAGGCATTTCCAAAGATTGCCGGGGCTCTACGGACCGACCCCACTCTCATTCCGCTCTACCGATTCCAGCCCTTCCTGGATTTGTTCAGTGAATTCGAGATACAACTACCGCGCGCGCTTCAACCACAGCCGGGCGCCGCGTCTGACGGTAGCGGGTCGGGCAGCGAATGACGATGAGAAGTCAGACTCTGCATGCGCCACTCACGGAGCCGCTTCGCGTGCAATCTGCTCATACCTGGCGATGGCGCGGTCGTAGGCCGCACGCGCAGCAGGGCGTTCGAGTTTGGCAATCCGTTCGTGTCGATTCTTCCACAACAGGTGAATCGTCTCGATGCACCAGCGGGCGCTGTCACGCGAGGCACGGATCGGTTTGTTACCAATCAGCACATTAACCGGGTTGGTGTGCAACTGCGGGAAGTGCCGCAACGCGATCCAACTGGAGTGGTCCACTTGTGCCGTAAACTTGATCTCGTGCATTTGACCGTCTGCAGGGACTTCCACCGACGAGACAGCCTGACCGTTGACGATCAGTTCAACTTTGCGACGTCCGCCTCTGATGTATTCCATCGACCGGGGCGCGTGCAGGTTGATCGTGTCGCCTAGCATCCGGCGCCCGATCGACGGCATCAGATTGCCATAAGCCACGCCGACAGGTGTCTCAGGGGCGAATGCGACCGTCGCCTTCACGTTGACGCTGCCAGGTTTGTCCAACAGCACATCGTCGAAACCTGGTGACTGCCCGCTAACTTCGAATCGCGGTGCGTGAGCGAATCCGTCCGACACATACGACCGTCCTGCCGCAATCCCGTTGCACCAGTCCGTGTAATCGACCTGATCAACTTCGCCCAGTTGGACATAAACACGACCCTGTCCCACGCGTCGACTGCTCATACAGGGGAAGTCGGTTTCACCGCTCAGCTTTAGTGGAAAGCCGCAGTTCATCAGATGGTACCAGGTGTTCCATTCGGGAATCCGAGCCGTGTCCATGGCGCTGATGAAGTCGCAGACACCTTCAGCCGTGCTGACGCAGATTTCCATTGCACCGCCAGCTCCCATCGACGGCACGGCTAGATTGGGCAACTGATCCGCTGCGCGTCCTGCACTGATTGTCAGCTCGCGCGAGGTCAGGAATCCGTCTCGGTCTTCGTCGATCGTTTCGAACGGTTCGGGCAGCAGCGCGTCGGCGACTTCGTCTTTGTCGACGGATTCACTTTCGTCTGAATCAAATGCAAGAATCCGTTTGGCTTCCAATGGTGGAATCACATGCATCGCCGAATGTGGATAACCAGTGACTCCGCCCTGTTCCTTGCACCAGCGAAGAACAGGAACAGTCCATGTTGGCCAGCCTTTCTCCTTACTGCCGTTCGATCCGGGGTACTCCTGGTCTTTCAGATTGAGCAGACAGACATGCCCCAGCGCTGCTGACCCGAATCCACTGACTTCGATGTCGTACTTCAGGACGGTGAATGGATCGCTGACTTTGTCGGCTGTGGGACTGAAGTAGTTGCGCTGGAAGTCGAAGCACGGACCCCAGGTCAGGATGCAGCCAACATTCAGCCCCTCGCCTTTGACCTGCAGATACATGTCTTCGGGAGTCACGCCCTGAGTCGGCATCTCATAGTGCGAACAGCCGGCACCATGAATGTGGTGATCTCCACCGTAGAATCCGTGGTCCGTCGGATTGATCCAGCGGGCAAGCTTAAGCGGCAGTTTGACGACGTCCGTGCTGGCCGCATCCGTTTCCTTCACGGTGAATTGCGTGTGAAGCACGCGGTACTCCGGCCCACGCGAGTATTCAACCTGAAACTCGCCGGGCGGCAGCAGTACCACATCACCATCGTTCCGGTAGATCTGTGGTTGAAAGAAAAAGTCCGGAGCCAGCCGCTTCGCCTGCGAGGGATAGATGCGGCCGAAACGATCGCGAATCGTGAGCCGGGCGACAGTGGGCTGACCGTCGTGGTCCCGAACAGCGAGCTTCACTGGAACGGCAGGCTGCACTTCAAACAGCACAGGCGCTTCGCCGCGAAATCCGATGTCCTGAGTGCCGGGCCCGACATCGAATTTGATGGTCGCTTCGCGCTTGCCGGATTCGCTCGAGTAAATCAAAGCAATGGCATACTCGACTTTCAGTCCGCTCAACTTCTCGGTCATCGGCGGTCGCTGAAACATCTCCACCGACAGAAACGTGTCCGTGCGTTCTTCCGAATCCTCTTCGTCCTTGAGTTCCGTCTGTGCCTGCCGCTTCAGGATTGCCAGAGCTGTTCCCGAATACACATTGCCGGCCTGCGGGCTGGCAATTCGCAACTGACTGCTCACTGTGCTGTCGTTGATGACTTTGACCAGATGCGGCATGAAGCCGCCCTGCTGCAGCGTTGCCTTTGCCGGACCCTGCCGGACCTTCACACGAACTTCCGGGTTCAACGAGACAACGAACATCACATGCGGATCGAGGAGTTCCTGAATCGCGACGGCATCGCGTGATTTCTGCGCGGCATCGAGACTCGTGATTAGATCGGAAGGCAACGGTGATCCGAGAAACGTCAGTGCCTCGGCAAGGCGACGTGTGCTGGCTGCCAGAGGTTGCCCGTCAACCTGCCGGACCAGTTCGACGTCAGTCGCGTGAACATCCGGGGTCCAACAGAGGGAAACTCCACACGCGAGAAGACACATCCTCATCATATTGCTGGTCGTCATGGTCGGGCTCTCCGGTCGCGTGTGCGGGCAGATTCAAGGCAGTGCTTACCTGCATTGCGTGGGGATAATGCAGCAGAATCGAGCCGGCGCCGAGTCCACGGGCTGGATTGAAAGGCGGGCGATCGACAGAATCAGCCCGTCGTTCGCAGGACGTGTACTCAAGCGACAAACAAACATCTTCAATAAACACTGACTCGGAGATATCACGATGAAGCGTTGCGTTTTGTGTCTGGCTGTTCTGGCCCTGTTCGTCGGTTATTTGCTGCGTACCGACGGTGCCGCTCCGGCCGATGTCAGCAAAGTGTTGTCCGTTGATGATCTGGCTGCGGAAGCGAAGGACACTGCGAAAAAACTGGCGAATGCTGTCGCCAGTGAGGAGAGCTTCGATCGGGCGATCGAACAGAAAACGATTGCCCGGGGCGGCGGCCTGATTGCATGTCTCGCTCAGGCGATCGCCGAGCACAAAAAAGGCAAGGATACGGGCATCGCGGCGGCGGCATTGCGCGATGCCGCTCTTGGTCTGCGGGGAACAAAGACACTGGACGACGCGAAGAGTGCGCTGGAAAAGGTTAACGAGGCACTGGAAGGCAATGGCGGCAAAGCCGAGACCGAGTTTGCCTGGAACAAGCTCATCAACATGCATCGCATGATGGAGGAGATTGAAGTCCGGCAGGGTAGCCTCAGACGAACGCTCAGCCGACCGCGGCGGCTGCCCCGCTCCAGTGGTGACGCAACCGTCATCGCCGTGCTGTCGCTGGCGATGGAAGCCGACACGCATGAAGTCAAGAACAAAGACGATCTGCCGAAATGGGCCGATTGGTCTAAGAAGTACCGTGAAGCGATGAGCCAGCTCGCCGCCGCCATGAAAGCCGATGAGGCCGAGAAGGCGCAAGGCATCTTTAAGGCGTCCGTCGAACACTGCGATGCGTGCCACGAAAAGTTCCGCGACTGACGCTCGGACACGCTTGAGCGTCGCCTGCAACCACCACAGAACTCGTCCAACGCTCTGCGTTGCGACGCACGACCGGACGCTCTGCGTCCCCCGCATAGTCGTGACGGGACGCAGAGCGTCCTATGGTTCGTTCCAACGCGGAGCGTTGGAACGAGAGTGTCAGTCCAGAAACTCGTCGGTCGGATCAAACTTCGGGATGACGATGTTGATGATCCTCATCTCGCCGACCGCCCGGTGTCTGACTCCGGGCGGGATCATGATGCACATCCCCGGACGCAGCGGAACAAATTCATCGTCGAGCTGCATCTGAGCGTCCGGACCACATGCGAGAATGAAATAGGTCTCCGTCAGACGCTTGTGGTAGTGGCGTTCGGCATCCGCTTTGATCTCGGTCACGTGAATCGTGGCGGGGTAATCCTCGACGTCGGCGAACGCCCGCTTCGCTGTCCCGCACGGACACGGCGTTCCAGGGAGTTCCTCAAAGTCGACGACGCGCCAGCGGGGCTCTATGGTACTCATCGTTCAGAACTCCGAGTTTCAGATTTGACTCATGAAAGGTTTGCAATGGCAGCTAATCGACGAGCTGAAGTGGATGCGGCTCTCGCCGACGTTGATTTCGAGAAGAACGAATATCAGGTCGAGTTTGAAACCACCAAAGGGACGATCCTGCTGGAGATGTACCCGGATATCGCTCCCGGCCACTGCCGGAACGTCATTGGACTGACGAAGATCGGGTACTACAACGGCATCGTCTTCCATCGTGTGATCAAAGATTTTGTGGTTCAGGTCGGCTGCCCTTTGGGTAACGGCACGGGCGGACCGGGATACAAGATTGATGCCGAGTTTAACGAACGGCTTCACGAAGCGGGTGTGCTCTCGATGGCTCGCACGAGCGACCCGAATTCCGCCGGTTCGCAGTTCTTCATCTGCATGGGACGCGTGCCGCACCTTGATCGCCAGTACACGGTCTTCGGCAAGACCGCTGACGAGGCCAGCCTGAAGAATGCTCTGAGCATCGGCGCCGTTGACACGGACCGTAATGATCGCCCGCTGGACGAGGTCAAGATTACGTCGACGCGTGTCATTGAGACGCCGAAGTAGTTTTCTCCTCTCGGAATGGAGTCCGGACAGAGTGATACACAGAGAGAGCGTCACAGCTCGCGCAACTTATGCTGACCGCAGGCCAGGAGTCTCATGGAAACACTTGTCGCCAGACTGCTCGGACACGAGGACGTCGATTCCATCGATCGGATCCAACTTTCGTTCGGGGCCGACTGGGCTCACGACGGCCCCGCGTGGGTCATGTTCGGTTGTCTCGGTCTGGCGTTTCTGGCCGCGTTCTTTTACCTGAAGTATCAGCCGCGAGCCTCGCGCGGGAAACGGGTTGTGCTCGGCTTTCTCCGGGGAATCCTGTTGTGCCTGCTGCTGCTGATTCTGGCCGACCCGATTCTGGAAGTTGCACTCACGTCACATCCCCGGCCAGTGCTGTGGGTCCTGTTCGATGGGACCGACAGTATGAACATCGAAGACCAGCTTACCGGCGATGATCGCGACCGCCTGAAGGATGTACTGGACTGGTCCGATGTGACCGTCGATTCAACCACGCCGCCCGAGGACGAGGAACCGGCGGCGGACCTGTCCACCGCTTCGAGCGATGTGACGTCTCCACCTGCCAACGGTCCCGAGTCAGCGTCGCGCGCGGCACTGGTCAAAGGCTGGCTCAAGGGCGATGGCGGAGAGTTGCTCAACGAGTTCGATGACCGTTTCCGGCTGCAGATGTTTCAGTTTCGG
Source organism: Planctomycetota bacterium (assembly GCA_963579025.1). Classification (GTDB taxonomy): domain Bacteria; phylum Planctomycetota; class Planctomycetia; order Planctomycetales; family Planctomycetaceae; genus CAUZFZ01. Next base: position 52,968 of record CAUZFZ010000001.1, on the reverse strand, counting down.
CGATCGGATGAGGTAACTGGCTTTGAACTTTCAGCCGACGCCACCGCCGAGAATTCCGTCGAAGCCGATCACCTGGTCGCTCAGTATTCGCCCGATGGACCGATCACGTCGTTGAGTGCCGCACTCGACGATCTTCGCCGTCGCCACGCTTCGACAAACCTGACCGGAGTCGTGATGGTCAGTGACTTTGATCACAACTCCGGAGTTCCTCCGCTGGAATCGGCCCGGCGATTGGGAGTGCCGGTCTACACCGTGGGCGTCGGCGCGACGCACGCTGTCGACCTGGGCGTCGATATTCAGACATCGCTGAAAATGAAGAAGGCGGAAATGTCGACCGTCACCGTGATGCTTCGTCAGCAGGAACTGGATGGTGCGACTGTCACTGTGCGTGTCGTCGCCCAACCGATCGAGGCCGGTTCCGACGAAGCAACCATGCGGGCCATCGACGTCGGCGAACGAACGGTCACTCTGGCGGGACCATCAATGTTCCTGGAGTTTCCGTTTACTCCCGAAGAAGCCGGCCGGTTCATCTTTTCGGCTGAAGTGGACGCTCAGGAAGGTGAAGTTGTCGATCAGAACAACAGGGCCGAACGCGAAGTCACTGTCATCGATGATTTCCTGCGGCTGCTGTATGTCGAATACGAACCCACCTGGGAGTGGCGGTTCGTCAAGGAAGTCTTTCATCGCGACAAACTGGTCGGGCTGCGAGGATTTCGTACGTACCTGCGTTCCAGCGACCCCATCGTGCGGGAAACCAACGACCTGTTCCTGCCGACACTCACGCTGCCACGAAACGAATTCTTTGAGTACGACGTGATCTTCCTTGGCGACATGCCAACATCGACCCTCAGCAGTCGCTTCGGTGAGATGGTCAAAGAGTTCGTGGGCAAATTTGGTGGTGGTCTGGTTGTCATGGCGGGGCCGCGGTTTGGGCCGGGCCAACTTCACAACACACCCATCGCCGACATGCTGCCCGTGGTCGTCGATCCGGACGGGCAGATGCGGGACGACCGCGAAATTCAGTTGCAACTTTCGCCGCTGTCTTCGCAATTCGACTTCATGCGGCTGGGTGCGTCCGATACGGAGAACGAGCGGGCGTGGGGCAATCTTGGTCGTATTCCGTGGTATCAGCCAGTGCGCCGCATCGAGACCAGTGCGACAACCGTCCTGGCCGAACACCCGACGGAACTGTGTGTCGATGGCCGCACTCCGCAGCCGTTGATCGCCATTCGACGCTATGGCCGTGGCGAAGTGGTCTACATCGCGTTTAACGAAATCTGGCGTCTGCGTCGGCGGTACGGCGAGCTGTACTACCGTCAGTTCTGGGGGCAGCTCATTCATCGGCTGGGACTGAGTCACGCGCTCGGCAGTCAGAAGCGATTCGTCGTACGCACGGACCGGCAGCAGTATCAACCAGATGAAACCGTCCTCGTCACTGTGGAAGCCTACGACGAGAACTTCGAGCCGCTTACCGGAGACACTTTGGACGAACACCATTTGTCCGGCGAGCTGTGGCTGCCCGGCCGGTCGACCGACGCGCCTGGTGACGTCCGCTCGCTGACGCTGACTGAATACCGGCCGGGTGTCTTCGAGTCGCGTATTCCGGTCAGTGATGCCGGCGACTATGTCGCGCGTGTCAATGATCCGGTGACGCTCGAACCGGTCGACGTTTACTTCCAGGTTGCCGACCTGTCCGTCGAACGCCGCAGTGCGACACGCAATCGTTCGCTGCAGGAAAACATCGCCGCGGAAACGGGCGGACAGAGCTGTGAACTCGACACTGTCCGTGCGACTCTGGCAGACTTCTCGCCGCCGCGACTGACGGAATCGTCCGTCGAGGTCTTTCCGCTGTGGAGCACCTGGATGAGCTTCGGTGCGATCATCGGACTGATGCTGATCGAATGGCTGTACCGGAAGTTCGCCAACCTGACGTGATTGTGCTGTCGATCTGAGGTAGCCGAAGTCGCCAGGCATTGGCCACTTCGTGAGTTGCGGCCAAACTCTGGTGAGTTCCAGTAGTTCCAAGTCCTGGAGTCACTGTACGCCGGAGGCGTTCTACCCAATAGCCTGGGGTCGCCGCGCAGCGGCGCACCCCAGGAAAACACGAACAACCGCAGCGTACCCCGAAGGGGTTCTACCCGGTTTTGAGGTTTCCCCCCCCGGTGTAGAACCCCTGCGGGGTACGCAGGCACATCGCACGCTGTCCTGGGGTGCGCGGCTGCGCCGCGACCCCAGGCTTTTGGGTGTAACGCCTTCGGCGTAGGCGGCTCCCAAACCTGGAACTACTGAGTTCGGCTACCAGATGAGCCAGCCTGAATTGGTGTTACTGAGTCCGACCACTGCAATTCAGCTTTGACCGACCGGAGAGCTGACTCTGACGCTCGCCTGATGAATCCGGGTCATGCCTTGTCCGGTGTCCATTTCAGGATCGGATTGCGGGCGGCCTGGACGTCGTTGGGTCGGCTGACCGGCGTTGTGTGCGGGGCGTTGTGCAGCAGTTCCGGGTCTTCGTTGATGATGGTGCGAATCGTGTCGACGAACGCGTCGAGCGTTTCACGCGACTCGGTTTCCGTCGGCTCGACCATGATCGCTTCGGGCACAACCAGCGGGAAATACACCGTCGGTGCGTGAAAGCCGTAATCGAGCAGTCGCTTCGCAATGTCCATCGCCGAGATGCCACGTTCCCGATGTAGCTGCTGTGCCGACGCGACAAACTCGTGCATACAGTGTTCGCCGAATGGCACGGGCAACACATCCTGCAGACGACTCATCAGGTAATTCGCGTTCAGGACGGCGTGTTCGGAAACGGCTTTGACACCTTCCGCTCCGAGCGTCCTTAAATAGAAGTACCCGCGTAGCAGGATGCCGACGTTGCCGAAGAAGCTGCGAACACGACCAATCGACTTTGCCGGGTTCGTCAGCCGGAACAGTTCCGCGCCGGCATCACGCGACACAATCGGTCCGGGCAGGTAATCGGCGAGGAAGTCCCGCACGGCGATCGGACCGGCTCCCGGGCCACCGGCTCCGTGTGGGCCGGTGAACGTCTTGTGAACGTTGAAGTGCATCATGTCACCGCCGAAATCGCCTGGCCGGGTGACGCCCATGATCGCATTCAGATTCGCTCCGTCGATGTAGACGAGTCCGCCAACGTCGTGCAGCAGACGGCTGATCTCGGCGATCTCACCTTCGAACAGGCCCAGTGTGTTCGGGTTGGTGATCATGAAGACGGCAGTCTGATCGTCGAGCCGCTCTTTCAGTTCGCCCAGGTCGACGAAGCCGTTCTTTCCCCCACTGAGCTGCACACAATCGAATCCTGCCAATGCAGCACTGGCAGGATTCGTACCGTGAGCACTACTCGGAAACAGGACCTTCGTCCGTTGCGTTTCACCGCGATCACGGAAGTACGCCGATGCGACGAGTAACGCCGTGAGTTCGCCCTGTGCACCAGCGGCCGGCTGCAGCGAGACAGCGGGCAGACCGGCGATTTCCGCGAGCATGGCCTGCAGCTCAAAGAACATTCCGAGCAGACCTTGAAGATCGTTTTCGTCCTGCCAGGGATGGCGATCGACGATGCCGGGCAGTGCAGCCAGACGCTCGTGCCGCTTGGGGTTGTACTTCATCGTACAGCTCCCCAGCGGGTAGTAGTGCGTGTCGACCGACATGTTCAATGTCGACAGATTTGTGAAGTGACGGATGACGTCCGGTTCGTTGACCTCGGGCAGATCGGGCGGTGTCGACGCAAGAAACTCGGACGGAATGCAGTCAGCGGCCGCGCCCGTCGGAACATCCGATGCGGGAAACACGGCGCCTCGGCGGCCGGACTGTGAGAGATCGAAGAGCAGTTGTGTCGCGAGCTGGTTTCGCATCTTTGGAGTGGGGCGACTTGTCGCCACTTTCTGTTCGGGTTCGTTTAACGGCAAGCCGCAGGCGTCGGCGCGCCGAAACACTGACGCATCGGAGCCACTTTCGATCCGTCCTATCCAGATTCACGATTCAAGTATCGCCACCAGGGCATCAATCTCTTCCCGTCGCCGACTTTCGGTGACGGCAACAACCAGCAGTTTATCATCGGCAGATGCTCCGGCACGCACGCACGCTGGCCCGATGTCGAAACCACTTTCACGGGCTCGGTTCACCACTGCCTGAGCGCCATCACGGCACGTCAGCGTGAACTCTTTGAAGAAGGGCCGATCAAATGCGAGGTCGATCCCGTCGACTTCGCAGAGTCGATTCGCGGCGTAATGGGCCTTACCGCAGCTCAGGTCCGCGACCTGTTGCAGTCCCTGCGGACCCAGCAGCGACAGATACACCGTGGCTCGCACCGCGAGCAGTCCCTGGTTCGTGCAGATGTTGCTGGTGGCTTTCTCGCGACGGATATGTTGCTCGCGGGCCTGCAGGTTGAGCACGAAACAGTCGCGGCCTTCGCGGTCGACAGTCTGGCCGATCAGCCGACCCGGCATCTGACGGACGAACTTCTGACGACAGGTCATGATCCCCAGGAAGGGTCCGCCGTACTGCATGGGAATGCCCAGACTCTGGCCTTCGGCGACGGCGATGTCCGCGCCAATGTCGCCGGGCCGTTTCAGGGCGCCCAGACTGATCGGGTCGAACGAAACAATCGCCAGAGCACCGGCCTGATGGGCGATGTCGACCAACTGTTCGGCCTGTTCCAGGCAGCCGAAGAAGTTGGGCTGCTGGATGACCAGACATGCGGTCTGATCGTTGACGGCGGCTTCGACAGTGGCGAGGTCGGCGGTCCCGCCTGGAGTGTCGATCGTGACAAGTTCACACTGGAGCCGTTGCAGATAGGTCTCGACGACCTGGCGGTAGTCGGGATGTACTGAGCCGAGAATGACGATGCGGCTGTGACGACGCGTGCAGCGCATGGCCATGAACACGGCTTCGCTGACGGCAGTGCCGCCCTCGTACAGACTGGCGTTTGAGACGTCCATTCCCGTGAGCTGACAGATTAGCGTCTGGTACTCGAAAAACGCCTGCAGACTCCCCTGGCTGGCTTCCGCCTGGTAGGGCGTGTAGGCGGTGTAGAACTCGCTGCGTCCTGCAATCGCGTCGACGGCCGCCGGAATGAAGTGGTCGTACACGCCGCCGCCCAGAAAACAAACGTGGTGCCGGCCGAGGTTATTCTCAGCCTGTTTCTGGACGAACTGCTCGAGCTCCAGTTCACACAGGGCGGGCGGCAGATCAAGCGGGCGGTTGAGCTGCAGCGTGGCCGGTATCTGATCGAACAGTGCCGTAACACTTTCAACACCAATTGTCGCGAGCATCTGCTGCTGCTCATCTGGTGTACTAAAGAGATAGCTCAACCGACATCTCCCGAAGTCCTGCCTGGCGTTCAATCGGCGCGTAGTTTGACACTCGACGTAGAGTGGTCAAGCAATGCCGGCCAACGATTCAGTGCTGTTCGGACTGGCAATGCTCGTCATAGGCGGCACGGTCGAATAACTGGTCGAGCTCTGACGGATTCGACATGCGAATGCGGATCATCCAGCCTCGACCGTACGGGTCTTCGGACAGCGCATCCAGATCGTCGGCCAGACCTTCGTTGGACTCAGTGATTTCGCCACTGACCGGCGCGTAAATGTCAGAGACCGCTTTGACGCTCTCGACCTCGCCACACGTTTCAGCAGCAGTCACGTTTGTCCCTGCAGCGGGCAGATCGGCGAACACGAGATCCGTCAGGGCCTGCACGGCGAAATGCGAGATGCCGACGGTGGCCACGTCGCCGTCAACCGAGACCCATTCATGCGTTCTGGCAAACTTCAGCGAATCGACATCCATTCAAGGCGACTCCGTCTCAATGATGCTCTGTCGTGACAGGTGAATCCTCACTACTCCCCGGCCGATTCCGATGCCAGCCCCGTACGGCCAGCTTCGATGTCGCCAATCTTCTCGATGCGACGCAGATGACGACCGCCTTCGAATTCGGTCTTGAGCCAGATCTCGATGAGACGATCCAGTACCTGTTCACCAATCAGGTCGGCCGACAGACACAGCACGTTTGAGTCGTTGTGCTGCCGACTCATCTGAGCGGTGAGATCGTCGTGGACCGGAGCGGCACGTACTGCGTCAAATTTGTTGGCAACGATGCACATGCCAATGCCCGTGCCACAAATCAGGATCCCGCGGTCCACGTCGCCACCGGACACGGCTGCGGCGACTTTGGCCCCGTAATCGGGGTAGTCGACACTGCCATCAATGTTCGGGCCGAAATCCTGTCCCTCATGTCCCAGACCGCGCACGGTCTCAAGGATGTGGGATTTCACATCGACTCCGCGGTGATCGCTGCCAATAGCAATCTTCATATCAATACCTGAGAGCCCTGCACTGTGCCAGAAAACAGCGGCAATGGAGAGCTGAGAATGCCTGCCATGGCCACCATTGCGGCGGGACGGCAAGCGGTCATTCGGAAGCCGGTCACTCCGATGGAAGCGACAGGCGGGAGATGATCTGGTGGATGTGACTTTCGATGGCGTGCTGGCAGCGACGGTATTCATCCATGCCGCCACCGATGGGATCCGGCACATCTGACCCATCCGGGGCCAGCACCTGGACACAGTCGGCCAGGTCCGGCCGTTGAGCCAGGATGGCGTTCCGATGCCCGCGCGTCATGGTGTAGACAAAATCAGCATGGTTCAGCAAGCGTCCCGTGAGTGGCTGGCTTTCGTGGACACGAATATCGATGCCCGATTCGGCCATCAACTCGGCCGACTCCGGACTCGCGGGCATTCCGTAACTGGCGGCGATACCTGCGGATGCGACGATTAACCCGTGGTCATCCAACTGCTCGGGGCCACACTTCAGCCGCTCGCACAGCAGGTGACGAAACATTCCTTCGGCCATGGGACTGCGGCACGTATTGCCCGTGCAGACGAACAGAATCACCTGGGCAGTCATGCGCTGAATGCTCGCGGCATGCACGACTCCCTCGCGCGTGACATACGGTGCGGACTCGGTCAGACGCACGACAGTCGGCCCATCCGGAAACTGCACCTCACCCGTATTCACAAACAGGTCAACGTCGTCCGGCTCCTGGTCTGCGCTCACTTCTGCCACCGGCTCGACCGGAATGCTTGCGACCAGGGGAGCCGATACAAGCCGGGCGACATCGTGGAACAGAGATTCTGAGGGAAATCCGCACGTCACCGTTTCGTTAACGAGACGAGTTCGGACGCCATCGCTGAGAGAATCGAACAAGCCACCAGCCGTCGCTTCGGCCGGAACTTCGAGGAACACCGGCCCCGGCCAGCAGCGTCGCAGTAGTCGTCGACCGGTCGTGTCAAGCTGCGGCAGAAAGTCACTCGCTTCATCAATCGACCGGACCAGCAGTGCGGCATGATCCGTCGGTCGCTGTGGCAGTCGGGACACGGCATCCGCAGACAGGGCAGACGCAACGGTCACATAGCCTGCTTCGGTGGGTAGACCGACAATGCCATTTTCCGTGAGCGTCTGGACGATCTGGTGTACGAGATCGCTGTGTTCCCGGGCATCACCCGGACTGGCCGTCTCCGCCATGAAGTACGAGTTCCTGCACTGAAACCGGGCGTCGGAATCACGCGGCCATTCGCCGGAAATCCTGTCCACGCCATCGTTTGGGGCGAGGGATAATACCCCGGCCCGGATACACCTTCAACCGCGCTGGATACCGCTTAACCACGCAATCCCGAGTCGGGCATGTCGGTGACGAACATGCAACCCGGGCTGTGCGTGATGACATACTCCGGCTGCGCGGCAATGACAGCCGCCTGAGGTGTCACGCCACATGCCCAGAACACGGGAAGTTCGTCATCTGCAACCGGTACGGGGTCGCCGAAGTCGGGCGACTGCAGGTCGCTGATCCCGATCTGGTGGGGAAGCCCTATGTGGATTGGTGCGCCGTGCACTTCGGGAAACTGACTGGTGACCTCCACAGCTCGAATGGCATCCGCGGCACGCAGCGGTCGCATGGACACAACCAGCGGACCGTGAAAACGGCCGGCGCGAACGCACGGGATGTTCGTGCGGAACATCGGAACGTTACGTTGCAGTTCTATGTGCCGAATCGGAAGACCCGCATCAAGAAGTGCCGCCTCGAACGTGAACGAACAGCCAATCAGGAAACTGACCAGGTCATCGCGCCAGCAGGTGGTGATCGATGTCGGCTCGTCAGTCATCTCGCCGTTCCGCCAGACACGATATCGAGGCAGATCGGTGCGCAAGTCGGCATCCGGAGCCAATCGCAGAGGTATCGGTGATCCCGGTTCGGTCACTTCCAGTAGCGGACAGGGTTTCGGATTACGCTGACAGAACAGCAGAAAGTCGAACGCGTCTTCCTGCGGCAGCACAACCAGATTCGCCTGAGCAAACTTCGGAGCCAGACCGGATGTCTGTCCGGTCCATTCACCGGAACGGCACGCCCGCCTGACTTGCTCCGGAGTCGTAAGTTGGTCGCGAGTCATTTCGTCTCCAGTTGACCGTGCTGCGATTCTGCCTTCAGGTGGAATGTGTTGGCGCCGGGCAGTTTGCGACCGATCATGGCGAAGGTGACTGAAACTGTCACGGGAGTACTGCAGGTGACCACGACCCGCGAGCAACCTGATCCCCACGAGTCTCAGCCGGACGCTGATCAGACGCAGTTGGATCCCCCGGCCGATGTTCTCTGGGATTACAGGACTCAGGCTCGACCGGGCGAATCCATCCGATCCAATCCGGCTGTGACGACTGCCACCAGCATTCAACCAGACAGCCCTCCGCGGGATGCAGTACCCGAACCCGTCCTGCCCGAATCGATTGGCCCGTTCGACATCGAGCGCCGGTTGGGGGCCGGAGGCATGGGCACAGTGTATCTGGGCCGCGAACGGGGCACGGGGCAGATCGCCGCGGTCAAGGTTCTGTCCGCGAGCCTGGCGCGCGAGCCGGAAATCATCGAACGCTTCAATCGAGAGATCGAAGCGATGCAGAAACTAAGCGGTCCGCACGTCGTGTCGCTGTTTGGAAGCGGGACGGATCCCGAGACCGACCAGATGTACTTCTCGATGGAATACGTCGAGGGCGTGACCCTCGGGCAATTGCTGAGCGAGCGCAAACGTCTGAGCTGGGACCAGGTCGTCGATATCTCTTTGCAGATTTGCTCGGCGTTAAAAGCGGCACACGCGGCTGGGATCGTGCATCGGGATTTGAAGCCTTCCAATCTGCTGATCGGCAGTGACGGCGTCGTACAGCTGACGGATTTCGGTGTCGCTCAGGTCTTCGCGACTCAGCGACTGACCGTTACCGGGGGCATCATTGGCACGGCCGAGTACATGTCGCCCGAACAGGCCGAAGGCCGGCGCTGCACAAAGAAGAGCGACCTGTATTCGTTTGGAGCGGTGATGTATGTGATGCTGACAGGGCGTCCGCCATTCACCGGTCAGACATCGCTGGACATCCTGCGCAAACACCTGACCGCCAGGTTCGATCGACCGAGTCGATATGCGCCGGAGACGCCGCGTCTGCTTGAAGATCTTGTGTGCAAGTTGCTGGAGAAGGACCCGGACGATCGTCACCCTGATGCTCACATCGTCTCGTTACGATTGCGCGAGGTGGTTCGTCGCGTCGAACTGGCATCCGCACATGAAACAGAGTCCCGCGGAGTCCTCGACGGTGACGGTCCTGTCGCGGCAACCGCAGCTGCTCGCCCTGTCATCGACGCAACCGTTGTCGACGCTCACAGAGACCCTGCGGCCGGCCCCGGTCCGGCCACCCTGATGCGCAATGTGTTCCGGGCGGAGATTTCGAATTCGCAGCGGAAGTCACCAATCGGAGAGTTTTTCGATCAGACCTGGGTACTGGTAGTGTGTCTCGCGTTGGTCATTCTGGGCGGAGTCGTGTGGTTCCAGGTGATGGGTTCATCAACAGTGACCACACCGACGACGACGTATCGGGACGAGGTCGATCGATTTATTCGGCTCGCCGCCTCGTACCGAAGGCTCGGGGACGTAGCACGCGAGGAGCAGATACTTCGGGCGCTGGGCACCGTCATTCAGCATGATGAGTCGCGCGCTGAGGAACTGAAACAGATCGACGATCGTCTGACGAATCTGACAGACCGGCGGCGACGGGATTCCCAGGATTACAGACTCGGCAGCGATGGCCTGGCCCGGGCTGACGAACTGCTGCAAAGCGGCGAGGCAGAAGCGGCGCTTGAACTACTGACAGGATTGCTGGTGCTTTACGAGTCCGAACCTGGCGCTCAGCACATCATCTCTCGCATTGAGTCTCGATTGCGAGAGACGAGACTGACCCGGGACGACATTGAAGCGCCAGCTAGTCCGCATGCCAACGTGAATGACGACGTGGAATCCGACGAGACCCAGGAACCAGAGCGAGATTCCAACGCAAATCGGACTTCGGATTGCCGTTAAACCAGCAAGATGCGGATTTCTCGATTTCCGGCACGATTGCCCGTTGGTTTTCCGAGCCCGGAGCCGTATGGAAGTCAGGGAGTATGGGAGATGTAGCGCAACCCATCACTGGAGACTTCGAAGTTCCTTCACTCTCACGATTCCGATTGACTGGTTCGCATTTTGCTTCCAGAACCCACTCGGTTTCGGTGTCTGGTTCGCCATTGCCCAGCTCGTTGACAATCTTCAGATTCACTGATAGCGTAGCTGTTGCCGTCTCTCTGGCGGTTCTCAGTTGTTTTTTTCTCCCACGTCATATCTCGTTTTACTCCGTCCCGACATGACTTTTCAGGCGGCTTCATTTCACGTTAAGCCGTCGTTACCGTCTCCGCCTTTTTCTGGCGGGGCAGTCGGTGGAGGAATCTCTCTCCCCGTTCCGACTACGGAGGTTTTTCAGTCCGTTTTGGGGACACGTGCATGTTGAATGCAGTGCTCAAAGTTGTTGGCGGCAAACAGGACGGCAAACTCATACCGCTCAGCACGAAGAAGTTTCTGATCGGCCGTGAACACGATTGCCATCTTCGACCGAACAGTGAATCGGTCAGTCGCCACCATTGCGCAATAACCATCGATGACTTCTCAGTTCGTGTGCGTGACCTTGGCAGCTCGAACGGGACACATCTGAACGGCACGCGAATCATTGGCAGTCAGCCCGCCAGTAACGGGGATCAACTGACAGTTGGCGGGCTGGAGTTCGTGATCCAGTTTGTCGATCAAGCTGAGACAAACTCCAGCGGTTCAGAAGGCGGTGGCAGCGAATTCTCGCTTGAGGGCTTCGGCCTTGAAGACGCTGGCTCGCTGGCGGAAACCGCCGTGATGTCGGGCGACACCGCCGTGATCGCATCAAAAGATGAGCTGACAGAGCAGCCGCTGTCCGACACCACTGTCAAGACTGGAGCAGAACAACCAGCAGCAGAGCCAGCCGTGGCCGAGTCGACAGAAGAAGCGGCCGTTGCTGCCGACCCACAACCGGTCGCAGAGCAACAACCGGCCGCAGTGGAACCGGATCAAGCGGCACAACAGGCACTGGCGGCACAGCAGGCCGCCGCTGCTCAGCAACAGATGGGTGGCGTGCCTCAGCAGCAACCGTATCCCGGAATGCCGCAGCAGCCGTATCCTGGAATGCCACAGCCCGGTTACGGAATGCCACAGCCCGGCTACGGAGTACCTCAACCGGGCTACGGAATGCCGCAACCAGGTTACGGAATGCCACAGCCAGGGTACGGAATGCCACAACCGGGTTATGGAATGCCGCAACCGGGATATGGAATGCCACAGCCCGGCTACGGAATGCCACAGTATCCTCAACCTCAGCAGCCGGCGGGCTACGCGGTACCTCAGCCGCAGTATCAGCCGGTCGAAGAGGAGGATGAGGAAGACGAAACCGAGGCGACGTCGGTCGCCGCCCCACAGACGCAACTGCCAGAGCCCGGAGAAACGGGACTCAAGGAGCCGGAGCCGTCCAAGGACGAGGACGGAGAGGCCGTCGCCAAGCCAGCGGCACCGAATCCGGCTGCCGACGTGCTGAAGAAGTACATGAATCGGCGCTGAATCATTCCGGAGAGTGACTTGGCGTAACGAATCCGTCGCCCGCCTGGAGAATCGCGCAAGGAGAGTCATCGTGGCCGACCCGAACGAAGTGCAGAGACGCTACAAAGAGTTTCTTGACCTGTTGCCACTGACTTTGAATCTGGCCGGGCTCCCGCCAAGTGAACCGGGTCGGTATTTCACGGAAGAGCAGATCGAGACGCGTCTCTTTGTCATGCGGCATGCGTACAAGGCAGCGCGGCAATTCGCCCGCGAGGTTGTGGTGAAGTGACGCGGTCCTCTCTCACATCACGAGTTCGCACTTCGTCTTCGACTCGCTGATGGGAAGAACATTGTCGTCATGCCGCGTCGTGTGACTCATCGCACGAGCTGTTCGGAGCACAATTGCCCGATTGCCGCTTCGTGATCGACGTGACGAACCTCGATGCCTTCAGCAATCAGCCGACCGATCTTGTCGACCATTCCGTCCGCATCGAGAAATCGTGTTCCGCTGGCATGACCAAATGACTCGGAACCGCCGCCGCCCTGCAGCACGACGATCGCCGTCACGGCATACCCGTTGCGACGCAGATTCCCGAGCGCTATCGCAGACTCAGTCGATACATCACCCATGATGGCGATGACTGTCGCATCTCGCGGCATGCGACTGGCTGCCTCGATCAGCAGTTGCGAAAATGTGAGTCCGTCCGTGAGTTCCAGTCGGCCCAGAGCCTCGCGAATGCGCTGAAACTGCTCAACACCACGCTGCGTTTCAACGACGACCGGTTGCAGTCGATCGTTTTCGTCCTCCATGCCGAAGTCCTTCTGCGCAGCATCGCGAGTACGAAATTCGTGCTTCCAGCCTTCCGTACGAATCCGATCGGCGGCGTCTCGTCCGTTCGACACGAATCCGATCTGCTGGCCGAGCTGGCAGACAGCGTTTGCGAGGGAAACTGCGGCCGTAACGGCCAGCTCCGATCGATGCGGCTCGCCCTGAGCCGGATACGTGTCCTGGTGGAAATCGAGCACGATCGTCGCACCCGCGACTGTCGATGCGTCAAAGATGCGACTGTGCAGCGTTCCGGTACGAGCCGTCGCTTTCCAGTGGATGCGGTTGAGAGCGTCGCCACGCTGGTATTCACGCACGCCTGCGATGCGCGTCGGATCCTCGAACAGGCGATGCGTCATCCGAATTTCACCGATCGGTCGCCGCGAGGACAGGTCATAGCCCACCAGTGGGATGACTTTCGGGTACACCAGCACAAACTGAGGCTCAGTCAAAATCCGATAGCGTCGGTGCAGACCGAACAGGTCTCCGCTTTCGATCATCAGCGGACCGATCTGGTAATAGCCCCGCATCTGACACGTCACCTGATACAGCAGAGGCAGCGTCCCATGCGGACCGATCTGCGCCAGTTGAATGCGACGTCCTTCAACTTTCAGCCGTGCGGGCTTTTGCGTCAGCGCGGTTCGCGGCAAGGAGTCTTCAACGATCAACCAGGGAACTGGCAGGCTGGATGAGTTCCGTACGTTGACCACAACCGCCACGCGATCTCCAACTTCGGCCACGACGCGGTTGCACTCACGGTCGGCGGTGAGCCCTTCAATCCACTGCCGTGCCAGAAACCGGCTCAACAGAATGACGCCCAGCAGCGCGTACATCGAATAGACAAGAAGCCCCAGTTGCAGGGCGATCCCGATCAGCAACAGCAGAATGGATCCCAATAGCCATCGCATCAGCAACAGTTCCCCGTTCCCGCTCGCTCGTCCTCAAATCCGTCGAGGACTCGCTCAGGAACACAACTCACAGCAAATCCGATCCGCCCTTCATTGTCGGTACCGATGATTCCGCCAGTATCTCCTCGACCACTTTTGTCGCCGTGATTCGTCGCAATCGGCTCTCGGGACGCAGAATGATCCGATGTGTAAGCACCGGCGGAGCAACTCGCTTCACGTCGTCCGGCAGGACAAACGCGTTGCCCCGAATGGCAGCAAGTGCCTGCGACGCGCGAAACAGCGCGATCGATGCACGAGGGCTACCGCCGAGCAGAATGTCGTCGTGATCACGCGTCGCATGAACCAGATCAAGAATGTAGTTGCGCACCTTGGGATCGACTTTGACTTCTCGGCAGGCTGCCTGGCAGGCGACAATCTCGTCGGCCGAAACAACCGGCTGAAGTGACTCGATCGGATGCGAAAACTGCAGGCGATCGAGCATCTCGCCCTCCTGCTCGCGCGCCGGGTAACCCAGGCTCAATCGCATCAGGAAACGATCAAGCTGAGCTTCCGGAAGCGGAAACGTGCCTTCCTGGTCAACCGGGTTCTGTGTGGCCACAACCAGAAACGGTTGATCCAGCAGGTACGTCTCGCCATCCACGGAAACGCGACCTTCGGCCATGGCTTCCAGCAAAGCTGCCTGCGTACGCGGTGTCGTGCGGTTGATTTCGTCTGCCAGCAGCACGTGCGTGAACAGCGGTCCGGCGCGGAATTCAAACTCGGTCGTTTTCGGATTGAAAATCGATGCGCCGGTGATGTCGTTGGGCAGCAGGTCGGGAGTGCATTGAATGCGCTTGAAATCGCACCCGAAACTGATCGCAAGGGCTCGGGCAAGCATCGTCTTGGCTACACCGGGCACATCTTCCAGCAGAAGATGTCCCTCGGCGAACGCCGATGTCAGGGCCAGCAGAACCTCCTGACGCTTGCCGATGATCACGTTTTCAACGTTGGCAATGATCCGTTTGGCGATCGCATTGACTTTGGACATACAGCTTCCGAATGAGTTTCACTGCGGATGGAATCACACGACTCGATCGAATGAAGATCACGAATTGTCTGGAGACTTCGATTCTATCGCCGGCTCGTCGTCGTCGCATTGATGCAGCTCAACGTCGCTGTCGGCTGCATAACTGGTCTGGAATTGAGTATTTTTCGAACACACTGTTACCGGTTTCGAACGGGAATTCGAATTCTGGCTGCGCGAGGCCGTCCCCATCGGGCACCTGACTGACGCACTCGATATCATGCCCGGCCGACAGAAAGCCACCACAAACAGCGGAGGTCTACAACATGAGCGTTTCCGTCGAACTTCCTCGAAGTCTGGCCCGCTTCGCTGGCGACGAATACCAGTTTGACACGCAGGCCAGAACGGTCGGCGCAGTGATGGCTGAGCTGTTCGAGCGTTTTCCCGACCTGAAAATCCGGCTCGTCAACGATCGCGGCGAGATGTATCCCTATTTGCCGGGATTCGTGAACGACGAGAAGCTACCGCTGACGGGATATTCAGGCCGCGTACTGAACACCGGTGACAAACTGGAATTCGTCACACTTGCGTCCGGCGGCTAACGGATGGTCCAGTCGGACGACGGTTCTCGCGTGGAGAACCGGAATCCCTCGACTGCGCCAACGGCATCTGGAGATCGATGCGAGCCTTATTGTTTGCGTCATTGAAATCGGCTTCACATAATGACTGGCTCGCGGGCTCCGCACGCCGGAATCCAATCGACGGTGCATTTCATCAGTTTCTGATTAATTCGATGTCCCCTCTCCTTTCAGGCTGATACTGAGCGATGTCCGATCCGGAGCAGAAACCGGCCAACGAGCTCGGCGAGACGGCTGAGCCTCAGGCCAGTCGCACACAGTCCGGGCAGAAGTCGTCTACCGGTACGTCGAAGGGCGCAGACGGACGGCCCCGCTCCAGCAAGAAAAAAGTCACGCAGCTCGGCGACTTTCGGCTGATGAAAAAACTTGGTCAGGGAGGCATGGGCGAAGTCTATCTCGCCAATCAGGTCAGCCTGGATCGCCTTGTCGCTCTGAAGATTCTGTCCAAGGAGATGGCCAAGAAAGCTGGCTTCGTGGAACGGTTCGTGCGTGAAGCCCGGGCCATGGCCAAGATTGATCACGCCAACGCCGTGAAGGTCTATGCGGCCGAGTCCGATAAGGGCCTGCACTATGCCGCCATCGAGTACATCGATGGTCAAAGCATGCAGGACTGGATGGATGATCGCGGCAAGCTCTCTGTGGGTGATGCGATGAACGTGGTGCTTGCATGCGCCGACGCTCTGAATCACGCGCACGAGTTGAACCTCATCCACCGCGACATCAAGCCCGACAACATCCTTGTCAACAAAAAAGGCGTTGTGAAGGTGGCGGACTTCGGCCTGGCCAAAGCGCTTGATGACGAAGATATGTCGATGACGCAGAGCGGCACAGGTCTGGGCACGCCGCTGTACATGCCGCCCGAGCAGGCTCGCGATGCTAAGCACGTTGACAATCGGACGGACATCTACGCTCTGGGCTGTACCTTTTATTATTTCCTGAGTGGCGAGCTGCCCTTCAAGGGTGATTCTGTTCTGAAACTGATCATTGCCAAAGAACAGGGCAAGTATGAATCCGTCCGCAAAATTAATCCGGAGGTGCCTGAACGACTGGCGTTGATGATCGACAAGATGATCCAGAAGGAAGCGAAGCACCGGTACTCATCCTGTGGCGAGATGATCGCCGACCTGGAGAAACTTGGCCTCGAGAATGAAACGCTAAGTATCATCGACGGTGCGGATGCGGCGGGAGGGGCACGTTCGGCTCGTACTCGGTCACGATCAACTGTTTCCGCGACCGGCGCCGGTGCCACGTCCGGTGGTGCCGGACAGACGATGCCGGGATACCGAACTTCCGAAGAGGACGCGACAGCGACCGAGCAGAAGTCACCAACTCAGGACAAAGCGGTCTGGTACGTCCGCTTCACGAACAAGAAGGGAGAGGCGCAGGTTAAGGAAATGACGACACGCCAGGTCCAGCAGGGAATCCTGGCCGAGGCACTCGACGTCAAGGCCCAGGCCCAGAAGAAAGACCAGGGCGGCGGATTCCTGGCGCTGGCGGCCTACAACGAGTTTCAGGCGTTGATGAAGAAACGTCTGGCAAAGACCACCGAACATGTACGCTCCGACCACATGAAGGACATGTACGCGAAGCTCGACAAGGAGCAAACGCGGCGCAAGCGGTGGCGGTGGTTGAAGAACATGACCGAAGGTGTGCTCGGTGGATTCGGCCTGATCGTGTACCTTGCGATCGTCGTCGTGGTCCTGATCGCCATCTACTGGGTTGTTGTCAACGTGGTCTATCCGAAGATCAGCGAGAACCTGGAAGACCGCCCCGCCATTGTCGAACCCGATCCCGACGCGGAATGAGGTGTCGTCATGTCTGCATCACAAGCCGTGGGACGTCCGATCGAGATTCTGCTTGTCGAAGACAGCCTGGTCTCTGCGCGCATCACGATGGGCGCTCTTAAGAACGGCAACGTCCAGCACCGCATCACCTGGCTGTCCGACGGCATCGACGCGCTGGATTTCATGTATCAGCGAGGTCGCTTCGCACGTGCCCCACGCCCTGATTTGATCCTGCTGGATCTGGGCCTGCCGCGCAAGGACGGCCGCGAAATTCTGACGGAAATCAAAGCGGACGAGTCACTCCGCGAGATTCCAGTCGTAGTCCTCACTGGCTCAACAGACTACGACGATTACCTGGCCAGCGAGCAGCTACATGTTGAGGGCTACATGACCAAACCGGTCGACTTGGAGAAGTTCCTGCACCTTGTCCGGGAACTCAAAGATTACTGGCACGCCGGCGTGATTCTGCCGTTGCTCGACTAGTTCGCAGTTTCCAGTCTGGATGACTCGGCCAACCGCGATGGCGTTGTCTCGGGATCTCTAGGCGAACAGCTCGGTGATGACCTGGCCATCCGAAATCGGCGTCGGACGCGTGATCCGCGGGAAGAACGTGCGGTGATGATCGATTCCCAGCGCATGGAAGATCGTCGCTCCAAAATCTTCGGGAGTCCGCGGGCGCGTTTTCGGAGCTGCGCCTTTGCGATCGGTGGCACCAACGACGGCTCCACCACTGATCCCAGCCCCTGCCAGTAACACGCTGCCGGCGCTGGGGTAATGGTCGCGGCCAGCATTCTTATTGATCCGCGGCGTACGTCCGAACTCGCCCATGGCCATGACCAGCGTGGTGTCGAGCATGCCGCGATCTTCCAGATCATCCAGCACCGTCGACAGCGACATGTCGAGTTGCGGCAGATTGCCCGGCCCTTTGGTTGAGTGCCACTTGTAGCTGCCGGGGATGCTGGCCGGCTCGTGTTCGAACGACATCATCGATTCGAACAGCAGATGATGGTTGTCCCAGGTGCCATTTGTTGTACCGGCTCCGAACAGACCGCCCTGAACGGCCTGGTTGATGGTGACGAATCGAGCACCCGCTTCGAGCAGACGACGACCCAACAGCACGCGACGCCCATACATGTTGTCCCCGTAACGCTCTCGTGTCTGGAGCGACTCCTCGTCCAGGTTCATGGCCCGCTGCATGGCCCCACTGGTCAACAACGCGACAGCTTCGTCTGAAAACTTGTCGTGGGCTTCGATGGACCCGCTTTCGGTTTCGGCCAGCCGCGAAAGATTGTCGAGCTGCGTCAGCATCGACTGTCGATCCTCGAAACGGTCCTCGGGCAGTGATGGTCCATCAAATTTCACTTGCGGTTTGGCCGGATCGCCTTTGATGTCGAAGGCATCAGCCACCGTGCCCAGGTATCCCGACGGTTTCGTGTATCGCGTGGCCACGGGCAGTCCGAAATGTGCCGGCACTCCGCGAACCTGATTGCCTTTGAGTGCCGAGACCAGGCAGCCAAAGTTGGGAACATGCTGTCCGCCAGCCGGTGGATACGCGCCGCTGGCGACGTGCTGTGAACCGGTTGCGTGTGACCCGCTCTTGCCCTGCCACGACCGAACGATCGCGACCTTGTGCATGCGGCTCGCCATCAACGGCATCTTTTCGCAGATGAATGTGCCGGGCACACTGGTCGACGTGGGGTTCCAGATGCCGCGGATTTCCGGCGGCGCATCCGGTTTTGGATCGAACGACTCGAAGTGAGAAGGACCTCCAGCCAGGAAGATAAACAGGCAGGAGATGTCGCGGTCTGCAGCCCCAGCCCGAACAGCCTGCAGGAAGCCTGGCAGATGGAGTCCGAACAAACCGGTACCGATCTGCAAAGCAGCGCGGCGGTCCATACGAAGCGGGTCGAGGTTTGATTGAGCAGTCATGTCAGTACCTGATGCGATCTGAAAGCTGAGCGTCGGGTGTACGTCTCCGCCGACGATCTTAACGAGGCCGACGCGAGTCCCGGTTTGGAGGAGACAACTCAGCTCAGACAAGCATCGGATAAAGACGGCCGAACCACCAGACAATATCCGGTTTGAGGGGTACGGAAATCGGCGGGATCCGCCTGCTGTTGTGGGAATTCCGCCGCGTGCATTCAAACACGGATGCGATCAACTCCGGCGCGGGACCGACGCAAAACCTGGTATCAGCGTGTGACCCGCGACACAAAAAGTCTGCCACCAGAAAACGATGGTCATATCGATGCCGGATCACTCGGGTCTCCAGCACGGCGCGGGAAAACCCTCACAGCCGGAGTCAACTGTCACAAAACACGCCATTTGACAGCCGCCATCCCAGCCGCAAACCCCTCGTGTCGTAGATTCAAGCAGGGGAAACTGCGCAGAGATTTTCTATAGGGGTGGCCTTGTCTATTAATCTCAATGATCTGAAACTGAGAACTTCGCTGGCGTTCAACGAGCTGCTCGACCGTGTCATGCGAGCCGTTCAGACGCCCGAGGAGTCACCATCATCACGACCGCTCGAACTGGAACAGCTCGAGGACCGTGTCCTGCTCAGCGCGTCGCCCGCGGCAGTGGTTATGGAAGCTGCCGCGTCTGCTTCGTCGGCCGGGCAGATGGACACCTTCGACTCTGCCAGTCTGAGCACCGGGCAATCATCCGCCGACACAGCTTCTCCGAACGCGACTGATGTCGATGCCGTCATTGCTGAGACAGACCTGCAAGCGGTGCGAGAGGACTCCTCGACAAATCGTGATGCGGAAACAGGCGACCTGTCGACGACCCGCTCAGATCAGACCGTCCGCCAGGAACTCGTCTTTGTCGACACGAGCGTCGACGACTACCAGCAGCTTCTGGATGACCTGTGGTCGAACGACAATTCCTCGCGTGAATTCGAAGTCGTGCTGCTGCAGAACTCGCGTGACGGCATCGAGCAGATCACCGAAGCGCTGGCTGGGCGCACTGGCGTCGATGCCATGCATGTTGTGTCGCACGGCACCGACACCGCGATCAAGCTCGGCTCGACATGGCTGACTCAGGACAACCTGAGCGGCTACGCCGGAGAGATCGCCGGCTGGGCGAATGCACTCTCGTCCGATGCCGACCTGCTGTTCTACGGCTGTGATCTGGCCGCCAGTTCCGATGGGCAACAACTGGTCGATTCGATCAGTGCACTGACTGAGGCCGATGTGGCCGCCAGTAACGACGACACCGGTCACGCCATCTTTGGAGCAGACTGGGACCTGGAATACTCGGCGGGGCAGATCGAAACGCAGATCGCGTTCAGTCAGGACGCTCAGGACAACTGGGGGCATCTGCTGAACGTTGCCGTAGACTCGACCTCGACCGGATCGACGACGGGATCGACGCTGAACATTTCCCACACCACTTCCGGCAGCAATCGACTGATGCTGGTCGGCGTGTCCATCGGGGAAGATTTTCCGCCGTCGGTCAGCTCGATCACCTATGACGGCAGCAAGCTGACGTCTGAAGGGTTCGTGGTGTCTTCGGATGGAGGAACTGTCGAAATCTTCTCGCTGGTTGCCCCCTCGGTCGGCACGTTCGACGTCATCGTGACGCTCAGCGGCGCTGGTGACGCGAATGTCGGCGTGATGACTTTCACCGATGTCGATCAGACAACGCCGCTGGGCACCTTCGCTTCGGCATCGGGCGATGACACGAACGGCACTGTCGCGGTCAGCTCGGCGGCGGACGAACTGGTCTTCGGCGTCGTCACGGTGAATGCTTTGGATCAGAACCTGGTCCCCGGTGCCGGTCAGACCGAACAATGGGATCTGTTCACGGGCGTCGAGTCCAACGGCGGCGCCAGCACGGAAGCCGGAGCCGCGTCCGTCGACATGTCGTGGACATGGACCGACAGCACCGGCTGGGCCATCGGCGGAATCTCGATCAAGCCGGTCAGCTCCAGCATCGTCGCGACGTTCCAGCACAACGTCAGCGGCTACACCGGCACGCAGGACACGTATCTGAGCGGCGACTCGCCAGATACCGACTTCGGTGCTTCAGCGCGTATCGAAGTGGACGCTGTCGACGTCAGTTTTCCGTCTCAGGCACTGATCCGATTCGATAGCCTGTTTGGCGACGGCGCGGGGCAGATTCCGTGGGGATCGACCATCACCAGCGCCAGCCTGACCGTCGATGTCAGCAACCCCGGTGCATCCGGCAATACCTACGACCTCCACCGCATGCAGACAGACTGGGACGAGTCGTCGACCTGGAATTCTCTGAGTACCGGGCTTCAATCCGGAACCGACTACCTCTCGGCAATCGAGTCGTCCGTCATTGATCCGGCATCGTCCGGCACAGAGACAATCACGGGGCTTGAGGGATCGGTCGCCGAGTGGGCCAATGGAACGACGAATCTCGGCTGGGCCATTGTCACGACAAACACAAACGGATGGGACTTCGACAGTTCCGAAGGGACGACGCCTCCGATTCTCAGCGTCACTTATGTGGCACCCGCGGCGTCACAATCGTCAGCTGCTCACACCTTGGTCGTCGACTCCACCGAAGACGTTGTCGACGGCGATACGTCTTCAATTGACAACCTGATCGCCAGTGATGGTGGCGAGATTTCTCTGCGCGAAGCAATCCTCGCGGCGAACAACACGACCAACTCCGGCGGGCCGGACTCAATCGAGTTCAGCATCGGTGGTGGTGGCACTCAAACTATCAGCCTGCTGTCGGCGCTCCCCGCGCTGACCGACGCGGTGACGATCGATGGCCGCTCGCAGCCGCTTTACTCAACAACGCCGATCATTCGGCTCGAAGGCAGCTCAGCGGCGTTTGGTGTGAACGGGCTGTTCGCCACGGCCGACGATATCAAGATTCAGGGTCTTGTCGTCAATGACTTCGTCACAGGTACGGGCATCAAGGCGATCGGAGCGGACAATCTCGTCGTGCGAGGCAACTTCGTGGGAGTGAATGTCGCGGGTACGGGCGCGGCCGCGAACTACGACGGCATCGACGTTATCTATTCCGACAACGTCACCGTTGGCGGCACCAGTTCGGAAGACCGGAACGTCGTCTCCGGCAACCTTGACGACGGAATCGACCTGGACAACGTCAGAAATAGCAGCGTGGTCGGGAACTACATCGGCCTGGATATTAACGGCGCCGCGCTGGGTAACGGAGACGACGGAATCATCGTCGAGGCAGGAGCGACCGGCAACACGATTGGTGGACTCACAGAAGCCGAACGCAACTACATCGCGGACCATACCGGCGCCGGAATCGCATTTCACAACGCGTCCGGCAACACAGTTGTAGGGAACTACATCGGAACAAATGCAACGGGCGTTGACGATCGAGGCAACCAGACCGGAATCGAACTGGACAGCGGCTCTTCCAACAACACGATTGGTGGAACGGCGAGCGGTGCGGGCAACCGAATCGTCCACAACGCGAAAAACGGAATCACTGCGCTGGACGGCACCGGCAACGCTTTTCGCGGCAACGATATTTACTTGAATGCAGTGCTTGCCATCGACCTGGGCAACGACGGACACGATGGCCGAGACGTCAACGATGTCGATACCGGTCCCAATAACAAACAGAACCCGCCGTTTCCGTACCCGTCGACGACCGACGGCACGACTGTGACGTTCGTTGGCGAGTTCTATTACGGAACGCCCAGCACGAACTACGAATTCGATTTCTTCGCCAGTTCGACCAGCACAACGGGTGTCGGCGGTCGATATCTGGGCAGCGCGACAATCATGACCGACGCCAGTGGCGACATCGTTGCCTTCAATGAAGCGATCGCGGCCACGGCGTTTCCGGGCGAATTCATCACGTCAACGGTCACAGACCCGCTCGGCAATACGTCGGAATTCAGCACAACCGCCAGCATTACCGGCACGGGCATCATCGAGGTGACGAATACCAATGATCTGATCAACGGAACGGTCACATCGCTGGCCGCGTTGTATATGGATGACGGGGGAGACGGCATCTCATTACGGGAAGCAATCACGGCCGCCAATGCCACGACGAACGGGACCACGCCGGACGAGATTCACTTCGAGATTGGTGAAGCACTGGCTGGCGGAGCACACACCATCAGCCTGACATCGGCTCTGCCGGAAATCGACGACACCGTGATCATCGATGGCACGACCGACATTGATTTCGGCACGACGCCGATCATCGTACTCGACGGAAGCAGTGCGGGCGGGGTCGATGGCTTGCGGCTCATCGCGGGCAGCGGTGGGTCGACAGTCCGAGGGTTGGCGATCAATCAGTTCCTGAGTAACGGCATCACGCTGGACTCGTCTGCCAACTCGGTGATCGAAGGCAACTACATCGGGCTCGATCCGGATGGAACGACGGGGCGCGGCAACACCATAAACGGCATCAATGTGACCAGTTCCAACGGCGTGACGATTGGCGGACCGGACACGACGGATCGGAATATCATCTCTGACAACAGTGCAAGTGGAATCCTGTTGTTCTCGTCGAGCAACGTGACGGTGCAAGGCAACTACATCGGAACAACGTCTTCGGGGAACACCTCGCTCGGCAATGCGGCGCGCGGCATTCTGATCATCGGCGATTCCGACAACAACCAGATCGGTGGAACGGGCACGGATGAAAAGAACGTGATCGGCGGCAACGCTGGAGCCGGCATTGACATTCTTGACGTCGGAGGCACTCCCGAGTCGAACGTCATCGAAGGGAACTTCATCGGCGTCGGCGTGGATGGCTCGTCGGACATTGGCAACAGTGGAGATGGCATCCTGCTTCAAGGCAGCGGCACCGCAAACAATCGCGTCGGCGGAACGGCAGCCGGTGAGGGAAATATCATTGCGTATAACGACGCGGGCGGAATCAAGCTGCTCTCAACGGCGGGCACCGGAAACGCCCTGCTTGGGAATCTCATCTTCGCCAATACGGATCTGGGGATTGACCTTGCGAGCGCCACGGAGAATGGATTTGGCGTGAACGCCAACGACGCCGATGATGCGGATACCGGCCCGAACGATTACCAGAACTTCCCGGTGCTTGCGACTGCCGTAACCGACGGTTCCTCGACGATCACAATCGACGGCACGCTCGACACCGATGGTCTGACTCAGGACTACCGGATTGAGTTCTTTGCCAGTTCGACCGGTGATGCCTCAAGTTACGGAGAGGCCGAGCGGTACCTGGGGTCGGTGAGCACGACCACGAACGGCAGTGGCGTTGCGGCATTTAGTGCGGTGCTTTCCGAAACCGTTGCAGCAGGCGAAGTCATCACTGCCACGGCGACGGTTGACCTTGGCTTAGGCGACTACGGAGACACGTCCGAATTTGCCATAAACGTGCTCGCCGCGCTTCCGGTCAACACTCGTCCGTACTTTGGAGCCGGCGGTGATGGCAGTGTCACGACGCCGGTGCCCGGCAGCGCACTGGACTTCGGTTTTGACAGCGTCGTCCAGAGCGACGGTAAGGTCATCGTTGCCGGGGCATCGAACCTCGCGGACTTTGACTTCTCTCTGGTCCGATACAACGCGGATGGTTCGATTGATCAGACGTTCGGCGGCGGTGACGGCATTGTGACGTTCGACGCGGGCGGGAACGAATTCGGATTCGACGTGGCGCTGCAGACCGACGGGAAAATTATCGTGGTCGGGCAGACCGATATTGGTGCCGACAACGACATTCTGGTGGCCCGTTTCAACAGTGATGGCACGCTCGATACGACGTTTGACGGAGACGGCTACGCAATCACCAACGTCAGCGGTGACGACAATTCCGGAGCGATTGCTATTCAGACGGACGGGAAAATCGTCGTCGCCGGTGACAACGACGGCGGTGGCAACGATTTTTCCGTGGTGCGATACAACACGGATGGCTCCCTGGACACGACGTTTGATTCCGACGGCATATTGACTCTGGACTTCGGCGGCAGTTCGTTCGATACCGCGACCGCGGTTGCATTACAGAGTGACGGCAAGATCGTCGTTGGCGGCCTGAGCAGCCTGCAGTTCGGATTGATCCGCCTGACAACGACCGGTGTACTCGATACATCGTTCGATACCGATGGAGTGGTGACGACCGACTTCGGTGCTGGCAGCGAAACCATTAACGGTCTGGCCATTCAGGCCGACGGCAGGATTGTCGCTGGTGGAACGGCGAACCTCGACTTCGCTCTGGCACGCTACAACACCAACGGATCGCTGGATACGACATTCGATACGGACGGGCTGCGGACATCCGATCTGGGAGGAACCGAGCAGGCATATGACATCGCGCTGACATCGAGCGAGAAGATTCTCATCAGCGGATCGACGACTCTTCTGGGCAACAACGATGTCATGGTCCAGCGGTACAACAGCGACGGCAGCACTGACAGATCATTCAACACGGTTGGCACGCGTATCACAGTCGTGGGAGTCAGCAACGAGGTTGGTTACAGCGTGAACGCACTGGACGACGGGTCCGTCCTGGTCGGCGGGTACACGTCATCCGGTGGATTTCTGCTGAATCGCTACGTGGAAGCCGGTCCGGAAGACAGCACCTTTGGTGCGACAACGAATCTGCTCAACGGGAATCCGACGTTCACCGAAGGTGGGGCGCCCGTCGTACTTGACGCAGACGTGCAGGTCTTCGACGCCGAGCTGAGTGCGGTTGACAGTTTCAATGGAGCGACCTTGACGCTTGTCCGGGACGGAGGCGCAGACAGCGACGATGAATTCTCAGCCACGGGCAATCTGTCGACGCTGACTGAAAGTGGAAATCTCGTGCTGTCGAGCACCACGATCGGCACAGTCACGACCAACAGCAGCGGCAGCCTCGTTTTGACGTTCAACGGCAGCGCCACTCAGGCCGCCGTCAATGAAACTCTGCAGTCGATTGCTTATTCCAACAGCAGCGACAATCCGCCTGCCAGTGCACTGCTGACGTGGACGTTCAGCGATGGCAATACAGGAATCCAGGGCACTGGTGGAGCACTGGCGGCGACGGGAAGCACAACGGTCAATATCACTGCCTCGAACGACGCGCCTGTCGCGACGATCGTTCCGGTCGGTTACGGCGTGACAGAAGATGACCCGGCGAGACCGCTTGGTGGTGTCAGCATTTCAGACGTCGACGCGGGAGTGAATGACCTTGAAGTCACCCTGTCGGTCAACGATGGCGACGTCACGCTGGTGACCACAACCGGACTGACATTTACCGGCGGTGCCAACGGCACTTCAACGTTGACCGTCACGGGTACGCAGACCGATCTCAACAACGCTCTGGCAACGTTGACGTATCAGCCAGACCCCAACTTCGCCGGCAGCGATACACTGACGCTGACAGTCGATGACCTGGGCAACACGGGCGGCGGTGCATTGAACGATGTTGATACCGCGAACATCACAGTGACCGCTGACAACGACGCTCCGACAATTACGGCCATCGCGGATCAGACACCTGTGGAAGACACGGCCACGGGCCCAATCGCGTTCACGATTGGCGATGTCGAGACGGCTGCCAGTTCGTTGATCGTCACGGCGACGAGCAATGATCAGACGCAGGTTCCCGACACGAATATCACGCTGGGCGGCTCGGGAGCAAGCCGCACAATCGACATTCTTCCCGGCCTGAATCAGAACGGCGGCCCGGCGACGATCACGGTCACCGTCGATGACGGCACAACGACGACACAGACGACATTCGACGTCACGGTCACGGCTGCGAACGACGCACCTGTCGGAGTTGTCGCGTCGAATTTCACCGCCATCAACGAGGACGACTTTACCAGTGCGGGCAAACTGGTGTCGGCCTTTACCACGACGACCGTTGACGTCGATCTGGGCGCCGTGAAGGGCGTCGCTGTCATCGACGTCGATAACACCAACGGATCATGGGAATACACACTCGACGGAACCAATTGGCTTGCCATCGGCAATGTGTCTGACTCGATGGCCCGTTTGCTGCCGTCCGATGCAACGGCTCGAGTCCGATTTGTCCCCGATCCCAATTACAACGGAGTCGCGTTCCCATTCACCGTCGTTGCCTGGGACCAGACGACAGGTGTTGCTGGAGGCCTGGCCGACGCCAGCACGCGCGGAGGAATCACAGCGTTCAGCACGGCGAGTGCGACCGTTGGTCAGAGCGTGACTTCGATCAACGACACTCCGATCGCTACGGCGGATCCGGGGGACTATTCGGCGGACCTGCTGGCGTTGAATCCGCTGAGCTACTGGCGGCTGGGTGAGTCGTCCGGCACGACCGCCAGTGACATCGGTTCGCTCGGCAACGACGGTACGTATCAGGGAACAACGCTGGGGCAGACGGGATCCATCACGGGCGATTCCGACACCGCCGCGCAGTTCAACGGAACGAGCGATTACCTTGAGTTCGCTCACGACAACAGCTACCTGCTCGACAATGGCACGGTGCAGTTGTGGTTCAGCGCAGACGACCCAACCGGAGCCGCCGAGCAGCATCTCTTCTCGAAGGATTCCAGCAGCTTCGACACCGGCGGGCATTTGACCATCTATCTAAAGACGTCGGGGCAGTTGGAAGTACGTCTGCAGAGCACTTCGGCCGATAACTTCGCGACGACAGCTTCGGCTGTGTCGTCCGGTACGTGGCATCATGTGGCCGTTGCCTTCGGCAGCGACGGGTTGAAGCTGTATCTCGATGGCGCGCTGACAGACACCGACTCGTACACCGGAGGTCTCGGAACCACTTCTGGCGGAGCCGGCAATTTCGAACCGATTGCGATCGGTGCGGGAACGCAATCGAGTGGCGATCTAAGCGTGACGCCCGTCAATGAGTTCTTCTCGGGACTGATTGACGAGGTCGCGATTGTCGGTTCGTCTCTGTCGGCCGAAACCGTGCAGGATCTCTACGCTGCGGGATTGCAGCACTACACCGTCGTGCATGACACGACTCTGAACGTCACTGCTGCCGCGGGTGTGCTGGCCAACGACTACGACGTCGAAGGTGACAGTCTGAACGCGGTGGTGGTCAGCGGCCCGTCGAACGCCGATTCCTTCACACTCAACGGTGACGGATCCTTCGACTACGCCCCGACGGCCGGATTCTCGGGTTCGGACAGCTTTACGTACAAGGCCAATGACGGAAGCCTCGACAGTGGGAACGTGACGGTGACTCTGACAGTCACGAACGAAGTCCCCGTGATCACATCAGACGGCGGGGGAGCAACGGCCGCGGTCAACGTCGCCGAGAACTCCACAGCGGTCACGACGGTCACGGCGACGGATGCGGACCTGCCGGCCGAGACGCTGACCTACTCGATCACGGGCGGAGCGGACGCGGCGAAGTTCGCCATCAACAGTTCGACCGGCGCGCTGACATTTGCCGTGGCTCCAGACTTCGAGACACCCACGGATGTCGGGACCGACAACATCTACGACGTGACGGTGCAGGTCTCCGACGGCACGCTGACCGATACACAGGCGATCTCGGTGACGGTCACGTCCCTCAATGACAACACGCCAACGATTACCAGCAATGGTGGCGGGGCCTCGGCAGCGGTCAACATGGCCGAGAACTCGACGGCGGTCACGACGGTCACGGCGACGGATGCGGACCTGCCGGGCGACACGCTGGCCTACTCGATCACCGGCGGAGCGGACGCGGCGAAGTTCGCCATCAACAGTTCGACCGGCGCGCTGACGTTCGCTCTGTCCCCCGACTTCGAAACACCCACCGACGTCGGCACGGACAATGTGTACGACGTGACGGTTCAAGTTAGCGACGGAAGTCTGATCGACACGCAGGCCATTTCGGTGACTGTGACTCCCGTCAACGACAACACGCCGGTGATCACCTCGAACGGTGGTGGAGCGAGTGCGGCTCTCAACGTGGCCGAGAACTCCACAGCGGTCACGACGGTCACCGCGACGGATGCGGACCTGCGGGGGGACACACTAACGTACTCGATCTCCGGTGGAGCGGATGCGGCGAAATTCGCCATCAACAGTTCCACCGGCGTGCTAAGGTTCGCGCTGGCACCGGACTTTGAAACACCCACCGATGTGGGAACAGACAACGTCTATGACGTCACAGTGCAGGTCAGCGACGGCACGCTGACGGATACCCAGGCGATTGCCGTCACGGTCACACCGCTCAACGACAACACCCCGACGATCACCAGCGGCGGGGGCGGAGCGAGTGCCGCACGCAACAGGGCGGAGAACAACACGGCGATCACGACGGTGACGGCCACGGATGCGGACCTGCGGGGGGACACACTGACGTACTCGATCTCCGGTGGAGCGGATGCGGCGAAATTCGCCATCAACAGTTCCACCGGCGTGCTGAGGTTCGCGGTGGCTCCCGACTTTGAAACACCGACGGATGTCGGTACCGACAACGTCTACGACGTGATCGTGGAAGTTTCGGACGGAACGTTCACCGATACGCAGTCAATCGCGGTGACGGTGACGGCGGTCAACGACAACACACCGACGATCACCAGTGATGGTGGCGGAGCCTCAGCGGCGCTCAACGTAGCGGAGAACGCCACGGCGGTCACGACGGTCACGGCGACGGACGCCGACCTGCCGGGTGACACACTGACGTACTCGATCAGCGGCGGAGCTGACGCGGCGAAGTTTCTGATCAACAGTTCGAGCGGCGATCTGACGTTCGCTGCGGCTCCGGACTTCGAAACCCCGACCGACGTCGGTACGGACAACGTGTACGAAGTCACGGTCGAAGCCAGCGACGGAGCGGGCGGAACCGACTCGCAGGCAATATCGGTGACCGTGACCGACGTGGATGAATTCGACGTAACGGCAGTCGCGGATGTGGACGGCACCGCGGACGCGGTTGATGAGAACTCGGCCAACGGCACGACGGTCGGCATCACGGCCTCCGCCAGCGACGCGGATGCGACGACGAACGGGATCCTCTACACGCTGGACGACAACGCGGGCGGTCAGTTTGCGATCGACGGTGCGACGGGAATTGTGACGGTCGCCGGAGCGATCGACCGCGAATCCGGCGCAACTCGCAGCATCACAGTACGGGCGACGAGTGACGATGGCTCAACGACGACTCAAGGCTTCGTGATCGCGATCAACGACCTGGACGAGTTCGACATCACGGCCATCAGCGACTCGGACGCAACACTGGATGCGGTCGACGAAAACGCACTGGCCATTGTTGTGGTCGCGGCCACGTCGACTGACACGCCCGATGACGGCCCTGACGATCCTGGTCCCGGAGATACTGACGATCCTGGCGAAGAGACTGGAGAGCCATCGGCACCTGGTGTCCCGGCCGATACCACACCTTCCGGCACTGCTCCACCAACCACATTTGGACAATCGCGTGAGATTTCCGGACTACTACCTGAAACAGACTCGGAATCGCCGCTGCTGATTGCTTCAACCGAATCATTTGATGGGTCCATCCGAGACGAGCAGTTCTTCACACTGGGCCGTGGGCGTGCTAATGAGTCCGTCAGCGAATTCGTTCAGACATTTGAGGCAACATTGCTCGAAGCTGATTCCGATCTGCTCGTGCAGCTCATCGAAAGCGGGTATCTGTGGGAGTCGCTGGACAACCTGGACAGCGCACGTGATGAGGCCGACAGTGTCGATGACTTCGCTCAGAACATCGTGGTGGGCACAACAGGTGTTGTTGGAACGTCACTGACCGTTGGATACGTCATCTGGCTGCTGCGGGGCGGTTCGCTGCTCGTTGGTATGGTGTCCTCACTACCGGCGTGGACCATGATTGACCCGCTTCCTGTTCTTGAATCCGCTGCCGAAACGATGGGATTGGATGAAGACGGCGATTCCCTGGAATCTCTGCTCCGCGCCGGGCAACAGGCCTGAGTTCAACTATTTGCCTGACTACACGTCAACAGGTAGGATGTACGACTTATGAAACGCATTTCGTCAACTGTTCGTATCACTTTTTCACTGGTGATGATGACAATCAGTGCCTTGCTGGTTGCTCGCGCCTTCAATGTAATTCCGGATAAGCGGAACATCATCCTGGACCAGCGAGCAAGATTGTGTGAAGCCATCGCGATTAATTTCTCATTGCACGCCACGCGAGGTGACGTCCAGGCGATGCAGTCCTCGTTGAGGATGATTGCACATCGAAATACCGCCATCGAGTCATTGGCAATTCGTCGCGTCACTGGTGAGTTACTTGTCGAAGTCGGTGATCACGCGACTCATTGGATTCCATTAATGGACGATGAATCGACAGAAACGCATATGCAGGTTCCAATTGCTGCCGGTGCGAAGCCATGGGGTAAAGTCGAGTTTTGCTTCAAGCCGCTTGCCCCGGCCGGATGGACGGGCTGGTTTCATGAACCGGTGGTGCAACTGATCGGCTATTTTGCCATCACACTGTCGTGTGGCTACTACCTGTTTCTAAGACGAGTCCTGCGCCAGATCAACCCGTCAAAGGCCATTCCAAATCGAGTGCGGACGGCACTTGATACGCTGGCGGAGGGATTACTTATTCTCGATGGCCGGCAGCGAATCATGTTGGCAAATGTGGCATTCAGTCGGACGGTTGGCCGGACGCCGGAATCGCTCACAGGCACAAGAGCGTCCGAACTCTCGTGGCGCAAGAAAGGAGACTTCAACAACGAGCCGCTTGAAGAGACGCCCTGGGAAAAGACTCTGGCGTCTGGTGAACCGCACACGGGCGAACTTCTTGATCTGGAAATCAGTCACGACAATCGTCGCACGTTCGTCGTCAACTCGGCTCCGATCTTTGGTGGCTCGAAAAAGGTGCAGGGCGCCCTGACAAGCTTCGAAGATGTCACACCTCTGGAGCAGAAGAAGCGAGAATTGAACTTCACGCTGCAGCAGTTGACCAAGTCGTCGGAGGAAATCCGCCGGCAGAATGAAGTGCTCGAGACACTGGCGACGACAGACCCACTGACGGAATGTCTGAACCGTCGGTCGTTTTTTGTCCAATTTGAAACACAATGGCAGAACGCCATTCGGCACGAGTTGCCGATCTCCTGCATTATGGTCGACATCGATTTCTTCAAGTCTGTCAATGACGACTTCGGGCACAGCGTTGGTGACGACGTGCTGAGAGCTGTGTCGGCGACGCTCCGGCGAGTGGCACGCGTCGGTGACCTTGTCTGCCGCTTTGGTGGTGAGGAGTTTTGCGTCCTGCTGCCTCACACGGATGTGGACGACGCCGCGTTGGCGGCTGAGCGTTTACGTGAAGCAATTGCCGCTACCAGATTTCCACAACTGTCGGTGACCGCAAGCCTTGGCGTCTCATCAATGAGTCTTGGGGCCAGTGAGCCGCAGGAGATGCTGGATCAGGCCGATAAATGCCTGTACGTGGCGAAACGCACTGGTCGCAATCGGTCCGTCCGCTGGGATGAAGTGCCAGAGGAACTTGATGTGGATGAAACGCAAGTCTCTCGTACAAGGCCGGTTGAACAGAGCACGGTATCTACTGCGACTGTTCCGTATCGGGCTGTGGCGGCGCTGACATCGGCTCTGGCGTATCGTCACTCGATGACCGCCGAGCACTGTCGACGAGTGGCGGATCTGTGCGTGAGTGCTGCGGAAGGACTGCTGCCACCAAGCGAAAGTTACATACTCGAGATCGCCGGCCTCCTGCATGACATTGGGAAAATTGGTGTACCCGATGCCATTCTCCAGAAGGCGGGACCGCTGACGGCTGAAGAATGGACGATCATGAAGCAGCAGGATCGGATTGGTGTCGAGATTGTGCGGGCATCGTTCGGGTGCGAGGCCCTGACAGAAATCATCGAGAATTATCGCTACTTCTTCGGGAGTGAGTCCGACTCGGGCCGTCCGGACGGTAGAGAGATTCCATTGGGCGCGCGGCTGCTTTCCATTGTCGATGCCTTCGATTCGATGACGCACGACAGCCCGTATCGAAAAGCTCGTTCGCGGGACGAGGCATTTGAAGAACTGCGTAAGTGCGCGGGCTCGCAGTTCGACCCGGATCTTGTCGAACGGTTCATCACGGTGGCTGTCATGCAACCAGCGCCGACACTGGGGAATACGTCCAATGTGACCAGGGAAGCCGCGTTGCAGATCGGTCTTCAAATCGAGAGTCTGATCAACGCGATCAGCACTCAGGACTTGAACGGTCTGGGAACTCTGTCGACGCGACTTGCCGACATGGCCGCCCAGAATGGAGTGCCCGAAGTATCCGAACGAGCCGGCAAGCTTTCGGAGGCCGTTTCGATCGATGCCGACCTGCTGGATATTCTGGAATCCGCTAATGACCTCATCCACGTGTGCCGCTCGACACAACACGCGTGGGTGACCAATGATGTTTCAACCCGTCAGGGTCGAAGGACAGAAACACTGGCGACAGAAGGGTAGTCAGCGAAGACGTCGGCTGATCACTGCGTCCGATTGCACCTTGAGTGTTTGCCCGATGCTTTCAGACGCAGGAGCTGCCGGCTCATAGACTCGGGCCAGTTGAATCAGCAATTGTTCGAGTTGGCCGTAATACTCATCTTCATTGTCGAAGTGCTGGGCGCGGTCGCGGAGTTGTACGACTGCGAGTTCGAGTGCGTCGCGTCGGCGCCGGAGGTCGTGCGGCAGGCTTTGCTCAGTAGCGCTGCGGACGAGATGGAACTGGTGAGCCCTCCGGCCATCCACTGTTTCCGCTGCTTTGGGTTTCTTGACCGGGCGGATTCCGCGGAACCAGTCGGCACGGATTCCCTGTGCATCGCCATTGTCATCGAGCAGCGAATGCTCTGTGGCCAGTCGACCCTCCGATTCATAGAACTGATCCGTCTGTCGACTGGCAGACAGATACGCCTCGAACACAGACGTCTGTCCGTCTTTGTCGAGATCGAGCGATACATCGCCGATCGCTCGCGAGAGATACTCGCCGAATCGGGCGAAATTCTGTTCCGCACCACTCTTGGTAGCCGTGATGACGACGCGGTTTGGTGCCGCCAGCTTGTGCATGAATGGAGCACTCGCCGATGCACAGTTGGCAACAACGGTCGGGCACTTGATGTCGTCGAGCAACTGTTCAAAGTCGCTTGCTGACACATCCGATCCGCGCAGATTAAACCGTGCCAGTCGACCGTCGTATGTGCCGTGCCCCAACAGCACGATCCACAACTCCGCACCGTCGGCGTGAGCTGTCGTGTCACGGAATGAGACAAGTCGCTGTCGGAGCTGTTCCAGATCGGCGTGATTAGGCTCTTTGGCTTCTTCGTCCGCCGGCTCGCCGATCAGAACGGCGGTCGCGCCACCTTGACGAGCCGCTTCCATCCAGCGGCCGGCCCACGTTTCGAACAGTCGTCCGTATTCGGCCGTGCCGGATGCTCCAACAACCACGAGCACCAAGCGTGAATCGTCGGTCTCTCTTTCCACTTCGTCATCGCAGTGAGCGACAGTCGATATGTGGAGCAGCAGGGTCGACGAGACAGTCAGCAGTCGGATCATGTGGCCAACGGTGTCCATCCCGTTTCTCCAGTAACAATCCAGATTGGGGTCCCAACGCATGTACTGATAGTCCGCGAAGTCATCTCACGGCAGCCCCTTCGACCGCCTCAGCCCCCATTCACCCAGCAGGCAGCACAGCACGATTAAGAAGACCAATGGCTGATCCCATAACGGCATCGTCCAGGCTTCCATGACCGGCATCGGTCGGCTCTGCAGGCCCGCGACGAATTCATCCAGCTCATCTGCATCGATGACTTCGCCGCCCGACTCAGACGCAAGTGCGTTGAGCAATTCCGTATTGATTCCGGTGGCCTGGAATTCTTCGACGGCAGGTTCATAGACCCAACCGGTTTCCGCCGAGGGAAGAGAATCTCCATCACTGGTGATTACTTCGGCAGCAAAGTTCCAGGCTCCCGCCTCTTTCGGAACAAAGACCGCCGAGTAAACACCCGGCTCATCCAGTGACGCTTCAGCATCCAGCACGATTTCGGCCCTGGCCGAAGCTGCAGATTCCACCAACTCGTTCCCACGCTCTGCGTGGGAACGCCCGTCAGGACGCTCCGCGTCCCGTCCTTCGTCCGACGCGTGCTCAACGCTATTTGATGATTCACGGGATGCAGAGCGTCCATCCGTGCGTTCCAACGCAGAGCGTTGGAACGAGTCGTGATCGAACGAGCCACCAGTCACCGGTCCGGAAACTTTGATTGCGACACGCGCATTGTCCAGAGACCGGAAATCCTCATCTGTCACTCGGACATGAATCCGCACAGCCTCGGGAGCAATGTCCGGCGCAGGTTCGGAACGAAGACTCACTCGACCGGGAACATCCGCCAGCAGCCAGCGGACCGTTTGTCGCCACGACTTGGCCAGGTCATCCGGATGCTCGTCCGTTCGCCGAATCTGCCACCGCCACAGGTCGCCAATGAGCATGGCTCCAACGCGACCATGACCGTATTTCTGTGTGACCAACGCCGGCCAGCGGTGTCCGTCGGCATCCGATACGGTCGCCAGCACGGTAGCGCCCGGCTTGATTCCTTCGGACGGATTCAGAGTCTTGAATGTTGGCATTTCGGCAAGACGCTGCTTCTCATCAGCTTCGTTGGGTCGCAGTCGCACCCACGGCTGCAGCCAGCCTTCGCGTGTCAGGTCGAGTGCCAGACCGAGTTCGTTATCGGGGTAAACAGCCTTATCCAGATAGACGGGCAAAGCATCGGCCACCGGGGTTCGGTTGTAACCGCCCGCCTCAAAACACTCGGCACCGCCCAGCATCAGCAGGCCGCCACCACGTTCGCTGACGAATTTCTCGATCAGCGCGAGTTGTTCGTGTTTGAAGAAACCGGCTTCGATGTCATCGAGGATAATCGCGTCATAAGCGAACAGCTCGTCGGCCTTCTTCGGGAACCCGCCTCGCAGTTCGTTGGCGTCTTTCGTGTTCAGACGCACGATGACCGGTTGGTCGTATCGCTCGGTTTCTTCGTCTGTCTCATTCTTGAACCCGCGGAAGATGGAATTGCTGGATTGCGCGTCACGACCACGGAAATCGAACTTTGCCTCGCGTCTGGCCACTCGGATCATGCCGACCAGATCCACCTGCTCGTCCTCATCAAGCGCCCGACGCAGAAACTTGAATTCCCAGTTCGGCCGACCGCACACATACAGGACGCGCTGCTTCTCACTGCCGCGGTCGATCTGAACGATCCGTGCGTTGTTGGCTAATGTCGCTTCGTCCAGAACGGCCTCTTTCATCCCCTCAAACGCCTGTAGCTCAACCCGCAAGCGATACGGAGCGACACCAGTTGCCACAGGTCGAAACTGCAGGCGGAATGGCAATGTTGACGTATCAGTGCCCAGTGGCAGCCGCTCGGTTTTGACGGTTTCGCCGTCGTCGTTCAGCAGGTGACACACCGCGAGCAGGTCTCCTTCATACTCATCGTGCGCGTGCTGAATACCCCTGACTGCGACGTCGCACTGAATCGAGACGGGAGAGTCTTCGAACGGCGTCTGACTGACCGAGACGGATTGGATGGCCAGGTCCAGCATGGCATCGGGCTCAACAAACCGCACCGGGTAGATCGGCACGTCGCCCAGTTGTTTCAGCGTCGCCTGGAGTTCGGCCGTCGTCAGGTCTGTTGCCTGGCCATCAGTAAGCAGCACGATTCCACCAAGCGGCCGGCCCTGAAACCGCTGTCCGATGCTGGACAGTGCAGCCTTCAGCGAAGAAGCGCCCCCGTTCCAATCCAGTTCGTCAAATGCCGAGACGTGGCGCAACCGGCGATCGAACGCGAAACGATGGAGTTCGAAATCCTGCTCCAGTCGTTTCTGCCAGTTCTCCGGCTGAGGCTGCTCTTTGGCGACTTGAGCGATCTGCTCTGCGACGGTCTTCCCATCGGCCTGTTCGCCAGAGGTCAGGCTGCCGCTGTTATCCGCGAGTGCAAGAAACAGATTGGAATGTGGCTTCGGTTGCACACCGCTCCACACCGGCTCGATCAGGCACATCGCCAACAGACTGAGACCGAACACTTTCAGTGCGCCTGCCGCCATACGAATACGCTGCGGAGCATGGCCTCGCCGTGCAGCGATCACGACGGCGATCACACCGATGAGCGCCACAACTGCGGCTGGAATCAACCACGTTGGGCTGCCGAATGAAATCATGATGTCGGGTTCCATTCCCTCTGATTACACAGTGCGTGCCACAAGTTCGACTTCAAGATATGACTCGATGTCAGATTGCAGACGACGAATCTCATCGACTGGTCCTTCGGCCATAAGTTGAAACTGTTCCTGGCCTTCCGGTTGAACTCGCGCCCGCAGATCCGCAAGCACTCGGTACATGCGTTCCAATTGCTCGATGCTCTGATCCAACTGCTCGTTTGTTTCGATCACGGCTTCACCCTCGATAGACCTTTCTGGCGACCCGGCATACCTATTTCCCTGATCCGATTCGTTCAAGATACCGTCGTACGAGGTCCGCGTATCGGTCTGGTACCGGGTCACGGTCAATCGGCACGAGGGAATCTGGAGACTCCCGTTTCGCAATCTCCTCACGCAGACGCTGCTTGAGTTCCGTGAGCGGTTCCAGAACCTGCATCCTCACGAGGTCCCATTCCGGCTCTTTGGAATGTCTCTTGAATTCGATTCGCATGCTGCGGGCGGCTTCCCGAATCCGGGCCACTTCGGCGCGCAGCTTCGGGTCGTCGACCATCTCTTCGATG
This sequence comes from Planctomycetota bacterium, assembly GCA_963579025.1. Classification (GTDB taxonomy): domain Bacteria; phylum Planctomycetota; class Planctomycetia; order Planctomycetales; family Planctomycetaceae; genus CAUZFZ01. Next base: position 15,220 of record CAUZFZ010000001.1, on the reverse strand, counting down.
TTCCGCAACTGATCGGACCACTTCTGGAATCCGGGGCCGGTCAATGGAGCACCGGGACCAGACTGATTCCCACCCTGGCTCTGAGCCGTTGCCTGCTTTGGTCCCTGATTCTGTCCCTGTCGCAGTCCGGGCTGTGGCCGCTGCTTACCTTGCCCCTTCCCTTCTCCGCCGGATCCGGAAGACGAAGGCGACTTTGATTCGCCGGGTGTCGAACCAGGCGATTGCGCACCCGAAGATTCCTGTGGACTTTGACCTGGCTGTTGTGACTGGCCCTGACCCTTTTGCCCGCCTGGCTTCTGACCGCCCTGCGACGGCTGGCCAGATGGAGACTCGCCGCTTTGTGCGGACGGCTTCTGTCCGGGCTGGTTTCCGTTCGGACTCTCGGACGGCTGCCCTTTGCCCTCGCCTTCCTTCGGCTGACCTTGCTGTCCTGGCTTCGTTTCACCGGGCTGTTGTCCGGGAGTCTGCTCGCCCGGCTTTGAGTCGGCATTGGGTTCCTTATTACCCGTCGCTTTACCACCAGGTTGACCTTTTCGCTGCTGTCCATCCTGCGGCTGATCGCCTTGAGGCGGAATGTTTTGCGAACGTTGACCGTCCGCTGGTCCCGTTTGATTTGCATCTGAGTTCGGCTGACCCGGCTGGGTCGTTTCGAGCGCTTGCGCGCCGGGCTTTGATGCATCCTCGCCCGGAGTACCTGAGCGGGACTCATCAGACTGCGACGAATCCGGATCCGAGTCGCCGTTGCGGGCCTGTCGAAGTTGCGAGGGATCGGCCTGGGCCAATTCGTTCTCAATGGCACGGGCGGCGCCGTCAAGTTCTTGCTGCGCACGTCGCAGTGTTTCGAGTTCGTTACCCAATACTGAATCCGCAGCGCGTTCGATACCGCGCTGCAGTCGGTCGAGACCATCGTGGGCTCGCTGCTCTGCCTCGGCGGCCTGATCGATCAATCCGCGACCGACAAGATTCCGCGATTCATCAAGCGCATCTCCCGGGCGGTCCGAACGAGCCTTACGCACAGTTTCGTAAAGCTCACGCGCCAGTAGCGGTTCGGCCGTTTCGGCTTTCTCGACCACCTCACGCATGCCATCCAGCACACCTTCGAGCTGCTTCTTCTGATCGTTGAACTCATTCTTCAAGCCCTCGCGGTTTTTGTTCGACCGCAATGATCGCTGCTGCTTCGGATCGGTCTCGTCCTCGGTAAGTTGCTGGGCGATCCGATCCTGCCGTTCACCGATTTCATGAGCCTGATCACGAAGATTGCGCATCGCCTCGCCAAACTGACCGGCAGCCTTTTGACGCATGTCGTCCCGCAAATCCTGCAGTTCGCGTTCGGCTCGTGTTCCTGAATTCAACGCCTGCGAAAGCTGACCCTTCTCGAGTGCCTCGGATGCCTGTCGCACGCGCGAGCGCGTGTTTTCGAGCTGCTGCTTCGACTCGGCCATCTGCTGCTGGTTCTCGGGCCGTTCCATCCGATTGCGCAGTTCATCAACATCTTTCAACAGGTCGCGCTGTTCCTCACGCAGACGTTTCAGTTGTCGCTCGATTTCTTTACGCTCTTTCTCCGTTTCGGCTGCGGCCAGCGCGTGCTCGAGTTCGCGCAGTTTCTGATTCAAATCACCCTGTCGCCGAGCCAGATCGCGCAGTCGATTGACCGCCTGTAACTGCTCACGATTCTGTTGCTTTTGCTGAGCATTCTGCTTCTGGCCCGCCTGACTCTCGGCTTCGTAACGGTTCTTCTTGTTGTCGAGTTCCAGTTGCTGCATCTGCTGCTTACTGCCGCCCTGAGCGCCGCCACCTCCACCACCGCCTCCCTGCTGCTTCGTGACTTCATGCTCGCGAGCCCGCAACTTCAGCAGCGTCTGATACGCCGACCTTTCAAACCGCAGACTCGGACTGAGTGGTTCTGCCGAGGACCCGTCCAGGCTCTTTTGCAGTTCACCCACAGCGGACGTCATCGCCTCAGCGATTTGTTGTGCGTACTTTTTCGACGCTGCATCCTGAAGTTTCTCCGCCAGCTCGCCGAGTTGTTCCAGTGCCTGCTGCTGCGACTCGATCAGCAGTTGCGTGTCCGTGCCGAAGGATGCGGAAACGGTCTCGGCGCTTTCACGACGGATGATGTTCCATGTGGCATTGATAATCTGCTTCTGCAGTTCAGCGAGCTTCTCGGCCTGTTGAGCGCTCTTTCCACCCTGTTGTTGCTGTTGCTGCTGCCCGCCAGGCGGTGCCTGACCTTCGCGGAATATCTCCTCAAAGTGCCGCACCTCAGCAAAGAACATGTCGGACATCGTGCGACGCATCGAACCATCGGCGGCGACGTCGTCCGCGAAGAAGTAGTACGAGACCAACTGATCTGGCTCTGCCCCGGTCAGTTCCAGTTCGACGAGATGCGACAGGTGGTGCTGTTCGCGCGCCGTCCCTGCTTCACCCAATGAAATTGTCCTGTCGGGGTCGTCGGCCACGGCCAGGATGATGCCGTGGTCACGCAGGCCGAAGTCGTCCCAGGCGGTCGCTTCAAGCTGCAGCTCTTCGATGGGCGAGACACGAAGGTCCTTTGCGGGAAAAGTCAGCTTGATCTCCGCCGGACGATTGGGCAGCGCGTCAATCAGAAACTTGTCGTCTTCGCGATTCTTCCGCCCTTTGTCATCCGTCAACTCAAACCGCAGACGGAGCGGCTTCGAGACCGGAATGCGGGCAACGTAGAGGTGCTGCAACTCATCCAACAACCAGTTGTGTGAAGATATATAATAGGGGCGGCTTACGATTTTGCCGGGCTTGCTCCTGTACTCTGCGAATTCGTCTTTAACGGATTCCGCATTCTGCACGTCTGAATGTCGATCCTGAGGCGTTGTGGCTTCAATCAGCTGGACCGATCGACTTTGTTCAGAGCGTCTCTTGTACGAGCCATTGGTCCGCTTAAGTTCAAAGCGTTGATCGTCATCCGATACCAGAAACCCGGTCTCAATCGACTTATTCAACCGGCAAATCAGCACGGCGGTCGAACCTTCGACGGCAGCGATCTGCCAGGTGTCTTCGATCAGTTCAGCAGGGATTCCGGCATACGAAGGGAATTCAACCCGTGCGTCCACCTGCTCGACACGCGGCAGTTCGAACACACTGACGTGAAAGGTCTTGCTGGTCTCGTTGTCAAACTCGACGCGGTATTCAAACTGTGCATCGACACTTGGAAGACGCACGCCAAAGAGCGGTTCGTTCAGACTCTGCTGCATCGGGATCGCCGTCGCCTGAATGCCCGCTCCGGTCTGGACCATTGAAATCGATGACGGCAAGGGACCGTCGAACTTCGCCACGATGGTCAGACTGGTCCCGCGTTCAACTTCGGTCGTACCCGGATCGACGGAGACGGAAAAACGCCGACCCGATTCAGCGGGGGGCACTGCCGAAGCGTCGGCTGGCTGGGCCGCAACGATTGTCTCGGACTGCGTGCTGTGCATGCGACCGGTCAGGAACACCGTGGTTCCGATGGCCACGAATGCAAACACCATGCGGCTCATGATTCGCTGGAACGGAATGCTGCGGTTCCAGTCGTTGCCATACGAGTGGCAGCGGACCTCGGTCGCCAGCTGTTGCTGCAGATACGATAAGCCGCCGGTCTGCACGTCAGGTGTCTGCTCGACGACGGTCAGCAGGCGTTGTTCCAAATCTGGAAATGTGTTCTCGACAACTCGGGCTACTTTGAGTTGCTCGGCCGACAGAACACTCACCGGCCGCCACAACCAAAGCGTACCGATGCAGCCGACGGCGAGGATCGAGATTGCGATCTGTCCGGCAATCGTTGGTGGAAGTGACGCATACCAGGCACCTGCCGCAACCAGGGCAAGTACACACCACAGCACGCTCAACGCATGCCAGCGGTGTAGGCGCCGGAAGCGGGAAATGACTTGAGTCAATTGCCGCGAGATGTGCCTGTCCATTGCTCACCTTCGTTTCAATCTCGTTCCCACGCTCTGCGTGGGAACGCGCGTGGGACGCTCCGCGTCCCGTCCATCCATCGTACGCCACCCTCGGGACGCAGAGCGTCCTGTGGTGCGTTCCAACGCAGAGCGTTGGAACGAGTCACGATGGCTGAGCAGCGTGTTGTGTCTGTTGTGCCAGCCGACCGGCGAGCCATGTTTCCGCGAGCAGTATCAATACGCTCGCCAGAATGACCCATTGCCAGAATCGTTGACGTGATTCGAGTTCGCGCGCCTGAAGCTGTCGCTTCTCTTCGGGCGACTGCAGATCGACAGTCGCTTCCGGAAGCGGTACTCCCAGTGCGCGTAATTCATCCAGTCCAAGAGGAGACGTGCGGCTTTCCAGTGGATCGAGATTCACTGCCAGTGCCGTGGAGCGAGGTCCGGCTGGTCCCTTCCAGGCGATGCTGAAAACTCCCGGTTCGTTCAGCCGCAATGTTGATGACTCAGGATTGACGGTCGATCGCGTGCCGGACGGCATGGTGATCTCCACGTCACTCGTCGCATTCGAAGCGACATCGCGTACGTGGATCGATTCGCCAACCGTCAGTCGCGTTGTCTCGCGATCGGTACCGGCGAGCCGGTCGACCAGGTGATTCATCATCGGGACGAACTTGGACCACAGAACGAAGCGGCTGTCTGAGCCGTGCCATCCAAACGTAAACAGCAGAACTGATCCCTCTCGTCCACTGACATCAAGCCGCTGTTTGATTTCGATCACGGCAGGATCCCCGTTATCGAAACTGGCCAGCACTGTCGCCGTTGCCTTAGGCGATCCGGTCACGGCCTGATGCTTGAGCGTACGGTGTTTCCAGACTGGTAGTTTTGTGAAGTCGGAGAGCTTTGCGTCATCGAACGGTTGGAACAACGGATGTTGCAATTGCACGTTGCCGAGCATCGCGTACCCATCAACTGCCGCTTCGGTCGCTGAGTACTTGAGGATGTCGCTCTGCGGCACGGCAATGCGGAATGCCTGCTCGCACAGCTCGGAAGTCGCACCGACAACAAGGACCTGATTACCCGCTTTGAATGCCGTTTCAACCTTCTGAAACTGATCGTCATCGAGCAGATGCGAGACGATTGTCAGTCCCTGATTTCCAGTCGAGGGGAACTCCACGTCCTCGGCTACGAAGTCAACTTCACGCGCAGGCGTCGAGAGAAAAGCACGTTCCAGGTAGTAGCGGAGCGACTGTGCGTCGCTGGCGTCGCCATCACCGTGATACTGCACGGTGACGATGGGCGGGCTCGGACGCACAAACCAGGCCTCGTTGTCGAAGCTGGTTTTGTCGCCGGTCAGTGTGAGACGAAATGCGGTACGTTCGGATGGCAGGTCACTGAGTTTGACGACTCGGTTTTGCCCTGGCGGAACGTGGATGTCGCGAATAGCCCATTCCGGAATCTCTCGGCGATGAGTCGCCGGGATGATCTGCGTTTTCCCCGACGTATCGGTGGGAATCGTCTGTGCAACGGTTGGCGGTTCGGTTGAAACAGGCACGGCGTCAACAGCTTCAGCAAGCAGATCAAACCGTTCCGGTCGTGAGTCCAGTTCGTTATTGACGCGAATTCGCAGGCCGTCCTGGTGGATGGTGGTCCCGACAATCTGCAGGCTGGAGTTGTCGTTCGTCTTCGCCTTAAGAGATCTAATTTGAACGGTCACGGAATCCGGCCAGTCGAAGGCCTGCAGGCTCTCGGCGCGACTTCCTCGCTGGATGTCCGATATGAGGATCAGTTCCGCCTGCCTGACCGACTGCAATTTGTCTGCATGATCCAGCAGGGTTGTCACTGCCTCAGGCAGTACTCGCCCCAGATCCGTGCCAAGCCAGCCAGGCTTCAGAGTCGTTAGACGCTGACGGACAATGGCCTCTCGTGTGCTGGCCTCGAGTCCGTCCCATTCCTCGAAGGTCAGTAGCGGTTGAAGCTGCCGGTCGAATGCGAGCAGCGAGACTTCGTCGAGTGGTCCGGCATCGTCGAGAACCAGATTGACCTGTTTGAGAGCCTGGACCCACAGTCCCTCGCGACGCATGCTCGCGCTGATGTCGACGAGAATCGCGGTGCGTTTCGATTCGCCGGTGATGAGTTGATCTTCGCTCTGACGGAGAAACGGTCGAGAAAAAGCGAACGCCAGAAGGATGACAGCTGCGGCGCGGAGCAGCAGTAGCAGCCAGTGTTCGATACTGGATCGTCGCGTCACGCGCGGCGGAGATGGTTCCAGAAACATCAGCGTGCTGAACGGCACTTTGCCCTTTGGCGTACGCCGGATCATGTGAAACAGAATCGGCAATGCGACGGCTGCCATTCCGGCCATATACAGGGGCGCAAGAAAACTCATACGGCCCTCCTGGCTGGCTGTCGTGACGATCGCGTCGGTCCGGCCTTCATGCGGGCTCGTCGCAGCATGAACTCGGACAGGGCAACTTCAAGCGGCCGATCCGTGGTCGCGAGTTCGTAAACAGCGCCGAGCTTCTCGCACGTGCGTTGAACGTCGGCGAGATGCTGATCGAGCTTCTCTCGGTACTGCTTCTTTGCAGACGCGGGGTCGATGTAAACCTCTCGGCCCGTTTCCATGTCCTGAAACAACGCAGGCTCGTCGAATTCGAAGGCCAGTTCCTGTGGGTCGAGAATCTGGAACACCACCAGTTCGTGACCAGCGGCGGCGAGGTAGCCCAGGTTGCGTTCCAGACCGTCAATCGGTGCCAGCAGGTCTGAGATGAGCACGACCAGTCCGCGTTTGCGGACGTGACCTGCAACGCGCTCCAGCGGCCTCGTCAGGTCGGTTGACTGACCCTGCTCAGCTTTCTCCAGTGCTCCGAGGATTTGCCGCAGTTGACCGTGGCGGAAACGTGCGGGGATCAGGTCGTCGACGTCTTCGTCAAACAGGACGAGTCCGGCTGCGTCTCTTTGCTGGGTCAGACAGTAAGCCAGACACGCGGCCAGCGTCTTGGCGTAGTCGGCTTTCGTGTACTCAAGACTGCTACTACCGAAACTCATCGAGCGGCTGTTGTCGACCAGCAGGTGGCAGCGCAGATTGGTTTCGTCTTCGAACAGCTTGATGTAGTAACGGTCTGAGCGGGCGGCGATTTTCCAGTCCAGATATCGCGGGTCGTCACCTTCCGTGTACTGCCGATATTCGTTGAACTCGACCGAGAACCCGTGGAACGGGCTGCGATGCAGTCCGTTGAAGAAGCCTTCCATCACCGCTTTGACGCGCAGGTCCAGCGAACGGATGCGCATCAGCACCGCTGGGTCGGCGAATCGAGTGATCGACGAATTGTTCTGGGAGCGTGCCATGTCACCGTCCCGCCATATGCAACTCGTTCCAACGCTCTGAGGCTGTGAGTTTTTCAGTAGGACGGGTCTCCCGGCCCGTCCACAGCGAACATTCTGGACGGGAACGGACGGGCCGGGAGACCCGTCCTACGGCGTTCCGTCAGTCAAATCGAAAAACTCATAGCCTCTCTGCGTGGGAACGAGTTGAAGGACGCTTTGCGTCCTGTACATGCTGAAACCCGTTGACGGGACGCGGAGCGTCCCACGGGCGTTCCCACGCGGAGCGTGGGAACGAGTGGCCCCGCATGAAGCGGGGTGTGTCAGGTCGGAGGCTGGACAGTCTCCAGAAGCTTCTCGATGACATGGTCGGTCGTGATGCCATCGGCTTCGGCGCGGTAGTTCACCAGGATGCGGTGACGCATGGTGGGTTGAGCAACGTGACGGATGTCTTCGACACTGACATGTGAGTTTCCATCAAGAATGGCTCGGGCTTTAGCACCTAGAACGAGGTACTGACCGGCTCGCAGTCCGGCGCCCCAACTGACCCAGTCGTTGATGAAATCGGGCGTGTTCTCCATATGAGGTCGCGACGCAGCGGCGAGGCGTACCGCATACCGGGCAACGTCTTCAGCGATCGGGACGCTTTGAATGGCTGAGCGGAACGCCACCAGATCGCTGCCCGTAAACATGGGCTGAAGTTCTTCCTTCACGCCACTGGTTGTCCGCGTGACAACCGCAACTTCGTCGTCTTCGGGCAGGTAGTCCACAAAGACATTGAACATGAACCGGTCGAGCTGAGCTTCGGGCAACGGATACGTGCCTTCCATCTCGATCGGGTTCTGCGTCGCCAGCACGAAGAACGGTTCTTCCAGCTTGAACAGCTTGCCGGCGGCGGTCACCTGATGTTCCTGCATGGCTTCGAGCAGCGCGGACTGCGTCTTCGGCGGCGTGCGGTTGATTTCGTCCGCCAGAATCACGTTGGCGAAAATCGGGCCTTTGACAAACACCATGCGGCGCTGCCCGTCTTCGTCCTGTTCCAGAATCTCGGTACCGGTGATGTCAGCCGGCATGAGATCGGGCGTGAACTGAATCCGCTTGAACTGCAGGTGAAAAAGATCGGCGACGGACTTCACCAGCAGAGTCTTCGCCAGACCAGGTGCCCCGGTAATGAGACAGTTGCCTCCGGTAAAGAGCGCCAGCAGAAGCTGCTCGATGACTTCCTCCTGGCCGATGATCACCTTGCGCAGTTCGGTGAATATCTGCCCGCGGGCTTCTCGAAGCAGATCAATGACGCGACGTTCTTCGTCGGCGTGTTCGGAGACAACTGCAAAGCTCATATGGATTCTCCTAGTCCTTGGGCTCAAGCTGTGTTTGACTAACAGTCACGCGTACCTCGGTGATCGTTTCAAAGCGAGCAGGTCGATTCATCTCTCCCAAGATCTGTTCCTCGGGCTAAAACGTGTGGCCAATCATGCGGCTGGACGCGTTCCAAATGCTCGGAAAATTGGCCTGACTCACGGCGATTAACACCATTGCGACCACGGTTATGATGAGGATGGTTGCGTTTCGCGGAATGTCTTCTCCATTCGTCGCCACTTTGATGCCTCTCCAGCCAATCACAATCTCAACACCACGTTGTTTGTCGTCACCAGATTCGCGCATCTCGTCGTCGGTAGACATAAGGATGGTCCTCCTTCAATCTCAAGTCGAGTTGAACCGGCTCCATCCGTCTGTTCAACAAAAGTTCCCTCGCGCTGTCAGAGTTACTCTATGACACTTACTCGTTCAATATGGTGACTGCCTTACTAAGGCAGGTTGTGATCGCGACGCAAAGGAAGTTGATTGCGCCAGTCTGTGTGGCATATGTCAGTGAGTCATCGCGTAAAACACGATGTTGATTCCTAACGGGTACGCTTTCTTCTCGGAGAACTCTTTGAAGTACCACGGGTCTTCGCCTTCACGTTCCCAGCCATCGCCCAGGTCCGTGTTGTGGCAAATGATGACCATCATCCGACCTTCATCGTCGAAGATGCCCTTGTAGTGGACTTCGCGAGCGTCATCGCGCTCCCAGGTAATCCCCTGCGAACGGCCGTATTGTGCGGCTCCGATGCTGGGCACCTGAGGTTTCTCCGGCAGGTCGTAGACGCAATGAAAGATCGGATGCTCGGGCGGCAGTTCAATCGGTTCGCGGTTCGGGAAGACGCGTTTGATTTCCGTATAGAAGTTGAACCATTCGGCTTCGCCCCAGAAGTCGTCCACCATCATGAATCCGCCGTTCATCAGATAACGGCGCAGGGTTTCTACTTCCTCGGGTGTAAATTCCAGACCACCCGGTTCGATCATGTAGACCCATGGAAAATCAAACAGGTCGGGGTCGGTGATCTCCAGCACTTTGCCGGCGGGATCGACCTTCAGCGACGTGAGCTGCTGCAGTCGAAAGCTGAAGTTGAGATCACTATCGGGATAGTCCGTCGCCCAGCGTCCCCAGCCGCGGTACGAGTTGTAGCGCAGTCGGACGAACGTGAAGACGTCGTGCTTGAAGCGCTGGTCGACTTCCCATTCGGGAACTCCATTGCGGTCGGCAGGAAGTGCACGGTCAGCTCGGCCGGCGCCACGAAAGCGTTGAGCATGCGATTCGGATGACTGCCAGAAAAGAGTGACGGCCAGAAGCATCGCGAGTGTGGCGGCCAGCAGCGGGACAGAGGCGATTGAAAGACGGGTAGCGGTCTGCGAAAGAGTCGCAGTTCGAACCTCATTGAGTGTTTCCGGCAGTCGTTGCATGAACGATTCCTTCAACTCGACTATGTCCGTGTGAATTCTTTCGAATCCAGCGGCTGGGATGTTTGTCGGCCGCTCGCCTTACCAATTGTCCTGATTCAGTTCAGTCCGCTCCTTTGGTGTTGTTCTCTGAAGTCATCATTCGGGTGTGTCGGGTAGTGGAGGTGCCTCCGGTCGGCGACTGGGATCCAGTTGGATTCCAACCGACGTGTTTATTGCGGAAAGTACCTGGGTTGCTGCCGCGACCTCTGTGTCGGTTTCAGCCTGTACGATCTGCAAAAGAAGACGGTGTGCGTCCCGATAGCGAGGCGCTTCCTCCAAGGCCTGCAATGTGTGTCGCTTTGCTTCGGACAGACGTCCGATGGAATACAACGCATGTGCCAGCCTGTAGTGAGCCTCGGCAGGGTCGTCCGGTTCGAGCAGAATCAGTCGCGTGAGCGACGTGACCGCTGATGCCGGATTGTCCAGTCGTTCGGCCGCAACGGCTGCCGCGGCGTGGGCGGATCGGAGTAACGGGTCGACGCCCTGCAAACGCCGAGCTGTCCGGGCGAGTTCCGTCCAGTCCGCGTCCGCTGTCTGCAGCTCGATCAGCCGGTGATTGGTGGCAACGGCCTCTGAGCTGATCGAGGCGAACTGTTCCAGAGTCTGACGTTCATCGGATGGTCTGTTCAGTTCACGGTACACATGAGCCAGTTTTTCGTACGCATTGTCACCGCCCTCGTACCCCCGATAGAGGCTGATCAACTTCTTAAGCGTGGTCTCGGCGGCTTCCCACTCGGCCTCTTCGATCTGTTTGGTCGAAAGCGCAATCAGGCCAACGAAGTTGTTGGGATGCTCGCGGACCCAGACTTCCAGTGCGTCGTTGTCTTCGGCGAGGATCACATCGAGTTCCGGCTTCGACCAGTCGAGTTCCGGAGCCAGTGAATTCGCCTGCTGTTTCGCGAATTCGTCAAAGTCCAGTTCGAGCTTCGCGATCGCAGCACAGCGGCGGTCCAATGCCACGTTGATGGGCAGGCCAGCCTTCAAATCGCTCAGCACATTGCGGACGGATTCCAGACCGTAGTTCTGGACCAGGAAGTCGACAGCCATCGCCGACTCGAAGTAAGCAAAGTTCATATGCCAGCCGCTCTTCGGATTCATGAACGCGCTGCTGAGCTGACCGAGCGGCGTGAGCCCGCCGTCCAGAATGTGCTGCCGCGATCGCGGGTCCATCTTCTGGCCCCACGTCGCATGCGCCTGCACCTCTTCGTAAACCGAGATGCCTTCGCTCAACCATCGCGGGATCCGATTGCGAGTCAGTTCGAGCGTGACCACATGACAGAACTCGTGCCACAGCACGGCTTCCCAGTTGGAGGGATTCTCGCGCCGCGACGCCGGACTGTTCGCTGTGATCACTTTTCCGAAGCACACGCCGAGATAACCAGAGACGGCCGGCATCCCGAACGTGCGCACGGCAAAATCGTCCTGCTCGGGGAAGACCTCGACGGTCACTCGGTCTTTGAGTGTCAGGCCGTATTTTTCGGAGAGCGTCGTCTTCGCCCGGTTGAGTAGTTCGAGGACTTCGTCGCCGTAGAGTTGTGCCTCGATGCGCTCCATCCGCAAGAGAAACGACTCATCTTCCAGAGTGGCAAAACCGGACAGTTCGTCCTGTAACTCAAGCAGATTGAATGTCTGGACGTTGTAGGCGTCCTGTTCGTGAGCCTGTTGGACAACCTGCCAACCCTCGTCTTCGTCGCCCAGCCTGAGCAGATCCTGAGCAAGCTGTCGTCTGGCGGGGATGAACTTCGGATCGATGCTCAAGGCGCGACGTTGATATGCGGCGCCCTCTTTGAATCGGTAGTGCTGGGACAGCTTGCGGCCGATGATGTGATCGACGTGCGGGTTGTTCGACCAGCGGTCCAGCGCGTGATCGCGAGCGGCGGCCTCTCCGCGCGGATCGTTGGTGAAGTGCGCGATTACCGCGAGATAAGCCCACGCCTCGGGCTGATGCGGATTGACGCGGCGGATTTGCGAAATCAACTCAAGAGCTTTGTCGTATTCTTCCGAGCTGATCAGCCGATCGATCTGAAACAGCAGACTGGGAACGTGCTGCGCGTTGACCATCAATGACGCCGTAATGGCGGCCGTCGCATCGGGAGAGTTGGACGCCGCCAGTGCCCTCGCGAGCCCAAAGTGCATATCCGGATCGTCGGGAAACTGCTTCAGCCCCGCTGTGAACGTCTCGGCGGCAAAGGCCGCGTCATTCTTGTCGAGCGCCAGTTCTCCAATGGCCAGCCACGGTTCGCGACTCAGCCGGTTTCGTTGCTGAGCTTTTTCGTATCTGTTGCTCAGCACCTCGCGAGCGTCGACACCGTTCATCTCGTCGATTTCGCCGAGAATGACCAGCTCTTCGGCATCGGTGTAGCGCCAGGAAAACCGCTTAACAAGATCGGCAACCTCAGTCAGTCGTGTTTCTGCCAGTTTCAGTTGCCCGGATTTCAGAGCCGCTTCGTGTCCGACCCAGCGCAACCGCACGCTCCAGGAATAGCGTTCGATCCCAGCCTCGACAGCCTGTAATGCCGCCTCATACTGGCCCGTTGCCATCTGTGCCTTGACCTTCAGGACTGGCCAGGTTTCTCCATAGCGCTTCGCGGTGATGGCTTCGTGTGCCGCGCGAATGCATGCCTGATACTCACCGCGTATCAGCATGTCGCGGCATTCGGTCAGTTCAGCCCCGGCAGCAGTTCGCGGAAAAGCACACCACAGTGTGATCAGACTCGCCATCAGCCAGCCGAGGTATTGCCAGACAGGCAGAGGGCGGCGTGTGTGGAAGGAGTCCAGGTGATCCGGTGATTCCCGGCGTTCGCAGCGAGGCAGCCTGGCCTGCGGTGCGTGCATGGACGACCTTCCCTGGCCCGGGACAGAACAGCGCATCTATGCGCGTGTGAAACCCCGCGATGCCCGTCCTTGAGCAACCGTTGTCGGCCACGAGCGGCCGGGCAAAGCGGGCGGACGGTATCGAGTTAGATTGATCGTCACAAGACGATCTTAAATGCGCACACAATCGCGAGGATCACCTACCATCCTTGTTTGGTTCATCCTCATCGCGTGATGCCGTCCTGTCGAGCCCGAACGGGTTGATCCCGCGCGTGTCAGGCTCGAGATCGAATTTCGTTCGGTGATTTCAAATTGCAGCCGTTGCCACATCAACGACAGCTCGTCCGGTACCAGTTGCATCGCGCCTTCGAGGCCGTCCGACCTCACTGCCTCGGTATGCACCTGGCGGATGTTAAGTGCGATCTCAAATCGATATCGTGCCGTTGCAGCTCCGGTTGCTGGGCCGGGCTGGTAATGGGGAACGCGGACGCGAACCGAATCGAGAGTTCCAGTAGTCGCAAGGTTCGGAAGAAATGCAAGGCGAGCTTCGCCCGACGTTTTGCGTCTCGCTTGCCCTCGTGACCGCTCGCGGTTGATGCCTTCGCGATAGATCAAGTACTTGGCATGCACGACTTCGGGGTTGGTGAAGTTGAGGGTAAGTATCAAATCAGCGTGCCGGGAGGGCCAAGATCGAGAAGTTCGTAGAGAATCACGGAAGGGTCAGAAGGGGTTCAAGTCATGAGCAAGACTGAATTGTGCTTGGCCGTGATCGCTGCATGCGTGCTCGGTGTAACGTGCTTCGTTGCCGGTCGCGAGAGTGTGCAGCCCGACGAGAGAGGCTCTTTCATGCCTGTAACGAAACAACCCGGTGACCAGGTCATCATCTTTGACACACGGACCGGTGAGCTAATCAAGTGAAGAGGACGGTCATGAGTAGGACTGAATTCTGTCTAGCCGTTATCGCGGCATGTGCGATCGGCGTCACGTGTTTCGTCGCTGGACGTGAGTGTGAGCGACATAAGACTGGGTACTTCGTGCCGGTCAAACACCGCGACTACGACTACATTGCCGTCTACGACACACGTACTGGTCGGCGGCTGGTCAATCCACCGGCCGAGGAGCAGGCAGAACGCTAAGGCGTCACCGTGTTCCCCTGTCTATCGCGGCTTGTTTTGCGAGGCTACGGCTTGCATGGGAGCCGCGCTCCGGAGAAAGAGCGATCTCTAAGCCGGAGATTTGCGTACACCAGACGCTCACAAGAGTTTGGCCGCTTTCGGTTGAATGACAGGATGGATCTGGTCAGAGCTGAGACTACGGTTTCTTAGGATACCGAATCGGTTCAATCTCGATGCCCATCTTACGTAGATCGTAGGCGGTCCTCGCGTTCGCGAGGTGCTTCCAGTTCGGAGCAGTGGCGGCGTATTGCAGCCATACGCGTGACTCGGCTGCATGCCCCCGATTCATCAGATAGTGTCCCAGGAATCTGGCCAGCCATGGGCTCGAGTCCGGTCCCGCTTCTTCAACTTGTTTGCCCAAGGCAGAGGCGTCAATCGTCTCATGTTTACCCGCCAAATCGTCAATCATCCATTGGGCAAGTTTCGCATAGTGCGACTGTGTTTGCCTCGCGGGCGTATCCTCTACTAACGAGACGGCCCGCAAGAGTTCGTCACGTATTTTCGCATCTCCATTGGCATCGTGCAGCATGGCGGCCTCCAATCCACACCTGGCGTGACTCCCCGCGTCGAAAGCGGCTTTGAGCGTCTTCCTTGCTGTGGCCACATCGCCAGTTGCGTAGGCATGAAACGACTGAAGGTCATAGTGGGGTTTGATTCCGCTTTCGAGAAACTTGCGAAACGTTGCTTCCGCTTCTTTGAAATCGCCTCGATCAAAACGCACACACCAACGGAACCACTGGATTTCCCAGGAGCGGTACCGCAACGCCTCTGCCTTCGCATAGTCGTGCGACAGGTCCCATTCCTCAAGACCCGCCAGACATTCAGCGGCACACGCTAACCCCCATCCGGAATAACTGCTGGCGGCATCGATTGCAAAGGGCCGTGCCTCCTCGAATTCACCTCGATCCATGTAATGTCGAGCCAGTGCCACGCATGCCTGTGCATCCTCCAGGCCGTAAGATGGGTGTTTCCGACCCTCCAACAACGTTGTCTTAAACTCATCGAATCGTTCCTGCTCGTGATACACATACGCCAGACCTATGTAGGGGGTGTGATCGCTCTGAGGCGACAGAACGTGGGAGTTTTGAGTTGGTTTTCTTCGGCTTTTGCCGTGAGTTGAAGTGGTCTTGGAGAAAGCGGCGTCCTTTGCGATCCTGATTTCTGAACGGGAAG